>DASWKF010000083.1:0-2399 GCA_036396795.1 Gammaproteobacteria bacterium | reverse complement strand
TTCACCGGGCGCTTGCTCGCGCCGCTCGCGGCTGAGCGCAACCGTTATGCCGCCAGAATCCAGGAACTTGGCAATGTCCTGACGCAGGATGCAGAGCCAATTCGGCGGTATCCTGATGTCATCACGGTAGGCTAATCATGGCTCAACTGATCGAGGTTAAAGCACTCCCGAACTTCCGAATCTGGCTCCGATACGACGACGGCGTCGAAGGAGAAGTCGATGTCTCCGACTTGGCCGGGCGTGGTGTGTTCGAGGCGTGGAACGCCCCAACGTTCTTCAACTCGGTACGGCTAGCGTCTCACGGAGCGATCGAGTGGGGATCTGACATCGACATCTGTCCCGACGCAATGTACTTGCGGCTGACGGGCAAGTCGCCGGGGGAGATCTTCCCCAGTCTCAGGTCGGTTCCGGCGGATGCCTGAGATCTGCCGCTTCTACGGGATCGTGATCAAGATGTACTTCGCGGATCACGCGCCACCCCATTTTCACGCTGAGTACGCGGAGCACGAGGCGAGAATCGCGATTGAGACCTTGGCGGTTATCTCAGGCAAACTGCCGCCGCGAGCGATGGGACTGGTGGCCGAGTGGGCAACACTGCACCAGCAGGACATGTTGGCGTTGTGGGCGAAAGCGAGCCGACTGGAGCGACTTCATCGCCTTGATCCATTGCCGTAAATGCGCGGCAGGCGGCATAACACGGCGCTGCACCCGACGCCGCCCGCGTCGCTCGCGCGCCGCAGCCGGCGCGGGTGAGCGCCAACGTTGATATGGCTGTCACTTGTCAAGTAGGCAAAACCTTCCCGTCGTCACCATCGTGAGTGCTCTTTCTCCGTTTCTCAGTCCTCGTTCATCGATCGTTCCGGCGGCACGATGTTCTAGCGACGGTTGACGCTGCTGATATCCGCGGGTTGGGTACCGCCAGACTTCTGTGCGTCGCGGAGCTGCCTCACTCTAGGCACGGACATCGCAGCCGAAGCTGCCGCCCTTAACGTTTTCGAGGATTCTCCACCTGGTCACCGTACCGCCGGAACGACCGATGAACGAAGACATCTTGTACGCGCGTCACCTTACGACGACGCCGGCGACACCTCCTGTGCAATCGCCCAAATGAAGCCCGTGAGCTCGCGCGCGATCGCGGTGGCGACCTTTGGTTTTGCCTTCCCCCGCGCGACCAGCCGTCGGAAGCGCGTCGTCAGTCGGAGTTGGGCCTTCCACGCGATATCGCACACCACCTTCGGCAACGCCTCCTGACGATACGCATGCTGGCGCCCAATCCGCGGAATCCCCTGATACGCCCAGGCGGCTTCCGCCAGCAGCCGGCGGGCGTGGGGATTGCCCGCCTTCGTGATGGCGCCCCGTCGCACACTCGGCCCACTGGAATATTCCGACGGCACGAGTCCGAGGTACGCCATCAGTTCGTGCGGATGGCCGAAGCGTGTCAGGTCCCCGAGTTCGGCCACCAACGCCACCGCGGTGATGAACGACACGCCGCGTAACGCTTGAAGCGCCGCCACCATCGGCGCCCAGCGCCACGTCGGCGCGAGGTCGCGCAGTTGCTCCGTCACCCGCTCGACCCGTCGCTCCGTTTCGTCGATCGTGTCGCGGTATTCCTGCAGCGTGATGTGTTGGGCGGCCGTCGGAAAACTGAGGTCCGCCAACCACCGGCGGTACGGCAGCGTCCAGCCTTCACGCCCCGGATAGCGACGCCCCTGCCGGAGCAGAAACGCTTTCAACCGGCACTTCGCCTGCGTGCCCACCACGACGGCGTCTTCGCGCGCGCGCACGAGATCGCGCATCGCTTCATCGGTGTCATCCGGCACGTAGATCGCGCGCAGTTCGCCCGCCCGATGCAAGCGCGCCAGCATCTGGCTATCTCGCCGGTCCGTCTTCACGCGATCCCCGCTCCGCTTGGGTATCATCGACGGACTCACCACGACGCAGTCCTCACCTCGCTTCGTCAGGTGCCGATAGATCCCGAAGCCGCACGGACCGGCCTCGTACACGAAGTGGAGCCGTCGGTCCGGCGCGCGCAGCGCCCGCACGACCTTGTCGAGCGGCTCGAGATCGCTCGCGATGACCCCGTAGTGCCGGACTTCTCCCTCCCGCTGACCCTCAGCAATCGAGACGTCGATCGTTTCCTTGTGGACATCCAGCCCTACGAACATGCTACGGTTCCCCATGACCTACCTCCTCGTGTGTGGTGCTGTTTGCGAAGCGTCAGATACTCCGCATCATCCACGATGTACGGGGACGGTAGGTCTATGCTTCCCCGGCGCGATCTCAGCTCGATTGCCGGCATCAGCTGCCGCCGAGCAGGCCCCCCACCCAAGAGCGGGGCCCGCGCAGGCGGCCGTCGACTGAGCGCGCCGCGCAGAAGCTGTGGCAGCCATTATGTCTAG
>DASWKF010000082.1:0-2295 GCA_036396795.1 Gammaproteobacteria bacterium | reverse complement strand
TGTCGAGCGCAATCATCGCCGCCGGCGCGCTTCGCGCGCGACCGCCGCGTCCATTTCGTCCACGGAAAGGGGCGGGCCCTCGTGGCGCAGGCAGCCGAAGACCTGCGCGACGGTGGTGCGCGGCCACGGGCCGACCGCCCGTAGCACGACCGCCTCGTCGCGGTCCTCGACCTCGAGCTCGGTGCCCGCGCTCCAGCCGTGACGGTCGCGCACCGGCTTCGGGATGATCACTTGGCCCTTGCTGGACAGCCGCGTCCTCGCCATCGCCCGCTCTCGGTAAGACGTTGGTAAGACCATACTGCACGCGCCGCCCGCGAAGGTCAAGACGATTTGGATGGAGGTCCCATGGGCTGCGGCCGCCCTCCGGCTTCCTCTGCTGACCGCACGCTCGTTCGGAGGTCAACGCGACCGGCGACGGGTCGCCGGGCGGAGGTCGTCGAGAAGCGCCTTGGCCTCGACCAAGTCGGCGGTGTCGAACCCTTCGGTGAACCAACCGTAAACCGGGGCGAGCAGGTCATAAGCCTCGTGCGCCTTGCCTTGGCTTTGCCACAGGCGGGCAAGCGACGTCGCTGCGCGCAGTTCCCAGCTCCTCGCCTGCTGGTATCGGGCGACATCCATGGCAGTGCGGAAGCTCACCTCCGCCTCGGCTTCGTTGTCGATGGATCGTGCCAACAGCAATGCGCCCTTGAGGCGGAAGTATTCGGACCTAAATGCACGGCCACCGAACTTGTCCTCGACGGCCAATGCATGATCGAGAGCGTTAGTGGCTTCATCATTCATTCCCGCCAGGGCAAACGCATCAGCGACATGATAGTCCGGAGCGACATGATAGTCCGGGTTGTTGGGAGCGTTGGTCTTGTGGTCCGCAATTCCGGCGTGAATTTCTGCAATCCCTTCCTGGAGTTTTCCTTCTAGTGTCAGTGCCCAGCCACGATGGATTCGCGGAAAAGCCAACAAGTCCGAAAACCGCTGTTCCGTCGCAACGGCCAGGCAATAGTCGGCGCGTTGTTCCGCACTCGCGCCATCACGCAAGAAAAGATCTAGCCAGCTACCCCAACATAACACGTAGCCTATCGTATGAGGATGGTCCAATGCCTCCGCGTGAACGACGGCCTGACGCATTGCAGATTGGGCCTGATCCGGAAAGCCGAGCACCCATAAGCATATTGACCGATTCATTTGCGCTAATGCCCAGGGATCTACGGCATAGGAAGTGACCACTTCACGATCCGCCGTGAGATCATACAGGGCGAGCGTTCGATCGAGATGGTCCAGAGCGCGGTGGGGCTCGCCCATATGCATGAGTGTATGACCTATTAAGCGGTGCGCCACGAGTTGTGGAATGCGCTCTTTGCTATCTTCGGCCTTACGCAGAAACGTCTCGGCGAGCTGCAAGGATTCGTGGAATGGCCGAGTATTCAGATAGAACACCCACAGGCCATAGTATACGCGGAATACGTGTAAGGGATTACCAATCTCATCGCATAATTCTCTGGCACGCTCATAAACCAGACCAGTCTCTGCTGCCGCGTAACCCTTGACTGCGATGTGAGCGACGCCCAGTCCGATCTGGAAATCAATCTCTGCTTCGTCGCGATTCTTCGTACGCGGCAACTTGCTCAATGCATCCAAACCCAGCCTGAAGTGCGAAATTCCCTCGCTATATGCTGAACGTTCTATCGCTCTCGTTCCTGCCTTGAGCCAGTAGTCTGTCGCACGATCAGCGAGGCCGGCTTCGGTGCAATGTCGGGCCAAAGACTCCGGCTGCGACTCCGCGATCTCAGGAAATCGTTGCGGCAGAACATCTGCGATTTCCGCGTGCAGCTGTTGCCGCCGGCTCTTGAGCAAACTTTGATAGGCCGAATCCTGCACCAGCGCGTGCTTGAAGGTGTAGGTGGCATCGGGCGGGGTGCCGCGGCGGAAGATCAGCTCGCTGTTGACCAGCTGCTGGAGCGAGTCCTGCAATTCATTGTCGCGCAACGGCGAGACCGCGGCGAGCAGCTGATATGAGAACTCGCGGCCGATGCAGGCGCCGATCTGGGCGACCTCCTTGACCGGGCTCAGCCGGTCGAGGCGCGCCATGAGCGAATCCTGCAGGGTCGAGGGGATGGCGAGCGGCGGCAGCGGGCCGGCAAGCTCGTAGCGGTCGCCGCGCTCCACGAGGAATCCCGCTTCGAGCACGGTCTTGGTCAGCTCCTCGACGAACAGCGGCACGCCGTCGGTCTTGGCGACGATCTGGTCGAGCACCTCCGCGGGCAGCGCCTTGCCGCCGGCCACGCGCTCGACCAGCATCCC
>DASWKF010000081.1:0-1910 GCA_036396795.1 Gammaproteobacteria bacterium | reverse complement strand
TCGTAGAGCAGCTTGTTGGCCTTGGCGACGATGTCGTTCTCGCGGACGCCCGGTTTCAGCTCCTCCCAGATCATGTGATAGACGCCGTCGACCATCGCGGCGGCCTGGTTGAGAAGCGTGATCTCATCGATGCTCTTGATCTCGCGGGCGTCGAGCATGACCTGCTGGCCATCGACCAACTTGAGCCCGACCTTCTCCAGTTCATGCCACATGCCCGGCTCGACGAGATCGAGGCCGAGCGGCATGTCGGCGACGCCCGCCGACACCAGCAGCGCCTTAATCTCCTCGGCGTGGCGCTTCATCAGGCCGGCCGATGGCGGCACGGTGCCGCGCATTCCGAGCATGCCGGCGCGGAAATTCTCGGTCGGCATCCAGTCGCAATAGAGCCGGTGGTGGACGGCGGCCGAGCCGAAGTCCCAGAGGATCGGATCGGCATCGCCGGAAAGAAGCGCGAAACGGCACAGCTTGTCGCGTTCCCACTCGCCGATCTTCGTCGACGTGATGTAACGGATGTTGTTGACGTCGAAGAGAAGCAGCGCGCCGCATTTCGAATTCCTGAGGGCCTGGCGGATGCGGCCGAGGCGGTAGGAATGCAGGCGGCGAAAATCTACGCGGACCTCGAAATCGACGCTCGTGTGCCCCGGCGCCGGCAGCGCCCGGTCCCATCGCCAATGCGGGTCGAGCGATTCCGAAACCTCACGCGAGACCGAGCGCGGCTCCAGTCTCACATCATTCATGGCTTCCTCCCCAGCGGCTCGCGCCTCATGAGCTCGCTTGTTCATGCAAACGTTTGCACGTATGCTCGCGCTTTTACCCGGCGGAGTCAATCGCGACATGGCAGCAGTAGCGACGCGAGGCAAATCATGAGGCGGCGCGCGACTCTCAAGGACATTGCCAAGGTCGCCGGCGTCCATCTGTCGACGGTCTCCCGCGCGCTCAATCCGCGCACCGAGAGGCTGCTCACGCCGGCAGTGGTCGCGCAGATTCGCCAGATCAGCCGGGATCTGGACTACCGCCCCAACGCCGCGGCGCATTCGCTGCGCACAAACCGGACACGAACGATCGGCGTCATCGTGCCCGACATAACGAATCCGGTCTTTCCTCCGATTATTCGCGGCGTCGAGGACGCGCTCGCGAAACGCGGATACCTGGCTGTGCTGGCCAATACGGATGGCCGCGTCGTTCAGGAAGCCGAGATCGCGGACCTGCTGCGCGCGCGCGGTGTCGACGGCCTCATCCTTGCCAGCGTGGAACGCGAGGATCGTGCGGTCTCCCGGCTCGTGGCAGACGGCCTTCCTGTCGTCACCGTGAATCGTCGGGTTGTCGACGAGTCCGTCTCGTCTGTTGTCAACGACGAGGATGCCGGCATACGCGACGTGCTCAGGCACCTTTCGTCACTTGGCCATCACAGCATTGCCAATCTCGCCGGCCCACAGGCCATGTCCACCGGTGTCGAACGCTATCTTGCCTTCGAGCGGCATCGGCAGGCGCTGAACCTTGACGGCGATCCGGCACTCGTCGTCTTCACGGCTGGCTTCAACGAGGAAGAAGGCCGCGCGAAGACCGAGGAACTGCTTGAGCGTCGGATTGGTTTCACCGCCTTGATCGCCGCCAACGACCGACTGGCGATCGGCGCGATAGATGCCCTCCGCCAGCACGGGCTCGATTGTCCAAGCGATGTCTCGGTTACCGGATACAACGACATGCCTCTCGTCGATCGACTCTCGCCGGCACTGACGACGGTTCGTATCCAGCAGTATGAAGTCGGCTCCGATGCCGCGGACATCGTGATCGATCTGATCGAATCACCACCCAACCGGCGACGAGCAAGACACGTCGTTCGTCCGGTCGAGCTCGTCGTTCGCGCATCCACCAGCCGCCCCAAAGGCGCGTCATAGGCACATCGTTGC
>DASWKF010000080.1:0-3022 GCA_036396795.1 Gammaproteobacteria bacterium | reverse complement strand
CAGCTACGTGCAGAGCGCCGCCGACGAGTTGAAGGAGGCGAGCACGCGCCTGTTCGACCTCGAGGAGCGGCTGCGGCCGTCGAAGGATGCTTCCGACCGGCAGCGCATCGCCGCGCCCATCGCGGGCGAGGTGGTGGGGCTGCGCGTGTTCTCGCCCGGCGCGGTGGTCGGGCCGCGCGAGGTGCTGATGGAGATCGTGCCCGAGGACAAGACGCTGGTCGTCGAGGCGCGCATCCGCCCCGAGGACATCAACCACGTGCGGGCGGGCTCCGAGGCCGAGGTGCGGCTCACGGCGTACCAGACGCGCACCACGCCGCTCGTCGCCGGCAACGTGAATTACGTTTCGGCGGACCGGATGGTGGATCCCCAGTCGGGGGCGCCGTATTACGTGGTGAACGTGGACGTGAGCGCGGGGGCTCTGGCGGATGCGGGGAACCTGCGCATGCAGGCCGGGATGCCGGCGGAGGTGTACATCCGTACGGATAGCCGCACGGCGTTCGACTACATGCTCGCGCCGGTGACGGCTTATCTCCGGCGCGGGATGCGGGAGCCGATGTAGCGGGGCTAGAGCAGCGTGTCGACGGACAGGTTGACGGTTGCCAAATCCGAGAAGCCGCCGTTGCCGTCGCTCATCGTGTATTGGAAGCTGTCTTCGACAACCCCGCCCGCCATGAGATCCTGCAGGCTCTGCGCGCCAAGCGTGTAGACGAGATTGCCGTCTACGAACGCTATCGAGGCGCCCTCCGCGCCCGGCTGCGTGAAGGATTCAAATGTGAAGCCTTCAGGCGGCGAATCAATGTCCGTGTCGTTGGCGAGGAGGTCCGCAGGATTGATCTTGACGCTCGCCGTGGCAGCGCCACCGCCGCCGGCCGCCCAGGCTATAGCGCGCTCAAAGACCGCATCGAGATCACCGGAACGGGTCAATTCCGGATTGAAGGTGTTGTCCGCCAGGTACATTCCGCCCAGGTAGGCAGTCTTGCCGCCCGGTGCGCTTCCGCTTTGCAGCGCCACCTCGTCGTAAACGATCGCCGACAGGGTGGCGCCGGTTTGATTGCTGGGGTCCGACGATTCGCCTTGCCCCAGCGTGACGACGTCCGCGTTTACATCGAGCGTGCCCGCCAGCTCCCAACCAATTCGGGTAGTGACCTGGAAACTCGATAGGCCACCCGCGATCGGGTGTTGCGAGTCGAGTATCTCGATGGTGCCGTCGGTCCCAAAGAACGGGTTGACGCCGGTAAAGGCGTGCACGCCCGAACTGATCGGCGCAATGCCGTCAGCGAGGCCTCGAGCTGTGTCATCCAGGATGAGCGGAAGGGCGCGAGCAAACCATCCCGTAGTGACCACGCCGCCGCCTGCTTGGACGAACTCGCTCAGGGTAGCGAAAAGTCCCGTTGCGGTTTCATTGCTGTAATCGATAAACTGAGTGTTCCCGTTTTCGCCGAGCACCACGACGTCGTAGCTGTTGAGGATCGACCAATCCCGGTCCGTGTAAGCGAACGCGGTAGCATCAAAATCGAAGACGGTTGAATCCAGTAGCTGGTCTCGCGCTCCCTCGATGGAGCTTTGAACGGTACCCACAACTGCGACCCGAATCGGGCTATCGACCTTGGTGGCGGCGAGTTCGTCGAAACTGTCGTCCCACGCTACCGGCGCGTCGTTCTGCGGAAGGATGGTCAGACTTACCGTTGCAACGTTGGAAAGCTCTGTGCCGTCGCTGACCTGGTATGTGAACCCATCGGGTCCGAAATAGTTCAACGCCGGGGTGTACGAAAAAGTACCGTCCACGTTCACCACCACCGCGCCGTGTTCCGGTTCGGCGACAATCGCCGGCGTCAGATCGTCTCCGTTCGCGTCAGTGTAGCGAACGCTGAGAACGGTCTCGGTGTCCTCGTTGAACGTGAATGAATCGTCTTCAGCAACCGGCGCCGTGTTGCCGCCGCCGGCTGGCTCGACCTTCAGATCCTCGAAGTTGCGTACGGTGAGCCCGAGACTTTCAAAATGGAAGACCTTGCCGCCGTCCGCCACAAATGCCTTGAACGCGTCGATTTCTGGCTGCGCGGCAAGGAGCTCGGCGCTGGTGAGCGTGAGCTGCAGCGTGTCGAAACCCTTGCCGCCGTCGTAGTAGTCCCTTGCGCCGATGTTTTCCGACAGCGTGAAATTGACCGTGTCGTCACCTTTGTCGGCGATGATGCGGTCGCTGCCGGCACCGCCATCCAGAAAATCGTCGCCCTTGCCGCCGAAGAGGAAGTCGTTGCCGTCGCCGCCGAAGAGCTGGTCGCTGCCTTTGTCGCCGAAGAGCAAGTCGTTGCCGTCGCCGCCGAAGAGCTGGTCGTCGCCCTTGCCGCCGAAGAGGAAGTCGTTGCCGTCGCCACCGAAGAGCGTGTCGTCGCCCTTGTCGCCGAAGAGGAAGTCTTTGCCGCCGCGACCGTCGAGGACGTCGTTGCCCTTTTTGCCGAAGATAATGTCCAGGCGGTCGGTGCCCGTAAGGTTGTCGTTCTTCTTCGTGCCGGAAACTACAAAGCGCTTGAACATTGGGGGCTTGTCCGTTTCAAATGGCGTCTCGTAGACGCGACTGAATTATGGGCAGAGGGCTGTCGAGGCGCGTGTCAGAAACCATGTGCGGCGTGCCAAAATGCCTGCGCAACGTGAAGCGGTAATGCGGAGCAAACGAAGTGGTAATGACGCTTGTCCCTCGACATTGCTTTCCGCCCGTCCCGTCGGTCTTTTTCGATGGCGCTGGGCGGATTATGCAGCCTCGGATGCGGGACCGGCAAACCAGGGCCATCTGTCAGAAAGCGTAAAATCCGCAGGCGCCGCAATGACCAACGTTTCCGACATCGCCAAGCTGGTCGCGGGAGAGTCGCTCGACGCCGATCCGGCGGAAACGCGGGAGTGGCTCGAGGCGCTGGATGCGCTCGTCGCCGCCGCGGGCAAGGAGCGCGCGCGCTACGTCATGGGGCGGCTCACCGAGCATGCCGGCGCCCTCGACGTGCAGACGCGGGCGCGCTTCAACACCCCGTAC
>DASWKF010000079.1:0-3137 GCA_036396795.1 Gammaproteobacteria bacterium | reverse complement strand
CCAGTGCAGGTACGCGTCCTCCGTGCGCAGGCTGTAGTGCTTCACCCGCAAGCGCTCTCGGTACTGCTCGAGCAGTTTGGGCTGCGCCATGCTCCCTCCCTTGGCCGGGGCCTATACTGTATAAACGTACAGGCGACCGAGCCGGTTGACACGATTGAGGAATCAGGGGGTTGGGAGTAGCCTTTCCTACTTCAGCCCCACATTCGGGGCAAAACAAATGGCCCGCTTATGGGTTCGATTTCTTGTTAGGTTGCATGAAAGACATCGAGACGTTGGAGCGCAGTTCAACGCCGAGCTTCGTCGCGCGCTCGTGCGGGCGATTAGAGGCGGGAGCCCGACCCTTTTTTCGCTAAACGAGAATAGCAGTCGCTCCACTGCACGGTCTCTGCGGACGAAGGCAGAGCGAATTTTGGAGCTTCGGCGCACGTACACAGAAATTTCGTCAGAGCCGGCCGTCGCGGCACGGTACCTGACTGCGTGCCTAAAATGGCAGAACCAACATAAGGCTGAGCGCCAAGCCGTTGCTGTTGTCGCTAGAGATCTCTTGAACGAAATGGGAGAGCATGCAACCTAACAGCGCGATGGACAGCGACACCATCCGTTCGCCGCTACGCGCTCCGTGTGGTGCGCGTCATCGCGAACGTTAGGCATCACGATGCCGGACAACTTGGCGTACATGTTCGGAAAGGTGTCAGAGGCAGTCGGCGTGCTGATCAAGAATCAGAGCGATGTCCGTGACCGAGTGTGGGTGGCATCCAGATTCCTCTTTGCCGTTCAACCTGGTGGCTTGCCGCCTTCCTGTCGCAAAGACATCGAATGGATCCACCAAATGTTGACACGTCATCCTGCCGAGCCTCCGTACCGGTCACGTGTTCAGGCTACATATCACCGCACGCGCAACGTTACGGCCTCCAAGATCGCGGCGCGGGTGTGGAAGCTCTACCACTTGATGGACAACGAGCTGCGCGCACGTGGCCAATGACACGCGTGATGCCTAACCCCCCGGTCAACGCGGACGCGCGCGGACGTGCAGCCATGTGCGTGGGTTGTCCTGCGCGCGCCGGTTACCGGGCACGTTAGACGGCAGCATATCCGCGCGCAGGGGTTGATGGAGATCCTTGTCATATTCGTATTGGTGATCGTCGGCATCTTATTGTCTACTCTGATACAAAGATTCCCGCCATGCTCAAACTCCACGTCCTCGACCAGCTCTACCACCATTCGTCGAACGTCGCTCACGGGGTCGAGGTGCCGGCGGGCGCGCGGCTCTTGTTCACCAACGGCCAGGTCGGCACGCGGCCCGATGGCGTCACGCCCGGGACGACGGCGGAGCAGACGGAGGTGGCGTTCGAAAGGCTCCGCGCGGTGCTGCGGGCGGCTGGCATGGGCTTCGCCGACGTCGTCCGCTTCGACGTCTATTTCACCGACCGGGCGGACGTGCCGGCGTTCGTCGCCATCCGCGACCGCGTCATGGGCGCACACAAGCCGGGCGCGACCTTCATCGTCGTCCAAGGCCTGGCCCGGCCGGAACTGAAGATCGAGATCGAGGCGGTGGCGGCGAAGGTCGATTGACGCCCAGAGATAGGACAATTATCTGTTACCTATGTGTCCAGACCGTACCCATTGCCGTCTAACAGCACGCCGCAGGCCGACGCGCGCATGAGTTCCTCGCTCTGCCAGCGTCAGTGGGCGCGCGCGGCTGGGCGTGGACGTTAGGCCTCGGCCATGTCCGGCAATCGCATAACCATTCTTCATGACTCGTTCGGAAAGCGCCCCGAGCTGAAGAAGGATTGGGGTTTTGCGGCGCTGATCGAGTTCGGTGGGAAGCGCATCTTGTTCGATACCGGGAACAGCGCGCGAACGTTTGCCCAAAACACCGAAGCACTCAAGGTCAACTTGCGCACACTCGACTTCGCTGCGATCTCGCATCGACACGGCGATCATACGAGCGGCCTCAACCATCTTTTTGGGCTTAATCCCGGGGTGACGGTGTACACGCCCGACGAGATCTACGGAGTCTTCGGCTCCAGTCTCCCGGGCGTGTTCTATCCACGCTGCCACTCGCTGCCCCCCTACATGCAGTACTACGACGGCAAGCCACCGGAGGCGATTCGTCACGGATCGCCATGGCCCGACGCGAAATTTGTCTGGATCAAGGAGACCACCGAAATCTCGCCCGATGTCTGGCTGGTAGCGGTGGTCTCGGATGTGCCGGGTACGCGGGAGATGCGCGAGCTATCGCTTGCGATGCGAACGCCCAAGGGACTGGTTCTAGTCGTCGGCTGTTCCCATCCTGGCATCGAGAACATTCTTGCAGCGTCGTGTGCGATCGAGGATCGCGTGTACTGTATTTTTGGTGGCCTGCATCTCGTGCTGACGAAGGAGCCTGAAATTCAGCGCATCACCAAAGCGTTGCGCGAGAAATGGAAGGTGGAGTACATCGCGCCGGGGCACTGTACCGGAGAGCCGGCATTTCTGGCCTTGAGCGAGCTATTCGCGGGACAGTACGTCTTTGCCGGGTTGGGAGATTCGATTGAGCTTCCGTAGGCGAGGCATAACCGCGCATTGCAGTCGACGCAAAAAAGCGCGCGGCTGAATGCGAACGTTAGGCAGCGATCTTGAGCATAGGGGGTGACAGTGACTACTGGTTTGCAGTTCGACCCGGTATTAGCGCAGCGGATAGAAGCCCTGTACAAGACGGACGATGCAACGCGGAGACGACAAGCTGTTCTCAACTCACTGGAGCTGAAATCCGGCGAACGAGCTTTAGATATTGGTACAGGGCCTGGATTCTTAGCTCGCGAAATGGCTCCCCTCGTTGGTCCTGCGGGAGGAATTGTCGGAATCGACACAAGCGAAGCCATGCTCCAACTCGCGAGACACCGCTGCTCAGGAACGTCGTGGGTGGAGCTGCAGCAAGGTGACGCAACGAAACTGCCGGTCCCGGATGCTAGTTTTGACGTCGCAGTGTCCGTGCAGGTCTTCGAGTACATAGCGGACGTTATGAAGGCGCTCTCGGAGATGAACCGAATCCTGCGGCCCGGCGGGCGGGCTACCGTCGTTTCTACAGATTGGGACTCTCTTGTCTGGCATTCGACAGACAAAACACGGATGGAAAAGGTCCTGGCCGCGTTCAA
>DASWKF010000078.1:0-1900 GCA_036396795.1 Gammaproteobacteria bacterium | reverse complement strand
CGCTCTAATCACCGTCGACGAGGCTCGCCTGCGTTCGCGCATCCTTCCGTTAGTTCCATAGGGCTTACCGTCCTTGGCCGTTTCCCTCGTGATTTATGAACTGGGCTGGCGCCAAGGCGCGGGTGATGGATGGTACCTCTTTGCTGTGGTTCTAAATATGGCCTATATTTGGCACGTACTTCAATCCGAGGGCGGCCCGTCATGAAGCTCAGCGAATCCGTGAAGCCGATCAGTTACTTGAAGAGCCACACGGCCGAGGCCGTGCGCGAGGTGAGGAACGGCCGTCAGCCGATGATCATCACCCAGCACGGCGAGGCCAAGGCCGTGCTCCAGGACATCACGGCGTACGAGCAGACCCAGGAGTCCCTGGCACTGCTCAAAATGCTGGCCCTGAGCTCGAAGAACCTGGTTGAAGGCCGCACCAGGCCCGTTAAAAAAGCGTTTGCCGATGTGCGCCGCCGGTCTAAGGAACGTGCCGGGTGAGGCGCTACCGCGTCCGGATCATCGAGGACGCCGAGCAGGATCTGATTGAAATCTACACCTATGTCGCGACCAACGACTCGGTGGAAAAAGCGGACTACCTTCTCGATCGATTGGAGACCCTGTGCCTGAGCCTCGACGAGCCGGCCGCGCGCGGCCATGTGCCGCCGGAGCTCGACCGCATCGGCACGAGCGCCTACCGGGAGGTTCATTTCAAACCGTACCGGGTGATCTATCAGATCATCGGCCGAAACGTATACATCCACTGCGTACTCGATGGCCGCAGGGACATGCAGGCGCTGCTGGAGCGGCGCCTGTTGCGATGATTGAGGTCACCTCGCCGAGGCCAAGACCGGCACGCTCGCCGCCGGCCGCTCGGCGCCGGCAGAGCCGGCGGTGTTAACTCCGTGAGGTGGCCGCGTAACGCAAGGCAGGCGCGATTGCCATAGGCCGGAGCAGACGCCATGAGGACGATCGACGAGGCTTGGCTCGACGCCCGCGAGCACGCCGCGCTCGTCACGGACTATCCCACGAGCAAGATCGACAAATACTGGACGAGAAAACCATGAAGGTCACCTACGATCCCCGCACGGATTCTCTGACGGTCATCCTGAAGGAGGGCGTCGCCGTCGCGGAGAGCGATGAGGACAAGCCCGGTGTGATCCTCGACTATGACGAGCACGGCGACCTGCTCTCGTTCGAGATCCTCGATGCCTCGCGTCGGGTTACCGAAACGCGCAAGATCGAGTATCAGACGACGGAATGAGTCCGGCGGCGTGACATGGGTGCTAAAGCCATGGGAACACTATCGGGCGAAGACCCCATCCGATTGAGTATGTTGGGGCACGCCCCTTGTGGGAGCACGGCCCCCTGTAGGAGCGCGCTTGCGCGCGAACTGACGAAGCCGGCCATGGCCAACGAAATCAATATCCGCGACCGCGCCACCGTCTACGTCGTCCACCGCGACACCCTGCGCGATTCAACGCCATCCTTAAAGCGCGGCGCGACCGACACCACATTATAGATACGCATTGCTGCGCGCCCATCGAGATCGCCGAGCAGCACTCGCACCACGTCACGACCGGCGCGGGCGCCATGCGGCGGCGTCTGCTCGGAGGACCCAAGCCCTGGCCAAGGCCTGTCCACGCCCCGGTGGGGATTCCGCCGATCGTGACCCGGCGTAAGCCCCCGTGCCGTTGCGCCGGAGCGCCGCCTGCGGCACGGTGACCGCGCCCGGCCGGCGCGCTCGTGATCAGCGGCGGGCTTTTCTACTGCGGCCCCAGCTCGGAGAAGCCGTCCAGGATGGCTGCGATGAAAGCATCGAGATCATCGAGGTCCTGGCGAAGGAACTGGTGGACGCGACGATCGTCAACTTCGGCGTATTGGTGGATGAGTAAATTGCGGAAACGGGCCATCGCCT
>DASWKF010000077.1:0-2708 GCA_036396795.1 Gammaproteobacteria bacterium | reverse complement strand
TCGGAGCCCATGGCATGAAGCCTTTGTCGAACAGATACTCCGGCCAGGAGAGAGGTCGTGGGGGCAAATCGCTGCGCTGGGTTTCTGCTCGTTTTCCTGGCCGGTTGTGCACATGAGGTTGGTTTCAACGCCAGCTGTTGATTTGCATTTAAAACTGACCCACCTAGCCTAGATATTTGCATCTAATTTTGACCCACGTGTTTACCCTGATCCTGCTCTTGGAGAGCAGGGGAAAAAGGAGTGATCGACGTGGCGTTATTGAGTGTGATTCGGCGCTGGCATCTACGCGAAGGGATATCGATTCGCGAGATTGCGAGGCGCACCAAGCTCTCCCGGAACACGATCCGGAAGTATCTGACGAGCGGGACGCTGGAGCCCGTGTATCCGAAGCGGCGGAGCCCGAGCAAGCTCGACCCGTATGCGGAGATGCTGTCGTCCTGGCTGTTGCGCGAGGCGACGCGGGGCCGCAAGCAACGACGTAACTGGCGGCAGCTCTACGGTGATCTGGTGGCATTGGGCTATCCGGGCTCCTACGATCGGGTCGCAGCGTTTGCCCGAGCCTGGGAACGCGCGCAGCAGGAAGCGATGCGGACGAGCCGCGGGACGTTCGTGCCGCTCGTGTTCGCACCGGGCGAAGCCTTCCAGTTCGACTGGAGCGAGGACTGGGCGGTCGTCGGGCGGGAGCGGCAGAAGCTCGCGGTGGCGCAGTTCAAGCTCTGCCACAGCCGCGCGTTCATGCTGCGGGCGTACCCGCTGATGACGCACGAGATGCTGTTCGATGCCCACAACCGGGCGCTGGCAGCGCTCGGCGGCATCCCCCGGCGCGGCATCTACGACAACATGAAGACGGCGGTCGATAAAGTCGGCCGAGGCAAGGCCCGGGTCGTCAATGCCCGGTTCCGAGCGATGACGGGCCATTTTCTGTTCGAGGCGGACTTCTGCAACCCGGCGGCCGGTTGGGAGAAGGGCCAGATCGAGAAGAACGTGCAGGATGCGCGACCGCGCATCTGGCACGACGTGCCGAAGTTCGCTGATCTCGAGGCGCTCAACGCCTGGCTCGAGCACCGCTGTATCGCGCAGTGGAGCCAGATCCGCCATCCGGAGCAACCGCAGCGCACGATCGCCGAGGTCTGGGCGGACGAGCGAGACCATCTGATGAAGATGCCGCCGCCGTTCGACGGCTTCGTCGAGGACACCAAGCGCGTCTCGCCGACTTGCCTCGTGGCGTTCGAACGCAACCGCTACAGCGTGCCGGCCTCGTTCGCGAACCGGCCGGTGAGCTTGAGAGCCTATGCCGATCGGATCGTCGTCGTCGCCGAGGGCCAGGTGATTGCCGAGCACGCGCGCGTGTTCACTCGCGGGCACGACCGGCCGGCCCGTACGATCTACGACTGGCGCCATTATCTGGCCGTGATCCAGCGCAAGCCCGGCGCACTTCGCAACGGCGCGCCGTTCGCGGAGCTGCCCGAGGGGTTCAGACGCCTGCAGGCCGTGCTGCTCAAGCACCCCGGCGGGGATCGGGAGATGGTCGAGATCCTCTCGCTCGTGCTCCACCACGACGAGGAGGCAGTACTCTGCTCGGTCGAGCTCGCGCTGGAGTCCGGCGTCGTCTCGAAGGAGCACGTGCTGAACCTCTTGAGCCGCCTGCTCGAGGCCGACGCACCGGCACCGATTGACACGCCCACCGGGCTGACGCTGCTCGAAGAGCCCGAGGCCAACGTGACTCGCTACGATCACCTGCGAGGAGAAGCCCATGCAAGCTGACGCGATGATCGCGACGATGAAGTCGCTCAAGCTCCACGGCATGGCGCAGGCAGTCACCGACCTGGCTCAACAACAGGGACCCGCCTTTAAGCAGGCGCAGCCTGTGCTCGATGATCTGATCAAGGCCGAGGTCGCCGAGCGCGAAGTCCGCTCGATCAACTATCAGCTCAAGAGCGCCCGGTTCCCCGCCTACCGCGATCTCGCCGGCTTCAAGTTCGAGGACGGCGCCGTCGATGTCGCGCTCGTCAAAACGCTCCACGGCTGCGACTTCGTCGACGGCGCCCATAACGTCGTCTTCATCGGCGGGCCCGGGACCGGTAAAACGCATCTCGCGACCGCGATCGGTGTGCAGGCCATCATGCATCATCACTTGCGCGTCCGATTCTTCTCGACCATCGAGCTCGTCAACCAGCTCGAGAACGAGAAGTCCGCCGGCAGGGCTGGTCAGATCGCCAACCGCCTCGTTCACGCCGATCTCGTCATCCTCGATGAGCTCGGCTATCTGCCGTTCTCGCAGCCCGGCGGGGCGCTACTGTTCCATCTCTTGAGCAAGCTCTACGAGCGCACGTCCGTGATGATTACGACCAACCTGAGCTTCTCCGAGTGGGCTACCGTGTTCGGCGATCCGAAGATGACCACCGCGCTCCTCGATCGATTTACGCATCATTGCCATATCGTCGAGACCGGCAACGACAGCTACCGCTTCAAAAACAGCTCAACGCAGACCAGGAGGGAACGAAAACCTAGAAAATCCGACAAATCCTGAGCCATACTCTGGCTCACCGAGACGGGTCATTATTCAATGCAAAACCCGGGTCAGTATTCGGTGCAAAACAACAGTGAACGGTAGGGCCGAGTCCTAGCAGCGGTCCACGCCCGGATTCGGCGGCGGGACGAAGGAGATCACGCCGAGCACCTCGACCTCACCGTTACGGGGCTCCATG
>DASWKF010000076.1:0-13041 GCA_036396795.1 Gammaproteobacteria bacterium | reverse complement strand
ACCCGGCGCATCTCATCCGACCACGCAATGATCAAATCTCGCCCCGTTTTTCGCGTGGACACCTGGATGCCTTCATCCGTGAGGTTTGAGCGCGTCAAAGCAAGCAGATCCGCAGGCCTCAAGCCTGTCAGGACGGCAAGGTCCATAGCGCACTGGAGCATAGTGGGCATCGCCTTGTAGGCGGCCGCATACTCCGCCTCGGTCACATACCGGCGTCGCGGGCCTTGGCCGCTCTTTCCGGATCTGCCTGCAAGGATTTTCATCCACGACTCCCCATTCCACAGCTTTGGTGAACACGTGGGAAAGCAGAGCTAATTCTGCTACGGCTCGCCTCAAGCTCCTTTTTTTCCTCTCGTTGAAGTAGGCGTATCCATGTCTAGGCTTGAAGTGTTTTGGGTCCATCGCCCAATCATAGCCCGGAGGTGTCTCTTGGACCGGGGGAAGTCCAAATATCTGCCCCAACTGGCTCAATATTCGGTGCAAGTCAACAGCTAATGAGCTGAGCTATATGGACCTCCCCGGTTGTCAAGAGGAGTTCTTTCTTCAGTTCATGACGCTGCTCCGGTAGCTTGCTCGAGCGCGTAGAGGTTGGACTGCGGTTCTATATTCGGCTTCTGATGTGGTCGGTATTCGTTGACCACGAGCCCTGATGACAAACGCACGCCCGGCCCTCATTCGTTAGTCGGCTTTGGGAAGCCCCTCAGCTCACCAGGTTCACCGGGCGGCGGTCTAACCGTCTACATCAACGCAAGCATGTCTCAGGCAGGTCGGTAACTTTGATCGTTCGCGAGCAGCGCCCAGGCGATGCGCGCGTGTTTGTTCGCGAGGGCTACAGCCGCCTTGTTCCAGGACTTGGCCTGCTTCAGCGACTCGGCCCAGATGCTCTTATGGTCGGAGCGCCGAGCGGTGAGCATCAGCTCGCTGCGGGCGCCGTGCACGAGCAAGGTTCGCAGGTACGTGTCGCCGCGCTTGGTGATCCTGCCAAGGCGCTGGACGCCGCCGGTCGAATGCTGTCGGGGCACGAGCCCGAGCCAGGCAGCGAACTGCCGGCCGTTGCAGAAGTCGTGACCGTTGCCGATCGTGGCGACGATCGCCGAGGCGGTGATCGGACCGATGCCGTTGATCTGGGCGAGCCGCTTGGCACGCTCGTCCTGACGCACGAAAGCATTGATCTGCCGATCGTAGGCCAGCACCTGCTGATGAAGCTCGCCGAGCTTGCCGTAGAGCGCGTCAAGCGTCTCCCAGGCGAGCGCCGGCAAGTCTCGGTCATGCCGTTGGCGGATGATCGGCCAGCGGTCCTTGAACGTATTGGCCCCCTTGGGGACGACGATACCGAACTCGACGAGAAAGCCTCGCAGTCGATTGACCAGGCGCGTGTGCTCGGCGACGCAGGCCTGGCGGAGCCGGTGCACGAGGAGAATCGCCTGCTGATCGATCAAAATATTTCTTCGTTACGAGCAAACTATCGAGAGCGCCGCAGCGAGTTTACAGAGGACGCAATTTTCTTCCTCAGATCACTCGATTCCGTTCATTGTGAATCCCCGTTCACCGTGTCTATCGAGAACGCCGGTACGCAAACGGTGACGTACTCGGCTCCCTCGGGTGTACTATAGCGAACCCGCTCAACCGAAGTGGGTGAGAGTCCTCTGGACTGCGGCGGCGCAGGCGTGCGGGGAGATGACGCCGGTCTCGGCCAATCGGTAGTGCTCTCGGATCTCGGCGCGCAGCTTCCGATTCTTGGCCCTCTGATCGCGACGTTGAGCCTGCTTAGCCACCGACAATAGGGTCCGTGCGAGCTTGCGGCCCTCGCGCACGCATCCGAAATTCGTCGTGAGCACCGGAACGAGTGCCTGACCGTGGCGTGTACGGAACGCAACGCGCTCTTCGATACGCTTGACATAGGCCCGCGCCGAGCCGGCTGCTATGAGAGCGGACGCGATTGCGATCGGCATCATCAGGCCGCGTAGGATGTCGAAATAGCCAAGTAGACTAGCCGTGGCGCTCGAGCCCGCAAAGAGCCACGCAACCTTGCCTGCCATGCGGGCCCCGCGGCGTGAGGTCAGCAGACGAGGCGCGAAGTGGCGGAGGTCTAAGCTGAAGCAGCGCTTGACGACGTCACGCTCTCTCTCCGTCACCCGCAAGGCACCGTCAGCGAATACCTCGAGAACCGTCCTGGTGCCGCGAGCGGGGTTACTGAGCTCGAGGCGCCGCTGAATCGATCCAGCGTCCATTGAGTCGGTATCGAGCCCGTCTTCCTCTTCGAGAAGCACGTGCTCTGAAGTCATTCCGCTACGGATTGCGAGATCCTCGAGCGAGGGCAATCCGGTCCGAGGACTTCTATTTATAACGCTGGACACCCGGTGACGCTCCGCGCTCGTGCGCTTTATTTATGGTGCTTGAGCGCGCACGGTACGGCTCGCTATCGCTCTATCGCTGAGACGTGCGTCACATCCACGCGCACTTCCACATTATGCAAAAAGGTCACGCGTCGCAATTTGGAGACTAAACATTGAGGCGCCGTTCACACTTTTGGGGGCCATCATTGATCGATACTGCCGAGCCATGACTCGGGTGAGCAACGCCTTTCGTGTTTGCTGAGCTCAGTCGAGTTACAAGAAACGGTTTCTCACTGCACTCAGGAATTCGAAGATGATGACGAAGATCGCTTGGGCGGCTTTTCTGTCAGTCTCGGTTGCGCTATTTGGCACACAAAGTATCGCGCAAGATTCCGCGCACGAAGCGATGCGCAGTCTCGACGAGCAGGTTCAGGAGATTAAATCCGACGTCCTTGGTATCGCGAAGGATCTGAGTCTCCTCGAGGAACGGCTGCTCTATCCATCCGGTACGCAACTTGCCGTGTTCGTCGAGATCGCAGCGGATGAAGCATTTCGGCTCGACGCCGTGCAGCTCCTCATCGATGGAGAGCTCGCTACTCACCATATCTACAGCTTCAAAGAGCTCGAAGCTTTGCAGAACGGAGGCGTTCAGCGCGTTTACACGGGGAATGTTCCGACGGGGAGCCATGAATTGACCGTCTCCGTGAACGGCAAGCTGCAGAGCGGCAGCGAGTTCAGCATGACACGCAGCTTCAGTTTTCAAAAGGATGTCGAGCCCAAGCTCCTCGGTTTGACGCTCGCGGCCAGCATGGGCGAGGCTGCCATCGAGCTCGGAAATTGGTGATCTGTGCACCGGAAACTCACAACACTGGTCTTGGTCTTCGCGGCAGGCGCGGCCTCGGCCGATTCCGCCCGCGACGGCCTCAAGGACCTCTATTTCGGCGAAGCGCTCTTCTACGCAAATCAGGCCGACTGGTTTGCGGCACTTGAACGGCTCGACACGGAGCTCGCGCAGCACTACGGCGTCGACGAGCCCATGCTCGACACGCTGCACTATCACGTCAACGATGCAGAATTTTCCGTGGGCGATTTCGAGCTCAACTACCGTATGCACCATCGTGCCGGACGCGCTATAACGGCCGTGCTCGAGGGTGACGTCGACGAGCCAGTCAGAAACGAAGCCGCATTTCGGCTTGCCCGGATCCACTTTCAAAAGGGTCAGTTCCAGGATGCGCTGAACGCCCTCGACAGGATAGAAGGTCGAATGCCCGCAGGCATCAGGGACGAGGTCGAGTTCCTGCGTGCCAACATATTTATGGCGACTGACCGGCCGGAAGGCGCAGTCGATACCTTGAGGCCTCTGGAGGATGCCGACGGCCTCGACGGGTTTGCCGCATACAATCTCGGCATTGCGCTCCTGCGCAACGATCGGCGGCGTGAAGCGCTCGAGCAGCTCGACCGCGCCGGGCAATTCAGTGGCACCGACGAAGCGGGCCTGGCGGTCCGCGACAAATCCAATCTCGTGCTCGGCACTTTGCTCATGGAAGCCGAAGCCTTCAGCGCGGCCGCGCAATCGCTCGACCGCGTGCGCCTCGATGGGCCGTTCTCCAACCAGGCATTGCTCAGCTCAGGCTGGGCTGCCGCATCCGCTCAGAACTACGAACGCGCGATCGTGCCATGGAGCATTCTCGCCGATCGAGAAAGCACGGACGGCGCGGTTCAAGAGGCCAAGCTGGCGCTGCCTTTCGCATACAGCCAGCTCAACGTGCACGGCCGTGCCGCGGTGCTTTACGGCAACGCTCTGGAATCTTTCGATGCGGAGGTCGACAAGCTCGATGCTTCGATCGAGAGCATCCGCGAGGGCCGCTTCCTCGAAGCGCTCGTGCGCGAAGAGATCCGGCAGAACGAAGACTGGGTCATACGCCTGCGATCGCTGCCGCAAACGCCAGAGACCTATTACCTCATGGAGCTGCTCGCGTCACACGATTTTCAGACTGCCCTGCAGAACTATCTCGACTTGGAGGATTTGCGGACGAGGCTCGAGTTCTGGCAGCGGGGCTTCGATGCATTCGAGGACATGGTCGATCTGCGCAGACGGCACTACGAACCCCTCTTGCCGGAGATCGACCAGGAGTTCCGCGAGCTCGACTCGCGGATTCGGCTGCGTCGGGAGCAGTACAGCGGGCTCAATGCCCGGCTGCAGCAGTTGCTGGTAGCGCCGCGACCCGATTTTCTGGCGACGACCGAGGAGCGCCTGCTGAGTGCCGACCTCGGGCGCGTCGAGCAGAGTTTGGGTGACGGAGCCGGCCCGGAGATCGAGCGCGTGCGCGAGCGTGTCCGGCGTCTCAGAGGCGCGCTGACGTGGACCCTATGGACCGAGTATCACGAGCGCCTGACCGATTTCCATGAGCATTTGCGCGAGCTCGCCGACGCCATCGATGTCATGACGGCTCAATATGGGAACTTCGTCCGCACGCGTCAGGCAGCCGTGCACAGCTATGAAGGCTACGACGTGCCGATTCGCCGTCTTCGCACGCGAGTCGGAGACGCGCTCGCGAATCTCCGTTTGCTGATGGCGCGTCAGGGCCACGTGTTAGAGCTCGTCGCGATCGACGAGCTCGATAGGCGTCGCGTTCGCCTGTTGGGCTATCGCGATGAGGCGCGGTTCGCTCTGGCCAACAGTTACGATCGTGCAACGACGGCCCATGCCGTCATCGGGCAGGAATGATGCGCGCGTCAAGCCTCAGTCTGATCGTCGCCGCGGGGCTCGTCGTCGCCTGCTCCAGCAGCCCGGAGCGGCAGACGCTCGTTCGTCTGCACGAAATTTCGCCCGACCTGAACGAGATCGAGGTCGAGGACAGCCTGGATCTGGCGATGCAGAGCTACCGTCGCTTCCTCGATGAGACGCCCGAGGGCGAAATGACCCCTGAAGCGATGCGCCGGCTCGCCGACCTGCAGATCGAGAAGGAATTCGGAATCATCGGCACCGGAGAGATCATCGAGCTACCGGCTCCGCCCGAACCCACGCCAATAGTGAGCGCTCTGGAGGACCGGTCCACTGCAGGGCTCGTGGACATGAGCGGCTTGGCCGATCTGAGCGAATCCGAGGAGGATTTCGAGGCACGCGCGACGGGCGAATACGAGTTCGCGTCCAGCGAGGCGATGACGGACCTCGCTTTGCCCGACGGCGCTCAGCAGGTCGCCCTCGCCGGGCCAGCCGACGCTATACGCATCTATCAGCGCATTCTGACCGAGTATCCGTCATACGAGCGCAATGACCAGGTGGTCTATCAGATGGCTCGCGCCTACGACGAAATCGGTAAGTCCGACGAGGCAATGGCCGTCATGGAGCGGCTGATCGCGGACTACGGTTATTCCCGCTATCTCGACGAGGTTCATTTCCGTCGAGGCGAATACCTGTTCACACGCCGCAAGTTCCGCGAGGCAGAAGGCGCGTACGAAGCCATCATCCGCATGGGAGCCGGCTCGCCCTATTACGAGCTCGCGCTCTACAAGCTCGGCTGGGCGCTCTACAAACAGGAGCTCTACGAGCTCGCCCTGCATCGATTCGTCGCCTTGCTCGACCACAAGCTATCGACTGGCTACGACTTCGAGGAGGCGCACGAGGAGGGCGAGGAACGCCGCGTTGCCGACACGTTCCGCGTCGTCAGTTTGAGCTTCTCGAACCTTGGCGACTCCGACGTCATCAGAGAATACTTCGCTGAGAACGGCAACCGCGGTTACGAGGATCTCATTTACGGCAATCTCGGTGAATTCTACCTGTCCAAGCTGCGCTACCAGGATGCCGCTGGCGTCTATTCGGCGTTCGTCGAGCTTTATCCGTACCATCGCATCGCGCCGCGTTTCAACATGCGTGTCATCGAGATCTACGGCGAAGGTGGATTCCCGATTCTCGTGGTCGAATCGAAAAGGGATTTCGCGACCAAGTATGGCCTCAACGCTGACTACTGGGACTATTTCGATCCTGCCGAGTCCCCGGAGGTACTGGGCTTTCTCAAGACGAATCTGACCGACCTCGCAAATCACTATCACGCGCTCTATCAGGACGAGCAGCTCGAGGACGATCGGCTCGCGAACTTCGCGGAAGCTTCACTCTGGTATCGAGAATTCCTTGCCTCCTTCCCGGGAGATCCGGAATCGCCCGGCATCAACTATCAGCTCGCCGACCTCCTGCTCGAGCACGACGCCTTCGGCGACGCTGCGCTCGAATACGAACGTACGGCCTACGACTACGCACCGCACGATCGTGCCGCTGAGGCCGGGTATGCGGCGATCTACGCTCATAGGCAGAATCTCGAGGTAGTCGGTGCCGAGGACGAGTACCGGGCGAAGCGCGCCACGATCGGAAGCTCGCTACGATTTGCCGAAACCTTCCCCGAGCATGAGCAAGCACCGATCGTGCTGGGCGCGGCGGCTGACGATCTCTATGCCATGCAAGACTACGAGGCGGCTGTCGCCTCCGCAGGCATGCTCATCGAACGCTATCCGGTTGCCGATGCTTCATTGCTGCGCGCCGCCTGGACCGTTGCAGCACATGGTTCGTTCGATCTGGGCTTGTATGCGGATGCCGAGCGAGCCTATTCGCAAGTATTGACCTTGGTGGGTGAAGACGACGAAGCGCGTCCCGCGCTCATCGACAATCTTGCGGCTTCCATCTATCAACAGGGCGAACAGGCGAATGCCGAAACAGACTATCGCGCGGCCGCCGATCACTTCCTGAGAATACGTGAGGCCGCGCCGACGTCGGAAATTCGATCCGCAGCCGAGTACGACGCGGCCGCGGCGCTCGTCCGTCTCGAGGACTGGTCCGCGGCAGCACGCGTACTCGAGGAGTTCCGTGTCACCTTCCCGGGCCACGAGCTGGAGCCCGAAGCAACCAAGCAGCTCGCCTCGGTCTACCGTCAGGCGGGCCGGCTCGATCGCTCGGCCATCGAATACGAGCGTGTCGCCGCCGATGCCCAAGATCCCGAGCTGCGCCGCGAGGCCATGCTCTTGGCGGGTGACCTCTATGAGGAAGCGGGCCAGCCGGATAGCGCGCTGGACGTGTATGTCCGCTACATCGACGAATATCCGCGACCGCTCGACGTGGCGCAGGAGACGCGCTTCAAGGTTGCCGGAATGTACGAGACGCGAGGCGAGCTGCTTCTCTACCACGAGATGCTGCGTGAGGTCGTGGCGAGTGACGACGCGGCGGGAGTCGAGCGTACGGATCGTAGCCGATATCTCGCGGCCCGGTCTTCGCTCGTTCTGGCGGAGCAGCTCTACGACGCGTTCCTCGCGATCGAGCTGGTTCAGCCGTTCGAGGCTAGTCTCGCGGAGAAGCAGCGTCGCATGGACGTCGCAATGCAGGCGTTCGAGAGGCTCGTCGACTACGAGGTCGGAGAGGTCACTGCGGCCGCGACGTTCTACATTGCAGAGATCTACTTCGACTTCAGCCAGTCGCTACTGCGCTCCGAGCGCCCCACCGACTTGTCGGCCGATGCGCGAGTGGACTACGACCTGGCGATCGAGGAGGAGGCATTCCCGTTTGAAGAACAGGCGATCGAAGTGCATGAGCAGAACTACGAGCTCATCGTGGGCAGGATGTTCAACGAGTGGATCCAGCGTAGTCTCGACCGGCTAGCCGAGATGATGCCGGGGCGTTACGCAAAGTACGAAATCAGCAGCGGATTCATCGGCTCGATCGATATCTATGCGTACCGTTCGCCCGACGCACCCGAGGTCGACGTCGGTGAGAGCTCTGCGGAGGAAGCCTCGCGCGCTCCGGAGCCCGTGGCTTCGATTGCAGAGCAGGACTCGACACATGCGGAGGTCGCAAGTGCGCTCGTCAGATAGGCAAGCTCGCCTCGTGGACGCCCTTCGAAACGCGCTCGCTGTAGCGGCGTGCTCGACGCTTATCGCCTGCGCATCGGCGCCGACGACCGATGCGCCTCAGGAGATCGCACAAACGGGCAGCGTCGAACGCGGACGCGATGCGGCCGGCATGAACGGCGAAGAGATGGCTGCAGCGCTGATCGAGCGCAGACCCGGTGACTACCCGGAGATCGAGACCGATGAGACGGGATTCACGATCACAGAGCAGATTCGCATCAGCGGTGAAGTCCGGGGAGGCTATCAGAACGCGCTGCAGATGCTTGCACAACAGCGATACGATGAGGGCATTGCACTTCTCGTCGAAGTTACCGAAGAAGCGCCGGACGTCACGGCGCCGCACATCGATCTCGGGATCGCGTATGGCAGATCCGGCGATCTCGAGCGCGCCGAGGCTGCGCTGAGAATGGCCGCGCAGCTCAGCCCGGGCCATCCCATTGTGCATAACGAGCTCGGGATCGTGTACCGGAAGACCGGCCGCTTCGCCGCCGCGCGCGCGAGCTACGAGAAGGCTCTCGAGACGTATCCCGGCTTTCACTACGCGCGACGCAACCTTGCTGTGCTTTGCGACCTGTATCTCGCCGACCTCGCGTGTGCGCTCAAGCACTATGAAGCGTACTTGGGGTCCGTCAATGCGGACGCCGAGGTCGAAATCTGGATCGCCGATATTCGTAACCGGCTTGGGCAATAGGAGGCCGTCGATGGTTCGTGAACTCATGCTGCTTTCGCTGCTCGCGACAAGCGCTGCCGCGGCACAAGACGCTGCGGAGGACCAGCAAGGGCCGCCGGGCGGGGAGCAGCAAACGCAGTCTGACAGGCGGCGGCAGCTGCCGCAGGACGGCGGGCAAACGGCTGCCGAGCAGCAGGATTCGGGCGGTGTGAAGACATTGCCCGGCATGTCGATCCTCGGCAACGAGGAGGCGCCGAAATCGCTCGTGATCGTGCCTTGGAAGAGCTCCGAGGTCGGCGACGGGATCGGTGTCACGAATGCGCTGGACGAGCGCGCGCGCCCTGTGGACAAGGAGGTCTTCATGCGCGAGTTGCACTACTACGAGCTTCGCTCGGGCAGGTAGCGCTGGCTGCTTCGCTCGAGCTTGGTTGGAAAGTCACTATATGGCTATTTATCTCAAGAGGATTCGGACATGGACATTTTCTATTCAATCGTAGGTTTCTTCTCGACGGGTGGACTTTTCATGTACCCGATATTGATCGTGTTTGCGTTCGGTTTGGCCATAGCCATCGAGCGCTACATAACGCTCACTCAAGTGACGAAGAAGAATCAGAGCGTGTGGAACTCGATTCAGCCGGCTCTCAAGCAAGGTGAGTTCGACAAGGCTCGTGAGATGACGAGCAAGGACCCGTCGACGATCGCCCAGGTTCTGAGCATGGGTCTGGCGCGACAGGGCGCCGTTCGACGTCGCGAGGATATTGAGATCGCGATGGAGGAGAGCATGATGGAGATCGTTCCTCAGCTCGAGAAACGTACACCGTACGTAGCCATGGCCGCGAATATCGCGACGCTTCTCGGTCTGCTCGGAACTATCATGGGCCTGATTCAGGCGTTCACGGCGGTGGCGAACGCCAATCCCGCCGAAAAGGCCGACTTGCTATCGGCAAGCATATCGGTCGCGATGAATACGACCGCTTTCGGTCTCATGGTCGCGATCCCATTGCTCGTGACGTACACGGTCTTGACTTCCAAGACCGGCGAGATCGTCGACAGCCTGGAAATGGCGACGGTCAAGGTGCTGAACGTCATCTCGAACAAGGCGCGTCGCCAGGTGGAGGCCTAAACGTCATGGCCAGGAGGCACCACTACCGTCGACGAACGAAGGAACCGATGGAGCTGGAGGTCACGACCTTCCTGAACCTCATGGTAGTGCTGGTGCCGTTCCTTCTCATTACGGCGGTCTTTTCGCGAATTACGATCGTCGAGCTCAGCCTACCGAGCTCGACCGGAGGCCAGGCGCCTGAAGCGCCCGTATTTCGCGTCGAGGTGATCGTCCGTGACGAGGGGCTGGAAATCAGCAACGGTACGTCCGTGATCGCCGCTATCCCAAAAGTGGACGGCGAGTACGACTTGCCGGAGCTGGCCGAGCACATGATCGCCCTCAAGCGACAGTACTCGAGCATCGAAACAGCGTCCGTGCTGCTCGAGCCGCAAGTTCCGTACGACTATCTGATACAGGTCATGGATACGGTCAGGAGCGCGGAGATTCCCGTGACCGGCGAGCAAGAGTTCGCGCGCGTGGCTTTGTTCACGAACGTATCGATTGGAGTAGCGCCATGAGAGACACCCGTCGCATCAAGCGGATGTCACGCAACAGGACGAGGATTCCGAAGATCAATCTGACGTCTCTAATGGACGTCTTCACGATCCTCGTCTTCTTTTTACTCGTGAATTCCGGCCAGTCCGAGCTCCTCGAGGCACCGAATCAGGTCACCCTTCCGGAATCCGTCGTCGAGTCCAAGCCGCGCGAGACCGTGGTGATCTTCGTTAGTCCAGCGGAGGTCCTCGTGCAGGGCCAGCGCGTCATGAGCCTCGCCGAGGTTGTCACGAGCGAGGAGCGGTATCTCGAGCCGATCACGGCGCGACTCGCGGCTCTGCAAGGAAGCGTCATCGGCAGAAGCACGCAGGTGGTTGCCGCCAGCCAGGAAATCACCGTGCTCGCGGACAAGTCGATACCTTTCGACATCATCGAAAGGATCTTGTCGACCTGCACGAGTCAGGGCTATACGCGGATTTCGCTGGCCGTGATTCAAAAAGTTTCAGAAACGGCCAGTAGCTAACGCGTGGTGTCATCATGAATTCCGTGCCCATTCAAGATGATGCGCTCTTGCGCACGCAGATTTCCCAGACAAGCGAGAAGCTGACGGGGCTCGAGCGGAATCTACGCGCCATCGACGAGGAGCTCGAAGGCCTGGCCATCCAGCGCGAGCAGTACGAGCTGTTGGAGCAGGTCTGCGGGTCTCTCGAAAAGCTCGAGGAACTAGGCGTGCCGGAGCTTTTCTGGGGTCCGGCCTCCGAAGGGCGTACGGCCGCGCACGTGCGCGAAGCGCGCGCCCGGGCCGTAGGCTTCAAGGAGCAGCTCGGCGAGATCGAGCACCGCCGCGAAGCCGCGCTCGCCGAGATCAAGCAGGGTCAGGAAGTGCTCGATATCCTCGAAGAAGACCTGCTCGAGCTCGAGGACCAGGAGGAAGAGCGCCGTAATCAGTGGGTGCCGGAGCGCGAGGAGTCCGAGCTTCCCGTAAGGCCGGTGGTCATGCCGTGGGCGCGTGGAAACGAGGAAGACAGACGCTTTCGGAAATCTTTGTCGAGCACGCTGCTCGCGGCCGTTCTGCTCGGCTCGGTCATACCGTGGATCGATCTGCCGCTGGCCGATCTCGTGGAGATTCCCGAGATCCCCGAGCGCTATGCGAATTTGATTCGGCAGCAGGAGCTGCCGCCGCCTCCGCCGCCGGTGATCGAAGAGCCGGCGCCGCTCGAGGAGATCCCCGAGCCCGAGCCCATCGTAGCGGAGGAGACGCCGCCGGAGGTAGTGCCCGAGACGCAGGCGGAGTCTGCGCCGGCGCCTGCGGAAGCCGCGCCCGAACCCGAAGCTCGTTCTGCCGGCATTCTTGCGTTCCGGGAGAGCTTCTCCAGCCTCGCCAACAATCGCCCGTCGGCCCGCCTCGGCTCCGAGGCGCGTATCAGTAACGCGGGCGAGTCGGCCGTGGGGCGGACGGAGCGATCCATGATCACGACGCAGGAGCCCGGCTCGAGCGGCGGCATCAACCTGGCGTCGCTGAGCCGCGACGTTGGAGGCGGTGGCGGGGGTCAGCAGATCGACGGCGTCGAAGTGGGCCGGGTCGCGAGCTCGATCGGGACGTCCGGCACGTCGGATCGGCCGCTCAGCGGGGGCGCGTCGGCGGGCCGCACGGACGAGGAGATACAGATCGTGTTCGATCGGTACAAGGCCGCTTTATACCGGCTCTACAATCGCGAGCTGCGCAACGACCCGACGTTGCGCGGCCAGATCGTTCTACAGCTCACGATCGAGCAGGACGGCACTGTGTCGTTCTGCGTCGTCCGATCGTCCGACATGCGCGCGCCCACGCTCGAGCAACAGGTTGCCGAACGCGTGCGCACGTTCGACTTCGGCGCGAAGACGGACGTGCCGCCGATCACGATTCTATATCCGATCGATTTTCTGCCCGCGGCCTGAGCCGCAGCAACTGGAGACACGCTACGGAGTAAAGATTGATCTGAAATCCAGCCGCGGATTCATCGCGCAGACTGCTGCGTGTGGGACTCGCGGTGTGACCGCCGCGGACCGGACATCAGGCGTCCCGTTCGCTGGCGGAAATGAGATTCCGACAAAGGCAAAGCCACCGAAAGGTGGCGACGCAAAGTCACCGGTCTAAAAGGCCCTCGCGGCCTCAAGACAGCGGGACCGCCCGAATCGCGAGACAGGGCTCGTTCCGTGCGGTGACGCGACATGCCACCCGAGCACGAGGACGACATGAAAACTAGCGACCTGTCCAACGCAGCCGACTTCCCGCTGGCCTTCGGGCCGGCGCGCGGTTGCCAGTGGCCCGTCCTGCTGGTCCTCGCCGCCCTGCTCCTGCTCGGCGCCAGCCCTTCCCAGGCCCAGGACTGCTCCGATTACGGTGGCGTGCTCGACGGCGAGGCCGGCGACATCGCGCCTGCTCAGCTTCAGATCGATCAGAACTGCACGATCAGAAATTATCCGGCTTCAAATCCGCTCGGGACGAATTTCAGCTTCTTCACCCAGCCGGGCCAAAACCCGGATCGCTGGCTCGTCGTGTTCGA
>DASWKF010000075.1:0-55175 GCA_036396795.1 Gammaproteobacteria bacterium | reverse complement strand
CCGTCGATCCGGGTCTGAAACTCGATCGCGCCCCCGTGGTGTGCGGCAGCCGGCGCCAATAGCCCGGGCAGAGCGGCGGCAGCGATCATGGCGAGTCGATAGCGGCTCTGACGCATATGGGTTCTCCATCGATGCGTGATCGCGGGATTATAGCGAGATCAAACCCTCGATATCTCGACTCCTCCGAAGCCTCGTTGCCGGGTCGAAAAGCTGGTGCTAGATTGGGCGCCGGCCGCCTACAAACTACGAGCACAAGAGACTATGGCCAGCAAAGCCACGCCGTTGCGCGCGGGAAAAGTCACCAGCACCTTGGCCGACGCCGCCATGGCGCACCGGCGCGGAGACGCCGCGACGGCCAAGCGGCTCTACCGTAAGGTGCTCAAGGCACAGCCGACCCACTTCAAGGCGCTGCGTCTTTCGGGCGCCTTGGCGCACGAGGTCGGTGACCTTGACGAGGCGATCCGGCTGCTGAGTGCTGCCGTGCGCCACGCGCCGCCCGACGAAACCGGCGCGCTGGAAGATCTCGGGCTGATTCATCTGCAAACGGGCGGTCAGGAGAAGGCCGAAAGCCTGCTGCGACGCGCCGTGGAGATCAACCCACAGAGCCTGGTCGCGCTGACGCGACTCGGCTCGACGCTGATCACCTGCGGGCGCGGCTCGGAGGCCGCGGAGGTGCTCAAACGAGCCCGAGCCATCGACGCCAAGGACCCGCAGATCGGCTATGCGCTTGCGCATGCGCTGCTCGAGAGCAGTGAGTTCGATGCCGCGATCGAAGCCGCCGACCAGACGCTCGCGCTGCATCCCGAGGATCCCGCGACGCTGGTCGTCAAAGGCGTCGCCCTGTATCAGCAGAAGCGCTACGAGGAGGCCGAGCGGTTGCTCACGCAAAGCGTGTCCCTGGAGCCCCGCGACGTCAACGCGCTCATTCATCTCGGCAGAACCCGGCTCGCGCGCGGCGATCACGGCGGCGCGGTCAAGGCTTTCGAGGACGCGGCCGCGCTGGCGCCGGATCTCGCGACAGTGCACAGCCAGCTCGCCAACGCCTTGAGCGCCGGCGACGAGCCCGGGAAAGCCGTCGAAGTCTGCGAGCGTTTTCTCGAGCGCAACCCCGTTTCCGCGGCGTTGATCCTGGTCAAGGCGCTCGCCCTGCGCGATGCCGGCCGCGCCGCCGAGGCCGACACGCTCTTGGGGCAGGAAAGCCTGGTGCTCGCCCGTCAGATCCAGCCCCCGCCTAACTACGACGATCTCGCGGCGTTCAACCGCGCGCTCGAGCGCATGGTGCGCGGCCATCCATCGCTGGCGCGCACGCATACGAACCGCGCGACACGTCACGGTATACAGACCGGCAGCCTCATGGTCGATCCTCCGCCGGAGATGTCGCGCCTGGAACGAGTCATCGACGCGGAGATCCGCGCTACGGTGAGTCGCCTTCGCGAAACAGGCCACGGGGAGCATCCTTGGGTGCGCCACGCGCCGAAGAGCTGGTTCATCAACTCCTGGGCCGTGATCCTGAGCGATCAGGGGTATCAACTTTCCCACATTCATCCCGAAGCCTGGATGAGCGGTGTCTATTACGTTGCGATCGCCGAGGAGGGTATGGGCCCGGGACACGGCGAGGACGGCTGGATCGAGTTCGGAAGCCTCAGCGATCAGCTGTTCGCGAAAATTGCGCCGCCGACGCGTCGCATCGAGCCGAGGCCCGGTCTCATGGTGATGTTTCCTTCGTATACCTACCACCGCACCATCCCGTTCAGCGGCCAGGGAGAACGCATCAGCATCGCTTTCGACGTGTTCGCCGCGCCCGCCGGGCTTTAGGGCGCGTGCGCGGTCCGGTAGCGTGCCGAGCGCCTCTTGCAATCTGCGCCCGGACGGTAGATACATATCCGTGGGCGAAACCGTAAAGAGCCAGCCCGGGAACAAGATCAATGCTCGGCGCCGTCGAGGCCTCGAGCCCGAAACCGCAGCCAGAGGAGTTCGGATATGAAGCGTTCAAGGGGGAAAGTCTTCGCGTTGACGGCGGCCGGAACTGCTTTCCTGGCGGTCTCGGCGCTTGCACAAGCACAAAGTGTCACGCTCGACGCCGACGACATCGGCGGCGTGGTGACGAGCGCCGACGGCCCCGAAGCCGGCGTCTGGGTCATTGCCGAAACCGATGAATTCGAGACGCGCTACGCGAAGATCGTCGTCACCGACGACGCGGGGCGCTATGTATTGCCCGATCTTCCGGACGCGAGCTATCAGGTCTGGGTGCGCGGCTACGGTCTCGCCGATTCCGAAAAGGCCGAGGCTCGTCCCGGCACGGAGCTCGAGCTCACGGCGGCCGTTGCACCGAGCCGGGCCGTCGCCGCCGAGGTCTATCCCGCGATCTATTGGTACTCGATGATGCATATCCCGCCCGAGAGCGAGCTCAGGGACATCGAAGGCGGGCGCAACTACTACCTGAACATGATGAGGAACAACGGCTGCATAGGCTGCCACCAGCTCGGCCAGGAGTCGACGCGCACGATCCCCGAGTCGCTGGGTGAGTTCGCATCGTCCGAGCAGGCTTGGATGCGGCGCGTCGGTTCCGGGCAGGCCGGCCAGCAGATGGTCCGGCAGCTCGCGCAGCAGCTGCGGGGTATCCCGTTCAAGTATTTCGCCGACTGGACCGATCGGGTCGCCGCCGGCGAGCTGCCGGCGCACGCGCCGGAGCGCCCTCAGGGCCTCGAGCGCAACATCGTCGTTACGCTGCGGGACTGGGCTGATCCCAAATCCTATCTGCACGACTTGACGACGACGGACCGACGCAGCCCTACGGTCAACGCCTACGGCAAGATCTACGGCTCACCCGAGCTCAGCACCGACAACCTGCCGATCCTCGACCCGATCGCGAACACGGACACGACGTTCCGGGCTAGGCCGCTGGAGGAGAGCACGCCGACGACGCATGACGAGCCGGTGTTCCAGCCCTCGCCGTATTGGGGCGACGAGCGCCTCTGGAACAGCCAGGTCAACTCGCACAATCCGATGATGGGTGCAGACGGCCGTGTCTGGTACACGGCGCGCGTGCGCGGCCCCGAGACGCCGGCGTTCTGCCGCGAAGGCTCCGATCATCCGTCCGCAAGGCTCTACCCGAAAGACCGGACCGGACGGAACCTGGCTGTCTACGAGCCGGAAACGGGCGAGTTCACGCCCATCGATACGTGCTTCTCGACGCATCACTTGCATTTCGCCGAGGACGAGAACGACACGCTCTGGACGAGCGGCGGCGGCGACGTCGTCGGCTGGCTCGATACGAAGATGTTCGACGAGACCGGTGACGCGGCGCGCTCACAGGGTTGGACACCGCTCATCGCCGATGCGAACGGCAACGGCAAGCTCGATGCGTGGATCGGGCCCGACGAGCCGCTCGATCCGGCAAAGGACCGGCAAATACCCGGCGGTTATTACGCTGCCATGCCGAGCCCCGTGGACGGCTCTGTCTGGGGCACGGTCCGCGAATTCCCCGGCGCGATCGTGAGGCTCGATCCGGGCCCCAACCCGCCGCAGACGGCGCTCGCCGAGGTCTACAACGTACCGCTACCCGGCTTCGGACCGCGCGGCGGCGACATCGACCGCAACGGCGTCGTCTGGGTCTCGCTCGGCAGCGGCCATCTCGGCGAGTTCGACCGGCGCAAGTGCCAGGCGCCGCTGAACGGTCCCGAAGCTGCGATGGGAGATCACTGCGCCGAAGGCTGGACCTTCCACCGCTATCCGGGCCCGGGTTTCCCCGAGCAGCCCGAGTTCAGCGCCGAGTCCAGCTACTACAGCTGGGTGGATCAGCACAACGTCGCGGGACTCGGCGAGAACGTGCCAATGTCGACCGCGAACCTGTTCGATGGCGTGCATGCGCTCGTGGACGGCGAGTGGGTGACGCTGCGGATTCCGTATCCGCTCGGCTTCTATTCCAAGGGTTTTGAGGGTCGAATCGACGACCCGCAAGCCGGTTGGAAGGGCCGGGGTTTATGGGTGCCGAGCGGCGATCGAACGCCTTGGCTCATGGAAGGCGGTCAGGGCACCAGGCCGCTGGTCGTGCATTTCCAGGTTAGGCCGAACCCGCTGGCCCACTGATATCCGCGCACCGCGGCCGCCGGGCCTACGCCCGTCGGCGCAGAGGCACAACCCGGCCGGGCCCGCGCGGCGGCGTCGGGCTCGGCGAGATCTCGAGGCGGTCGCGGCCGAACTGTTTGGCGAGAAACAGCGCCTGCTCGGCCCGAAGAAGCACGTCGTCGACCGATTCGCCGCAGCGCGCAAGCGCGACGCCGACGGATGCGCTCAAGCGTATGTCGCCGGTACCGGCCGCCGCGACCGCGAACCGCATGGCCTCCGCCGCCCGCAGTAGCTTCGCCAGCGACTCCACCTCGACGATCGCGGCGAAGGCGCCGCCGTCGTATCGCCCGACGGTGAGCGAGCTCTCGCCGAAGTCGGCGTGAGAGGTTCGCACGAGCTGCCCCGCAACGCCCCGCAAGGCCGCATCACCGCGGGTCAGCCCGTGCGATAGATTGATCCTTTTCAAGTGATCGAGATCGACGATACAGATGCCGAACGGGGTCCCGACGTTCGCTGCGGCGCGCAAGCGAGCGCGCAGTCGAGCGATGAAAGCCAGGCGCGTCAACGTCCCGGTGAGCTCGTCGGTCTCGATTTCAGCGGAGCCGACGCGAAAGTCGTCCCCGGTGCGTGATGTGGACACGGCAACCTGCTACTCGTTGTTGGAGCGTCCATCGTGCCATAGTCAAGGGATCGGGTCGGTGATCGCCTTCGCGGTTTTGGTCGGATGGTTTTTACATAAAATGCCGGGCCGGTAGTGTCTCGCGGCCCGCTCAGCCGAGCAGAGATTCTCGCTCGTAGAGCCGGATCGCCACGAGCGCGATAGCCGCGCCGAGCAGCAGGCTGGCTCCGGCGGAGACGGCGTAGGCGGCGGCGTCGATCGGTTGGGCCTTCAACAGCTCCGTGATCAGCAGGTGCTGGCTCAAGCTCGGAATCCACATCAGCGCGAGCCGAGGCTGAACGTTCAGCACCGTGGCGATCAGCAACGGCAAGGTCGGCACCAGCAACACCAGGGTCAAATAGGTTTGCGCCTCTCTGTAGCTGCGCGTGAACGATGCAACCAGTGTCATCAACGCGGCGCCGAGCGGCGCGAACGGCGCCAGCACCAACAGAATCTCCGCCGCCATCAGCGGGCTGAAATTGGCTTGCATGCCGAGGTCCTCGAAGGGCACGAATCGCAGCGCGGCCGTGAAGGCCGCGAGCGTGAGGGCGAGCGACAGCAGCATGTAGCAGATCGTTGCCGCCAGCTTGCCGAGCAGCAGGCTCGAACGGGCGACCGGAACGGTCAGCAGCGGCTCTAGTGAGCCCCGCTCGCGTTCACCGGCGGTCGCGTCGATGGCGAGGTAGAAGCCGCCGGTCAAGGTCGACAGCAACAGGAAATACGTAAGCATCCCTAGAAGCAGCGCGGAGCGGCCCGCGGCGGTCGAGACGTCGATCTCATCGATCGTGACGGCGCGCAGCACGACGGGGTTGAGGCCGCGTGCCTGAAGCCGCAGCAGCCCGAGTTGCTCGGCATAGGCGTCGAGCACGGCGCGGACGCGCTGGCTGGTCGCCGCCGCGCGAGTTTGAGAACGATCGACGATCAGGCTGAGGCGAGCGTCCAAGCCTGCGCGAAACGCGTCTCCAAAGCCCTCGTCTATCGCCAGGACGACCTCGTGATCGCCCTGCTGGACGGTCAGCCGGGCGAGCTCGACGGTCGCCGGGCCTTCGACGGCATCCAAGCCGTAACGTCGCAGAAAGGCGAGCAGATTCGGCGCGTGCTCGGCGCCGATCACCGGGACTGAGATGCGATCGTCCATGGACGCGAGCGTTTGCGACAAGACGACGTTGATCAGCACCGCGAACAGGGCCGGCGCGAACAGCGGACCGAAGACCAGCGTCGAGAACATCGTGCGCCGATCGCGCGCGTTCTCCACGACCTCCTTGGAGCAGACCACGGCGATCGGGGATCTCACGACGGCGCCACCGATTGCACGAAGATGTCCTCGAGCGATTGGTTGCCAAAGCGGCTCTGAAGCTCCTGCGTCGTGCCGCTCGCGACCACCCGGCCGTGCGCGATGATGACGATGTCATCGCAAAGCGCCGCGACTTCCTGCATCACGTGGCTCGACAGGATGATGCACTGTCCCAGCGCTTTGAGCTCTTGGAGCCAGCGCCGCAAGGCCACGGTCGCCATGACGTCGAGCCCGTTCGTCGGCTCGTCGAGCAACAGATGCCGGGGCGCATGCACGAGCGCCCGTGCGAGCGCGACTTTGGTACGCTCACCCTGTGAAAAGCCCTTGGCTCGCCGCTCGGCGATCTCGCCGAGCTCGAGCCGGTCGATCAGTTGCTCGATGCGGCGGCGGAGCGCATCCTCCTCGAGACCGTGCAGACGGCCGAAGTAGGCGATGTTCTCGCGCGCCGTGAGTTGCGGGTACAACCCCGCGCCGTGCGGCAGGACGCCGAGCTCTCGGCGCGCCGCCAGCGGCCTGCCTACGACGTCGACGTCGTCGATCGTTGCCTTGCCGGCATCAGGCTTCAGCACCGTACAGAGCACGCGCAAGCAGGTCGATTTACCGGCGCCGTTGGGTCCCAGGAGCCCTGTGATTCGCCCGTCACCCGCGGTGAAGCTCACTCCATCGAGCGCCTGCACCTTGCCGAAGCGCTTTTTTAGTCCTTCGACGCGGATCATTCGAGCTGCGACCTCAAGGCGCCGGCCCGTTGAATCCGATGAAAAACGGGCTCGGGCCATGATCGGCCAGACAGTCGGCGTTCAAGGCCTCGGGCGCGAGTTGCTCGAGGAACTCGCGCATCAGGCGGGGCACGCAGCCTATGCCCGCAAGGCCATGCCCTTGGCCCGCTGCAACCAGATGACGGGATCGCGTCAGCAACGCGCTCGCCTGAAGGGCGTAATCCGGCGGCGTGATCGGATCGGCCTCGCCAGAAAGCAACAGCACCGGTGTCGCCGAACGCAGCGGCGTCTTGAGATCGTCGTCCAGGATTCCGGCGGGCCAAACCGAGCACGCGGCGCGCAAAGCATCGGTGACGTCGCTGCTGAGATAGCTCGACGACTGCCTATCCGTCTCGGCGGGCCCATCGAAGAACGGCACGTCCTCGGTGCACACGACCGCATTGTGCATGGCGAGGCTGAGGGCGGCTTCGATCTCGCGGACGATCATTTCCGCTTGCACTGCGATCGGTGCGACGTTGCCCGCGGCGGCGTTGTCGATCAGCAGCGGCAACAGTGCCGCCGTGTGCTCCGAGTAGCTCATGAGCCGCAGAACGCCGTTGAGCTCTTCCATGGAGAACTCTCGGTTGACGGGCTCGCCGCTGAGCGGATCGGGAAAGCTCACGGGAATCGCGTCTTGGGCAAGCGTCGCGCGAAAGGCTTGCAGGCGCGCGGCGAGATCCGGGAAGCGGCCCCCGCAGGCGGCCTGGCCGGCGCAGCGCCGCAGTATCAGGTCGAGGGCCCGCTGCGCGTTGGCGGCGATGCCGGGCCCCGCGGCGATTTCGCTCGGCAGCACGCCGTCGAGGATCAACGCGCGCGTATGATTCGGATAGCGGCGCAAGTAATGCTGCGCCACGCGCGTGCCGTAGGAAACTCCGTACAAGTTCCATTGCGCTATGCCCAGCGCTTCGCGAACGCGCTCGAGATCGCCAACCGCAACGGAGGTGGAAAAAAACCTCGGATCGCCTTCGATGTCCGCAAGGCAGGCACGCATCAGATCCGGCAGCGCCTCGTTCGGCACGAGGTCCAGGTCGGCGCCTGCCGGCAGTGGGCAGGACAGCCCGCCGGTCTTGCCCGTGCCGCGCTGGTCGACGAGGATGATGTCTCGATCGCGGCGCACGGGCTCGAACGCCGCTCGCAGGCCGAGGTAGAGGTCGGTCGCCGCCTGTCCCGGCCCGCCGGCGATGATCACCAACGGATCGGCCTGCGGCGCGATGTCGAGCGAGGCGATCCGGGCGACGAACAACGCGATCGAGCGGCTTTCGGGGGCCGCGGGGTTCTCGGGCACGCTGAGGCTGCCGCAATCGGCGGCGACGCTCGGCAGCCACGGCGCGGACAAGCGGCAGCTCTCGAGCATCATCGCCGCGCGCGCCTGCGGCGCGATGAGCAGTGCCAGCGCGAGCCAGGTCTTGACGTTGGTCTTCATCCGCCGACATGTTGGCGCGCAAGAGAGGTTTTTGCCAGGCTGCGGCCAGCGGCCCTAGAATCTTGCCGTTGGAGAGGATCGATGAAGTTTGCAGCAGCGTTCGATTGCATCGTAGTCGGAGGCGGGCACGCCGGCACCGAGGCGGCGCTGGCCGCCGCGCGCAGCGGTGCGCGCACCTTGCTGTTGACGCAGAACCTCGAAACGCTCGGGCAGATGAGCTGCAATCCGGCCATCGGCGGCATCGGCAAGGGTCATCTGACGAAGGAGATCGATGCCATGGGCGGCGCCATGGCGCGCGCGATCGATCGCGCCGGCATTCATTTCCGCATCTTGAACGCGCGCAAGGGCCCGGCCGTCAGGGCTACGCGCGCGCAGGCCGATCGCGTGCTCTACAGGCGCGCGATCCGCGGGATTCTGGAGCAACAACCGGACTTGAGGCTGGTGCAGCAGAGTGTCGAGGATTTGCTTTTGGACGGCGACCGGGTCACCGGCGTCGTCACCCAAATGGGACTGAGATTCACGGCGTCGGCCGTCGTGCTGACGGTCGGGACCTTCCTCGCCGGACGTATTCACGTCGGCGAGGTCAATCACTCCGGCGGCCGCATGGGCGATCCGGCATCCGAAGGGCTCGCCGAGAAGCTCCGCGGCCTCGGGCTCGCCGTCGGGCGGCTCAAAACCGGAACCCCGCCGCGCATCGACGGCCGCAGCATCGATTTCGGCCGCCTGCAACCGCAACCCGGCGACGTGCCGGTGCCGGTGTTCTCGTATCTCGGCCGGCGGGCTGAACATCCGCGCCAGATTCCTTGTCATATCACCCATACGACCGAAGAGACCCACGACATCATTCGCGCGAGCCTGGGTCGCTCGCCGATGTACAGTGGCGCGATCGAGGGCATCGGCCCGCGCTATTGCCCGTCGATAGAGGACAAGGTGGTGCGCTTTGCCGACAGACCATCCCATCAGATCTTCGTCGAGCCCGAGGGGCTCGATACCAACGAGATCTATCCGAACGGCATCTCGACCAGCCTGCCGTTCGAGGTTCAACATGCGTTCGTGCGCTCGATCAAGGGATTCGAGCGCGCCGAGATCACCCGCCCGGGCTACGCCATCGAATACGATTTCTTCGATCCCCGGGACCTCGAGCCCTGCCTCGCGACCAAGGCAGTTCGCGGGCTGTACTTCGCCGGTCAGATCAACGGCACGACGGGTTACGAGGAGGCTGCGGCGCAAGGCCTCGTGGCCGGGATCAACGCGGCTCGCTTCGCTCGAGAGCTCGATCCCTGGTGTCCGCGGCGCGACGAGGCTTACATGGGCGTGCTGATCGACGATCTGGTGACGCGCGGCACCTCGGAGCCGTACCGCATGTTCACCTCGCGCGCCGAGTATCGTCTGTCGCTGCGCGAGGACAACGCCGATCTGCGGCTGACGCCCGTCGGCCGCGAGCTCGGCCTCGTCGATGATGAACGCTGGAGCGTCTTTGAGACCAAGCGCCGCTTCATCGAAGGGGAATCGGCCCGGCTCGACGCCATCGTCGTGCGGCCCGAGGACACCGGCGCCGATGCGGCTGGCTTCGACCTGAAGCGGGACACGCGGGCGTTCGACCTGTTGCGGCGGCCCGAGGTGGAATACGAAGACGTCGTCGCCTTGCCGCGCGTCGGACGCTCGGCCGTATTCGCCGGGCTCGAAGCCGAGCTGGCCGAGCAAGCGGCGGCCGAGCTTGCGATCACATCGCGTTACAGCGGCTACATCAAGCGGCAGGCGCAAGAGATCGAGCGCCACCGCGCCCAGGCCGCGGCGCTCATTCCGGCGGATCTCGACTACGCGGCGGTCACGGGTCTCTCGACCGAGGTCCGCGAGAAGCTCGAGCGGATCAAGCCCGAGACCGTCGGCCAGGCGTCGCGGATACCGGGAATGACGCCCGCCGCGATCTCGCTGCTGCTGATCCAACTCAAGAAACGCGATTTCAAGCGCAGCGCTTGACGCTGCCCGGAGGCCGAGATGACCCACGCACCCGCAGTGCGAGCGATGATGGTAGGACTGTTGAGCGGCGTGCTCGCGGCTTGCGGCGGCGCGGAGATGCAGGGGGTCGTGGGATCTTCCGCAGGTCCTATCGGCGGCGCCAGCGGCGAGGAGCTCGCCGAGGTGCAGGTGCTGCACTGGGGCAACGGCGGCGAGTCGGATAGCATCGATCCGCATCGCGCGGAGAGCACTAACGCATCGAACATCCAACGCGACCTGTTCGAGGGCCTGCTCAACGAAGCGCCGAACGGTGATCTGATTCCGGGAGCTGCCGAGTCCTGGCAAGTCAGTGACGACGGCCTGACGTATACCTTCAACTTGCGGCGCGATGCGCGCTGGTCGAACGGCGAGCCCGTAACCTCCGCAGATTGGGTCTATAGCCTGCGCCGCAGCCTCGACCCGAAGACCCTGTCCAGGTACACGTTCATCTTGAGCCCGATACTCAACGCCGATGCGATCGCCGCCGGCGAGCGGCCGCCGACCGATCTCGGCGTGCGGGCGCTCGACGACTACACGCTCGAGATCACGCTCGAGAGTCCGACGCCTTACTTCCTCGGCTTGATGACCCACCAGACGAGCTGGGTGGTGCACCCGGAGAGCGTCGAGGTGCACGGCGATCAATTCACGCGCCCCGGCAATCTCGTCTCCAACGGTGCCTTCATGCTCGACGAGTGGGTCGTGCAGTCGCATCTAAAGCTCGTGCGCAATCCCTACTACTGGGACAACGACGCGACGGTCCTCGACGAAGTCTGGTTTCATGCAACAGAAGATCTATCGGCCGAGCTCCGGCGCTACCGGGCGGATGAGCTGGACATCACTTACGAGGTGCCCAAGCAGCAGATGGCGTGGATACGCGAGAACATGGCCGACGACATGGCGTTCGCGCCGTACCTGGGCACCTATTACTACGGCTTCAACGTCACGCGGCCGCCGTTCAAGGACAAGCCGAAACTGCGCCGTGCCTTGGCGCTTGCGATCGATCGAGACATCATCACCAGAGACATCACGGCTGCGGGCGAGCAACCTGCCTATGGTTGGGTGCCACCGGTCAACGGCTACGAGGGCCAGCAGATGCCCGAGGCCAGCTGGATGCAGGCAGAGCGCGAGGCCGAGGCCCGCAGGCTCTACGCCGAGGCCGGCTACTCCGCCGACAACCCGCTGCGAACGGAAATTCTCTACAACACCGAGGAGAACCATCGCCGCATCGCCGTTGCGATCGCTTCGATGTGGAGGCAGGTGCTGGGAGTGGAAGCCGATATTCTCAATCAGGAGTGGAAGGTCTTTCTCGATACGCGCGCGCAGAGAATCGATACGCAGGTCTACCGCAGCGGCTGGATCGGCGACTACAACGACGCCAATACCTTCGCGGAGCTCCTGCTGTCGACGAGCGGCCTCAATCACGCGGGCTACGCGAACTCCGACTACGATGCCCTGGTGCGACGAGCTGCGCGCGAAGGGGATCTCGCAAAGCGCGCTGAGCTGTTGCAAGAAGCCGAAGCGATGCTGCTCGAGGATATGCCGATCATGCCCATATACATTTATGTAAGAACGAGACTCGTCAAGCCCTGGGTCGGCGGCTACGAGCCGAACATCATGGATCATCACCGCAGCAAGAACTTCCACATCCTCAGGCACTAGGCGACGCTGTTGTTGCGCTACAGCCTGCGCCGCTTCCTCGGTGCAATTCCGACGCTGTTCATCCTCATTGCCGTAGCCTTCTTCATGATCCGGCTTGCGCCCGGCGGGCCGTTCGATTCCGAGCGGGCGTTGTTGCCCGAGATCGAAGCAAACCTGCGCGTTGCCTATCACCTCGACGAGCCCTTGTACCGGCAATTCGCGCGCTATCTCGGTAACTTGGCGCGCGCCGATTTCGGGCCGTCGTTTCAGTATCGCGACTTCACCGTCACCGAACTCATCATGACGGGGTTCCCGGTGTCGCTGAGGCTCGGCGCAAGCGCGATGCTGCTGGCGTTCGTACTCGGCGTGACCGCCGGCAGCATCGCAGCGCTCCGGCAGAACTCCGCCGTCGACTACGGCGTGATGTCGGCGTCGATGACGGGCATCTCGATCCCGAATTTCGTCATGGCGCCGATCCTGATTCTGATTTTCGCGGTGTATCTCGGCTGGTTGCCGGCCGGGGGCTTAGGCGGCGGCTCGCTGCGCAACATGATCTTGCCGGTGATCTCGCTGGCGCTGCCGCAGGTCGCCTACATCTCGCGGCTTACGCGCGGCAGCATGATCGAAGTCTTGCGCAGCCCGTTCATCCGCACGGCCAAGGCGCAGGGTTTGCCGACGCATAAAATTCTGGTCCGGCACGCGTTGAAGCCCGCGTTGCTGCCGGTGGTGTCGTATCTCGGGCCCGCGACGGCGGCCGTGATCACGGGCTCGGTGGTCATCGAGCAGATCTTCGGCATACCGGGCTTGGGCCGCTTCTTCGTGCAAGGCGCCTTGAACCGCGACTACACGCTGGTCATGGGCGTGGTCGTGTTCTACGGTGCGATCATCATCGTGTTCAATTTTCTTGTCGATGTCGCCTACGCCTGGCTGGATCCGAAGGTCAAATACGCTTGAGCGCCGAGACGGCACAGCTTCAGACCCAGGACGTTCCGGGCCGTAGCCTCTGGGTCGACGCCTGGCGAATGTTGCGCAGCAACCGCGCGGCCGTGATCTCGGCGATTGTCATCGGCGGCATGAGCGTGCTCGTGATCGTCGGCCCGTGGTTCAGCCCCTATAGCTACGATTTCACCGATTGGAGCAATCTCTCCATCGGACCGAGCGCCCAAACCGGGCACATTTTCGGCACCGACACGCTGGGCAGGGACCTGTTCGTGCGCACGCTATACGGCGGGCGCATCTCGCTGATGGTCGGAGTGGTCGCGACGATCGTGAGCTTGACGATAGGTATCAGCTACGGCGCGACGGCCGGCTACCTCGGCGGGCGGCTCGATCACATCATGATGCGCATCGTCGACATCCTCTATGCGCTGCCGTTCATGTTCCTGGTCATACTGCTGATGGTGTTTTTCGGCCGGAATATCCTGCTGATCTTCGTCGCGATCGGCGCCATCAACTGGCTCGACATGGCGAGGATCGTTCGCGGGCAGACTCTGAGCCTCAAGCACAAGGAGTTCGTCGAGGCCGCCGTCGCGCAAGGTGTCGGCACGTTCGCGATCTTGAGACGGCATATCGTGCCCAACCTCCTCGGCGTGGTAGTCGTCTACGTCACGTTGACGATTCCGCAGGTCATTCTCGTGGAATCGTTCCTGAGCTTCTTGGGGCTCGGCGTGCAGGAGCCGATGACGTCCTGGGGCGCGCTCGTCAAGGACGGCGCCGAGGAGCTCGAGAGCGCGCCCTGGCTGTTGATCTTTCCAGCCGCGTTTCTCGCGACGGCGCTGTTCTGCTTCAATTTTCTCGGTGACGGCCTGCGTGACGCGCTCGACCCCAAGGATCGCTAGATGAGCCTCCTCGAGGTCAGGAATCTCGACGTGCGTTTCGCGACTCCGGACGGTGAAGTGCATGCCGTCAAAAGCATGAGCTTTGAGCTTGCGCGCGGCGAAACGCTCGGCATCGTCGGCGAATCGGGGTCGGGGAAAAGTCAGAGCGTGCTGAGCCTTCTGGGCTTGCTCGCCGGCAACGGCACCGCCGGCGGCCGGGCGTTATTCGACGGCCGCGATCTGCTGGCGCTGCCGGAAGCCGAGCTGCGGCGGATCCGCGGCCGGCGGATCTCGATGATCTTCCAAGATCCGATGACCTCGTTGAACCCATATCTTCGCATCGCCGATCAGATGATGCAGGTGGTCAGGGAGCACGAGAATGTTTCCAGACGGGCCGCGCGGGCGCGCTGCCTGGAAATGTTGACGGCGGTAAGAATCCCCGAGCCGGAGCAGCGGCTCGATGCCTATCCGCATGAGCTCTCGGGCGGCATGCGGCAGCGGGTGATGATCGCGGCGAGTCTCTTGCTGAACCCCGAGATATTGATTGCCGACGAGCCAACGACGGCGCTGGACGTTACGGTGCAAGCGCAGATCCTTGCGCTCATCCGCGATTTGAGCGCACGGCTCGGCACGGCGACGATCCTGATCACGCACGATCTCGCCGTCGTTGCCGGTCTGTGCGAGCGCGTGCTCGTCATGCACGGCGGTGAGCTCAAGGAACAGGGTGAAGTCCGCGAGATTTTCTACCGGCCCAAGCACGACTACACGCGGGCGTTGCTCGCCGCGGTGCCGCGCCTGGACCGGGCGCGGGTTGTGCGGCCGGCGCCCGTGAAGCCGGCGGCGACGGACCACGGCCCGCTGCTGGAGGTCGAAGGCCTCAAGGTCCATTTTCCGGTGCACTCGGGCCGCCTTTTCGCCAAGCCGCGGCGACTCAAGGCCCTCGACGGGGTCGGCCTGACCCTGGCGCCTGGAGAGACGCTCGGCGTGGTCGGTGAATCCGGCTGCGGCAAGTCCACTCTGGCGCGCGCGATCTTGCAGCTGGTCCCGGCCACGGCCGGTCGGATTTGTGTCATGGGTCAGGACCTCGGAGCGCTCGAAAAGCACGCGCTGCGACGCCTGCGCCGCGAGCTCCAGGTGATCTTTCAGGACCCGCTGGCGTCGTTGAACCCGCGCATGACGGTCGGCGACATCGTCAGCGAGCCGCTTTGGACTCACCGGCCCGAGCTCGACAAGAACGCCGTGCGCCAACGCGTCGTCACCGTTTTGAGACGCGTGGGTCTCGCCGGACGCGAGCTCAACCGTTATCCGCACGAGTTCTCCGGCGGGCAGTGCCAGCGCATCGGCATTGCGCGGGCGCTGGTGCTGGAGCCCAAGATCATCATTTGCGACGAGCCCGTCAGCGCTTTGGACGTTTCGATTCAGGCGCAGATCGTGGACCTGCTCATGGATCTACAGCAGGAGCTCGGGTTGTCGCTGATCTTCATCGCGCACGATCTGGCGGTGGTGCGCCAACTGAGTCAGCGGGTGATGGTGATGTATCTGGGCACGGCGGTCGAGATCGCCGGTCGCGACGAGCTCTATGCGCGCCCGAGCCATCCCTATACGCGCGCCCTGATCAACTCCGTTCCAATCCCCGATCCGGATCTCGAGCGAGACCGCGCGCGCGAGCTGCTCTCCGGAGATCCGCCGTCGCCGATGAATCCTCCGTCGGGTTGCCGGTTTCGAACCCGTTGCCGCTACGCCCAGCAACGCTGCCGCGACGAAGTGCCCGAGCTGCGCGCGGTCGCGGGAAGCCGGGTTGCCTGCCATTTCGCCGAAGACCTTCCGGCGGTTTCCTGAGCCCGCAGCCCCCGGCTCGGCGGCAAGCGTACGCGGGCGATTGGGCGCCGAGCGCGTCACCCGCCGACCGCGGCCGCTCGTATACTGGCCGGATGCAAAGCCAAGTGCTCGAGCAAGCCCAGGCGTCGGGGCTGTCGATCGATGCCGCGGCCGCCGAGCACCTGGCGCGGTTTCTCACGCTGCTCATGCGTTGGAACCGGGTGCACAATCTCACGGCCGTCGAGAGCGTCGGGGAGCTCATCCGGCGCCACCTGCTGGAGAGCTTGGCCCTTCGCGGTTTCCTGCGAGGGTCGCGCATCGCCGACGTGGGCAGCGGCGCCGGCCTGCCCGGCATCCCCCTCGCGGTGACGGAGCCGGCATTGCAGTTCACGCTGATCGAGAGCCGGGCGAAGCGGGTGGCGTTCCTTCGCCATGTGCAGGGCAGTCTCGGTCTCGCGAACGTCACGATCGAGCACGGTCGTGTCGAAGACTTACGCGATCTGGCGCCGTTTGATACCGTGCTCGCGCGCGCCGTCGCGCCGTTGCCGGAGGTCGTCGCGATGACGCGGCACCTGCTCGGCGAGAACGGCATCCTGCTGGTGCCGACGAAGGCCGACTTCGACGGCGAGCTCGATGGCATCGCCGCGGATCTCCGCGTACGGCGGATCGTCGGGGAAACGACGGCGCTCTTGCGAGGCGCACTGGTCGCGGTCGAGCGCACGGCGCAATGACGGGGAGATTTAAACGAGCCGATGGGTAGGGTCTTAGCGATAGCGAACCAAAAGGGCGGCGTCGGCAAGACGACCACCTGTGTCAACCTCGCAGCCTCGCTGGCCGCGACCCACCGCCGCGTGCTGGTCGTCGATCTCGATCCGCAGGGCAACGCCACCATGGGCTGCGGGATCGACAAGGCCGATCTGGAGCTGACGGCATGCGACGTGTTGCTGGACGGCGTTGAGGCGAACGACGCCATAGTGAAGGTAGCCGAGGGCCAGTTCAGCGTGCTGCCGAGCAATCAATCGCTGACGCTCGCGGAGGTCGAGCTGCTCGGGCAGCCGGAGCGGGAGTTTCGGCTGCGGCGAGCCCTGGCCCCGATCAGCAGCGAGTATCACTACGTCCTGGTCGACTGCCCGCCCTCGCTGAACATGCTGACGGTCAACGCGTTGACGGCCGCCGACGGCGTGTTGATCCCGATGCAGTGTGAGTACTACGCCCTGGAAGGCCTGTCGGCGCTGTTGGCGACGATTGAGCAGATCCGGGGCGGCGCCAACCCGAAGCTCAAGCTGCACGGCATCCTGCGGACGATGTTCGACCCGAGAAACAACCTCGCGACCGAGGTGTCCGGACAACTGCTGCAGCATTTCGGCGACCGTGTGTTTAGAACCGTCATCCCGAGAAACGTCCGGCTCGCGGAGGCGCCGAGCTTCGGCAAGCCTGCGCTCCACCATGACAAGTACTCGCGCGGGGCGCTTGCCTACCTCGCCCTCGCGGGCGAGATCAACCGCCGCGAGGCGTCGCCCGCTAACGGCTAGATGGCCGGCTTGCGCTACAATCCCGCGAGTCACTCCATAGGGAAGCCGTAGCTGACGATGGCGAAACGTCGAAGTCTCGGGCGAGGACTCGATGCACTGCTGAGCAGCGCAGCTCCAATCCGCCAGACTGAAAGCACCGGTAGCTTGCGCGAGATACCCGTCGATCTGCTGCAACGCGGCCGGTATCAGCCGCGAGTCGACATGCGCGAGGAGACCATCACGAGCCTGGCGGAATCGATCCGCGCTCAAGGCGTCGTGCAGCCGATCGTCGTGCGGCCGCTGCAACGCAAGGACGGCGAGGTCCAATACGAGATCGTCGCCGGCGAACGGCGTTGGCGCGCGGCGCAGCTTGCGGGGCTCGCGAGCGTGCCCGCAATCGTCCGCGACATTCCCGATGAGGCCGCAGTGGCGATGGCGCTCATCGAGAACATTCAACGCGAGGATCTCAATCCGTTGGAAGAGGCGCGCGCGCTGCGACAGCTCGTGGAAGAATTCGGCATGACTCACGCGCAGGCGGCGGACGCGGTCGGCCGGTCTCGCGTCACCGTGAGCAATCTGCTGCGGCTGCTGGAGTTGCCGGGCCCTGTCAAAGCCTTGCTGGAGCGCCGGGAGCTCGACATGGGACATGCCCGGGCATTGCTGCCCTTGGAGCGGCCCGACGAGCAACTCGCGATCGCAGGCAGGATCGCGAAGGAGGGCTGGAGCGTCAGAGAGACGGAGCGAGCCATTCGGCGGCTGCCGAAGGCGCGCAAGGCCAAGGCGGGCTCACGCGCGTCCAAGGACGCGAATATCGTGCGCCTGGAAACGGATCTCGCCGAGCGCTTGGGCGCGCCGGTCGCGGTCGAGCACAAGGGCCCGGGCGGCCGCGTGGTCATTCGCTACCATAGCAACGAGGAGCTCGAGGGGATCCTCGCACATATCAAGTAACTCCAGATGCCCAGCGGCCGCCGGCGGAAGCCGCGAGTGTGTTGCGTACCATTTGGTGACTGCTTACAATGCTGCCGCTGGACAGGTGCCACGACGCTGTCGTGGCTTTTTTTTGTCGGCGCCCTTTTGCCGAGAGACAGCTCCTGGCAAGCTAAGAGGCCACAGTGCGAATAGACGACAGGCGCGTCGTGCCGTTGACCTTGCTCGCGCAAGCAGGCGTCGTGGCCGCGCTGGCCGTTGTGCTCGGCGTGTGGATCGATGGGGTCGTGGGCGTATCGGCGCTGCTCGGCGGTACCGTCTCGGTCATACCCAATGCATTTCTGGCTGCGCGGCTCGTGAACCCGCGTCACCAGGACGCGGCCGCGCTCTTGCGGTCGGCCTGGGTAGGCGTGGTCGGCAAGCTGCTGATTACGGCGCTGTTGTTCGGCGTGATATTCCTGGCGGTGAAGCCGGTTTCCGGGTTGGCTGTCTTTGGCGGCTTCATTGCGGCACAAAGCGTTATTTTCTGGGCCTTGCTCGTCGGCGCCGGGCCCGCGAGCCTGAAGTTGGGGACTAAGAGCTAGATATGGAAGAGTCGCACGGCAGCGCAGAACAAACCGCCAGCGAATACATCCAGCATCATCTGAGCAATCTGCAAGTCTGTCGAGACCAAGGCGCTTGGGTTTGGAACCATTGCGCCGGAAACTTCTGGACGCTCAACGTCGACTCGATTTTCTTCTCGGTCGTCCTTGGCGTTTTGTTCCTCTATGTCTTCCGCCAAGTCGCCAAACAGGCAACCGCCGGCAAGCCGACGAAGCTGCAGGCCGCGGTCGAGCTCATCGTCGGATTCGTTGACGGCTCGGTGCGCGACGCGTTTCACGGCGAGAACAAGCTGATCGCGCCGCTGGCCCTGACGATTTTCGTCTGGGTCTTCCTCATGAATCTCATGGACTTGATTCCGGTCGATTGGCTTCCGATCACGGCCGCGGCCGTGGGCGTCCCCTACCTCAAGGTTGTGCCGACCACCGACGTCAACGTGACCTTCGCAATGTCGATCTCGGTGTTCATTCTGATTATCTATTACTCGATCAAAATCAAGGGGTTCGGTGGGTTCGCGAAGGAGCTGACGATGCACCCGGTGGCTCCGCCGACCAAGGGTATCGGCCTGATCGCGGCTCCGTTCATCATCGCTTTCAACTTCATACTTGAGGGTGTTTCGCTGCTCGCGCGGCCGGTGTCGTTGTCGCTGCGGCTGTTCGGCAACATGTACGCGGGCGAGTTGATCTTCATTCTGATCGCGCTGCTCGGGCTTTGGCAGGTGCCGCTGCACTTCGGCTGGGCTGTGTTCCACATCCTCGTGGTCACGCTGCAAGCCTTCATTTTCATGATGTTGACGATCGTATATTTGGGCTCGGCGCACGACGTCGGGCACTGACGTGTATTAACGCCTGGATCATTCTCACCTGGAGAGACACTGATGGACTTTGTGATTGGTATGAATTTGCTGGCTGTCGCTATTCTCATCGGCCTCGGCGCGCTCGGTGTCGGCATCGGCATGGGTATCCTGGGCGGCCGGTTTCTCGAGGGTGCCGCCCGTCAGCCGGAGCTAGCTCCCATGCTGCGCACGCAGATGTTCCTGGTCGTGGCGCTGCTCGACGCCATTGCCATGATCGGCGTGGGTATCGCGCTGTTTTTCGCCTTCGCCAATCCGTTCATCGCCTAGCCTCGGACGGCGTCGATCGATAGCCTCGTGGTCCCTCGGGACCCCGGGCGTTAGCGCAGACAGCAGGAGAATCCTGTGGATTTCAATCTCACATTGATCGGCCAGACGATCGCAATGATCGTGTTCGTGTGGTTTTGCATGAAGTTCATCTGGCCGCCGATCACCGCTGCGATCGAAGCACGTCAAAAGGAAATCGCCGACGGCCTGGCTGCCGCCGAGCGGGGCCAAACCGAGCTCGCCTCGGCCAAGGCGCAAGCCGACAAGATCATCGCGGAGGCCCGCGACCAGGCGCGCGGCATCGTCGATCAAGCCAACGCTCGCGCTAACGGCCTCGTCGAGGCGGCCAAGTCCGAAGGCGAAACCGAGAAGCTGCGGCGGCTCGAGGGCGCGCGTGCCGAAATCGACGTCGAGCGGAATCGCGCCCGCGACGAGCTGCGGGGCCAGGTAGCGGCGATCGCGATGGCCGGGGCCGAGCGCATATTGGTGCGCGAAATCGATGCCAAGACGCATCGCGAGCTTCTCGACCGGCTGGCCGCCGAGCTTTAGGCACGACGATGGCGGACTCGAGCACGATAGCCAGACCTTACGCCAAGGCGGTATTTGCGATCGCGAGCGAGAGCGGCGAGTTGGCCGCGTGGTCGCAAGCCCTCGCTTGCGCGGCGGCGGTCGTCGGCGACCCGCTGGCGAGGCAGTATCTGGCAAGGCCTGCGCTCGGCGCCGCGGAGCGGGCCGGTTTCGTCCAGTCGATACTCGCTAAAACGGACGCCCGCGACGTCTTCAGCTCACCGGCGGGAAAGAATCTGCTCGCAGTTCTGAGCGAGAGCGGCAGGTTGCCGGCAGTGCCGGAAATCGCGCTTCAATTCGAGAAGCTCAAGGCGCTCGCCGAGAACAAGATCAGAGTCCGCCTCGTGTCGGCCAACGCGGTCGATTCCCAACAGGTGCGCAAGGTCGCCGAAGCGCTGCGACGCAGGCTGGGTCTCGACGTCGAGGTCGACGTCGAGATCGATCCGGCGCTGGTCGGCGGCGCCGTCGTGCGAGCCGATGACAAGGTTATCGATGGTTCGGTAAAGAGCCGTTTGCAGCGGCTGGCCGGGTCGTTGATCGGTTAACTGAGGAAAAGATATGTCACTTAAAGCGTCTGAAATCAGTGATCTGATTCGGCAGCGAATTGAGGATTTCGAGGCCACGTCCGAGGCGAGCGATGTCGGCACGGTCATTGCGTTGACCGACGGGATCGTTCGCATCCACGGGCTGGGCAACGTCCAGTACGGCGAGATGATCGAGTTTCCGGGCAACACCTTCGGTCTCGCGTTGAACCTCGAGCAGGACTCGGTCGGCGCGGTCGTTCTGGGCGACTACAAGCACATATCCGAGGGGGATACGGTAAAAACCACCGGCAGAATTCTCGAGGTTCCCGTCGGCGAGCCATTGCTGGGTCGAGTGGTCGATTCCTTGGGCCGGCCGCTCGACGGCAAGGGTCCCATCGTCACCTCGCTGACGTCACCGATCGAAAAAGTCGCGCCGGGCGTGATCGACCGCAAATCGGTCAGCCAACCCGTGCAAACGGGCCTGAAGTCCATCGACTCGATGGTGCCGATCGGCCGGGGGCAGCGTGAGCTCATCATCGGCGACCGGCAGACCGGCAAGACCGCGGTCGCCATCGATACCATCATCAATCAGAGAGGCACGGGAATTAAGTGCATTTACGTCGCGATCGGCCAGAAGAACTCGACTGTCGCGAGCCTCGTCCGGCGTCTCGAGGAATTCGGCGCCATGGAGCATACGATCGTCGTCGCGGCCTCGGCTTCCGAGTCCGCCGCGATGCAGTACATCGCGCCCTACTCCGGCTGCGCAATGGGCGAGTATTTCCGGGATCGCGGCCAAGATGCCCTGATCATCTATGATGACTTGACCAAGCAAGCGTGGGCGTACCGGCAGGTGTCGCTGCTGCTGCGGCGTCCCCCGGGACGCGAAGCCTATCCGGGTGACGTTTTCTATCTGCACTCGCGTTTGCTCGAGCGCGCGGCGCGCGTCAACGCGGAGTACGTCGAGCGTTTCACGGAAGGCAAGGTCAAGGGCAAGACCGGGTCCTTGACGGCGCTGCCGATCATCGAAACACAGGCCGGAGACGTGTCGGCGTTCGTGCCGACCAACGTCATATCGATCACCGACGGTCAGATTTTTCTCGAAACCGACCTGTTCAATGCGGGTATCAGACCCGCGATCAACGCGGGTCTTTCGGTGTCCCGTGTCGGCGGCGCCGCGCAGACGAAAATCATCAAGAAACTCGGCGGCGGCGTGCGGCTGGCTCTTGCGCAGTATCGGGAGCTGGCCGCGTTCGCTCAATTTGCTTCGGATCTCGACGAGGCCACGCGGCGGCAGCTCGAGCGCGGCCAGCGGGTCACGGAGCTCATGAAACAGCCCCAGTACTCCCCGCTTTCCGTGGCCGAGATGGCGATATCGCTGTTTGCGGTCAACGAGGGTTTTCTCGACGACGTTCCGGCCAATCAAGTCGTCGCTTTCGAAGCCGCGCTGCACGCGCACGCGAAATCCAATGCGGCCGAATTGATCGACAGGATCAACAGCAGCGGTGACTACGACGACGACATCGCGAGCCAGCTGAGAGCGCTGCTGGGAAGTTTCAAGACCACGGGCGCTTACTAGGCGGACGGATCGTCTGCGAATCGGCAAATAGATAGGGACTCGGGATGGCTGTCGGCAAGGAAATTCGGACGAAGATCAAGAGCGTCAAGAACACGCAGAAGATCACCAAGGCGATGGAGATGGTCGCGGCGTCGAAGCTGCGCAAGACCCAGGACCGGATGGCCGCGTCGAGACCGTATGCCGAACGCATCCGAACCGTGATCGGCCATCTGTCCGAGGCCAACCCCGACTACCGCCACCCCTACCTGCACTTCAGACAAGCGCGCCGCGTCGGCTACATCGTGATCACCACGGACCGCGGTCTTTGCGGGTCCCTGAACGTGAACCTGTTTCGCGCCCTGCTCGCGGACATTCGAGAGTGGCAATCACAAGGCATCGAGGTGGATCTTTGCATCTTGGGCGCGAAGGGACTCGCATTCTTTCGGCGGCTCAAGATCAACATCGTCGCCGCCACCAGCCATCTGGGCGACGTGCCGAGAGTCGTGGATCTGATCGGAACGATCACGGCGATGACAACGGCGTATGAGCGAGGGGCGATCGATCGGTTGTTTCTCGTGCACAACGTTTTCGTCAACACCATGACCCAGAGGCCGGAGATTCGCACCTTGCTGCCCGTGGAGGCCATCGACAAGACGGAGCTCCAGGCGCATTGGGACTATATCTACGAGCCGAGCGCGACCGATTTGCTCGACAACGTCTTGACGCGTTATATCGAGTCTCAGGTCTATCGCGCGGCGGTGGAGAACGTGGCTTGCGAGATGGCATCGAAAATGGTTGCAATGAGGGCCGCGACGGACAACGCCGGCAAGTTCATCGATCAGCTACGGCTGGTCTACAACAAGGCTCGACAGGCCGCGATTACTCAGGAGATCTCCGAGATCGTCGGCGGCGCGGCGGCGGTATGAAGAAGCAGGTTTGGAGTTTGAAGGTGAGTCACTCATGAGCACGGGTATTATTGTCCGGATCATCGGAGCGGTCGTCGACGTCGAGTTTCCTCGTAACGCGATCCCCAAGATTTACGACGCGTTGCATCTCGAGGACCGTGATTTGACGCTGGAAGTGCAGCAGCAGCTCGGCGACGGCGTCGTTCGAGCGATCGCGATGGGATCGAGCGAAGGCCTCAAGCGAGGCCTGGCCGTCAGCAACACCGGCCAGCCCATCGCAGTGCCCGTCGGAGAGAAAACGCTCGGCCGAATCATGGACGTGCTCGGTACGCCGATCGACAACGCCGGACCCATAGGCGAGGAGCTGCGCTGGCCGATCCATCGCAAGCCCCCGGCGTACGAGGAGCAAGCGGCCTCCACCGAGCTGCTGGAAACCGGCGTGAAGGTCATCGATCTCATCATGCCCATCGCGAAGGGCGGCAAGATCGGGCTGTTCGGCGGCGCCGGCGTCGGCAAGACCGTCACGCTCATGGAGCTGATCAACAATATCGCGAAAGCACACGGCGGCTATTCGGTATTCGCGGGTGTCGGCGAGAGAACCCGCGAGGGCAACGACTTCTATCACGAGATGCGCGATTCGAAGGTCATCGACAAGGTCTCGCTCGTCTACGGGCAAATGAACGAGCCCCCGGGAAACCGGCTGCGCGTGGCGCTGACGGGGCTTACGATCGCCGAGTACTTTCGCGACGAAGGCCGGGACGTGCTGATGTTCATCGACAACATCTACCGTTACACACTCGCCGGCACGGAGGTATCGGCCCTGCTCGGGCGCATGCCCTCGGCCGTGGGCTATCAGCCCACGCTGGCCGAAGAGATGGGCGTATTGCAGGAACGTATCACTTCGACCAAGACGGGCTCGATCACCTCCTTTCAGGCGGTGTACGTCCCCGCCGACGATCTTACCGACCCGTCGCCGGCAACCACGTTCGCCCACCTCGACGCGACTCTGGTGCTGTCGAGGCAGATTGCGGAGCTCGGAATATACCCGGCCGTGGATCCCTTGGATTCGACCAGCCGCCTGCTCGACCCCAACATCATCGGGCGAGAGCACTACGATACGGCGCGCTCCGTGCAAGCCGTGCTGCAACGGTACAAGGAGCTGCAGGACATCATCGCGATCCTCGGCATGGACGAGCTCTCCGAGGACGACAAGCTCACCGTGCAGCGTGCCCGCAAGATACAACGCTTCCTATCGCAGCCGTTCACGGTCGCCGAGACGTTTACCGGGAGCCCCGGGAAGTACGTGCCGCTCAAGGAGACGATCAAGGGCTTCAAGGCGATCGTCGACGGCGAATACGACCGTTTGCCGGAGCAGGCGTTCTACATGGTCGGGCCGATCGAAGAGGCGGTCGAGCGCGCGAAGACGCTGCAATAACGGGCGACCTCATGGCAAGCATTCAAGTCGACATCGTCAGCGCCGAAGGCGAAATTTTCTCCGGAGAGGCCTCAATGGTGTTCGCCCCGGCGAAGCTCGGCGAGGTCGGCATCGCGCCCCGGCATGCGCCCCTGTTGACCGATCTCAAGCCCGGCGAAGTTCGCGTGCAGACAGCCGACGGCGCAGAGCGGTTTTTTTATATCACCGGCGGCGTGCTCGAAGTGCAGCCGCATCTCGTCACCGTGCTTGCCGACAGTGCTCTGCACGCCGATCAGCTCGACGAGGCGGCCGCCTTGGCGGCTCGTGAGAAAGCCAGGGAGGCGCTCGAGGGCAGGCACGGGGAAATCGATCTGCAGCAGGCGCAGGCAGAGCTCGTCGAGGCGGAAGCGCGCTATCGCGCCGCCCAGAAGCTCAAGGGCAAGCGCGGCTAAGGCACGCGGCCGGGAAGCAGCACCGGATCGCGTTCACGAGAGGCGTGGAAGCGCCGCTGCGCCTGAGGGCGCGCTATCATGCGCTGCGTATGAGGTCCCGGAGGAGGCTCACGTGGCGCTGACCGTCGTCATTCTGGCAGCCGGCCAGGGCAAACGCATGAATTCGGACTTGCCGAAGGTGCTCCAGCCGCTTGCCGGGAGGGCACTTCTGGCCCACGTCCTCGATACCGTGCAGGCGCTTAAGCCTGCGCGCGTCAACATCGTTTACGGGCACGGCGGCGAGCGCCTGCGCGAGGCCTTCCCGGATGCGAGCCTGTCCTGGACGCTGCAAGTGGAGCAACTGGGCACCGCGCACGCCGTCGAGCAGGTCATCCCGGCGATCCCGAGCACTCATCGGGTGCTGGTGCTCTGCGGCGATGCGCCGCTGCTCAAGGCAGAGACCTTGAAACTGTTGCTCGAGCGCGTACCGCCGGACACCCTCGGGATCCTGACCGCGCGGCTCGACGATCCGAGCGGTTACGGGCGGGTGCTGCGCGACAGCGGCGGGGAAGTCGTCGGTGTCGTCGAGGAGCGCGAAGCATCAGACGCGCAACGTGCCATCAATGAGGTCAATACCGGCGTGATGGCGATGCCCGTATCCTGGCTTGCCGAGGCGCTTGCCGAGATCGACAACGACAACGCGCAAGGCGAGTACTATCTGACCGATATCATAGGGATCGCTGCAAGACAGGGAAGGCGAATCGTGGCAACGACCGCGCGCGACGGCAGCGAGGTTCTGGGCATCAACGATCGCGCGCAGCTCGCGGTGGCCGAAAGGCTCATGCAAAAGCGCTTCGCGGATGACTTGCTGGCCCGAGGCGTGACGCTCGCCGATCCGCAGCGCTTCGATCTTCGCGGCGAGCTTGCTGTCGGCAAGGACGTGTTCATCGACGTCGGCGCGGTGTTCATCGGCCGCGTCGAGCTCGGCGATCGAGTTCGAATCGGGCCGAACGCGGTGATCTCGGACAGCCGGTTGGGCGACGACTCGATAGTGCATGCGCATTGCGTGCTCGACGGGGTCGTCGCTGGAAGCAAGTGTGAGATCGGGCCGTTCGCCCGCGTTCGACCGGGCAGCCGCTTCGCGGAGCGCGTCAAAGTCGGCAACTTCGTCGAGGTCAAAGCGAGCGAAGTCGCCGAAGGCAGCAAGATGAACCACCTCAGTTACGTCGGCGACAGCCGCGTCGGCAAGGACGTCAACATCGGCGCAGGGACGATCACTTGCAACTACGACGGCGCCGGCAAGCATGTAACGAGGATCGGCGATCGCGTCTTCGTCGGCTCGGGCGTGATGCTGGTCGCTCCGGTGGTTCTCGGAGACGAATGCACGATAGGGGCCGGCTCGACGATCACCAAGGAGGCGCCGGCCGGCGCATTGACCGTCGCACGCGCGCGGCAGACGACGATTCCCGGCTGGACGCGGCCTCGAAAGCGAAAATGAGCGCTGGGCACGTGATGGCCTCGAGGTTTCGTCTCATCATCGCTGCGACTCCCGTGGTCATAGGTTCCAAGCAATGTGCGGAATAGTTGGCGCGATCGCCGAGCGCAACATCGTCCCGATTCTACTAGAGGGTCTGCGACGGCTCGAGTATCGCGGTTATGACTCCGCCGGCATCGCGGTGGCGAAAGCGGGCGGCGGGCTCGGCCTGTGCCGAACCGTGGGCAAAGTCGCCGGGCTCGAGCAAAAGCTCGCGCGCACGCCCTTGAGCGGCAGGCTGGGCGTTGCCCATACGCGCTGGGCGACACATGGCGGTGTCACCGAAGCCAACGCGCATCCGCACGTTTCAGAAGATCGCGTCGTCGTGATTCACAATGGCATCATCGAGAATTATCAAGAGATCAAAGACGAGCTCACGGCGGCGGGCTATGAGTTTCAATCGGAGACCGACACCGAGGTCGCCGCCCATCTCATCCATTCCCATCTGCAACAGGGCCTCGGCCTCGTCGAGGCCGTGGCGCGCTCCGTGAAGCGTTTCAGGGGCGCCTACGCATTGCTGGTCTTCGATGCCGAGGACCCCGCGCGCTTGGTCGTGAGCCGCGTTGCCAGTCCGCTGGTCATCGGCTTGGGCCTGGGCGAGAACTTCGTCGCAAGCGGTGTTTCTGCCCTGCTGCCCGTCACCCAGCGGTTCATCTATCTCGAGCAGGGCGACCTCGCGGAGATCACGCGGGAGACGGTCAAGATCTTCGACGCAGACGGCGCCGAAGTCGCTCGCGAGGCTCATGAAACGCAGTGGAGCGCGGAAGCCGCCGAGAAAGGTCCCTATCGCCATTTCATGCTCAAGGAGATCTTCGATCAACCCAGCGCGATTGCCGATACCCTCTATGGACGCATTGCCGACAACCATGTCATTCCCGAATCGCTCGGCCCGAGGGCAACCGAGTTGCTGGGACAAGTCGCGAACGTGCACATCGTCGCTTGCGGCACCAGCTACCATGCAGGCCTTGTCGGCAGGTATTGGATCGAATCCCTGGCCGGCGTGCCTTGCCAGGCGGAGATCGCGAGCGAATACCGCTACCGGGACGTCGTCGTGCCCTCCGGAACGCTGTTCGTGACGCTGTCGCAGTCGGGTGAGACCGCCGACACGCTGGAAGCGTTGCGCATGGCGAGGAACGCCGGCTACATCGGCTCACTGACGGTATGCAACAGCGCGCACAGCTCGATCGTGCGCGAGTCCGACCTCGTGATGATGACTCAGGCGGGGCCGGAGATCGGCGTAGCCAGCACCAAGGCGTTCACGACACAACTAGTTTCGATGCTGCTCATCGCGATGATGCTTGCGCGCCATCGTGGCGCCCGTAAGGATCTCGAGGCGAAACTCGTCAAGAGCCTCTATCATGCGGCAACCGTCGTCGAGCAGGCGCTGGCGATGAACGCCGAGATCAGCAAGTTGGCCGAGCAGTTCGCGGAGAAGCACCACACCTTGTTCCTGGGGCGTGGACCCATGTGGCCGATCGCCATGGAAGGCGCGCTGAAGCTAAAGGAGATCTCCTATATTCACGCTGAGGCCTACGCGGCCGGCGAGCTCAAGCATGGCCCTCTGGCGCTCATCGACGAGGAAATGCCGGTTGTCGTAGTCGCGCCGAACAATGAGCTGCTCGACAAGCTCAAGTCTAACGTGCAAGTCGTGCGAGCCCGCGGCGGCCAGCTCTACGTGTTCGCTGACCGAGAGACCGGATTGCAGTCGGAGCCCGGGATCACGGTCGTGCCCGTGCCGCACGCCGATCCGCTCATTGCACCGATCGTCTATACCGTCCCCTTGCAGCTACTCGCCTATCACGTCGCGGTGCTCAGGGGTACGGACATCGATCAGCCGCGCAACCTGGCCAAGTCCGTGACAGTCGAATGACGATGGCGCCTACGGTCCATCTCGCCTCGGTTAGCGATCCGCAAGCCTGTCGCGAATGTAGTCACATCTCAAGGACAGCTTGTTCGCCTCCGCTTCACGGCCGAGCTCGCGCAGGCGCTCGATCAGGCTTCGCCCGAAGATCAGGGCGGCATGCGAGCACTCCCAATTCGCGATCTGATTGAAGAACCAGACGGCCGCTTCGGTCTCGGTCTCGACCTCGGTCAAATATTCTGCGACATGCGCCAAACCGCCGTCGGTGTTTCCGCGACTGACCAATCCATAAGCGTGGTTCAGAACCGTTCGCCTGGCTTTCGAGATCGCTTGGTCTCGTTGCTCGCACTCGGCAAGGCGTGCTCGGCGGGGCGGTCGAGCCAGCATGCTGAAAAGCTTCGGTACGATGCCCAGCCGCCGTGCCTCTCTAGTAGCCTAACGCAGGCTGCAGCCTGCCGCCGCCCTTGAGCACGATCTTCTGTGACTGCGCCAGAGATTGAATGCGCTGCAGCGCCAAGCTCATCAACCGTGCTTCGCTGCGTGGATCGGGTGTGCTGCAGGGAGCCCGCCGACGCAGCCCCGACCACTGTCCGGTTCTCAAGACATGCTCCAGGTAGTCGAGATTTCTCTGGATGAAAACGATATAGGGGTTCTCTTCCTCGAAATAAGCTTCGAGGTATCGATACGCTCGATTGAAGGTTCGCTCGAGCCGGTTCTTCGCGAAAACCTCGTAAAAGGTCAATGTCTTCGAGAGCAGATCCTTTCCGGAACGATAACGCACGAAGGTTCCCGAGGGTGATTCCTCGATCGCGATGCCGCCGAGCACGAACTCCGCGAAAAGACGGTCGCGACATTTCTCGAGATAGCACCGATCCGCGATCTGAGCGAGCAGATCCGCCGTGCCCAGCAAATGACCGATCGTGCTGTCGATCGGATCATCGAGCTCGATGCTGTCCAGATCGATCTCGTAACCGGTGAAATGGACGACTTGCTCGGCAACGGCGGCGTAACTCTCGAGACCGAGAGTCGGTAGATAGGCGCTCAGAAACCTTGCGCTGCGGGTCACGTGGGTCAAGGTGAACTCGGCGCCGTTACGGGAGCGCGTGTCGTTGCGCCGATGACGCAAATAACCGGAGTCGTGAAACAGTGCCGTGATCAGCCCCAAACGCGCTCGATCCGGCCCGAGCCGGTCCTGTGCGGCGACCGTTCGCTCGTAGCCCGCAATCAGGCGAGCGAGCGCCAGGGTCATGTCCAGCGTGTGCTGCATGTCGTGATACGAGGTATCGACCCCGTGGTAGTCCGGGTCGAGGCCGCGGAAGAACCGCTCGAAGTCGTGGAACGCCAACCAAACCGGATCGAAAGAGTCGCGAGGAAAAACGTCGGTGAAAATCACGGCAACGGCGTCCCGCACCGCAACCGGCGAGCTGACGTTGACGCGGTTGGTCACGTCGTGGTCGCTGCGTCTCTCTTGGTACCGATCGTCGTGGAGCATCGATGACCCCCCGTTTGATGTGGGCAGTTTAAGGGATCTCCGACCGGCGCGGGAAGCCGATTTTGTCGTAACCAAGACGAATTTCGGTCAGCGGACGTCGAACTCGGCGAGCACGGGGGCGTGATCGGACGGGCGTTCGAGCCGCCGCGGCGCCGGGTCGATGGCGGACGCCGTGCAGCGCTCGCTGAGCGCCTTGGAGGCCAATATCAAATCGATCCGCAAGCCCCGGTTGCGCCGAAAAGCGCCGGCCCGGTAGTCCCACCAGCTATATCGGTTCTGCGGCTGAGCGAACAGCCGAAAAGTGTCGTCGAGGCCGAGCGCCAGGAGCTCGGTCAGCGCCGCGCGTTCCTTCGGACTGCACAACACGTGACCCTCCCAGGCAACGGGATCGTGGACGTCGCGATCCTCCGGCGCGATGTTGAAGTCTCCCATCACGACGACGCGGTCGTGGCGGCCCAGCTCCCGACGAAGCTCCACGCCGAGCGCAGCGAGCCAGTTCAGCTTGTACAGGTACTTCTCCGAATCGACGCTCTCGCCGTTTGGCACATAGAGATTCATAACTCGAACCGACCCCGTGTTGGCCGCAAGTACTCTGCGCTGCGGATCGTCGAAGGCCTCGAGCTCGGTGCGTACGTCCAGGATCGGCGAGCGAGACAGGAGCGCGACACCGTTATAAGCCGGTTGGCCGCTGAACGCGCATTCGTATCCGAGCTCGGAAAATTCCTTTTGCGGAAATTTCTCGTCTGCGAGCTTGGTTTCCTGCAGCCCCAGCACGTCAGGCTTGCTGGACTCGAGCCAGGACAAGACCTGCCCGAGGCGCACCCGCAGACTGTTGACGTTCCAGCTCGCGATCTTCACGACGAGCCTCGTCAGGCCGCGATGCCGCTCTGGCGCAGCAAGGGGTCGAGGCTCGGCGGTCTGCCGCGGAACTCCACGAACGCCTCCAAGGCGTCGCGGCTGCCGCCGCTCGCGAGCACGCAGCGCCTAAAGCGCTCCGCCGTGGCTGCGCAGAAGCCGCCTGCCTCTTCGAACGCGGAGAAAGCGTCCGCGGCCAGGACTTCGGCCCATTTGTAGCTGTAATAGCCGGCGGCGTAACCGCCGCCGAAGATATGTGAGAACGTAGCGGCGAAACGGTTGAAGCTCGGCGTTTCGATCAGCGAGACCTCGGCGCGGATCTCCGCCAACAAGGCTTCGACGCGGGCGCCTTGGCGAGGGTCGTATTCCGCGTGCAGCCTGAAGTCGAACAGTGCGAACTCCAGCTGTCTCATCATCGCGAGGCCGGCCTGGAAGCTGCGTGATGCCTTCAAGGTCGCGAGCTTTTGCCGCGGCATGGTCTCCCCGCTCCGGTGGTGGCCCGAGATCCACGGCAAGACTTCGGGCAACCAGGCATAGTTCTCGAAGAATTGGCTCGGCAGCTCGACCGCGTCCCAGGGAACGCCGTTGATGCCGGCTATCGAGGGAAAGTCGATCTCCGTCAGCAGGTGCTGCAGGGCGTGGCCGAACTCGTGAAACAGGGTGACCACTTCGTCGTGCGTGAGCAGGCAGGGCGCATCGCTTGTCGGCGGGCTGAAGTTGCAGACCAGGTGCGCGACCGGCAGCTGCTCAAAATCCGGCAGCCGGGCGCGAGTGAGCGCCTCGTCCATCCAGGCGCCGCCACGCTTGTTCGGCCTCGCGTACATATCCGTGAAGATTCCGCCGATGAGCCTGCCGGCGCTGTCAAGAATCTCGTAGTAGGCGACGGTCGGATGCCACGGTCCGAGCGTTTCGTGTTGCACGATGCGGACTTTGAATAACTGCCCGGCGACTCGGAACAAGCCTTCCAGGACCCGCGGCAAAGGGAAAAAGGGTCGCAGCTCCTCCGCGGAGAGCTCGAAGCGCTCGCGCTTGAGTCTTTCCGAGTAAAAGGCCAGGTCCCAGGCTTGAAGCCTGCGACCTGCATGGGCTTCAAGCTCCACAAGCTCTGTTTCGGCGACGCCGCGGCTCTTGGCGGCGAGATCCTGCAAGAAACCGAGCACTTGCACGGGCGACACCGCCATCTTTGTCGCCAGCGACAGCTGGGCGAAGCTCGAGAAGCCCAGCAGTTGAGCCGATTCGTGACGCAGCGCGAGAATATCCTCGATCAGCGCGGCGTTGTCCCAGCGTCCCGCGTGAGGACCCTGATCGGAGGCGCGAGTGACCCAGGCTTCGTAGTAACTGCGTCTGAGCGCCTCCGCTTCGGCCTGAGCCATCACCGTGGTATAGGTGGGGGGGTCGAGGAACAGCAGCCAGCCGTCTAGGCCGTCCTTCTTCGCAGCCTGTCTCGCACGTTCGAGCAGCTGCGCCGGCAACCCGGTCAAGGCCTCGGAACGGGTCTCATGCAGGCGGAACGCGTCGGTCGCGTCCATGAGGTTCTGCTCGAATTTCGCTTGCTTGGCGGTGAGCTGTTGCGTCAGCTCCCTGAACCGCCGTCGCCGTTCGGGGTTCAGCGCGACCCCTGCGAGGCGCAAGTCCTTGAGCGCCTCGTCGATCAGCTTGGTCTCCGCGCCGGTGCGCCCGACAGCGTTCTGTTGCAAGTGCTCGAAGCCCTCGTAGAGCTTCTCGCTTTGCCCGTATTCGAGCCAAAAATCGGTGATCAATGGGAGACACGAGTTGTACGCGTCTCGGAGCTCGGGTGTCGAGCAGACGGAATTGAGATGCACGATCGGGGCCCAGACGCGGCGTACCGCGTCTTGCATTCGTTCCAGTGACAAGGCCCAGGCGAAAGCCGGCTGCGTGTCGGATTCCGCCTGCTGGAGCTTGCTGCGCTGCTCCGCGAGCACCTTTCGTATCGCCGGCTCGACATGGGCGGGATCGATGGCAGCAAAGTCCGGCAAACCTCGTTCCAGGAGCAAGGGATTCTCCAAACGCCGATACCTCTGCGAAAAAGACGGCAAATCTAACATGAAGCAGTGCCGATCGGTGTCTGGTTGAGGTCGGAATCCAATCGGGAAGACGGCTTGAAACCGGTGACGGGACGCATTCCTGGTAAGCTCCGTGTCCTCGTCTGTCGCTTGGAGCACGCGTGTGAAATCTTTCGACTTGGCGGTCATCGGAGGAGGCAGCGGAGGCTTGGCGGCGGCCCAGCGAGCCGCTGAATACGGTGCGCGCGCGGTGGTATTCGAGCAAGGCCGGCTCGGCGGCACCTGCGTGAACGTCGGCTGCGTGCCCAAGAAGGTGATGTGGACCGCAGCGCGGCTCGCACATGCCTTAGTGGACGCGGAACACTACGGATTCGACCTCAGCATCGACATGCACGATTGGGCGAGACTCAAGACGGCGCGCGACGCCTACGTCGAGTACCTCAACGGGGTCTACGAGCGCAACCTCGAACGCCGGTCGGTCGAGTTGATCCGCAGTCGCGCGAGACTCTTGGGTCCGAAGGAGATCATTGACGAGCAGGGTAAGCTCTATTTCGCCGAGCGGATACTCGTCGCAACCGGCGGATTCCCGCGTGTTCCCCACGTCACCGGCGCGGAGCTCGGTATTACCTCGGACGGCTTCTTCGATCTCGAGCGACGCCCCGCCAAGGTAGCCGTCGTCGGCAGCGGCTACATCGCAGTGGAGCTCGCCGGCGTGCTCAAGAGCCTCGGCAGCGAGGTGACGCAATTCGTTCGCTACGACACCGTCCTGCGGGAACTCGACGGCATGCTCGGCGCACGGCTGATCGAGGAAATGCGCAGCGCCGGTCCCGGGCTCGTGACGCGCGCCGTTCCCAAGCGTGTCGAGAGGTGCGACGGTATCTGCCTCGTCACCGACGACGACCGGAAATTTCCCGGGTTCGACTGCCTGCTTTGGGCGATCGGCCGGGATCCGAATACGCAGGGCTTGGGTCTCGAGGAAGCGGGCGTGAAGTTGGACAGGATGGGTCATGTCCGCGTCGACAAGTTTCAGACCACTAGCGTCGGCAACATCTACGCGGTGGGCGATGTGACGGGTAGAGCGTTGCTCACGCCCGTGGCCATCGCCGCCGGCAGGCGCTTGTCGGATCGGCTATACGGCGGGAAGCCGGATCGCTTCCTGAGCTACGACGTCATTCCGACGGTAGTGTTCGCACATCCCCCGATCGGAACGGTGGGTTTGTCCGAGGAGGAGGCGCGAAAGCGTTTCTCCGGCGACCGGATCAAGGTATACACGAGTGAGTTCGTTCCGCTGTATCACGCATTGACTGAGCGAAAGCCGAAGAGCGCCATGAAGCTCGTGACCGTCGGTGACGAGGAGCGGGTGGTCGGCTGCCACGTGATCGGCCCGGGCGCGGACGAGATGCTCCAGGGCTTCGCCGTGGCCGTCACGATGGGTGCCACCAAGGCCGACCTCGACGACACCGTCGCGATTCATCCGACCAGCGCCGAAGAGATGGTTACGATGCGTTGACCCTGGGGGCCGCTCTGTCGAGCTGTGCCAGGATAGCGGTCGTGTCCGGACGGACGCCCCGCCAAATCTGAAAGGATTCGGCGGCCTGCTCGACGAGCATTCCCCAACCCTGCACGGCCCTCCGCGCGCCGCGCTCGAGTGCCCAGCGCACGAAAGGAGTCTCCTTGAGGCTGTACGCAAGGTCGTAGCAGAAACTGTCCGGAGTCAGACAGGCGGCCGGGAACGGCGGCCGTCGGCCGTCGAGCCCTGCGGAGGTCGCATTGACAACGATGTCGAAGGGACGCTTCTGCCCGAGATCCTCGAACACGCAGACCTCGATTTTTGCACCGAGCTTGGCGACGACGGCTTCGGCGCGCCCAACCGTGCGGTTCGCGAGCACCAGGTCCGCCGGCTCCGCCTCGATGAGCGGCGGCAGGATCCCGCGGGCGGCGCCGCCGGCGCCCAGGATCAGGATCCGGGCCCCGCGCACGTTCTGATTGTGATTCACGACGAGATCGCGCATGAAGCCGATGCCGTCGGTGTTGTCGCCGCGCAAACGGGTCGTGGTGACGAAGGTGATGGTATTGACGGCACCGGCCTGCTCGGCTTCCGACCCGAGCGCGTCGCACAGCTGCATGGCCTTGTGCTTGTGCGGGACGGTGATATTGAGGCCTTTGCCTCCGGCCGCGCCGAAGCCGCGGACCGCGGTTTCAAGACCCTCGGGCGAGGCGTCGATGGCCTCGTAAGCGAGCTTTTGCCTGGTTTGCTTGGCGAACAACGCATGGATCATCGGCGAACGGCTATGCTGCACCGGGTGTCCTATTACGGCGTATCGATCAGGTTTCTCGGTCATTTCACTCCCTGGGCCGTCAAATCACCGGCGTGAACTTGGATTTCCCTTGGTTTACAGTAGCTTCTCGGCCGTATGTCGCGGTAATAATAACCCCAAAGCCCCGGTCTGTTCTCATGCCTGAAGCCAGCGCCAGAGAGATCCTCAGATTGCGCTTCGAGCGGCTCGTGGCGCCTTGGCGCGACGATTTGTATCGGTACGCTTTCTGGCTGTGCAGGGATGGGCAGCTCGCGGACGACGTCGTGCAGGAAGCGATGCTCAGGGCGTTTCGATCCTTGGACGCGCTCAAGGACGAGGGCTTCGTGAAAATCTGGTTGCTCACGATCGTGCGCCGGGAGCACGCGAGAGTGTATGAGCGAAAACGGTACGAGACACGCGACATCGACGAACTGAGCTCCGCGGAGGCGGCAAAGATTGCGACGAGCCATGATTCCGACATCGATGACATGCGCAAAGCCATTTTTGCGCTCGAAGACGACTATCGGGAGCCGCTCGTCATGCAGGTGCTGCTGGGCTTAAGCACCAGCGAGATCGCCGAGGCATTGAGCATCAAGCAGGGTGCCGTGCTGACGAGATTGCATCGTGCGCGCAAAAAGCTCGTCGAGCAGATGGCTCCTGAGCTTGAGCTCGTTCGGGATTGAGGCTTATGGACTGTACGACGTTCAGAGAGCGAATCGGCGCCGATCCGGCCGAATGTGACGAGCGTGCTGCCGCGCACGAACGGCAGTGCCCGGCTTGCGCCGCTTATGCGAGGCGGGTTCGGGCGGCGGAAAACCTGATAGCCCAGGCTCTACGGTTCGACGTCAGCGCGCTGCGGCGAGCCGAGAGCCGTCCGGCATCGGCAAAGCGGCGCCGCCGCGATTGGGCGACGGCGACCGTCGCCGTAGCGGCCGCAGCTATCGCCGCGATGGCCGTCTGGCTCGGCGTTTCCATCACTCCGAGCGACGATCCGGTGGTGCTCGCCGCCGAGGTGCTCGACCACTGGCGGCACGAGCCCTATTCGTGGGTGCGGAGCGATACGCCCGTGGGCGAGAACGTTCTGGCTGCGGTGCTCGCGGAGCATGCCAGCATCGACAGGGTCGGCATGAGCGTCATCACCTATGCGCGGTCGTGCTTGATCAATGGGCACTGGGTTCCGCACTTGGTGGTGCAGGGAGAGGCCGGCCCCGTCATGGTCTTGCTGCTGTCGCGAGAGATCTTGGCGGAGACCATGCCGCTCGACCTGGCCGCCGAGGGCCTGCGCGGGCTGATCCTGCCACTCGGAGAAGGCAGCGTCGCGATTCTCGGCGATGACGCTGAAGATCTCCAATCCGTCCAGGAAGATATCGCCGGGGCCGTCGAATGGACGATCTGACCTAGATTTCGCGCGCAACGCACAGCGGCACCATGCCACGAACACGCTGTCCCTGGAGTCTCAGCCGCGACGACGGCTATCGGCGCTATCACGACGAGGAGTGGGGCGTGCCCGTGCATGAGGATGCCAGGCATTTCGAGTTCCTGGTGCTCGAGAGCGCGCAGGCGGGGCTGAGCTGGGCGACGGTGCTTCGCAAGCGCGAAGGCTACCGCCGTGCTTTTGCCGGCTTCGACGCGTCGCGAGTGGCGCGCTTCAACGTGCGCTCGGTAGAGCGGCTCGTCAGGGATGCGGGGATCATCCGAAATCGCCAGAAGATCATCGCGACGATCGCGAACGCGCGCCGCTTCCTGGACGTGCAGGAGCAACTCGGCAGCTTCGAGAACTACGTTTGGGAGTTCGTCGATGGGCGGCCGAAGGTGAATCGCTGGAAGCGAGAGAGCCAGATACCGGCGACGAGCCCGCAGTCCGACGCGTTGAGCAAGGATCTCAAGAGCCGCGGCTTCCGATTCGTGGGCTCGACGATCATCTATGCGCACATGCAAGCGACGGGCCTGATCAACGATCATCTCGTCGGTTGCTTCCGGCACGCCGAGTGCATGCGCGCGGCACGCGCTTGAGCTAGGGCGAATCGACGCGCAGCAGCGTCATTGCATAACGCCCGGCGGGCGTGACGTGCGACACGGCTCCGAGGTAACGTGTCGCCGGTGCGAGCGGCCCCCAATCGATCGCAAGCGGGGCGCGGTCGCCGTCGCTCACCGTCGCCGGATAGCTCGCCCGCAGATTGCCGGCGTCGTCGACGGCACCGAAAGACCATGCAAACAATGTGTAGCCCGCGCCCGGGCCGCCGCTCACGTCGTCGGTCTCGAAGCCGTGGACGAGCGCCGCGTAAATCCCGGCTTCCGGCAGCGTGAGGTTGATCTCCTCCCTCGACGTGAAGCTGCCGCTCTGGGCGATCTGCGTGCACTGGCTGTCAGGGCAATAGAACAGATACAAGTCCAAATCGTCGTTGCCGTCCGTGAATTCGTCGAAGAGGGAAAATCGCGCGTAAAGCTGGCCCGGCGGCACTTCGATCAGATGCGCGTTGACGCCGCCATCTTCGCGAAACGAAAACGAGTTGGTCGGATCATCCTGAATCTCGCACGGCACCCCGTTGTCGTCTTGATCGCGGCAGAAATCGGTGAGTGCGGCCCGCAGGCCGTGAACCTGCGCCTGATACGGCCCGCCGTAGCCGAAAGCGACAGGGATATCGGCGCCGCCCGTCGACCCGCTGAAGCCGAGCTCCGCCGGGGCACGCAGCGTGACCGGGCGGACCGCGACGACGCTCGCAGGATGGCGGGTGCCGTCGGTCCAGCGCAGCCGGCCGAAAGACCAGCTGTCGAGTGACGCGCTGCCGCGCTGAAACCGGACGTTGAATTCAGCCGTTTGCCCGGTATCCAGGGTCAGGCTCGTCGGCTCGACGACGATCTCGATTCCGGGCGGCTCTTCGAGATCGAGGGCGTAAGTGGCGGGCGGCCCGAGGTTGGTCACCCTGCGAGTGACGGCGTCTCCGCTCACGAGCTGGCCGATGCCGATCGACGGAAGATTCAGGTCCCGCGCAGCCGAAGAGAAACCGGCGGCCGCCAGGATCGCGCAGTCGGCGGCCTGAAACGGCGACGGGTCGAATCCGCAAACGTAAGCCGCATGCTCGAGGTAGCTCGAGTCGTAGGCGAGCCCGGGATCGATTGCGCGGTTCGCGTCGATATGACCGGCGCCGGCGTCGAAGGGCGTCGCGACGGTCAGGCCGTCCTCCTTGAGCACGCCGCCCCGGGCCGAGGTCGTCAGCGCCGATTTGAGCTGCGCCGGCGTCCAGTCGGGAGAGGCTTCCTTGAGCAGGGCCGCCACTCCGGCTACCTCGGGCGCCGACATCGAAGTGCCGCTCAGGTACTGGTAGAACTCCCCCTCGAGGCCGTTGGCGACGACGGGTGTGTGGCCGGCAAAGATCTTGACGCCCGGCGCGGTGATGTCGGGCTTGATGAAATCCGGCTCCGAAAGCGTCGGCCCGCGTGACGAGAAATCGCCCATGACGCTGCCTCTGTCGTTGCGTGTCAGGAACACGCCTTTGGCGAGCTCCACCTCCACGACCGTCTCGGCGAGGATCTCGTCGACGAGGCGCTGGCCGTCGGCCGTCGAGATCATCACCGCGGGTATGTCGACGCTGCCGGCATCGCCGTTCATGATGATCGGCGCACCCGAGTCGCTGTAGACGACGGCGGCGAGGGCGCCGGCATCGGCGACGCGCTCGAGCTTGACCTGGAACGTGCAACCGCCGCGCTGCAAGAGCGCGATGTGTCCGCTGATGTCGTCGGCGTTTGTGAGTGCCTCGCAGCCGTCGCGGATCGAGCCGGGGAGACCATCGGCAAGCTCGCTCCGGCCATCATCGATCAGCACGAGCTCCTCCTCCAGCGGCTCCCGGTCTTTGAGCTGGGGCGTGAAGCTCGCCTCCCTGATCTCGATCCGCTGGCTCAGGCGGTCGGGCGAGGTGATCGTGACGGCTTCGTCGAAACGGTTGCCTGACTGGGTCGAGGCGCCGACCGTGAGAACCCACGGCGCACCGGCGGGTGAGCCGACCGTGCCGCTCCCAGGGCCGTCGTTGCCAGCGGCGACGACGCTGAATACACCGGCGTCGAACGCGTTGAGCAGGGCGATGTCGTCGGGCGCGTCGAGCCCCGCCTCGAGATTGCCGACCGAATAGTTGATGATGTCCGCAGCGTCGGCGACCGCGTCATCGATGGCTCTGACGAGGTCGGCCGTGCTACAGCTTGCGCGAACCGCTCCGGGCTTGAGCCAGCAAGCCTTGTATACCGCTACGCGGGCACGGGGCGCGATGCCGGCGATGCGGCCGACGCGAGTGCCGAAGAGGTCGGCCGTCACTGCGTTTCCCGCGATCGTCGTGGCGATGTGCGTCCCGTGGCCGTCGGCATCCCGCGGCGAGACGAACTCGCCCGGGTCGAGCTCGTTGCGGGCCAGAAAGCCGTCGATGTAGTAGCGAGCGCCGATGAGCTTATTGTTGCAATCAGCCGCCTCGAAGCCCTCGCCGCTCTGGCAATCGCCTTGAAAGCCGGCGGGTGGGTCGAACAGCACCTCTATGGGCGGGTGCCTTCTGACGGCGTTGCAGAGAAAGATCCCGAGCCATGACGCTTCCGCCCATTGCGAGTTGCAGCGCTCGGGAATCTGCTCTTCAGTGTCCTTGAGTGAAGGGTGCCCCGGCGCCACGCCACTATCGATGACGGCGACCACGATGCTCTCGCCACGAAGCTTGAGATCGGCTCGCAAGCCCCCGTTCTGGTCCTCCAGCCCGAGAAAAATCGCGCTGTTGTTGGTCTGCACATGTTGCTCGGAGTCGAGCCAGATGCGTGCTACTTCGCCGCTGCGTTGCAGCGCCGAGACCTGCTGGGCCGTGAGGCGCGCCGCGAAGCCGTTGAGGGCGTAGCGATAACTGTGAATCTTCATCGGCACCGCGCCAGCCGTCGCGAGCATGCGGTCGTGCGAATCCTCGAGGTAGCGGGCATAGCTCTCGACGGCGCCCGATCGCGACTGGATCTTGCCGCCATCGGCCGGTCGCGTGGCGGCAAACCCGGCCCGGCCGCCGCGGTAGTTGAGCACCGGGGGCTCCCGGAGTTGGATGACGTAGACGTCGCTGTCGGCTTTTACGGGACGCGCCGGCAAGGCGAGCTGCAACGGCGCCGTGGGCGTGGCGTGCTCCACCGCGCCCGCCGCGATCGATGCGCCGAGCATCACCGAGCCCAGGCAGACTTGCAGCCTGTGGCGAGTTGCGGCGGCCGTGAGCTTTCCCATGGAAGTACGTGCTTTACCCCTGTTTGCGGCGACGGTACCACAAGCCCGTGACCCGCCCAACGGCGTCGATGCCGGCTTCAGGCGTCCCGCAGGAACTCGCCGCTGGCGCCGTCGCGGATCGGCGTGGGCGCATCCAGGCCGCCCAGCGGGCCGGCGAGAATATAGTCGATCTCGGTGCCCAGCCGCATTCGCACTTGTCGCGCCGATCTCAGTGGTGGGCTGCCGCTGCGATTCGCGCTCGTCGAGACGATGGCGCTGCGCGCCTGCACGCACAGCGCGCGAGCCAATGGGTGCGCGGTAACGCGCACGGCAAGCGTCCTGCGGCCACCCGTGAGCCAATCCGGGACGCCCGGCCGCGCCGGCAGCACCCAGGTCGTCGGGCCCGGCCAGCTCGCAAGGATCTCGTCGCGCAGCCCGTGCCGCGGCAGCGTCACCACGGCGGCGAGTTGCTCCAGGCTCGCCGCGATCAGGGGCAGGCCCTTCAACCAGGAACGCCGCTTGATCGAGAGCAGCCTCTCGACGGCGGCGCGATGCTCCGGCAGGCACCCGAGACCATAAACGCCTTCGGTGGGATAAGCCACAACGCCACGCTCGGCGAGCATCTGCGCCGCCCGCCGGATGCGCGCTCGATAACGATTCAGCTCGCCGTCGCGACGCATGCGAAACCGGCTTTGGCGCGGGTCGCGCTAGCTTTGGGCCTCGAGGCCGTCACCGCCGCGCTTGACGCCCCGCTTTTTCTTGCCGCCGGCGGCCTTCTTCTTCGGCGCGCTCTTGGTCTGGGCTTCCTTCTTGGACGTCTTCTTCTTGCCGCCCTGGCGCACACGCCGCTCGGGAGCCGCGGCGAGGAGCTGCTGGCACTGTTCCAGCGTCAGCGTCGATGGATCCTGGTCCTTGGGGATCTTCGCGTTCTTCTTGCGATTGGTGACATAGGGCCCGTAGCGGCCGTTGAGAACCTGAATTTCCGCCTCGGGAAACTCCTGGATGACCCGGTTGGCGTCGGCGAGCTTTTTCTCTTCGATGAGCTCGAGCGCACGAGCGAGGTCTATCGTGTAGGGATCCTCGCCGCTGATGGAGACGAACTTGCTGCCGTAACGCACGTAGGGACCGAATCGGCCGATGCTCGCGGATACCGTTTCTCCGTCGGCCGTCTTACCGAGCTCGCGCGGCAGCTTGAACAGATCCAGGCCCTCTTCGAGCGTGATCTCGTCCATCTTCTGCCCGGGGCGCAAGCCGGCGAACAGCGGCTTCTCGGCGTCGTCCTTGGTGCCGATCTGGATGAAGGCGCCGTAACGGCCCATGCGAACGCTCACGGGCCGGCCGCTTTTCGGGTCGGTGCCGAGAACGCGGGACTGCGACGCCTGCTCACGCGTTACAGAAGACTCGGTGTGCTCGATGAGCGCGTGAAAATTCTTCCAAAACTCCTTGAGCAGCGGAACCCACTCGCTCTCGCCCCGCGAGACTGCGTCGAGATCGTCCTCGAGCTTGGCGGTGAACTCGTAGTCGACGTAGCGAGAGAAATGCTCCGTCAGGAAACGATTCACGACTTTTCCGACGTCAGTCGGTATGAAGCGCCGATTCTCCATCTCAACGTATTCGCGGTTACGCAGCGTCGAGATGATCGAGGCATAGGTGGACGGACGGCCGATCCCGTACTCCTCCAGCGCCTTGACGAGCGTGGCCTCTGAGTAGCGCGGCGGCGGCTCGGTGAAGTGTTGCTCGGTCTGAAGGTCCACAAACGCGAGCTCGTCGCCCTGCTCCAGCGGCGGCAGGACCCGGTCTCGCTCGTCCTGAACGCTGTCGTCCAGCCCTTCCTGGTAGACGGTCATGAAACCGGGCTTGACCAGCACCGACCCGGTTGCGCGAAACATCAGATTCGGGTTGCCCGGCCGGCCCGCGGCGATATCGACCCTGACCGTATCGAAAACCGCCGGGCTCATTTGCGAGGCGACCGTCCGCTTCCAGACGAGCTCGTAGAGACGAAACTGGTCGGCGCTCAAGCTGCGCTTGAGGTCGTCCGGGCTTCGCAGCGCCGACGTCGGCCGAATCGCTTCGTGTGCTTCCTGGGCGTTTCTCGCCCTGGTCGTGAACTGACGGGCGCTCTCCGGGAGGTTCTCGTCGCCGTAACGCTCGGCGATCACCTGCCGCAGCTCGTCCAGGGCCTCGGCCGCGACGATCACCGAGTCCGTGCGCATGTAAGTGATGAGGCCCACTGCGCCGTCACCGATGTCGATGCCCTCGTAGAGACGCTGCGCGACCATCATCGTCTTCTGCGCGCTGAAGCCGAGCTTTCGCGACGCTTCCTGTTGCAGCGTAGACGTCGTGAAAGGGGCGGAGGGGTTACGCCGGCGTTGTTTCTTTTCGACCTGCTGAACCGTCAGCACACCGGCGGCGGCCGCGCGTATCGTTTGCTCGGCCTGTCGCACTTCGGTTTCGCGCGTGAAGGTGAACTGTTCGACCTTTTCGCCTTCGTAGATCGCGAGCCTCGCGATGACCTCCTCCTCGCCGTGCTTCGCGAGCGCGCCGATAGTCCAATACTCGCGCGGCTTGAACGCCGTGATCTCGTCTTCGCGCTCGACGATGAGCCGCAGCGCCGGGCTCTGCACGCGACCAGCCGAAAGACCTCGCCGAACTTTCTTCCACAGTAGCGGGGAAAGGTTGAACCCGACGAGATAGTCCAGTGCCCTGCGCGCCTGCTGTGCGTTGACGAGGTCCGAGGATAGATCCCTGGGTGAATTGATCGCTTCCTGAATCGCTCGCTTGGTGATCTCGTGGAAAACTACCCGGCACACCGTCTTGTCCTTGAGCAGACCGCGCTCCTTGAGCACCTCGTAGACATGCCACGAAATCGCCTCGCCCTCGCGATCCGGATCGGTTGCAAGGTAGAGCGTCGAGGCTTTCTTGATCTCCTTCGCGATCTTGTCGAGATGCTTTTGGTTTTTCTCGATGAGCTGGTATTTCATCGCGAAGTCGGCATCGGGGTCGACGGCGCCCTCCTTGGGCACGAGGTCGCGCACGTGGCCGTAGGACGCGAGAACCTGAAAGTCCTTGCCGAGGTATTTCTCTATCGTTCGCGCCTTCGCCGGAGACTCGACGATTACGAGATTCTTGCTCATAGCGATCGACTAGCGCGCGACGGCGTCATCGTGAGTGCTCGATGCTTGGTACTGCTGGCGTGCGCTTGCATAAACTATTGTGTAAATCGCATTGGCCGCCTGCAGGCGGGACGCGCAGGCTAGGCAGGGTAGTCGTTCTCAGTTCACCCAGCCGGGGTCATCCGCGAACACCAAATCCTCCATTCGCGCGTATGCCTGTTCCTGGCCGGGTTGACTGAAGAGAACCATCATCACCACCCATTTGATCTGCTCGATATCGATATCGCTACCGTCGAGAGCCATGAGGCGATCGATGACGACCTCACGTTGGGTGGCTGTGAGGATACCGATTTGCTCCAGGTGAAGCAGGTATCCCCGGCACGGCGCGTCGAGGCGCTCTTGCTCCAGGCGATCGTAGAGGCGCATCGTCGCGTTGCGGGGGGCGGGTGCGTCCGAGCCGGGCTCGGAGACGTTGAGCCCGTCGAGCCAATCAAGGGCGCGGTCGATCTCTCGATTCCTGAAACCGGCGCGCTCCAGCTCCTCTCTGAGCTCATTCCGATCCGGTTCCGGTTCGTCCTCGCTGTCGACGAAGCACTCGAACAGATACATGAGCACGTCGAGCACGGTCTCTTTCATGAAATCCTCTTCGGCAGGCGAGCATATCGACCGCCTGGCAGCGCCTCGACTAGCCCCTCTAGCTCCAGGATCAGGAGCATGGATGAAAGCTCCGCCGTCGTCAATCCAGCGCAGTCGGCCAATTCGGCGAGATTGCAGGGGTCATAGCCCATCGCATCGAGCAACTCGGCATAGCCCGGCTGTTCTGTCAAAACGTCGCCGCTCGCGCCGTTCGCGTTCTGCGGCGCCTCGACCCCGAGATCGAGCTCGAGTCGTAACAGCGGCGCGAGCTCGACCAGGATGTCGGCCGCTTCCTCGACCAGCTTGGCGCCCTGCTTGATCAGCGCGTGGCAGCCCTTCGCCATCGGATTGTGAATCGATCCCGGAATCGCGAAGACTTCTCGCCCGTATTCCGCCGCGAGCCGGGCCGTGATCAAGGAACCGCTGCGTCGTGCTGCTTCGACGACGAGTGTGCCCACGCTCAATCCCGCGATGATACGATTGCGGCGCGGGAAATTCGCCGCACGTGCTTGCGTGCCCGGGGGATATTCGGAAACGAGCAGGCCTTTCGCCGTCACACGCTCCGCAAGATCCGCGTGCTCGCGCGGGTAGACGATATCGGGCCCGCAGCCGAGCACCGCGATCGTGCCCGCGGCACCCGAGAGCGCGCCTTCGTGACCCGCGCCGTCGATGCCGCATGCGAGTCCGCTCGTAATCGTCAAACCATGGTCGCTGAGATACCGTGCAAAGCGCGAGGCCGTATCTCGTCCGCCGCGTGTCGGATTGCGGCTTCCGACCACGGCAAGCTGCGGAGACTTGAGCAGCTCCACGCGCTCGCCGCGAACCCACAGCGCCAGAGGCGGATCGGAAATCTCCTTGAGCAACTCGGGGTAGGCAGGATCGTCAATCGGCACGAGGTGGTTTTGCGGCGAGCTCAACCAATCCCGCCATGTCTGCAGCATCGCGTCTTGCGGTGCCCGGAGACGATTTGCTTGATTTGCCGGAATCCCCGCCGCCTCGAGCTCGGCCAAGGTCCGTTCGGCCGCGGGTCCGGCGCCGTGCGAGCGCACAAGCTCCAGCCAGCGCCGCGAGCCTGGAGGGGCGGCCTGCAGCAGAAGCAGCCACGGCTCAGCCGCCATGGCGACGGCGCGGCGCCGGGTGGTGTCGGTCGCTCGGGCCGCCGAGGCCGGAACGGGCCGTGGGTCTCGCGTTAGGTCGGGTTGCGGACGATATCCAGGACCCGGATCTCGCTCGTAGCCTCCATGACGAGGGCATAACTCATCCGGTCGAATATTCGGAATACCATCATCGTGCCGGCGAGCTCATCGGGCAAGCGGACTTTTTCCGCGAACAGCCCCGATCGGCGGACTCCGTCGGTAACGACCTGTCCAGCACGGTAGGCTTGGAGAACATGCCCGGGCTCGAGGCCATCTCGCGCGCCGCGGTTGATCACGATCACTTGGTAGCTGCCGATCAATGAAATGCCGTCGATGACCGAGATGATGCTGCCGTCGATCGGACCCTCAGGGGCGCGCGGGAAATAATTGACCGGCGTCTGAATTTCTTCGGTGATCAGGTAATCGCCGATCAGCGTCTCGCGCGCGTTGTGAGTCAACAGCAACGTCGTCGGATCGCCGCTGCGGCCCACGCGCCCTTCGCCGACGTAGATGCCTTCATAGCCGATGACCGCGTTGTCGTCGGGATCGACCAGCTCGTTGCCGACGTGCACCAGCGAGAACACCGTGCCTTCGGGAGCATCCGTGCCGCGCACGTACACTTCCCTGCCGGCGCTGCCCACGAGGCCTTCGCGGTGCGCGAAAACGTACGGCAAGGTCTCGATCTGATCGCGCTCCAGCAGCATCGGGCGCGACAGGAAAGCGCGCAAGGTTTCGAAAGGAATCGTCGGAATCGCGTCTTCGAGCGGCTCGGAGCGCACTCTCGGCGAGAGGCGTTCGACGCCCGCGCCGCTGGCAGCCGTGCCGCGCTCGAGCTGTATCACCGGCTGGCCGTCGAGATAGGACAGCGACAACACGTCTCCGGGAAAGATCAAATGCGGATTCGCGACTTGCGGGTTGATCTGCCAGATTTCCGGCCAGTACCAGGGGTCCTGCAGAAACAGACTCGCGATATCCCACAGGGTATCGCCCGACTGCACGACATAGCGGTCCGGGTGCCGCGGATTCACGAGTACCGGGGGAGGCGTCAACTGACCGACGGCCCGGCTGCCGAAAGCCGTCCCCGCGGCCCGGATGGCAGCCGGCGGTTGATAGCCGGCTCCCGGCCGGCCCGGAGCCGACGCAGACTGCTCGAGCCGAGTCTGGCTCGCACCACATGCCGTCACTAGGCCCAATACCGAGGCAGCCAGCCCGACCAAGAGGACCGGGCGGGCGGTTGGCAGGTAAGGGTAAAACATGGCTCGAAGCTCCCTGATGCCGGTCAATCAACAGACCTGGAAATGACCTCCGGATCCTCGCTGGTGTACTCTAACAAGCTGACCCAAATGTTAGTTCCCGCCGCGATGGTCCCGGAACGATCATGAGTAATCCAGTAAACTCAAATAGTTAAGTTGACTTCGCAGCGTTATACACGAAATCCCCGGTTAACCACAATGGCGAATCTCCCAATTCTCGAGTACCCCGATCCGCGGCTGCGGATTCGCGCGGAACCGGTCACAGAATTCGACGAGGCCTTGAGTACGCTTGTGGCCGACATGTTCGAAACCATGTACTCCGCGCCCGGTATCGGCCTGGCGGCGACGCAGATCAACGTCCACAAGCGCATCCTTGTCGCGGATATCTCGGAGGAGCGCAACCAGCCCTATTGTCTGGTCAATCCGGAAGTAGTGAGCGCCGAAGGTAAGGTCAGCTATGAGGAGGGGTGCCTATCGGTCCCAGGCGTATTCGAGCCCGTGGACAGAGCGGAAAAGATCAAAGTCACAGCGCTGGACTTGGATGGGAAGCCAACCGCGCTCGAAGTGGAAGGCCTGCTCGCGATATGCATCCAGCACGAGATCGATCATCTGGACGGCAAGCTGTTTGTCGACTATCTATCGGCGCTCAAACGCGAGCGGCTGAAGAAGAAGCTCGCCAAGCAAACCAAGAAAGAAAGTCCGAGTCGCGAATCCGGCCCCGCTAGAGCTCGCGCCCCCGTCATCTGAGCGTTGGGCAGGCGAGTCCCGGAACGTGGAGGCGCAAGCGAGCATTGCCTTCGCCGGCACTCCGCAGTTCGCGGTTCCGGCGCTCGAACGGCTGATCGCCTCCGGTCACGAGCCGAGTCTCGTGCTGACTCAGCCCGACCGGCCGTCCGGGCGCGGTCGAAAGCCGGCGGCAAGCCCCGTCAAGCAGGTCGCCGCGGCGCGATGCTTGCGCGTGCGACAACCCGCGTCGCTTACAGGCGCGGCGGCGCAAGCAGCGGACTGGGGACCGAGGCCCGACCTGCTCATCGTCGTGGCCTATGGCTTATTGCTGCCGCAGTGGCTGCTCGACTGGCCGCGCGTCGCGGCGGTCAATTTGCACGCGTCGCTGCTGCCACGTTGGCGTGGCGCGGCGCCCATTCAGCATGCGATTCTCGCCGGTGACCTCGAAACCGGGATCAGCGTCATGAAAATGCAGCTCGGCCTCGACAGCGGACCCGTGTACTTGCGGCGCTCGCTCCGCATCGGTCCGGCCGAAACCGCGGCAGAGCTTCACGATCACCTCGCCGGGCTCGCCGCCGAAGCGCTGCTCGAGATCCTTCCGGCGCTGTCTACGGGGGAGGCGGTGGCCGAGCCTCAGGACCACGCCCAAGCCAGCTACGCCCCCAAGATCCTCAAGTCCCACGCCGCCATCGACTGGCACGAAGCGGCCGTGGTGCTGGAGCGAAAGGTACGCGCATTCAAGCCCTGGCCGGTAGCGCAAGCGAAGCTCAGCGACGGGCGGGTGATGAGGATTTGGGAGGCCGAAGCGATCGATGCCGCTAGCGCGGCGCCCGCCGGGACGATCACCGCCGCCGCGCCGGCGGGAATCGACGTCGCGACGGGCCTGGGTCTGCTGCGGATCAAGCGCCTGCAGTTCGCCGCTGCCAAGGCGCTCACGCCGGCTGCCTATCTCAATGCCCATAGCCTGGAAGGTGTTTGCTTTGTCGGCTAGCCCTGATGTCTCGCCGGGCGGTCGCGGCGCGATGTTGCGCTGCGCGGCGGCCCGGATCAACGCGGCGGTAGTCGGCGGAGCCTCGCTCGATCGCGTGCTGGATACCGCCCCGCAGGCCGACCCGCGCGACGCGGCGCTGCTGCGGGCGATTTCCTATGGCGCCTTGCGCTGGCATCACCGGCTCCTGTGGCAGGCCGGGCAGCTATTGAGCCGTCCCTTGAGCCGGGACGACGTTGAGCTTGCGGCGCTGATTCGTGTCGGGCTGTTTCAACTCCAGTGGTTGCGAATCCCGGATCACGCCGCCGTGGCCGCGACTGTCGAGGCGGCGGCGCTGATCGGCTCGCCGCGGGCGAAGGGCCTGATCAACGCGGTCCTGAGACGATTTCAGCGCGAGCGCGAGCAGCTCGACGCGCGGATGCAGTTGCACGACGAGGCGCGGACAAGCCACCCTCGCTGGATGCTCGACTTGTTTGCGCACGACTGGCCGTCGCTGGCGGAGCCTATTGTTGCGGCGAGCAACGAAGCCCCTCCGATGTGGCTGCGCGTCAATCTGCGGCGAACCACTCGCGAGGAGTATCTGGAGCAATTGCGCGCGGCTGGCATCGCGGCGGACGCGCCACCGACGCCGGCAAGTGCGATTGCGCTCGCGCAGCCGCAAACCTCGGCGAGCCTGCCCGGTTATTCGGAGGGCCTGATCTCAGTACAGGATGCGGCGGCCCAGCTCGCGGCCGGCCTGCTCGATCTCAAGTCCGGTCAACGCGTGCTCGACGCCTGTGCCGCGCCCGGCGGCAAGGCCGCCCACATCCTCGAGACCTGCCCAGGCCTCGCCAAGCTGGTCGCGGTCGACCGGGATCGAGAGCGCTTGCTGTCGGTGCTCGAAGCCTTCCAGCGTCTCGGGCTCGAAGCCTCCACCCTGCACGCTGACGCCGCGCAGCCGATCGACTGGTGGGACGGCGAGCCGTTCGACCGCATCCTGGTGGATGCCCCGTGCAGCGGGCTCGGGGTCATTCGGCGTCACCCGGACATCAAGGTCTTGCGGCGCGCCGCCGACATTGACGAGCTCGCCGCGCAGCAATCGAGGCTCCTGGCCGCGCTGTGGCCGTTGCTCGCTCCGGGGGGGCGGTTGGTTTACGCCACCTGCACGCTGACGAAGCGCGAGAATCACGAGCAGATTCGGCGCTTTCTCGACGACACCCGGGATGCGGTGAAATTCACGCCCCTCGCCGAGCCCGGTCGCCAGATCTTTCCTGGAGAAGCTAATATGGACGGCTTCTATTATGCTTCCCTCGACAAGAATCGATCACGTAGGCGTTCGTGAACCCCTGGGCCAACAGCGACATACCGCCTAACCGCCCAATCAGAGGTGTGTCGAGCGCCGTCGCCGTGCTGTGTCTGCTGGTGCTCTGGGTCTCGGCCGCGGCCGGCCAGGAGGCGGACCCGGGTCGTTTCGAGGTGCTGTCCGCGGCCGTGGAGCTCAAGGACGGCGTCTACTATCTGGACGCCTGGCTCGAGTATCGGCTCTCGTCGGAGGCGCGGGAAGCGCTGGAAGCCGGAGTCCCGCTGACGATAGAGATCGTGGTCGAGTTTCTCCTGAATCGGCGGTTCTGGTTCGACGACACCCAAGCCGGGCTCAGACAGGCGTATCAGCTGCAGTTTCACGCGCTGAGCCAGCGCTATCTGGTGCTGAATCGAAACACCGGTGAGCAAACTTCATTTGCCAACCTCTTCTCGGCGCTGAATTTCTTGGGAAGGGTCACGGAGCTGCCGCTGATCGATGCGACGCTGCTGGACCCTGAAGAGCGTTACGACATTCGCGTCCGCACGGTGCTGAGCACCGAGGATTTTCCGGGCCCTCTGCAATTGCTGACCTTCTGGCGCCGGGATTGGACGCTGCGCAGTGAGTGGTACACATGGTCGTTGGACGAATAAAGCGGGCGGCCTATACCGTCGTGCTGATATTCGGCACGCTGCTGTGGCTGTCCGTGCTGCTGCTGTTCTCGCAGGTGGCGCAGAACTCCGAGGAGTTCGCGAGATTGCAGCCTTGGATTCTGCTGATCAACATCGCCGGCATCGCCGTGTTGCTGCTGCTCATCATCGGCAGTCTCGTGCGTTTGATTCGCGACTACCGCCAGCACGTCCCCGGGTCGCGGCTGAAAGCGCGAATGATGGTGTTGCTCGTCGTTCTGACCGTCACGCCGCTCTTGATCGTATACACCTTCGCCGTGCAGTTCATCAATCGGGGCATCGATAGCTGGTTCGATCTGGACGTCGAGCAGGGCCTGAGCGATGCGCTCGACTTGAGCCGGATGGCCATGGATTTACAGCAACTCGAGCACTTGAACGAGCTACAGGTCATGGCACGACGTTTGGATCGCGTCGAGGCTCCCAATCTGGTGTCGCAGCTCGCCGAGCTGCTGCGATTCAGTGGTGCGCTGGAGCTCACGATCTTCGGTTCGAACAATGCGATTCTCGCGACGGTCTCGCAGAATACCGAGGCGGTTACCGTGCCGCGCTATCCGAGCGAGGAGCTCGTGTTTCAACTTCGCCAAGGCGACTCGCAAGGCGCCTGTTGCGTTAGTCTGGAGCCGCAGCCTCAAGGCGGCTTCGAGATACTGGCGGCCGTGCCGTTGACCTCGGCGGCTGTCGGTGGCGAGCTCAGAATCTTCCAGGCGAGATTCGGCGTCGACCCGCGCCTCAACAACCTCGCCGACCGGGTCGAGGCGAGTGTCGATCAATACGGCGAGCTCGCCTATTTGCGAACCGCCCTGAAGTACAGCTTCACGCTGACCCTGAGCCTGGTGCTGCTGATCACGATGCTCGCGGCCGTCTACGGCGCGTTTTTCTCCGCGCGGCGGTTGGTGGTGCCGATACAGCAGCTCATGGCGGGCACGCGGGCGGTGGCCCGAGGAGATTTCGAGACGCGGCTGCCGCTGCCGGCGCGCGACGAGATTGGTTTCTTGGTCAACTCCTTCAACGACATGACGCAGCGTCTGTCGAGGGCAAGGGAGGAAACCAGGGAAAGTCAGCAGCAGGTGGAGAGTGAACGCAGAAAGCTCGAGGTGATCCTCGCACGCTTGTCTACCGGCGTCGTCTCGCTCGAGACCGACATGCGGATTCGGACGGCCAATCAGGCCGCCGGAGCCATCCTCGGGCTGGATTTGGGCACGCATCTCGGTGAGCCCCTTACCGATCTGGCCGCATCGCGGCCGCTGCTGTCGCAATTCCTCGCGGTCGCGCGTGCGCATCTGGAACGCGGCGACCATGAGTGGCGCGAGCAGATCGTCCTGCGCGGCGAGATCGGCAGGCGAGTTCTGATGTGCGCTTGCACCGCCCTGTCGAGCGAGGAGGACAACCCGGACGGCTACGTGATCGTTTTCGACGACATCACGGCCTTGCTGCAAGCGCAGCGGGACGCGGCCTGGGGTGAGGTGGCTCGCCGCTTGGCGCATGAGATCAAGAATCCGCTTACGCCGATACAGCTTTCTGCGGAGCGTCTGCGGCGACGTTATCTCGGGGAGGACCTCGCCGATCCCGAGCTGCTGGACCGTGCAACATACACGATTATCCAGCAAGTCGAAGCGATGAAGGAGATGGTCAACGCTTTCAGCGAGTACGCGCGCACGCCGGACATGGAACTCAGCCAATTCGATCTCAACGAGCTCATCCGCGAGGTCGCCGAGCTCTATCGGCACCGCGACCTGCCGCTGTCCTTGACTCTGGATCTGGATTCGGCCTTGCCGCTGGTCAACGCTGACGCGGGCCGCATGCGGCAGGTGTTCCACAACCTGATCCGCAACGCCTTGGAGGCCATGGAGCATCAGCCGGATGAGCACTTGGAGATCTCGACGCGTTTTCGCTGCTCCGGTGAGCTCGAAGGCGTCGAGGTTACGGTGTCCGACAACGGACCGGGCTTCGCGGCCGAGATCGTCGATCAGATTTTTGACCCCTACGTCACGAGCAAGCCCAAGGGCACGGGACTGGGCCTCGCGATCGTGAAAAAGCTCGTGGAAGAGCACGGCGGCCAGATCAGGGCGCACAATGGCGAGCGAGGGGGCGCCGTCATCAGTATACTGTTACCGATTTCAGGGGAGGCGGGCGACACGGCGTCCACGGGCTCGCGTCGTCCGGACAAGCGGAGGCAGCACGCGTGAAGAATGCGCGAATTCTGATTGTCGACGACGAAGCCAACATCCGGACCCTTCTCGAGGAGATCCTCACTGAGGAGGGTTACTCGGTTACGACGGCGGAGAATGCCGCCACGGCTCGGCGGGCGTATGCGGGCCAGGGGTATGACCTCATACTCCTTGATATATGGATGCCGGATACCGACGGCATCACCTTGCTTCGGGAATGGTCCGGCGCCGGCGCACTGGTACCGGTCGTCATGATGTCGGGCCACGGCACGGTCGACACGGCGGTGGAAGCGACCCGCCTCGGAGCCGTCGACTTCATGGAGAAGCCGGTCTCGCTGGCGAAGCTGCTGCGAACCGTCCAGAAGGCACTGTCCCAGAGGCAGTACGCGGAGCAGCGGCGCAGCCTATTGCCGCCGATGGTCGCGCCCGTCGGAAAAAGCGAGACTATGCGCACCTTGCGTGACCAGGTCACGAAAATCGCGCATCACGACGTGCATACGCTGTTCACGGGCGAGCCCGGCAGCGGTCGCGAAGCGTTCGCTCGCTTCCTCGCGAGCTTGAGCAGCCGCTCCACGGAGCCGTTCATCGAAGTCACCGGTAGCTCCCTGGATGCGGAGGACGGCCGCCGACGTCTATTCGGTCGGCCCGGCGAGCCCGGCGCCTTGGAGCAGGCGCAGGGCGGCACTCTATTCATCAATGAATTGGCCGACGTTTCGCCCGAGATTCAGCAATCGCTGTTGAGCGTGCTCGAGGAAGGCCATTTCCACGACAACAGCGCCAACCTCGAGCTGCCCTTGAACGTGCGCATTCTGAGCAGCGGGCCGCCCGGCTTCGAGCAGGACGCCCAGGAATTCAGGCGGGCGCTGCTGTCGCACCTGAGCATCGTCGTGATTCGCGTGCCGCCGCTCAGAGAATATGCCGAAGACGTTCCTGAGCTGTTGCGCTACTACGTGGATATGCTCGTCGACGCAGAGGGATTGCCGTTCCGGCGTTTCAGCGTCGCGGCGCAGAACCGCCTGCGCAACTATCCATGGCCCGGCAATATCGGTGAGCTGAAGAACATCGTCAGCAGACTCCTGATGCTCGGCACCGAGGAAGAAATCTCCTTGCCCGAAGTCGAGGCCGAGCTCTCCACGGAAGCGCCGCAGACGGACCTGCTGGTGCAGCAGGATCTTCTAGCGATGCCGCTGCGCGAGGCCAGGGAGCATTTCGAACGCGCCTATCTGCAACAGCAATTGTTGCTTTGCGGCGGCAAGGTCGGACAGCTCGCCAAGCGCGTCGGCATGGAGCGGACCCACCTGTATCGGAAGCTCCGGTCGTTGGGCGTGGACTTTCGTCAGGTCATGGCCGAGGACTGAGCTCCCCAGGTTCGTCCTCCGGGACGAACGCGCCGTCGTCGGCGAAGTCGAACTGGGCCGTCCCGAAGGTAGCCTCGGTCAGCCGCCGAATCAGCGAATAGACCCGTTGCTCGGGATCCCAGACCGGGCCGTCTGGACGCGTCTGCCGCGCTGAATGAATTCTGCCGCTCGCTATACGACCGTCCCGATGCAGGTTGGCGACCAGAAGCGGCGCCAACCCGGCTTCGCCGTTGACGCTGACGCCGAAGTGAGTCGCAAAATTGCCGAGGCTGTAGGCGATCAGTCGGTCTCTATAGATTTCCATCGCGCGCGGCACGTGGGGGCCGTGGCCGATGACGAGGTCTGCCCCGGCGTCGATGACCTCTCGGGCGAAGCGCACCACCTCGCCACGCGTTTCGCCGTAGTAGAACTCCTCCTCGAACGGAAGCTCCAGAGCCGCCGGGCCCTCGGCGCCGCCGTGAAACGAGACCAGAACGATGTCGTGGGTGCTTGCGAGCTGCGCGACCTGCTCGACGGCGACGGGAATATCGTTCAGCAGATATGACTCGAGGGTCGGCGAGAAGGCGATGAATGCGACGCGCAAGTCCTGGTGCAGCCAGCTTGCGATATCTCCGCGTCTCCCGGAATGGCGCAGACCGTAGGAATCGAGCACGGCCATCGTTGCCGTGCGGCCTTCCTCGCCGAAATCCCGGGCGTGGTTGTTGGCCAGGCTCAGCACGTCGAAACCCGCGTCGCGCAAATGACCCGCGTAGTGCGACGGGGAACGAAACAGAAAACAAGCCTGAGGATTGGTGCAGGTTTTTTGAGGCTCTCCGCCCTCCATGATCACGCCTTCGAGATTGCCGATAGCGATATCCGCGGCTTGCAGCACCGGCGCCACCGCGCCGAGAAAATCCGCGCCGTCGCGGGGCGGCAGCCGGTCGTCCGGATAGTTGCTGCCGAGCATGATGTCACCGGTGGCAGCAATGCTGACGAACGGCGCTTGTGCGTTCGCCGTCGTCTGAACGAGTCCCGCTAGGGCGAGGAGCAGAGCCGGCTTGCTTGACATCATTGGCTCAGTTGGGAATCTTGATCAGCAGAACCTCGATCTCGGCGTTCCAGAGCCGGCGGCGAATCGTATTGAGCTCGGCCAAATCACCGGTCGGGCCGATGCGCACCCGGTGGTAGAGGTCGTCGTCGATGGCGATGCGCTGAATTCGCGACTCAATTCCAAGCAACGCGAGAGTCGCTTGCATGCGGTCGGCATCGGCGACTTCCCTGAAGGAACCGGCTTGCAAGACGTAGTCGCCGGGCGTGGCGACGGCGGTCGCGCTGCGGTCGGGGCGGACATTGTTCTCGACCTCCGGGATGACGACCTCGAATTTCGGCAGCATCTCGTAAAAGTCGAAGCGCGTCACCGGATGGGGCTCCGCCGCGACGGTGTCGGTCGCGGCGCGCTCGACAGTCTGCGTTTCGGGTCTCGCAGGAACGGCCGTGGTGTGCTGTTCAATCAGCGGCGAATTGCCGTTGCGGCCGCTGACGTAGACGGCGGCCG
>DASWKF010000074.1:0-3123 GCA_036396795.1 Gammaproteobacteria bacterium | reverse complement strand
CCTTCGCCGACTCCATTTCGTGCTTGATCGCCGTCTCGCGCATCAGCATGATCAGGCCGCCCGGGGAATTGCCGAACGGGCAGCGCGCCGCGCAGGTGTAGCACTGGGCGCAGGCCCAGATCTTTTCCTGCATCGCGTCATAGATGCCTTCGAGGTTCTCGGTCCACAACAGCTGGACGATCTCGCGCGGGCTGAAGTCGTAGTAGTGCGCCGCGGGGCAGGTGGCAGTACAGATCCCGCAATTCAGGCAGCCGTTCAGCTCGTGGTCGTAGCGGAGATCCGACTGGATGTCCTTGAAGATCTCCTCGAGCTTCGCGCGTGCCACCACCGGCTGGTCGGAGACGGGGTCGCCGATGTGTTCCTGAACCCGGGTGCCTGCAGCGTGCGTCATGGTTGTTGGCTCGGATCGCGGATCAGTAAGTCATAACCTTGCAGTCGCCTTCCATCACCTCTTCGATGAGGTGAGCGCCGCCGATGATTCCCTCGCATTCCGGAATCAGGTCTTCCACCGTCATGTCGAACAGGTCGAGATTCGGAGAGCAACAGTAGAACTTGACGCCGGCCTCGTGCGCATCCTTGATGAAGTCGTAGACCGACTTCGGCGAGCCCTCCTTGACGACGAGCTTTTCGGCCACGCCTTTTTTCATCAGCTTGCCTGACGTGGCGGTGCAGATCACATCCACTTCGTATTCCATCGCCGCCGCCGCGGTCGCCTGAAAGATCGGTGCGCCGAGCTCCTCGCCGTTGCGCGGATCCGTGTTGGCCATCACGATGATCAGCTTGCGAGCCATGGCGCTTCCCCCTCCAATCATCGTCTGGAGCGCAGCCGCTTCAGTAATCTACTGGCGACTTACCATCAGCGCGCGGCGCGCCCCGGACTTGCCTCCAAACGAGGTTATATTAGACCTTTCTAATAAAAGCGCAAACTACGCGCCACTAGCCAGCCGGCTCCGGGGGTTGCATCCACTTCGTGAGCTGCACGATGCCGGTCATGATCGGCACGAGAGCGTCCTCCAGGGCCCGTTGCGCCGACCGCAGCTTCGCCAGTTCCGGGCCTGCGTCCGCGGGCGCTTCGGCGAATTCCATGATCAGATCCTCCACCATGGCCACCTTGAGCCCGGGGTGCCCGGCAAACCCGAACGCGCAGTTGCCGATCTGCCACAGCGCGGGCCGCCCTTGGTGATCCTCGGCGAGCACCTTTGCGTACGCCGGCGGTAGCGGCCAATCGCGCATGTAGGTGGCAAGCGGGTATGCCTCGGGCAGATAGCCATTCAAAGCATCGGCGCTCATTCGGTGCGCAGTCGTCACTTCGAACTTGAGAGCGGTCGACTCCGACTGCCCACCCGCCGCCAGCGCGAGGATCTGCGCACCTAACCCGATGCCGATGATCGGCCACTCCCGCATGAGGCATGCGTGCACGAGCGCGATCTCCTGCTTGAGCGTCGGCACATCGCGCGTTCCCGCGGTTCCCCACGGCCCCCCGCTGAGTAATATCAGCCCGTCGCCGACGGTGTCCTGGTGCGGCAGCGGCCCTTTCCCCGCGAACGGTCGGAAGTATTTGAAGCGAATCCCGCGTCCCTCGAGATGGTCTTCGATCAGACCCAGATACTCGGCGGAGGTGTGCTGAACGACGGAGATGAGCCTCATGCGGAGCGGGGTGGCATGATCATTCGACGCCGGTGCGTTCCCTCGGTTGAAAAGGCGGGAAGGAAGCCTTACCTGGCCGACGCAATGGCGTCTTCGACGGCCTTGCAGAAGTCGGCCGGCGCCGCGGTGAGAAGCCCGATTCTCGTTTCGGCGAAGAAGCGCTTGATCGCTGCGCCGGCGTCGGCCACGTCGATATTGCGCAGCGCTGCCTCGAGGTCGAATATGGTGCGCGGCGGAGTGACGAAGAAGTCGCCCGTGATGAGGGCGTCGCGTATGCGATGGCGCCGCGCGCCCTCGAGCCTGATGTAGGCGTGGATCGTGCCCCCGGCGCCGGTGTAGCTTGCCGCCAGCACGTCCTCGCCCGCCCCGGGGTCGTCGATCTCGGCAACGAACGCGTCGGTGCCGATCTCCTCGTCGTGATATTTCGCGGCGAGCGTCTCCTCGCGCCTTGTGATCTCGCCGGGAACGGGAAGGATCCCGAGCTGTTCCGCAAAACCCGCCAGCAGCGATTGCGTGACGGATTCGATGGCGGGCGCGGTGCCGAGCAGCTCCTTCAACGTCACGACGCGGTGCGCTGCCGAATCGAGCGATCGTTTGGCAAGCTTGGCTTGCGCGACGTTTAGCGCGGCGACCATGTCCGCGGGGTTCATGTCCACAAGAACCGTGCCCTGATAGAACAGCGTATCCCCGTCAAAGAAGCCGCCGGTGCCGCTCACCTTGCGCCCGTCCACCTCGATGTCGTTGCGCGGCCGGTACTTCGCGTCGACCCCGAGCCGGCGCAAACCGGCTGCCGCAGCCTCGCAGATGCGGCGGGTAGCCTCGGTGAGTGATTCGATTCCCAGGGTGGAACGGTGAAAGACCAGCTCCCAGCCGAGTTGGCCCTCATCGAAGTAGATTGCGCCGCCTCCGGTGATGCGGCGAGCGATGCCGATGCCGTTTGCCCGGCAGTGGTCGAGATTCACCTCGCGCGCAAGCGCCTGATGGCGGCCGATCAACGCGGTCGGAGGGAAGCGCAGGAAACGGACCGAGTCCGGGATGCTGCCCGCCCGGTGGGCGTCGATCATGGCCTGGTCGAACGCGATCTGCCGCCGGCCGACACGGATGCCGGTATCGATTACACGAAAGACGCTGGCCATGGCCTCAAGGCTTCTGCTCGACGATGCGCAGCTGGCGGCGGATCTTGCGGATGTCGCTCTGGTTGGGCTGAAACGGGTAGCTTGCGATATTGGAGGGCGGCGAATCGCCGTACGGACGATCGCAGGCCGACACATCGTCGCGGAACTTGCCGGGACAGCCGGACGTGCGGAACGCGATGCCCGCGTCGATCACCTGATCGAGCTCGCTTTGCGGAATGCCGAAATCGGTGACGCGCCCTTCGCCATCGAACGACATGCTCTCCACCCGGGCTTCACGGTAATCGATCAGGTAACGCGCGAGTTGCACCCGCCGCCACTGATCGCGCGGCGTGGCCGGCAG
>DASWKF010000073.1:0-3193 GCA_036396795.1 Gammaproteobacteria bacterium | reverse complement strand
ACGTGCCGCTCGACCGTCAGACCTGCCGACCTGAGGATCTCCGGGAAACGGATGCCGAGGTCGCGGTCCGTGAAGTAAACAAAATTCAAGCCGCCCGCTCGTAAACGACGGCTTGCTCAATCTCTGTCGGACCGAGATCGTAATCGGTGGCGATATCGTCAATCGCCTCGCCGGCATCGATGCGCTCGACGATGGCGGAAGTGGTTATGCCCTTCCGCAACACGACCGGCCGCCCGAACGCGATGCGAGGATCGATCGCGATGGAGCGGTCCTCGATCGGCGCCCCCGCCGACAAGAATGGATAAAGTCGGACAGGGAACCTGGTCGGGTCCCATTCGATTCGCTTCAAGTGCTCCGCGAACACGCGACGCATCGCGAGTTGGCCCGACGCCGAGAGTTCGATGAGCTCGCCGTACCGCTCGAGGAAAACCTCGCCGCCGCTCGTCCGCAATTCAGGACGAAGCAACAGTCGATCGATACCAAGGCGGGTTTCGGCGTAGTGGAGGGCCGATCGAAGCGCCTTCACCGATACCCCATGCTCCATTCGAAGCGACCTCAACATGTGGGCTTCGATCAGGTTCCAAAACGAGAGCAACGGCGGCTCGCGCGAGGCCGGCTGGATTAGCGGAGGAAATCGGCCGCCGCCTTCGGCCGTAGGGTAGTCGCGCCCGAGGACCCAGGACCGCAAGGTCGCGGCAGGCAGCCGCAAATAGCGGGCCGCCTCGGCAAGCGTGTACGCCGCCGATTCACGAGCGTCGGCGGCGGCGGCGGACCGCTTGCGGATGACTGTCATGTTGTCATCATAGGGCGTCGGGCGGTCGGATTCCAGAGACCGCCCGACACCTTGATGCGAACTGTGCTCACTGAAGAACGGCGCACAATCGCATTCGACGCTGGGGGCGATTCCACGATTTCCTTCATGAGCCCGTGGGCGTCCTTCTTTTCGACCTTCGAATGTTCGCAATTTGGTATATTTCGCAAATCGGACTCTTGCTGTCCCAGCGCGACGAGCCCATGGCCCGCCCCGACGAACCCGACCTCTTCGAAACCGAGACGCAGCTCGAGCTGTTCGGCGCCGACGCGGCGCCCGCCTATCGGCCCGATCCCGACAGAGTGCGCGCGCGGCTTCACCGGATCCTCGCCGAAGCGAAGGCGGCGCGGACGCTGCCGTGGGATGCGTCGCGCGCCTCCCTCTACCAGACCATCTTTCCGCAGATGACTCAGTGGCTGCCGGATGACGAGGCCGCCCAGCTGCGCTTCGATTTCGAGGCGGAAATGATGCGCCTCAAGGCCGCGTGACTTCGCCGTTCCGGCCGGTCGCAAAAACGCAGGGGCGGGTCATAGACCCGCCCCTACGAGCGAATTCGCATTGATCGGCGGCGCTCACGCCGGCGCCGCGCGAGAAAGGGTTCCGGACGCCTCCATTTCGCGGCGCAGCCATTCGGGCGCGACGTCGAACCCGTTGGGCCATGTCGGCGCCCCGTCTTCTAAGAAGACGCGCGCGAAGTACGCCGGGTCGCGCAACGGCTCGACCATCGGGCCGGGTTCGCTCACCATGCGCGCGAAGTCGTATTCGCCGACGGACTCGTCGCTGAACCGGCAGCGCAGCCGGTGTCCGTCGATCCTGTCAATCCTCGACACTTTGATCATCGTCGGTGCCCGAGATCACTCGGTTGGCGAGCCGCCGGTTGCCAGGTAGTAAGCGCTGGCGAGTTGCTTGGCGAGGTACCCCTCCAGCAGCCTTTCCATCGCGCTGACGTCGATGATCTTGCGATCACGAAATGCCGCATCGGCGGCATCCAGCGCCTCGAAATATGGGTTCCGATTTTCGGCGATTTGCTCGGGAATAGTGTTGGTGCCGGGCAATACCAACCCGGATCGAATGCACAGAACGACATACGAAAGAATCCTGGACGTTCTCCCGTTCCCATCCGCAAATGGATGAATCCAGTTGAGACGCCACATGATGTATGCGGCGAGATGGACAGCCGTGCTCGACCAATTGTCGTTCACGTAGTCGCACATCTCCTCCACGCGCTCGGCGACCAGATGCGCTCCGGGAGGCTCGTGCCTGCTGCCTTCGATCTTCACGCCTGCCGGACGGAAATTGCCGGCGTAAGCGCTGATGCCGTCAAGCGCTGCCCGATGGAGCGCAAGGGCCATCGACAGCCGGAGCTTGAACGGCTTGTCCTTGGTGTAGACGAAGTCCTCGATGATCCTCAGCCCGAGATCGTACTGGCGTAGGCCGTTGCTGGCCTCGCGCTCGGCGCGGGCGATCGGGTCTGTTATCAGGTCGGCAGAGAACGCCTTGCTGTCGCGCTGCTCCCCGTGCGACTCGGTCACTTCGTATCCTTGAGTGCCTCCGCTTGCTCCTTCACCGTTTCACGAGTGATGAGCGGATTCTCGATGCGCGTGTTGCCATAGGCGAAGCTGCGCCGCTGCTGCTCCCGCTGTTCGGGAGTCATCTTGACGCTCTTGGCCTTCTCGAGCAGCGCCTTCATTTCCTCGATCATCACACATCTCCTGAATGTCACGCGCGCCCGGCTGAACACGATTGAGTCAGGGATTCCGAGCCGGCACAAGCGAAAAATTCGAAAGCCGAGGGACCGCTCCCCGCGGCCAGTGGCAAGATTCACCGCGAGCAAGACGAGCGCGCGCGTCGCCTTACGTGTCGAGGAAGCTCCTGAGCAGCCGCGACCGGCTCGGGTGCTTGAGCTTGCGGAGCGCCTTGGCCTCGATCTGGCGGATGCGCTCGCGGGTGACCGAGAACTGCTGGCCCACCTCCTCGAGCGTGTGGTCGGTGTTCATGCCGATGCCGAAGCGCATGCGAAGCACGCGCTCCTCGCGCGCGGTGAGCGAGGCCAAGACGCGCGTCGTCGTCTCGCGCAGATTGCCCTGGATCGCCGCGTCCAGCGGCTGCACCGCGTTCTTGTCCTCGATGAAGTCGCCGAGATGCGAATCCTCCTCGTCGCCGATCGGCGTCTCGAGGCTGATCGGCTCCTTGGCGATCTTGAGGACCTTCCGCACCTTCTCCAATGGCATGCCGAGGCGCACGGCGAGCTCCTCCGGCGTCGGCTCGCGCCCGATCTCGTGCAGGATCTGGCGCGAGGTGCGCACCAGCTTGTTGATCGTCTCGATCATGTGCACCGGGATGCGGATGGTGCGCGCCTGGTCGGCGATCGAGCGGGTGATC
>DASWKF010000072.1:0-23071 GCA_036396795.1 Gammaproteobacteria bacterium | reverse complement strand
CGACTTTAGAGAAACTAGTTACGCTTGTCACCTGAGCTTGGAGGAAGTGGGGGATCGGTTCGCCGAATCGCCATCAGCAGTCGCTGAATGACGCTGCTGGAAGGCCGGCACATACCCAGTCATATGATTCGAGAAAGGATTAGCGGTGCCGCCGTGGGCTCGGCGGCGGCCCTCGCGGCTTGTGCGGCTATCGCGCAGGGGCGCGTCGGCGGGCTCTTCGAGATGAGCATCGAGGAGCTCAGAGAAGTCAGGGTCGTCTCGATGAGCCGTCGCGCCGAGCCCTTGGATCAAGCCGCCGCCTCGATCTTCGTCATTACGGCCGAAGACATTCGCCGCGCAGGCGTGAGAAGCATTCCAGAGGCGTTGCGCTTGGCGCCGGGCGTCGAGGTTGCGAGAAACGGAGCCAGCTCGTGGACCATATCCATGCGTGGGTTCAATAGCGATCTGTCGAACAAGCTGCTGGTGCTGATTGACGGCCGTAGCGTCTATTCACCCCTGTTTGCCGGCGTATTTTGGGACGTCCAGGATACGCTGCTTGCCGACGTCGACAGAATCGAAGTAATCGCCGGACCGGGAGGCAGTATCTGGGGCGCCAACGCCGTGAACGGCGTCATCAACATCATCACCAGCACAGCCGAAGAGACGCAGGGCGGATTCGTCGAGGTGGGCGGCGGAGCTCGCCACGGTGAGTTCTTGGGGTTCCGTTACGGCGGTTCAATCGACGAAAACTCCTCAGGCCGCTTCTACATCAAGCATTTCGATCGAGCTTCCACGCAAGCCCGTGACGGCGGAGACGCGATGGACGCTTGGCAAATGTCCCAAGGCGGATTCAATATCGGCTGGGACGTCGACGAGAATGATCGAATGACCTTCAGGGGCGACATATACGACGGCAAAGAGTCGGCGTTGCTGCGCGGCGACTTCACGCTGGGCACTTTGCCCGACTTCAACGTGCCGGGGACCGTTGAGGTGGCGGGCTCCAACCTGCTCGGTCGCTGGCGTCGCCAGCTGGAGAGCGAAGGCGGGCTACGGCTCCAGGCGTATTTCGACCATACGGAACGAGCCATCCCGGGAAGCTTTGACGAGGAGCGCACGACTTACGACCTGGATTTTCAGCATGATTTGCCGTCGACGCGTCGCCACAGGTTCGCCTGGGGCTTGGGGATGCGGGTCACCTCCGACGACATCAGGAATACCCTGTTTGCAACGTTCGAGCCTGCGAGCCGCACGGATCGCACGTTGAGCTCATTCCTTCAGGATCGAATATCCTTCTGGGACGGGCGTTTAGGCGTGATATTGGGCGCGAAGCTCGAGCACAACGACTACACCGGCTTCGAGCATCAGCCCAGCGTGCGTTTGACCTGGCGGATCGACGATCGGAGCGTTGCCTGGGCGGCTGTGTCCCGAGCCGTCCGCACACCGGCGCGCCTCAACACCGATCTCAGACTGACGGCGCCGATACCGAACGCCGGAACGCCGGCGCCTCTGTATGTCAACGTCAGCGGCAGCCCCGATTATCAGTCCGAAGAGCTCTTGGCGTATGAGGCTGGATACCGGCTTCAGGTGACCACGGATCTCTCGTTCGACGTCGCGCTGTTCAGAAATATCTACGATCATCTACAGACGCAGGAGGTCGGCGCGCTCGAGGTAGTCGGAGAACCTCCGGCCCATATCCTGCTGCCCGCGACGCTCGCTAACGGCATGCAGGGAGACTCCCACGGCGGAACGCTGATCGTCAATTGGCAGACCATGCCACGTTGGCGGTTCCAGGTGCAGTACGCTTACCTCGACCTGGACTTTGCATTGAAGCCGCAGAGCACGGACGTCAACGGGCTCGACTTGGCGGGTAACAGTCCCCGGCACCAGCTGGCCTTGTACTCCTTCGCTGAGCTCCCGCACGGCTGGAGTTCTTACCTCGGCGCCAGGTACGTCGACGCGCTTCCGAGTCAGGGGATCGATAGCTATATCGCCGCGGATGCCAATCTCGAATGGCGCCCATCCGACGACTTCAGCGCATCCTTTACCGTTCAGAATCTGAACGACCGCCGCCACCTGGAATTCGGCGACGGAACGTTTATCGAACGTTCTGCTTACATCAGGCTCTCGTGGATGTTCTGAGCCTGGCCAAGGCACTCCCGCAACGATCGTTGCGCCGAGGCTAGATTCCCGGGCGGCGCCCGAGGGCAAACGTCACTACGGCAAGAATCAGTCCAACCACGAACAGAATCCAAGCAATATTCGCGGAGATGCCGGCGATTCCGGTCAGACCCAAAACTCCGGCGACCAGAGCCAGGATCAGGAAAAGTAGTGCTAGCTGTATCACGTTCTGCTCCTTTTCTCGAATACTCGAACGTCTCATTGCAAGCAATTGCCATGCCACCATGCACGCCACGGGAACCTTGCGTTGTGGAGCCGAAGCTCCGGTTCCAATGAGATTTGAGGAAGAGTCACCTCAGAAATTGCGTTTTCTTGCCCTTTATGAGGCGCGTCGGGAGCGAGTGCCGCGGGAGCGGCCGACGAGCAGCTGTGGATAACTCTGTGAGCTTGGCTTTCCAATATTTGGAATTGGCTCGCCGGAGGGGCGGCTGTCGCAGAAGATTCGACTTGCAGAGCGATATGCTTGCATAGGCCGACGCCACTCGGCCGATTCCAAATTTTGACTCTCTTCGCCGTCGGCGGGAGTTGATAACTGGTGAGCCGGTCCGGTCGATGCCGCGGCCGGCTGAGACGGCATCGACCTTGCAGGAGGATGTGTGTATTTCATCACCTGGAGGACGAGATAGTGGCTGATGCCAGTGCCGAGCTTCATGAGCCGGCGACGAAGCTCACGAGCCAGACGATTGACCGTCATAGAGCCATCGCTTCCTTGATGGAGGAGTTGGAGGCGGTCGATTGGTACGATCAACGCATCGATGCCGCCGCCGACGACGAATTGCGGGCGATACTGAGGCACAATCGCGACGAGGAAAAAGAGCACGCAGCCATGGTGCTCGAATGGCTGCGTCGCCGCGACGCGGCGTTGGACGAGCATCTGAGTACCTATCTATTCTCTTCGCGGCCGATCTTGGAATTGGAGGAGAGCGCCGACAACGCCGGCTCTTCCGTGGAAGGCGAAGGATCCTTGGGCGTTGGCAGCCTCAAGGAGGGTCCGGTCGATGAATGACCTCCGACGTCCGCAGGCGCCGTTCGCAAAGGAAGGATGGGACGTGATCGACGATGAGGTCCGATCCGTCGTTCAGCAGGTGCTCGCCGCGAGAAAGATAGTCGACTTTGTCGGACCGCTCGGATGGGAAACTTCCGCGCTAGGCACAGGCCGGTGCACGGCGCTCGCCGCCGAGCCGAGCGAGGGTGTCGAAGCTCGGCTGCGAGAGGCTCGCCCCCTCGTCGAGCTGCGAGCTCCATTCAAGCTGAGGCGCAGTGAGATCGACGCCGTCGCCCGCGGAGCGAAGGACCCGGATCTGAATTCGGCCACGAACGCGGCTCGAAAGATCGCTTTGGCCGAGGACCGGGCCGTTTTTCACGGGTACAAAGCGGCGAGCATCGACGGGATCTGTGAGGCAGCGGCTCATAAGTCGGTTCAGCTCAGCGGCGACTACGAGAACTATCCGGGCGTCGTTGCCCGCGCGCTCGACTCGCTCAGAAACGATGGGGTTGGAGGGCCCTACGCAATAGCCCTCGGGCACCGGTGCTACACAGGGCTGACACAAACGACAGTGGGTGGGTTTCCGGTGATGGCTCACGTGTTGCGGCTCATTGAACGGCCTGCGATCTGGGCGCCGGCTCTGGAGGGTGCGGTCGTGATGAGCTTGCGGGGCGGCGACTTCGAGCTGACTGTTGGCCGCGACCTGTCCGTCGGGTATTGGAGTCACACGCCGGATGAGGTCGAGCTCTATATCGAGGAAAGCTTGGCGTTTCAGATCATCACGCCGGAAGCGGCCGTTCCGCTGCGCTACGAGGACGCACAAAGGAGGAAACGTCGGCGGAGTTGAGTGCGGCATGCCGTAGCCGCAGGCGTCAAATCACTTCGGCTTCGTGGCGCGATACGGCAATGATGGATTCAAACCAATCCTCCACTGAATTCGAAGCGACGATCCTCCGCAATGCCGACATCCGCTCTCGTCGATCCTCCGGAGGAGCGGTATTCGGAGACGTTCTCGCGGCAGGGGACCGCTATCTGCAGGAAAGTGACGGCACCTTTGAGATCGGGGTAGGTTTGAAAGAAGTTACCGATTGCTTCAAAGCGCTGGACTATACCTTTGGTATAGTCCAGCCGGTCGACTCCCAACAGCAGCTTTTCGACTCTGAGTGCTTTCCGTATCGTGTGAAAACCGATCTGATCGGCTCCCAACATTCCCGCAAGAACCTCCATGTGCCAAGGCAACACTCGGAAAACGTCGGGAGCAGGAAAAGGGATATGGTAGAAGTATGCAATCCAGACGTCGCGCAACTTACTTCTCAGCAATCCCGGCACTAAGCACAAGTGATAGTCGTGCACCCAAACGACGTCGCCAGGTTCAGATTCTCGTGCCAAACATGCCGCAAATTTCAGATTTACACGTTTGTACCCTTCCCAGTCGGCCAGAGTGAATCGTGCTCGATCCAGAATAGTGGCAGAGCGGCCAGAGCGCACTGTTCGAAAGCTCAGATAGTAGCTGCGGAATTCCTCCGGTGACACGTCAACGTATCGCAGACCCGGGAAATGCTCTGTGATCAACGCATCTCGTTCGCGCGAGCCCGTATTTGCAGCCACCCACTTCCCGCCGCATTCCTCCACGATCGGCAGCAAAGCGGAGGTTACACCCCCGGTTGTCCGTTTCAGGATCGGATTCCCGTTGGGCGAAGTGGACACTTCAGAACACGCACGCTGCCTTCCGGCCGTTGTGAGCCGGCGCAGTTTAAGGCGCTCTGTCGGCGATCTTAATGAAGGTCGCAGCGGAGCAGGCCATGTGCCGACGGAATACAGCCGCCCCTCGATACGGTTATGCGCTCATATATCTCGTTCCCGATCGGCGGATGGCTAGGTCTCTGCCCCGCCGGCAGAACTGCTTGAGCGTTGCTCCCACGGCGGCGGAGCTCAGAATCAATGCAGCAAGCAAAATAGCGTCGATTGCCGAGTCCCGTGAGGGGGTCGAGATAGGCCAGCTTCTGCAGCCGTTGAAGATCCGCTCTCAGCCGCCGGTTCGTTTCCGCCAGTCCCGCGTTAGCGGTTTCAAGATTGGAGATCCGCCTGAAGAGATCGGATCCGTATGGATACTTCCCGTCTCTCGGAGCGCTAGATTGCGTAGCCATTGTCGAGGCGTCCTGCTTGCCAAGTCCTGAACCCTCTCACGCAATCAATGTGCCACTCTTCGCTTATCGATCGACCTCGGCCGCCTTTCGTTTCGAGCGCCGCTCGTGTTGCTTCCGCTTGATCGCGAACAGTACCGACTGGCACACGCGGCGGATACTCGCGTCTCCCTTGATGAGGTAGTCCTGGATACCCCCTTGAATCAGCGCCAGTGCATCTTTCTCCGAGTTGTGACCGGTCCAAACGACAATGGGTAAATCCGGAGCCGCCGCGCTCAGCGCCTGCGGTGCATGTAGTCCTTCCGAATCGGGTAGGCCCAAATCGATCAGCGCTGCGTCGGGCATCCTGCTGCGCAGCTCCCGGAGTGCATGCTTGAGTTTTGCCACTCGAACTATTTCGAACGTGTCCCGTGAATCATGCGCGGCGAGCGCGGCGATCAGCGTTTCGGCCGCCTCATCGCTGTCTTCCACGAAAAGTACTCGTATTTCCACGTTGGGCTCTCTCTTGAGCTAGTACAAGCAATATATGTGCCACGCGCTCGCCGGCGCTCGGCGGATCGGAGAGCTCGATGGCACAGCACTTGCAGCACTGTGGTTATGCCTTCACCGTCGAGACGCGAAGGTAGAAGGAGTAGACGAATGGACATCGAAGCGATTCTCGGCACGTTGGGAACGTTTGGAGGTCTTGTGGCTGCGCTCGCAATCTTTTTGAGCGCCGCGTGGCTCGTCATGGTGGCCCGCCGGCACAATCGCCGGCTCCGCAGAGCGCGCCACGACCCTCATTACGATCCGACCAAGAAACAGGAACGCGACATCAAGCAATAGCAAGATCGTCCCCTGTATCAGAAGTACGAACCTTGAGCGGTGACGGCCGACTGCAGCGGCTTGCCGTGCGGGATGGTAACTGCTCGGTAACGAGGCCGATGTGGTGGAACGTGTCGATGATTCGCTTCGCTGCGACGACCATCGCCAGGAATGATCCGATGGACGGGCGGCCCGAGGCGGCCACGAGGCGCGGCGGGCCTAGCAACAGGCCCGCCGCAAAAAAGCCCAGCAGCGAGAGCGGACGGGCAAGCTGCTGCCGAATGCTCGAGGCGAACTGCCGCCGCGACGCCGCCAAGCGTCGGCGGCTCAGCTCCGAGAGCAGAGCCCTATGCACTACCTGTCGGCGTCGTCGCTTGACGACTCGAGCCAAGCGAAGCGCTTTGAGCATCATAGTCCTCCTGGCGTTTGCTAGGGGATCTCGTCAACGTTTTGCGTAGCTCCGGCAGCGTCAGATCGTTGCTTAGCCCAACGGCGGTGTGCCACAGGTACGTGGCGAGCAAAACATGGATTGCCGCAAGCACGAGCGCCGTCCATGCCCAGGGCACGCCGAGCATGGCGACGGCATGCAGGCAACACACGACTAACAAGCCCCAGCTGATCATCAGAGCGCCCGCCGAGAGCAAGATCAACAACAGCATGTTGAGACTGCTCACGGCGGCAAGACGAATCTCCGCGATTGCCAGATCCGTGACGGATCTGACTCTGGACAGCGAGGCATTCAGCAGAGCCTTGCTTCGGGACGGCTCCGTGCCGTTCATCGCATTCAAGCGTACCCCACTGTGCCGGCTTCAGCGGCGCAACAGGCTGCTGAGCAGAAACCCTGCGGCGAGCGCCAGTCCGGCGCTGAAAATGGGGTTTCGCTTGATGTACGACTCGGTCATTCTGATCGTCTCGTCTGCAGCTTCAATAGCCCGTTCCTCCGATTCCTTCGCTCGTTCCTTTACCTTTGCCGCGGATTCCCGAACGTTTTGCTCGGCTCGCCCCGCCGTTTCGGCAACTCGGTCGACCGTTTCATGAGCTTTCGCCGCGAGATGCTCGGTTGCATGCGTACTGCTTGTCTGTGCCATCTGGATTTCCTCGAGTTTTCAGAGTTGAAACTGTGAAGAACAAGATGCAGGAAGCATGCCATTGCCTCGGGCGGTAGCGGCTGGGCTCGAGTCCTTCAACACACCTGCCATCTGGCACGAATTCTGCAACTTCTTGTACAGCATCCAGAAGCATGCGGCAGCGCATGCGATGCGCCAGGAGATACGCATGTTTAGGAATCTGTTGCTGGTTGTATTGCTCTGCGCAACGTTCACGCAAGTCGGCTGTGCTGCGCTCGCCGGAGGTGTGGTCGGCGGCGTCATCGGGCACGAAGTCGCCGAAGACGAAGACGACGACTAGCGCTTTCTCAAATCTGCGATGTTTAGACGCGATTTCTATGTAGAGCCGCGCGCGATCCGACTGGCAAACGCAACTGCGCGCGGACCGGTATTGGTCGCGGTCGTAGGACTGTTTGTCCTCGGAGTGCTCTATACGCTGCATTTCGCCGCCGCATTGCTCCTGCCGATGGCGTTCTCGGTTCTGCTTGCGTTTCTGCTGGCGCCCACGGTGAGAAAGACGGAGGCTTTCGGCATCCCGAGTTTTCTCACCGCCAGCTTTCTGGTGGGGTCGATCGTTATCGGCGTTTCGGTCGGGGCGTACTTCCTTTCGGAGCCTGCCACCGAGTGGTTGCGGGCGGCACCCACGAACATCGGCGAGGTGCGCGAGAAATTCGAGGCCCTGGGCACGCCGCTGGCCGGCGTCAGAGAAGCCGCGCAGGCGGTCGAGGAAGCGGTGCAAGGTATTGCGGGCGAAGCCGAAGCCGAAGCCGAGCCGGACCAAGTAGTGCAAATTCGTCAGGAGGGGTGGTTGGATCTGGTAATCGGGCGAGTGCCTTATCTTGCCGGAGCTTTCGCCATTGCGATGGTGCTCACCATTTTCTTGTTGGCGTGGGGAGATGAGCTCACAGCCGGGTTTGCCGCAATGCGGCGCGGTTTCGGCGTTCGGCGTCGAACGCTGGCGACGATATGCCATATGCAGCGTGACGTGGCGCGCTACCTCGTGACGGTCACTACGATCAATCTGCTCCTCGGCATAGCGGTATGGTTGGCGATGCTCTGGGTCGGCATGCCCAACGCGGCGTTCTGGGGAACGTTGGCGGGCGTAGCGAATTTCGCGCCTTACCTGGGCCCCGCGTGCACGGCCGGGGCTTTGCTGCTCGCCGGCGCGAACGCCTTCGACACCTGGCAAGCAGCGATTATTCCTAGTTTGGCCTTCTGTGCAATCACCGCGCTCGAGGGACAGATAATCACGCCTGCCGTTCTCGGCCGTCGCTTGTCGGTGCCGCCGCCGGTAGTATTCATCGCAGTGTTGTTGTTTGGCTGGCTTTGGGGCATTGCCGGCGCCCTGATCGCGGTGCCGATAGTGATCGTAATCAAGCGACTCTGGCTCCAGGATGACGCGAACCGGCGCAAATGGAGCCTGAGGAGGCCGGGCGTGGATTACCTTTCGGCTCGCCCGGGATCGAGAGGAAATATCATCAAACTGGCGCCGGAATGACATGCGTTCGCGCGGGTACGCCCTTTGTTTTGTCTTCCTGTCGTGCACGGGACTTACGGCGTGCGAGCCGCATGGCGCACCCGGAGCCGTAGCGAAGCACTCGGCCTATATGCAGCAGCTTGCGGATTCCGGGCTCGAGGCGACGTTGCTTGGTCAACGCTGGCGCAGAGCCGCGGACCGGGCATTACGCGAACCGACGCAGGTGGTTCTACCGTACGCCGAGCAGGGAGCGCTGCTGGCGCATGAGACAGCGGCGCTCGGTTTTGCTTTCGAGGCAAACGCGGGGCAAGTGCTGGAGATCAAGCTTGTGCGCCGGGCGGTGGACGATTCGGCCGAAGACCACGGTCGCTTGTATGTGGACGTGTTTCGAATCGAGCATGGCGATTCCGGAAACGTTTTCAAACGTTTGGAAGACGCGTCCATCAACGGCATGGGTCTGAAGATAGCTATTCCCACGTCCGCCGATTACGTCGTGCGCATTCAGCCCGAGCTGCTCACGAGTACGTTGTACGCGTTGACGTTGGAGCTCGGGGCGAGCTTGCCGTTCCCCGTTGCCGGCCATGATGCCAGCGCCGTGCAGAGCTTTTTCGGAGATGATCGAGATGCCGGTACGCGCTTGCATAACGGTATCGATATCTTCGCCGAGCGGCTCACACCGGTGTTGGCCGTTGCGAGAGGGCGAGCGGTACCGAGCCGGAACAATTTGGGCGGCAATGTGGTGTGGTTGAACACTGCGGGCATCTCGTACTACTACGCGCATCTCGAACGCTTCGCTCTCTCCAAGCCGAGGCGCGTCGCCCCTGGAGACGTGCTCGGCTATGTCGGAAATACCGGGAATGCGGCCGGCACTTCGCCGCATCTTCATTTCGCTCTTTACCGGTGGGGTCGCGGCGCGATGGATCCCCTGCCTCGGCTGATCGAGCGCCGTTTGCCCCGGGACGAGGTGGCGATTGCATCGTTTGAGCCTCGATACGTTCGCACGAGTGCGGATGCGCTGAATCTGCGCGCGGCGCCCTCACTGCGAGGGGACGTGCTTGCCAAGCTTCCAAACGGCACGATCGTGTGGGCGCCCGGTCGGAGCGGGGAATGGCTGCGAGTTCGAGATCCGCTCGCCCGCGGTTGGATCAGCGAGCCCTTTCAGAGCGGCCTGGTTTCAGCGAGCTCGGAACCGGAGGTCGCCCAAAAGCTCACTCTGCTGAGAGACGCACCGGATCCGGAGGCGCTGGTCATAGCTGCTCTCGATCCGGGGTCGGAATATTACCCGCTCGGCACGCTGGAAGGACACACTGTGATCGAGGCGGGACCAGTCAGTGGTTGGGTCAACGTGAGCGAGTCGAGGTAACAAGATGGAAGGTAGCAAGCCTTATCCACCCTTCTCTCCGCAGGGGCTTACCCCGCCCGGCCTCCGCCGCGGATTCGGGCTACGCCATAGGAGAGATTCTGGTGCTCGCCGGAGGCGGCTAGCGCGAGAGCACTCAGAGTCTGCGTCTTCCGAGGAGAGTAAACAGTACGGCCAGCACCAATCCGAACACAAACATGATCCAGGCGATCTGGCCCGCCACTCCTGCAATACCGGTCAGTCCCAGCGCGGCAGCGACGAGCGCCACGACTAAAAATGTGATTGCCCAACCAAACATAGTCGCTCTCCTTCAACTCCTTCACGAGCGCACTCGAAACTAGAAAAAACACTCTGGTCGTTTCGAATCTGCTCGGTAGAAGATTTTGCAAGAGCTATGCCAGTAGAGTTGCGCGTGATCGTCGTTATACGACAACGCAAAATCTGGAAACGCGCTTCGGCGTATTTACTGGCCTGCGGCAGGAACGCGCGGATGATTGTAATTCTCGCAACTGTCTCGGCAGTGATAGCGTACCCGCAGTGCCTGCGGGCGTTTGCGGAATACCGTATGGGCTGATGCCCCGGGTGTTGCCTATCGGCCACACTGCCGAGGCGCGTCTGTGATACGATTTTGCCGGCTCCTGGCCCCCAATGGTGTCCGGTCTTACCCACAAGTAGAATGGCCCGGTGCGTCGGGCGACAACTCGCCTCGAGAGGTAACAACAACTTGCGGCTCTGGCGCTATTTGGGAGCGGTGCTCATCACGGCGGCAGCCGTGCTGTGCCGGTTTGTCCTTGAACCATGGGTCGGAACGGAGTTTCCGTTCGTCACCTTTTTCCCGGCCACGGCGATCGTTGCATGGCTCGCCGGTGTGGGGCCGGCGATCGTCAGCATCGTGCTTGCGGTTGTTGCAGCCAATATGTTCTTTCTGCTCCCGCCCTTCGCGTTGGAGCTCAGTGGCGCATCATGGGCAGGTATTCATCTCGTCTACCTAGCCGCCTCTGCGTTGATTATCGCGGCGGGTAGTGTTGTCCGCTATCGGCACCGAAGACTGGCGGATGAATCTGAAGCGTTGCTGGCCGCGATCGTAGACACGTCGGACGACGCGATCGTCAGCAAGACACTCGAAGGCGTCATCTTATCGTGGAACGCCGGCGCGGAACGCCTTTTCGGCTACTCGGCCGCGGAAGCCGTGGGCCAATCGATCAACTTGATCGTGCCTCTTCACCTTCGAGACGAGGAGGTGAGAATATTGGAGCGTCTCCGATGCGGTGAACGGATTAATCATTTCGAGACGACGCGCGTGAGAAAGGACGGGGAGCTCGTCGACATTTCCGTAACCGTATCGCCGGTTCGTGACTCGTCCGGCAACGTCACCGGGGCTTCCAAAGTCGCACGTGACATTACGGATCGAAAGAGGGCGGAAGAGAAGATACTCGCAAGCGAGCAACGGTATCGCGCCGTCGTCGAGTGTCAGACTGAGATGCTTTGCAGGTTTGCCGTCGATGGCACGATGCTGTTCGTCAATGAGGCCTACGCCAGAGCGCTCCATATGACTGCCGATGCGCTGATCGGTCGCGTGTTCTGGGATTTCATCCCTGATGAAGAGCACGCCAGGATCAAGTCGATGCTGGAGCGCCTGACGGTGGAGTCGCCGGAAAGCCGTTTGGAGAATCGATTTGAGACGGCGGCGGGCGTGCGCTGGACGCTATGGACCAGTCGCGCGCTACGTTTCGACGAGCAAGGACGAGCCGTCGAGCTGCAGTCGACGGGCATCGACATCACCGAACGTAAAACGATGGAGGAAGCTCTTCAGAAAGCGGATGAACACAAGAACGAGTTTCTTGCCGTGCTCGGGCACGAGCTCAGGAATCCCTTGGCGCCGCTGCGTACCGGCCTGGATTTGCTGGAAAAGCTGGACGGTAGCCGAGAGGCGTCGAAGAACACGCTCGGAATGATGCGAAGGCAACTCGATCATCTGGTGTATCTAGTGGATGACCTCCTGGATGTGTCACGCATCAGCCGCGGCCGGATCGAATTGAAGCGCCGAGTCCTCGACGTGAGGAACGCGATCAAGATCGCAGTAGAGCTGGCGCGCCCGGTCATCACCGAGAACGAGCAGGATCTGATATGTCAGCTTGGCGATGAGCTCTTGCCCGTAATCGGCGACGAGGATCGCCTGGCTCAGGTCGTTGGGAATCTGCTCGGCAACGCGGCGAAATACTCCAAGCCGAACGGAACGATTCGGCTGTCGGCCGGTAGGGAAGACGGCGCCGCCGTCATCCGGGTACGCGATACCGGCTACGGAATTCCCGCCGAAAGACTCGGGCAGGTTTTCGATATGTTCAGTCAGGTCCCGGAGCATCATACGTCCACGGGTGGTGGAGGGCTGGGGATCGGCTTATCGATCGCGCGTGAGCTGGTATTGGCTCATGGCGGCAGCATTGAAGCAAGAAGCGACGGCATCGGCTGCGGTAGCGAGTTCACGGTGCGCTTGCCGCTCTCGGATGCCGCAGCTGACGATCAGTCACCGGAAGTCTCTCGCGAGCTTGCCATAGAGAGCGCCTGCGTATCGCGGCGCGTGCTCGTCGTGGATGACAACGGCGCTGCGGCCGAGTCTCTCCGTACGCTTCTCGAGGGAAGAGGCCATACCGTGGCAACCGCCAATGACGGGGTGACAGCTCTCAAGGTCGCGGATAAGTTCGGGCCCGAAGTCGTGGTTCTCGACATTGGGCTGCCGAACCTGGACGGCTATGAGGTGGCGAGGCGCATTCGCGCCATGCCGGGCGGAGCCGACAAGCTGCTATTGGCCGTCACCGGTTGGGGTCAGGACGAGGACAAGCAACTCGCGCGAGAAGCCGGCTTCGATCGGCATTTGACCAAGCCTGTCGACTCCGCGTACCTTGCCAGCCTGATCGCCGTGGCCGAATGGCCTCCCAGCAACGCTACCGATTGACCTCATCCTCCGAGTCGCGAGCAGCCTCGAACGCCGCGGTTGCGCATGGCATGTTAGTTGCAAGATGATGGGTGTGTTCTAGGACGGATGGGTGCGGTCGTGCGGATACCGAGGAGCAACATGATGGTGCCGAGAGTCAACGCTGACGTTCATTGCAATGCTCGTCCTCTCGCGGCGTGCTTCACGACGTTCCTGTCTGTTGTCGTGTTTTCCGCATGTGCAATTGTTCCGTCCGGTGATCCAGAGCGCGATCAAGCGCGGGTCATCGCCGCCTCGCGTGAGGCTGCGGTTGCCGAGGGGGCTGCAGAAGCGGCGGAAGATCAGGCTGAGGACGCCGAGAATTGTCCTGCAACGCGCACCGAGCAGTCGTCCACGGACTGCGATCGCGACAAAGAGAACTAGGCCAGTCCTAGGAGTAGACCCAGCGGCTATACTAAGCGCAGCATCCGGCGGGCTGTTCTGCCCGCTGCCGCAAGGGACGCTTGGGTGAGATTCATTGGAGGGACCTTCCATGCCGGATTCTGACACGGAAATGCCCGTAGGATCGGTGTCTCCTCCGCGGTCGAGCACGCCATTCTTCCCGAGGATACTGGATATGATTCTCGCCGCAGGGCGGGGCATGCTCGAGGGTCGATGGGAAGCAGGGACTTTGCGATTCTTCCTGAAGCGGTGCTGCAGGCGGCGGACGGATATCGCAAAAACCCGACGCTCGAAACGGTAACAGCGTTGCGCAAATCGCTCGATCCGCCGGTCAAGAAGCTGTTTCGGAGACTCAACGCCGTGCCGGGCGGCACGAGAGCCACGGAAGCGTCTCGCGGCCAGGAGCGTCGGCGACTTCGAGGGCGATGGGCTCGATGCGCAGAATGCGCTCATGAGACTCGCCGTGTACTATTTAGTCGAAGTCAAGCGTGAAGACGAACAGCCCTTGGACAGCGTGGCGCGGTTTCATCTTGCCAACGGCGCGTCGATAGATCGGCTCTGCTGGGCCGCTGACGTTTCGGAGGCTGGCATGAATCGCTCTTGGGGCATCATGGTGAACTATATTTATGAGCCGAAGGAGATAGAGAGGAACCACGAGCGCTATTTCCGGGCAGGCGAAATCGTCATGTCGAACCGCGTCAGAAGGCTCGCTCGAAGTCGCTAGAATTCGCGGCGAAAGCCTACGTGAAGGTTGTCGTCGAGCTCGCGATCGACCGCCAAATCGATTTCGAAGGCCCGATAACCGAGAAACAACGTCGTTCCGTTTTGAAGCCGTGTCTCCATGCGAAAGCTTGCCTCGGTGATATTGTCGGCCTCTCCGAAGGTGATGATATCGGGCGCATAGAAGGCGGTCAGCGAGACCGACATATTGCGTGCCGCATCCAGGTAATATCTCACCTCGCCCCCGAGACCGACCCCGAGCACGTCCTCGTCCTCCACGTTCAACCAAGCGCCGTAGACTCGTGGGCCGATTCTGACCGAAAAACGCTGCGTGTCGTCGTACTCGCCGACTCGAGAGAGCGCGCTCACGATGGCGACGAGGTCGCGTCCCTCATTGAAGAAAACACCGCCCGAGATTGTGGTTGCGCCGACATCTTCTATGTCGACATCTCTCAAATAGAGGGCTTCCAGAGAGTCATCGCTGACGGATACTTCGAGCGCATGCTCTGCACCGCGAGTCGTTGGCTGAGCCTGGCCCTGCTGGGCGCTGAGCGGTAGTGACCAGACCAGCGGAAGAGCCGCGAGGCCGATAGCAGCTCGACGCGCCCGGTCGCCTGGCCGGGTTGGGAAGGCAGCGACGATCTCAAATGCGTACATGTCGACTCCTCATGGTCTACTGCCGAGTTTCATTGCAAGTGCTGTGCCATACTGCGCGAGGGCCGGCTGCGCGCTATGGGCATCGGCTGCTCATGAGAATTCGTGCAGCCAGTTCCAAATACTGGGATGCGCCTCAGCCTCGGGCCGTGCTCCGGATGACACCGCAAGCGATTGGATCTCCGGAATCACCGGACGGTTGAGTCGTCAGATCGTCCTCACCGGCGTGGATGACGATCGCTCGATCGACGACGCCGAACCTCCCGCCCAGAGAAAGCTCCTCGTCCGTCATGCGCATTTCTGCACTTCCGGATCGACTCACCGTTAGATTGCCGAGATCGCCTGCGTGGTGAGCATCGGGGGAGTCCGCCGGCGCCCCGTGCGGATCGCCGTCCGGTGAAAAATGATCGCCCGCAGCGGATGCGTTCTCTCCTGAGCAATCACCGCTCTCATGAATATGAATGCCGTGCAAGCCGGGCTCGATAGCGTTCAATTGCGCAGTGATCTCGAGCGTGCCGTCGGCCGTCGAGCTGAACTCGATTTCGCCAATCGAGGAGTCGTCCTCGATCAAGTGCATTTCGGCGCGCGCGCCGGCGCTCGGCGTGCGTTCGTCCGACACCCTGGCGCCGGCGAAGGAGAAGGAATCGACGGCAGCGTCATTCGACGGCTGGCAACCAAGCAATCCGGCCCCCGTGAGAGCGATGACGGCGGGTCGCTGCCAAGCGTTGCGCAGTATTCGCTCGATAAGGCTCATGTGACTCTCCGAACTCTTTGAATGTAGCTATGAATTTGCAAGTTCTATGCCACGCCTCAGGGGCGCTGGTTCTGGCACGGGGCTTGCAGAATTAGACCTGCGTTAATCGAGTTTGGAGCTTCATGATTACTGGATCCACTTGAGGACGCTCATTCGACAACGAGTGTTCGGCAGGCTCAGAGCACGTGCCCGGCAGAGTCCGCTGGCCAAGGACGTCGCGCTACCGGTACAGGAGCTCATCAGGGTAGAACAGACAGCGGCGGTGCCTCTGTTGGTTGGCGCGCTGACGGCTATCGTCTGGGTCAACTCGCCATGGCGGGCGACGTACACCTCATTTTGGGGCGCCACGTTGTCGCTCGATCTCGGGATCGTCGCCTACGAAGATGATTTGGCTCACTGGGTCAGCAATCTGCTGATGCCATTGTTTTTCTTCGTCATCGGCTTGGAGATCAAGCGCGAAATCGTTCACGGCATCTTGCGGCAGCCGTCGCTGTCGGCGTTGCCGATCGCGACTGCGATCGGTGGCGTAGTGGTTCCGATCTTGATTTATTTCCTGATCGATGCCAGCGCGGGGGCATCATCTGCATGGGGAGTCGTAGTTGCGACGGACATCGCATTTGCACTTGCGGTGCTCAGGCTGGCCGGGGGAAAAATTCCGGCGACCCTCGCAACGCTGATCCTGGCATTTGCGATCATCGATGATGCTATCGGCGTGCTGATCATTGCGATTTTCTACTCGAGCGACGTATCGTTGGGGGCGCTCGGGATGGTGGCGCTGTTTCTGGGCCTCATTGTTTTGTGCCGCCGGTTCGGCATCTGGTCCCTGACAGTCTATTTGATTCTCGGCTGCGCGAGCTGGATTGCGATGGTCGATTCCGGGATCCATCCGACGATACTCGGTGTCGCGCTCGGACTGCTGACGCCCGTAAAGCCGTTGTTCCGGCGGACGGAGGCGACGGATTTGATCGCGCACGTTTCCCAGCGGCTGCAAGCGATGGAGGATAAACGCGCCGCGGCAAGCCGTGGCTCGGTGGAGTTTCAGCGGCTCGAGGAGAAAGAGGAAACTATTTTCGGCTATCTCGAGATCGCGATCGCCGGTAGCGAGGCGCCGGCTGAGCGTTTGATACGCTGGTTGAACCCTTGGGTCGGTTATCTGGTCTTGCCGGTGTTTGCGCTGGCGAACGCGGGAGTCGATTTGTCACCGGACGCATTGCGCACTGCCACGGAAAGCCGGACCGGGTGGGCAACGGTGGCTGCGTTGGTCATCGGAAAGCCCATAGGCATTGCACTGTTTGCCATCGCGGCGCTTCGACTTGGTTTGGCGCGGCTGCCGCGAGGGCTTGGCGTTCGTCATATCGGGGCGATGGGCGTCGTTGGCGGAATCGGCTTCACGGTGTCGTTGTTCATCGCCGACCTCGCTCTATCGGGCAGCGAGCAGCTCGACGCCGTCAAGCTCGCGGTACTGGCGGCTTCGCTGTTCGCCGGCGTCGCAGGCTGGATGCTTTTGCGATTGGTCGGGGCGGAGCGAGCCCTCGCCTGATGCTGCGACTTTCGGGACCGAGAGCGGAACGAAAATTGCATAACAACTAGATCGGAAATTGCGCGTGCCGAGGGAACCGTGGCACGGATGGAGCGCAGCCGATCGAAATGCAACCGGCGACCCAAGCAACACACTGATTCATAGGAGAAACATCATGCGTATCGAGGATTTGATGTGTCGCGACGTTTATCACTGTCGTCCCGAAGACTCGCTGGAAAGCGCGGCGAGGCTCATGTGGGAGCACGATTGCGGTTGTGCGCCGGTGTGTACCGGTAATGGAGAGCAACGGGTGGTCGGGATGATAACGGATCGCGATATAGCGATGTGTGCGCTTTTCCAAGGTAAGCCGCTCGGGGAGATCGGTGTGCAGGAGGCGATGAGCCACGGCGTAAGCGCGTGTCACGTCGAGGATGAGCCGGACAAGGTGGAGCAGCTAATGAGCGAGCGGCAGATCCGTCGCATTCCGATCATAAGCGCCGAAGGCAGGCTCCTCGGCATAGTTTCGCTCGCCGATCTCGTGCGCGAAGCGGGGCCGCGTAGCACTCGCGCGCCGAGCCGTATCACGGAATCGGAGATCCGCAACACCCTGGCGGCCATCTGTGAGCGGCCGGGCAGCCGCCGAACCACGTCGGGCCCGTCGGCGTCGGCAACAGCATGAGCGAATAGTCCAAATCCTGGAAACCCGGCAACAAGCTTTGCAGTTCGGCGAGCACAGAGAGCTCGCCGATATCCAGGCCGTCCAGATGCAATGAGGTCCAGTGCCGCGCAACGCATGCCCACTCGCATGGCATATCGTTTGCATCGACATTTCGGCCGCGGCCGCAGCTTCGGCCGCGTTACGCCTCGGGACACGGCAATCCACAATATGCGGGAGGGGGTACATGCGCGACAGCCACGCGACCTGCGATACGGGATCTCGAAAGATCTTGGCTTTGGTGCTAGCCGGCGGTAAGGGGACGCGCTTGCAGGGGTTGACACGTTCTCGGGCAAAGCCGGCCGTCCCTTTTGGAAGCCAATATCGAATCATCGACTTCCCGCTATCGAATTGCGTCAACTCGAGCCTGAGTCACATAGCCGTGCTGACGCAGCACCAGTCGGAATCGCTGATCAGGCATGTGCAATGCAATTGGCAGGCGCATAGGGAAGATCTCTCGACTTCGATCGAAATCTGGCCGGCTCAGCAATCCCGAGGTAGGCGCTGGTATACGGGAACGGCAGACGCCGTCCATCAAAACAGGGATCGGATCGAAGCCCTCGCTCCGGACGACATTCTGGTGGTTGCGAGTGATCATATATACGCGATGGACTATTCTGAGATGCGCGCGGTACACGAACGCAATGACGCCGACGCTACAATAAGCTGTGTGCAAGTGCCCTTCAGCGAGAGCCACGCCTTTGATATCGTCGAGATCGATGACGATCTGAGAATACGGGCTTTCGTCGAAAAACCGGACTGGCCCGCTGTCGCGGCGGTCTGCGGTCAAAGCCGCACGGCGATCGCCTCCATGGGCGTTTACCTCTTCAATACAGAGTATCTGCTCGATTGCCTCGAAGCGGATGCAACGGATCCCGATTCCCGACATGATTTTGGTTATAGCATCATGCCGCGGCTCATGGCGGACGCCGACGTCTATGCGTATCTGTTTCGGGATCGAAACGGCGAGCCTGGATACTGGCGAAACGTCGGCACGATAGATAGCTACTGGCTCGCTCACCAGGAGCTTCTGTCGCGCAGCTCGAAGCTCGATCTAGAAAGCGCCGGCTGGCCGATACCTGGTACCTGCCTGTCGTCCGCGCCGGCACGACTTACTTCGACGGCGAAGGTAATAGGGTCGATACTCGGTTCCGGATGCATGGTCTTGGGAACGGTCACCGGCTCTGTGCTGTCGACGAGCTGCCGTATCGATGAAGGCTCGATCGTCTCCGACTCCGTCCTTCTTCCGCATGCAACCGTCGGCCGGGATTGCCGGCTTGACCGTGTCATCGTCGACAGTCGCTGTCACATTCCGGACAACACGGTTATTCACGCTGATTCCGTCCGGTCTTCGGATCGATTCTACACGTCACCACAGGGTGTCGTGCTCATCACCGAGGAGTCCCTGGATTTTTACGAGTCGGCGCAAAGCAGAAGAATCGCATGATCGCCGGCAAAGGGGGTCGACCAGCCCGTTCCGCCGCCAATTCGCCTGCAAGGCATTCAGCCTTCATCGGTTTGAAACACAACGAACAGATGGCGACCTTCCCGAAGCACATCCAGCGCCACCGGTCCTGCGACTGCTTGAAGGGTGTTTGACAAGCTGGCCATGGAATCGACTGCCGTGCGATTGACCGCAACGATGACGTCCAGTGGCCGCAACCCTTGGAGCGCGGATTCACTGCCGGGCACGACGTCCGAAACGAATACGCCGGTCACCGTTCCGTGTCCCGGATAATTCGGCGGGATATCGGAAAGCGTTGCGCCACCGAGCTCATCGAGCTCCAGCTGTGGCTGGCGCGGCTCCAATAAGGCTATCTCCTGAGACGGCAAGTCGCCGAGCCTGGCGGTGACGCGTTGCCGCTCGCCGTCTCTCGAGACGGTAACCGTTACTTCCTCGCCGGCGCGCACTACACCGACCTGATTGCGCACGTCCGTTGAGCTCGCAATGGCATTGCCGTTCAACTCGATGACGACGTCGCCGACTCGCAAGTCGGCCACCTCGGCGGTCGATCCGGGTTGTATGTTGGTGATGATGGCCCCGCGCGTTGTTTCCAGCGACAGAGCCTCTGCGAGGTCGGGTGTGACGTCTTGGATAATGATACCGAGCTGGCCCCGGCTCACCTCACCGAACTCGAGTAGCTGGTCTACGACCACCTTTGCCATATTGCCGGGTACCGCGAACCCGATACCGACATTCCCGCCGGCGGGAGAAACGATCGCCGTGTTGATTCCCATCAGACGGCCGTCGAGATCGATTAGCGCCCCACCCGAATTGCCCGGATTGATGGAGGCATCCGTTTGTATGAAGTCCTCGTATCCCTCCGCGTTGATCCCACTCCGTCCGAGAGCGCTCACGATACCCGTCGTCGCCGTCTGGCCGAGGCCGAAAGGATTGCCGATCGCAACCACGTAGTCGCCAACGCGCAGCTGCTCTGAATCTCCGAACGATAGCGCGGTGAGATCTTCGGCATTGACACGTAAGAGGGCGATATCAGTGCCCGCATCGCCACCAACGAGCTCGGCCTCGTATCTTCGTTGATTGGACAAGGTGACGACGATTTCCTCCGCCTCTGCAACTACGTGGTAGTTACTGATGATGAGCCCGGCATCGGCGTCGACGATTACGCCCGACCCGATGCCCTGTCTGGGGAGCGGCGAGCCGCTCTCCGGAGCTTCCGGACGAGAGAACGGATCGTCACGTGGCGGGTTCTCGGATTCCGCCTTACGCGTTATCACGGAGATGTTGACGACGGCGGGTGTCGTCCGCTCGAGTAAAGGGGCGAGACTGGAATGCCCGCCTGGCGTCTTCGGTGGATCCGCGGCCCGAGCGGGTCCCGCCAGCATACCGATCAGCACCGCCGCCGGAAGAAGTGAAACATTCTTCGTTAGCCGCCGGGTCGTAACCACAATACCGCTCACATTCATCCCGTCTGCAGCTTGACCCTTAGTGGAACATCCACCAATCGGTTATGCATGAAGCATGCCAGTTTGGAGAAGCGCAATCCGCGAGCGACACGCAGCATTGGCACCAATATTGCGGCCGGAGAACAGGGGCACTTCACGCGTGCGACAGCATCGAGGAATCGAGATGTATTTAGTGCGTTTTTGCTACGATCTGAATGCGGGCAATAGCAATGACGCTCGACGGCGGCCAGGCAACTCTCGAAGGCTTGGGCCAACACTTCGAGCGACTGGAACCTCCGAACCCGCCGGCCACTATAATGGGGAATGCGAGCGGGGCCGAGAGTTATACGTGGTTTGTGCCGCATGCCATGGCGAAGACGGCAATCGTGGATCTGGTCGCCTATATCAATGCCTTGTGACGTGCGGTGACGGGGCGTTCGCCGAGCTGGCGGAGACCAGATAGATCGCTGGAGAGTCGTCGATGCAGTTGAGCGAGGTCGAGCGTCAATACGATCGCGCATCCAAGTACTACGATGCGTTCAGCTCCCTCGTTCTCGGCGGGTTGCTCCGCGCCGAGAAGTATCGCGAGCGAGCCGTCGAGCTGCTCGGCGATCTCAAAGGCGCGACCGTGCTCGACGTGGGCTGCGGGACGGGACGAAACTTCGGCCTGCTCGTGCCCCGGGTCGGCGCGAACGGGCGAGTCATCGGGCTCGATTATTCGCGGGGGATGTTGCGTGTGGCTCGCCGTCGAGTGACCCGGCGCAAATGGCGCAACATCCGGCTCATAAACGGCGATGCCTCCAAGCTGGACGGCGTCGACGAGCCCGTCGATGCGGTCATATCGGTTTGGTGCTTCGGTTTGGTCGAGGATCTGGAGCTCGTCTTGAATCGAGCCATCGGTGTCGTTCGTCCCGGCGGGAGCGTTTCGATCATGGTTTTCGTAAGATCACGACCGGACCGAGGCCCGCTGCGCCATTTCTATCCGATTTATGGATATGCCATACAGCGCAGCGGACTGGATCGCGCCGGTGATCTCGATGACGCGAAGCTGCGGCAAAAGTGGCAGCGGGGAAAAGCTCTACTGCGATTGCGCCTCGACAACTACCGCGAAGAGCACTACTTGCTGGGGACCTTGGCGATTCTCGCCGGCCGAAAATCGATCCACCAAGACGCGCATCCGGTGCATCTCGAGGTCGCTTGAACGGCTGTTCGTCGGGCCTCGAGTGATCTTTGCCCTTGGATTTGACATAACTCTTTGGGCTCATGGGGATTCCCTGATAGTATCTCCCCCCAGTCGGGCATGCCAATAAACCAGAAGATTGCGTGCTGGCGTCGTTTAACCTTGACCTTTGCTTCCATAGTGAACATTGCTGGCATCTCGACGAGTACCGCTGCGGCAGTCGGGATCGCAGAGCGCCAACGGACGGAACCGGCCGTGGCGCACGCGGCTTCACGACAGCGCTGTCGTAACAGGAGTGGCCATGTCCGTCCCGGCCGATCAAGGCTTGAACGTCACGAACGCGGCGCCACCCCAGCTGGAGTGGCCTCAGACCAAGATCCATGGCGTAGCGACTGAGAATTCGACCCTTTACGGTCTCACTGTTGCGCTGCCGATCATAGCGGCGCTGACGTTCGCCGGATGCCTCGCCGCATGGCGACAACCGCTGGACGGGCCACATCTGCTGCTGGGGCTTCTAACCATTCTGGCAGCCAGCAAGGTCTGCTCGCCGAAGCAAACAGCCGCAGTGCTGCGTGCCGACCGCCCTAGCTGGATGGGGCGAACGCTCCTCCGCATACTCGGTCTGTGGTCCATAGCGGCCGGCATCGGCTGGATCGGCATTCAGTTGTCAGGCACGAGCGTGAACAACGACGTGCTTTTGAGCGCCGCCATTGCCGTGCCGTTCGTGCTCTGGTGCTCCGAGCTTGCGCTCGTGCATTTCCTTGTCAGACGATCGACGTCGAAGACCTCCGACAGGGCGGTCATCGTCGGCATCACCGACATCGGCGCCCGATGGGAGGCGCGGCTTGCCGAAGATCCTTCCCTCGGCACTCAAGTCGTTGCGTATTTCGATGACAGACACGAGAGCCGAACATCCGTGGGGACCACTGCAAAGCGCGCCGGCAGTCTATCGGACCTACAGTCGTTCGTGCGAGATCAGGGCATTCGAGCCGTCTACATTACGCTGCCGATGTCGAGGCACGCGCGAATTATGGATCTGCTCGGTCAACTGAGAGATTCCACCGCATCCGTGTACTTCGTGCCCGACATTTACGCCTTCGATCCGATCCAGGGCGGGATAGAGTGCGTCGGCGGAATCGCCCTGCTCGCGGTATGGGAGTCCCCTTTCCGGGGGGCCGCCGCGCTGGTCAAGCGGGCTTGCGACATCGGAGTTTCT
>DASWKF010000071.1:0-74917 GCA_036396795.1 Gammaproteobacteria bacterium | reverse complement strand
TATTTCGCCGCCTATAATCTCGGCGAGAATACGATTTACACGGGCGGCGACCGGGCTTCCTATGTGCTGTTGCCGATCGTGCCGCCCAAGGACGCCGACGCCGGCATTTCGATGAATAGGCAGTAACGCCCGAATTGCATGCTTTACTCTTGCAGCCCAGCGTCGGCTCATGCAGCCCGAGCCCCTGGCGAAGCCGTGCCCAGGGCCGCGACGGCAGGACGCTTCACCGTGGATCTGCACTGCCACGTGCTCGTTCAGGAAGCGGCCCAGCTCGTGGGGACGGCCTGCGAGGCGAGCATGGACGATCTGTACAAGTTCGCCAGCGAGGCCACTCGAGAGGTCAACGCCAGGCAAGCGACCGCCATCCGCGAAAAGCTGACCTCCGTCGAGACGCGCCTCGCCGATATGGATGCGATGGGCATCGATATGCAGGCGTTGTCGCCGTCTCCCTCGCAGTACTACTACGCCATCGACGCCGAGCTCGCGCGAGCCGCGTCCAGAGTGATCAACGATCGGATCGCGGCCATAGCAACGGAATATTCCGACCGCTTCGTGGGGCTCGCAAACGTGCCGATGCAATCGACCGAGCTCGCGGTCGCCGAGCTCGAGCGCGCAGTCAAAGAGCTCGGCCTTCGCGGCGTCGAAATCTCGACGAATGTCGTCGGCGAGGAGCTTTCCGCGCAACGCTTTAGGAAATTCTTCGCCAAGGCCGAGGAGCTCGACGTCGTCGTTTTCCTGCATCCCAGCGGTTTCTCCGACGGCCGGCGCTTGAGCGACCACTACTTCACCAACGTGATCGGCAATCCGCTCGATTCGACGATTGCCGTCAGCCATCTCATTTTCGGCGGCGTGCTCGAAGACTATCCGCGGCTGAAGCTCTGCGTCGCGCACGGCGGCGGCTACCTCGCCGCGTACTCCGGTCGGATCGATCACGCGCACCAGGCCAGATCGGACTGCCGGCGGTGTATAACGAAGCCGCCGACGAGCTACTTGAGACGCCTGTATTTCGATTCCGTGGTGTTCACCGAGCACCAGCTCGAGTATCTGGTGAGGTTGTATGGCAGCGACCACATCGTTCTCGGCACCGACTATCCCTACGACATGGGGATGTATGACCCGGTCGGATTCATCGACGGCGCCGCCGAGCTGACCGATGCCGACAAGGCCGCGATCGTCGGGGAGAACGCGGCGCGTCTGCTGGGGATCGAGATACCCGCCGGTAGATAGGCTGCGGCGGGCTAGTCGTCGACCTCGGGGACGACCAGATGCAGCAGCTTTGCCGGCGAAGTGCCGGAATGACCGATGGTCGCCGTTTCCGACGGCCCCAGATAGATGCCCGCGCCGGTCGTGACCGCGTGGCACTTGCCGTCGAGGGTGATCGTGCCGTCTCCCTCGATGAAGTAGAGCAGTTGATGCGTACGGGGCAACGGGGCGGCCTCGAGCTCCTGACCGTCGCCGAGCCAGCAGAGCTTAGCGACGACGTTCTTCGCGCCGCAGAGCTGCTCGTTGATGATCTCGGTGACCTCGCCCGTGCCGTTGAGCTTTTCTCGCGCCAGGGCGGTCGTCTTTATCAGTGTCGTCGACATTTGTTGGTCCTCGAGCGAATCAGCTCTGCACCCAGACGTTGCCGTCGATCCGCTCCCAGAGCAGATCGTCCTTCGTGCCGTCGAGTATCGTCGTCTCGAAGCGGTTCGGTGCCTGAAACTCGAAATAGAACAGCGGCTCTGTTGCGCGCAAGCGGTGCTTTTCCTCCGCCGGAATGAAAACGAGATCTCCGGGTCCGAGGTCGTTTGTGCCTTCCTCGGTTTCGACCGTCGCCTTGCCGTCGAAGATGAAGTAGAAATGCTCGCAGTTCTTGTGCAAATGATACGGCGACGACGCGCCTTTCTTGTAATACATGATTCCGGCCAGCATCGCGTCGACGTCGGCGAGCTCCTTGCTGACGAAGAACACGCGTTCCCGTCCCGGCACCACTGACAACAAGCGGGGCAGGTCGTCCTGATGGAAGATATAGGCCATGATTCCCTCGTGCGTTCAGGCATTGAGCTGCGCTGATGGCCCCTATTATGCCGCAATCTTAGGATCGGCGGCTCGCCGGAATCGGCCGCGCGCTGCAACCGATCGCCGGCGCCTTCGAGCGGTCCGAGGCAGTGAACGAATCAGCGCGGCAGCCGGGAGCGCCGGCAGCCGACGCCGGGCGTTTCCCGGCTTCCCGATACCTAGAATCTATGCGGTATATCTAATGGAAGTTACGGGAGTTCCTGAACTTTCTGACGCTGAACGGCGGCCGTCCAGGCTAGTCGGTGGGCAATGTCTGCGCGGGTCCGCGGCCGGCGCGCCGTGGCCCCGCTGCCTTGCACGTACGTAGTATCCCCGATAGACGCAAGCTCGCACCGCCCCCGATGATCGCCTGCGTTGCTCGAAGCCGCGTGGTTGCTCGAGCAAGCTGCAACAAAAAGGAGGGGGGCTATGGCGTGGCTGGAGTCGACGGCGCTCGCCGAGTGGGTGAGAACATCGCTGGTCGGCTACCCGACGTTGCTGACCGCGCATTCGGTCGGCATGGCGATCATGGTGGGGATCGTCTCCGTGGTCGATCTGCGCGTCGCCGGATGGTTCGAGAGGATTCCCTATACGGCCCTCGACAAGCTCGTCCGCGTCGCCTGGTACGGGCTCGCCGCCAACGTCGTCAGCGGCGCCGCGATCTTCACCTCGCAAGCGACCTCTTATGCGACGAGCCCAACCTATCTGCTCAAGATGGGCATGGTGCTCGGCGGCGTGCTGGCGGCGGCGTACATGCAGCCCAGATTGCGCCGCGAAGCGGCGGATTGGGTCGCCGGCGCTTGCGTCCCTCAGTCGCTCAAGCTTCTGGCCGTGGTTTCGCTTCTGATGTGGCTCACGGCTATCGTCACGGGCCGATTGACGGCCTATCTCTGAGAGCTCGGAAAAGGAGCGCGTATGTCGATTCTCGACTGGATCGCGGAAAACCTCGGCCCCATCACGATGACCCTGCCGTGGACATGGCCGATACTCGAGACTCTGCATTTCATCGGCCTGTGCATGCTGCTGGGCGGCCTGCTGGTCATCGACCTTCGCCTGCTCGGCTATCAGCGCCTCGTCCCGACCGCCGCCTCACATGATCTGCTGCCGATCGTCTACGCGGGGCTGATCATCAACACGACTACGGGCATTTTGTTCTTCATCGGCGACCCTCACCGTTACGCCGTCAACATCGGCTTCCAGCTCAAGATGCTGCTTTACGTATTGGCGGGCATCAATGCGCTCTGGTATCAGCTCAAGCTTGCGCCGCGCGTCGACGCTCTGCCCGCCGGCAGCGAGATCCCCGTCGATGCCCGGATCGTCGGCGCGCTGTCCTTGGCGATGTGGTTCGGCGTGTTGATCTTCGGCCGGCTCATTCCCTTCATCGGCACCGGCTGAGCGCAAGCCTTCAGCTTTCGCCGTCGATCAAGACGAACATCACCTTGCAGACGGCGGTCGAGCGATTGCTCCAGGCGTGATTGGTACCGCGCTGCACGACGGTATCGCCGGTCTTGATCAGCACCTCCGAGTCGTCGAGGACCAGGTAGATCTCGCCTTCCAGGCAAACGGCATAGTCGACCGTTTCGGTCTTGTGCATGAGCGGATGCGGCGGCGCCGTGCCGGTATCGCCGACGTGGCCCGCGCCGATCGACTCCCACGCGGCCTTGGCCGCGCTCGCGTCCACCGATTCGATCCAGCCTTTCTCGGGCGGAAACTCGATGACGCGAAACACCGAGCCGTGCTTGGGAGGAAGCAGGCCGATCGTTCGATCCGTCGACTCTTGGGGTCCTGAGATTCTCGCCGGCGTCGAGTCGGTGAGCCAGACATTGTGAATGGCGACACCCGGCCGGTGGCTGGGTCTGACGACGTTGCCGGCATCGCCGTCGTGAACGACTACGGCCTTACCATTGCTATCGTGTCCCGTGACGACGCGTCTAACACCCATGCGGTCTCATGCTCCAAGTTTTTCGGGCTGATACAATGTAAAGAATTGGCCTATCGCGGCGCAAGGCATGATGAGCACGTGCGGACGAACTCTGATGCGCTCCCTGATCGCAATTCTGCCTGCGGCGCTGGCGCTCGCCTGCGGGCCGGGTTCCGCGGTCGATGAATACCGTCTCGGCACGGCCGATCTCGGCGGCGCTTACTATCCGCTCGGCCAGGGCATTGCCAATCTGGTGACGCAGCACGCCGGCGGCATCACGATGGTACCCATCGTCACGCGCGGCGCGATAGAAAACCCGCGCCTGGTCTCCGGCGGCGAGCTCGAGCTCGCATTGACCAACGCGGACCTGGCGTATTTCGCGCATCACGGCTTGCCGCCTTATCGCATGCCCCTCGATATCATGGCGGCGGGAGCACTGCATCCCAGCGTGCTGCATCTGCTGACGACGGCTCGTGGAGATATTCGAACTTTCCCCGAGCTGCGCGGCAGGCGCGTCGCCATAGGTCCGGCGGGCGGCCCGACCGTGACGCTCACACAGCTGTTGCTTGCGGCGCACGGCATGACCTTGGACGATATCGTGCCGAGCTTCCTGTCTTACTCGGACGGTTTCAGCCAGCTCAGCGACGGCAATGTCGATGCGGCATTTGCGCTGGCGGGTTACCCCGCCGCGGCGGTGATGCAGGCGCGCGCGACCCTAAGGCTCAGGTTTCTCTCGATCGACGCGACCGTGCTGTCGGCAGTGACCGAGGAGAACCCGTACTACACGGTGGTCGACATTCCGCGCGAGATCTACGATACGGCCGAAGTGGCCGCCGCGCTCGCCGTGGACAACGTGCTCATCGTCAATGCCGCGGAGACGCCGGAAGTCGTCTACGACATCGTCACCGCGATATTCGGCCATCTGGACGATCTTCGGCGTACGAATGCGGTGGCCCTGCAAATCGATCCCGAGCGCTACGACCGCTTGCCGATACCGCTCCACCCCGGCGCGTTGCGTTACTTTGCCGGGCCTTGAGCTGAGCCTCGCCTCGTGAGCGCCACGGCAGGCGCCCTCGATCTTCGACGCCGATTGACGATTTCCGTGGCGTTCGCCTTGGGCGTATTTCATCTCGCCAACGTTTCCGGCTTGCTGGTGCTGTCCACGATGATCGTGAGGGCGGTGCATCTGACCGCCGTGCTGGCATTGATATTTCTCGCCGCGCGCACGGGCGGGCCCGGCGCCGCAGCGCGGGCAGGGCGGCTGGTACGAGCGCTCGACGCCGTCTTGGCTGCGCTGGCGTTGATCACGGGTGCCTATCTGCTCGCGCGTTGGAGCGCGATCGCCTTGAGCGGCGGCGAGGCCCGCTCCTTGGATATCGTCGTTGCGAGCGTAATCGTATTGCTGGTGCTCGAGGCGGCACGCCGGGCGGTAGGCTTGTTCCTGACGCTCGTTACGCTCGTCCTATTGCTCTATCCCTTCGTTTCTCCCCATCTCGGCGGCATGCTCTATAGCCGTGGCGCGCGCTTCGAGACCGTCGTCTCTTTTCTTTCCCTGTCCGCTCAAGGCATCTATGGGATTCCGATCGGCGTCGCTTCGACTTATATCGTTCTGTTCACCATTTTCGGGGCGTTTCTCGGCGAGTTCGGCGCCGGCGATTTTTTCTTCGACGTCTCGCGCTCCGTCACACGGGGCTTGCGGGCCGCGTCCGCCAAGACCGCCGTGCTGTTCAGCACCTTGCTCGGGATGATCTCGGGCTCAGCCGCTGGGAACGTCGCCGTCACCGGTTCGTTCACGATTCCGATGATGAAGCGAGAGGGCTATCGGCCGCATCAGGCGGCCGCGATCGAGGCGGTGGTATCCACGGGCGGCCAGATCATGCCGCCGGTCATGGGCGCGGCGGCCTTCATCATGGCCGAGATCGTCGGAACGCCGTACGTGAACGTCATGAAGGCGAGCTTGATTCCGGCGTTGCTGTTCTTCCTTTCGATTCTGTTCGTCGTGCATCTGCAGGCTTTGAAAAGCGACATCGGCGGCGGGGAAGCGGACAACGCGCCGGCCGTTTCGAGGTCGCTTTGGAGCGGCGTGCCCTACGTCGTGCCCTTCGTGTCCCTGATCGGCGCGATGGTGTTCGGGTATTCCCCGGTAAAGGCATCGGCTTACGCGATTGCGGCGCTGGTGCTGCTTTATGCCTTGTTTCATCGGCCGCCGCTGCGGGAGCTTGCGCGTAAGACGGCGCTCGCGATCGGCGTGGGCACGCGCAACGTGCTGCCGATCTCGGCGGCTTGCGCCGCCGCCGGCATCATCTCGGGAACCTTGTCGATCACCGGCTTGGGATCGAAGCTGTCGGCGTTCATCATCGCCCTTTCCGGCGGCATCCCGCTGGTCGGTTTGATTCTGACCATGCTGGTCGCGATCGTTCTCGGCATGGGCTTGCCCACCACGGCCGCCTATCTGATCCTGGCGACCGTCGTCGCGCCGGCGCTCGTCGACATGGGGGTGCCGTTGCTGACGGCGCACCTGTTCGTGTTCTTCTTTGGCTGTGTGTCGACGATCACGCCGCCGGTGGCGCTGGCGTCCTATGTCGCCGCAGGCATCGCGCAGGCCGAGATCAATCTCGTCGGCTGGACCGCGTTCCGCTACGGCATCGTCAGCTATCTGCTGCCGTTCGCGTTTTTCTTCGGTCCTGGCCTGCTGGCACAAGGCTCGTTGTGGGAGATTGCATCGACGGTGCTCGCGGGGACCGTCGGCGTCTATATGCTGGCCGCCGCCGTCGTCGGTTACCTGCGCTGGCCGCTCACGGGCTGGGCCCGCGTCGCCGCCGCGGCCGCAGGCGTCGCGCTGCTCACTCAAGGGCTCGTGGGTGACGCTCTCGGCTTGATGCTGGCTTTGAGTGTCGCGACGCTCGGCGGCACGAGAGAGGCGCGAGCCGCCTGACTGCGACGGCTCGCCGGGGCTCCGGGCGCTATTGAAAGATCAGGCTCAACGGAGGATACGCCATCAACAGCAGTGTCACAGCCAGGGTGATGAGCACGAACGGGAAAGCGCCGGCGAAGATCGTGCCGAGCGTTATCCGCTCGTCATCGAGCGTCGACTGGATCACGTATACGCTCAAGCCCAGCGGCGGCGTGAGCAGGCCTATCTCCACGCCGATGACCGTGACGATACCGAACCAGATCAGGTTACCGCCGAGCTCGCCGACAGTGGGCAGCGCCAACGGCAGCAGGATCAACAGTATCGAGGTCGAGTCCAGCACCATGCCGAGCAGGATCAGCAACACCAGATAGCCGGCAAGGAATCCCGCCAGCCCCAGTCCGAGCCCGTCGACGTAAGCGGCCATCTCCGCCGGCAGGCCCGTGAGCGTCAACATGCGGCTGAAGGTGCTGGCGCTGATGATCAGGAACAGAATCGCGACGCTGATCTGGCCGGTTTCGCGGATGACGTCCCAAAGGCCGCTCAAGGACAGGCGCCGCTTGATCAGTGCGAGGCACATCGCAGCGAAGGCGCCGGCGGCGCCGGCCTCGGTGGGTGTGAAGATGCCGCCGTAGATCCCGCCGAGCACCAGCACGACGAGGATCAGCACGGGCAGAAAGGCGAGCCCCGCGTCGCGCCAACGCATCGAAAGCTCCGCGCAGCCGTGCTGCGTATCGCCGACGAAACCCGGCCAAAGCCAGGCCATCGCGACCACACCGACGGCGAAGGCGACGGCCAGCAGCACCCCGGGCACGATCGCGGCGAGAAACAATGCGCCGATAGAGACCTCCGCCAATACGCCGTAGATAATCAGCAGCAGGCTCGGCGGAATGAGCATGCCGAGCACCGAGGATCCGGCGGTAAGCCCTACGGCGAACGCCGGCTTGTAGCCTCGCGATATCATCTCCGGGACCGCGATCTTGGAGAAGATCGCGGCGGAAGCGATCGAGATTCCGGTGATCGCGGCGAACACCGCGTTGGCTGCGACGGTCGCGACGCCCAAACCGCCGCGAAGCCGCCCGAAAGCGCGCTGCGCCGCGCGAAAGCTGTCCTTGCCGATCTCCGATACGCTGACGAACAAGCCCATGAGCACGAACAGCGGTACGGTAGCGAACTCGTATTCCGAGATCGTTCCTTGAGCCGCCAGAGACAGCGTGTCGGTGGCGATCTGGAAGTCGCGCTTCAGGAGCCCGAGCCCGAGAAAGCCGACGAGCAGCAATGCGACCGCGATCGGCGTGCCCAGAGCTATCAGCAGCAGCACCGCGGCGATCGCAAGCGCGCCGATTTCGCGGTCCGTGGGCAGCAACTGCCAGCCGAGGAGCGCCAGCGCGCCGATCGCCGCCGCGAGCAGCACGGCCAAGGCCAGGCTCTTGAGCCGCCCGGCGGCGATCGAGCCGCCGAGCTCCGCCAGATAGCAGAGCGCGGCGACGAGCGAGCCCGCGACGACCAGGAACTTGATCGGCGACACCGGCAACGTGTAGATCCCCTCGACGCCGACGAATTCGCCGGTTGCAAAGGCGCGGCGGAAATCCGGCCATGCCCCGATAGCGATCACCGCGAAGACCGATGCTCCGGCGAGCGCGAAAAACCGGCTGGCGGCGGCGGCGATCAGAGGCCTGGTCTCGCGCAGCCGCGCCAGCAGGATCTCGGCGCGCGTCAGCCGGCCCGTGCGCACGGCGAATGCGAGCTGGAGGAACACGCAGGCGATCAGGGACAGCGAAACGATTTCCGGGACGGCTTGCAGGGGCGTATCGAAGAGCGTTCGTCCGGCAATGTCGGCGCAGATGAGAAACGTCAGCGCGAAGATCCAGACGACGCCGGCACCGTTCATCGCTTGCACGAGTGCCTCGAGAAGGCCGACTGCCGGCTTTCGGGGCATGGCGTGAGTTGCGATTCAGTCGGCCGTCGCCGTCGGGCGAGGCGCGTCCCAATCGCGCAGCGGCCGCCCGCCGCGCTGCCTGAATTCAGTCATGAAGGCCGCGAGCACCGAGGCTGCGGGATGCCCGCGGCGTTCGGCGGCCGCCACCCAGCGTCCGGCGATATCCGGCAGGCCATTGATCCATTTGAGCTTTTCTTCATCGCTCAAGCTCGTCACGAGCGCGCCTTCGGCGGCGACGCCGGCCAGAGCGCGGTCGTAGCGCTGCACGACCTCCAAGGCCATCCCGCGGCTGTACTCGAGTCCCAGCTCCGCCATCACGCTCTGCACGTCGGCCGGGAGGCGGTTCCAGGTGTCCAGGTTCATCGCCAGACCGCCGTTGAATTGCGCGCCGAGCCCGACGAGCGTGACGTACGGAGCGACCTCATGTATGCGGTAGGGATAAGCGCCGGTCAGGATCGTCAGCACACCGTCCGCGACTCCGGTGCGGATCTGCGTGTAATAGGTGTTGAGGCCGCCGTTGACCGCAACCGCGCCGGTGCCTTCGAGCCAGGCGGCGGACGGTCCCGGAGCGAGTATTTTTCTTCCTCTGAGATCGTCGACACCATCCACCGGGAAGGTCGTGAGCAGATGGTAGGTGTCCACGCCGCTCGCGCCGAGCATGATCTGGTTCTGCTCGCGCCAGGCCTCGGCGAGCGCCGGCATGCTGTCGTGCAATTCGTTGAAGATGTCGAGCAGCATCACGAGATCGTCGGTGACGAACGGCGCGTTGTAGGTGACGTTCTGCAGCGGCATCTTCGACACTTCCCACAGCGCTCCGACCCAGCCGATGTCCGCGAGGCCGATCTCGATTGCCTCGAGCGTGTTCTGCCACTTGTACAGGGACCCGCCGTAGGCTTCGCGCCAGACGATCCGGTGCGGGCTGCCCGCGGCCGCGAGCCGGGCGTTCGATTCCGGCACGACGACACGCTGAATGACACCGATCCAGGGCAGGTTGGTCGACTGGGGGGCGCCCGCGGTGAGGCGGAAATCCTCCGCGGCGGTCGGCGGTGGTAAAGCCGCGCCGAGCAACGCCGTCACGAGAACGATCGATTTGCTGACGGTGCGCTCATTCATAATGTGCTCGCGCGGCAAGGCCAGCGCAGTGTATCACCTCGATGCCCGCGGTCCGGCTTGCCGCTCGCGAGCTCGCGCCGGGTGCGCCGAGTCTCGCCGCGCGTTTGTTACGTCGCGAGCACGTTGCTGACCCCGTCCCAGATCAGCCGTATGCCGACGACAAAGATCGCGGTCATCACGATGGCATAAAAAATGTCTTCGCGCAGCTTGCGGTTCATCCAGACTCCGAGGAACACGCCCAGCGGAACGAGCGGCAGCAGCATGCCGGATACCGACAAATTCGCCGGCGAGAGTTGTCCCAGCAGTCCGTAGGGGATGAGCTTGATTGCATTGACGGTCGCAAAGAAGATCACGCTCGTGCCCGCGTAGAGCTCCTTGCTCAGACGCTGCGGCAGCACGTACACCTGGTATGGCGGCGATCCGGCGTGCGCCAGGAAGCTCGTAAACCCCGCGCACGCGCCCCAGAGCACGCCCCAGGCCTTTCTCGGAGGCTTGCGGTCGGGTGTCTCGGCCGTTCCGGTGCGGCGCATGCCGAGCCAGCGATGCGAGATGAACACCACGGCGATGACGCCGACGAGCAATCGCACGACGTCATCGTTGACCCAGCGCGCCGTCAATCCGCCGATGGTCACGCCGAATGCCGCGGCCGGCAGCAGCACGATCAGATTGTCGCGATCGAAGCGCTTGCGATAGACCCAGACGCTGAGCACGTCCATGGGAATCATGATGGGCAGCATGATGCCGGCGGCCTGAATCGGCGATATGACCAGCGACATCACGGGCACGGCCAGCAGCGCCATTCCGCCGAAGCCGCCCTTGGAGATGCCAGTGATCAGCACCGCGACGACGGCCACGACGACGAACGCGGGATCGAAGAAGAGTTCGCTCATCGGTTATGAGAACGGCCGCGATTGCGGCCGATTCGGATCGGCTGGATCTCCTCGAGCTACTGCTCGGACGACACCAATATCTCGTAGGCGCCGCCGACGTTCTGCGGCCGGAAATTGTCATACTCGAGCAAGTGCGAGTGCTGCTCCAACAGCACGGTGTCGACCAGCTCCTGCTTGCTCCGACCGGCGGCGATGCCGGCCGAGACCTCGGCGATCAGATCTTCCAGGTAGCGTACCTGCTCCGACACCTGGGCCTTGGTGCCGACGGCTTCGTGACCCGGAGAGATGATGTCGAAGTCGAGTTGCTCGACGAGACGCAGGGAAGCGAGCCATTCGGGCAGGTAGCCGCCGTCGAGGTCGGTGAACGGCAGGCGATTCGGCGTGAGGAAATCGACCGTATAGATCGTTCGCTCTTCCGGAAACAACACCGTCGTCATGTCGTCGGTATGATTTCTTCCGGTGTAGTGGAGCTCGACCGACTTGCCGCCGAGCCTGACCGTCAGATGATCCGCATAATAGATATCCGGCGGATGCGTCCCACCCCCGAAGCGCACTTCCCAGATGTCCGATCGCGTCAAGCCGTCGGTGTCGGCCTTCCCGAGAAGCTCGAAGGCTTGCGACGCGTAGGGGTTCGCCTCTGATGACTCGATGGTGCCGTTGCCGTCGACGTCCCAGAGCCGCTCGCGCGGCAGCAGCGGTGCGTCGGGCGGGGGTTTCTGGAGATTCTTGCGCATGTTGACATGGCCGATGAACGTCGCCGTGTCCGCGAAAACCTCGCCCCCGGATGCGTGATCGTTGTGACTGTGGCTGTAGATCACGTAGCGGACCGGCAGGCCGAAACGCCGATCGAGCTCTTCCTTGAGCCACGCCGCGAGGCCCGGGTTCGTCGGATCCACGACGATGATGCCTTCGCCGGTCACGAGGAACATGCCGATGTGGCGGATTTCGCGAAAGCGGTAGAGATCCCCGGTGACGTTGGTGATCTCGCGCTCCGGAGCGTCGGCAGGCTGCGCGCAGCCGACGAGCGGCAGCACAGCGCCGACGGCGAGTAGCAGAGCTGCGTTGCGAAGCCGTCGATCGAGCATTTCAGTCTCCCCCTTAAAGTGCGTCTGCGATCGCCTTGCCGAGCTCCTGGGTGCTCGCCTGGCCGCCCATGTCCCGCGTCAGCTGCGCGCCTTCGCGAAGCACGCTCTCCACGGCGCTCATGATGCTGTCGTGCGCCCCTCCGTGGCCGAGGTGCTGGAGCATCATCGCTCCGGCCCAAATCGTGCCGATCGGGTTCGCAATGCCCTTGCCTGCGATATCGGGTGCCGATCCATGGACGGGCTCGAACATCGACGGGTGCAGCTTCTCGGGATTCATGTTGGCGGACGGCGCGATCGCAATCGTTCCCGTGCACGCCGGGCCGAGATCCGAAAGAATGTCGCCGAAGAGATTGCTGCCGACGACGACGTCGAAGTGCTCCGGCATGCGGACGAAGTTGGCGGTCAAGATGTCGATGTGGAATTGGTCGACCTTGACGTCTGGATACGACTTGCTCATGTTCGCAACCCTGGCGTCCCAATACGGCATCGAGTGGATAATACCGTTTGATTTGGTGGCCGAGGTCAAATGCCTGGCCGGCCGCGATTTCGCGAGCTCGAACGCGTATTTCAGCACCCGGTCGACGCCGCGGCGCGTGAACATGCTCTGCTGCACGACGATTTCCTGATCCGTGTCCTTGTACTGAATGCCGCCGATCGCCGAATATTCGCCTTCGACGTTCTCGCGCACGACGTAGAAATCGATATCGCCCGCGACCTTGCCGGCCAGGGGGCAGGGGACGCCCTCGAACAGGCGCACCGGACGCAGATTGATGTATTGGTCGAATTCGCGGCGGATCGGAATCAGCAATCCCCAAAGAGACACGTGATCGGCGACGGTCGGGAAGCCGACGGCGCCCAGATAGATGGCATCGAAGGCTCGCAGCTGCTCGATGCCGTCCTCCGGCATCATGCTTCCGGTCTTGAGGTAGCGTTCGCAAGACCAATCGAATTCCCGCCAACGAAGGCTCAGGCCGTGCTTGCGGCCGGCGGCTTCGAGCACGCGCACGCCTTCGGGCATGACCTCGGTGCCGATGCCGTCACCGGGAATCAGGGCGATGCTCAAGGTCTTGCTCATTGGTTCTTGGGTTTCGCGCAGTGAGGAAGTTTCCATAGTATATCGGCTAACGCGCCCGCACGGCGCAAGCGCACGATCGGCCGTTACCGCGGCGCTCGCCCGCGACGGTTTCCCGGCTGACGGCGCCCTTGCCCGCGCCGCAGCTGCGGATTCTCGGAGCGCGCTGAGGACGCTCGTCGATCCCCGAAACACGGTTAGATCGAGTCATCCAACTGACGTAAGATAGCTCGGTTTATTCAGGAGCGGCCGAGCGACTGCAATGGCGGAGTTGACTTACAGGGAAGCGGTGAGCGCGGGCATCGCCCAAGAAATGCGCCGCGACGACACCGTGGTGTTCCTCGGTGAGGACGTGGCTGCAGCCGGCGGGGTCTTCAAGGCGACCGTGGGGCTGCTCGAGGAGTTCGGGCCCGAGCGGGTCAGGGATACGCCGATCTCCGAGCAAGCGATCGTCGGCGCCGCGATGGGCGCGGCGATGACGGGCCTACGCCCGATCGCCGAGATCATGTTCTCGGATTTCTTCGCCGTCTGCTGGGATCTGGTGGCGAACCAGATCGCGAAAACGCGGTACATGACCGACGGCCAATGCAGCTTGCCGCTAGTCATTCGCAGCGCCAACGGCGGCGGCAGCCGCTTCGGCGCGCAGCACTCGCAGAGCGTGGAGAACTGGGCCATGGCGATACCCGGCCTCAAGGTCGTCGCGCCGTCGACGCCGGCGGACGTCAAGGGCTTGCTGGCGGCGGCCGTCAGAGACCCCGATCCGGTGATGTTCTTCGAGCAGAAATCGCTCTACGCCACCAAGGGTGAAGTGCCGGACGGCGAGCATGTCGAGGAGCTCGGCAAGGCGCGCATCGTTCGCAGCGGCGACGACGTGACCATTGTCGCGCTGGCGGCGATGGTGCCCAAGGCGGTGCAGGCGGCGGCGACGCTGGAGGCCGAGCACGGCATCTCGGCAACCGTGATCGACGTGCGTTCGCTGGTGCCTTTGGACACGCTGACGATACTCGAGGCCGTCGGCCGCACCGGGCGTCTGGTCACGGTGGAAGAGAATCCGCGTCTGTGCGGCTGGGGTGCCGAGATCGCCTCGATCGTCGCCGAGGAGATCTTCTGGGACCTCGACGGACCGATCGTCCGCGTGACCACGCCGCACATTCCGCTTCCGTCCGCCGATGCTTTGGAGGATGCCGTGCTGCCGAGCGCGGCGCGCATCGTCGAGGCCGTTCGGCGGCTCGTCGACTGAAGGGCACCGCAATGAACATTCTCATGCCGCAATTGGGCGAAACCGTCGCGGAAGGCACGGTTGCCGCCTGGCACAAGCGGGTCGGCGACACGGTGGAGAAGAACGAGCTATTGCTCGACGTGGAAACCGACAAGGCGGCAACGGAGGTGCCCGCGCCGATCTCCGGCGTGCTCGAGAAGGTTCTCGTCGAGGCCGGCCAGACGGTGGAGGTCGGTGCGGTACTGGCGGTCATCAGTGCCCCCGGCGAGCGGCCCGAGGCGGGCTCGCCGGGCTTCGACCCCGGGGCCGAGCACATCGAGCTTACGGGTGAGAGCGACGCGGCCGACGAGCCCACGCTGATCACGCCCATCAATCTGAGCAGCTCGCAGGATCGGCTGCGCCTGTCGCCGGTCGTGCGGCGGCTCATCGCCGAGCATCAGCTCGATCCGCACACGATCGAAGGCAGCGGCCGCGACGGCCGGATCACGCGCGAGGACGTGCTCGCGGCAATCGAGCACCCGTCTTCCGTTGCGCCTGCGGAGAAGCTCGCCGACTCCGATGGCGATACCGTCCTCGAGCCGCGGCCGCCTCTGGCCCCGGAGCCGTCAGCGGCATTCGCGGTTCGATCGGAACAGCCGGCCGACCGGGTGGAGCCGGAAGGCGGGCGCATCGCTTTCGATCGGATTCGACGCGTCACCGCCGAGCACATGGTCAGGTCCAAGGCGACCAGCGCGCACGTGCTGCAGGCCGTCGAAGTGGACTTCGCCAAGGTCGAGCAGGTGCGCCTTGCGGCTCGCGAGCGCTGGCGCCGCGAGCGCGGTTATTCCCTGACCTATCTGCCTTTCATCGCGCGCGCGGCCTGTCTCGCGATCAAGGAGTTTCCTCGCATCAACGCGAGCGTCGACGGCGACGGCCTGCTCGTCCATTCAGGCATTCATTTGTCGGTCGCGGTCGCGCTCGATCTCGAGGGCCTGGTCGCCCCCGTGATCCGCAATGCCGGCGATCTGACGGTGTCGGGGCTGGCGCAGCAGATTCACGAGCTCGGCCGCCGGGCGCGCGAGGGCAAGCTCGCCGCGGACGACCTCAGCGGCGGCACCTATACGTTGACGAACAACGGCAGCTATGGGACCTTGCTCACGGCGCCGATCATCAATCAGCCTCAGGTCGCGATTCTGTCGGTGGACGCGATCCGCAAGCAACCGGTGGTGATCGAGGGGCCCGGGGGAGATGCGATAGGCATTCGGCCGGTCGGCATCTTGGCGCAATCGTTCGATCACCGCGCCATCGACGGCGCCTACTCGGGGGCGTTTCTCGCCCGCGTCAGAAGCCTGCTCGAGACCAAGGACTGGGCCGCCGAGCTCTGAGCCCCCGGACGGCGCGCACGACCCGCCGCGCCCCCAGCCAGGTGCCCGTCAGCGCGCCGACCGTCACGCCGGACATCGCCAGCCACATCATGACGTCCCATACGGGGCGCTCGCGCACCACGGCCGCGAAATCACCGCGATGCAGCGCCAGGAACAGCCAGCGCAAGCTGCGCCGCCGGTCGTCGACGGTGTAGGCGAGCTGCCCGCTGGTGCCGTCGAGATAGATGCGCTCGTCGTCGCCGTAACGTATCCGGTAGACCGGGAAGCGGCGCGCGTCGTGATGCTCGTAGTAATAGGCATCGCCGCGCGCGAGCCAGCCCTGCTCGACGATCGAGGCGTCCGGGCGCAACCGCGCGGCGGCCGCGGCAAGCTCGTCGTCGGTCAGCGGCGCGGCGGCAAACTCGGAGCCGGCGAGACGCGTGGCTCGCGCGTCCTGTGTCCAGGCCAGCGCGAAGAGCCCGCCGCCGAAGCGCGCGCCTTCGAGCTGCACGGTATCTCGAGGCAGGGCCATCGAGCTCGCATCGCGCAGCGCGAGCTGAACATCCGCGAGCGCGAGCGTGCGGCCCTTGAGGCGCGCGTTCTCGGCGGCAAAGCTGCGGCTCTCGAACGCGCCCCAGGGCTGCACGGACAAGAGACCGCTGAAGAGCCACGTGAGCGTGAGCACGCCGAAGATCAGGCCGGCATAGTGGTGCCAGAGCCAGACGCCGCGATAGGCAGAATGGCGCCCGCTGCGGCGACACCTGAATTGCCTGATGCCGATATAGAGCCCGACCGCCGTGAGCAACAAGCCGACGCTCGATGTCCAGATGATCGCCTGGCTCCAAAGATAGGCGTTCTGCCGGATGACCGTCGGGTAGAGCCAATGCACGACGGAGCCGAGCCAGTTCCAGAAGCGCTCGCTGGCGGTCGTCATCTGCACCGCCTCGCCGCTGTAGCTAGACAAATAGATTTGCGTGCCGCGTCCGTCGTCGAGCTCGAAGCGGTGCAGCGGCCGATGCGCGCTGAAACCGCCGGCGACGGTCCACTGGTCGCGGTCGACGGGCCCGAGATAGCGCGCACGCAAGCCGTCGCCGAGCTGCTCGGCGATGCTCGCCGCAATGCCGGCGGCCTGCGCCTCCGTAAAGCCGTCGACATACTCGCCGCGTTGCAGATCGAGCGTATAGTCGTCGCCCTGGGCTGCCAGGCGGATGATCGGGCGCCCGTCGAGCATCTCCAGGCGGAAGGAGTCGAGCTCGATATTGCTGAAGTCGCCCGGCCAGCGGCAACAGGCGCCGAGGTCGAGCTCGGCCAGGCCTGCGAGGCGCTCCTCCTCGCTCACGCTCGGGTATTGCACGTACATCATCACGAGGCCGGACAGGCACCAGAGCGAGATCAGCAGACCCATGGCGATGCCGAGATAGCGATGCACGAGAAACAGCATTCTGATCATGATTCGTCGCAAAGTGTACGGGGCGGCCTCGGGCGAGTCTACGATTAGACTTTAAATACAGTGAGTTATAAACGGTTTATTAACCGTTAAAGATCGGCTAGGCTGGGCCGCGAGGGCTTATGAGCGAAGCTTCCAACAGCGAAAACCCGCTCGACGCAGAGCGTATTCGGGACGAGATCAAGCGCGTGACGGACAGCGGCGCGCTGGGGCGCTCGCGCACCTACGGCAAGCTGCTCGCCTTTCTCGTCGACTGTTCGCTCGAGGGCAGGGCGCCCAAGGAGCTCGAGATCGCAACCGAGGTCTTCGGCAAAGGCGCCGACTTCGATCCGAACCAGGACTCGCTGGTGCGTGTCTACATGCACAACCTGCGGCAGAAGCTCGAGCACTTCAATGCCCGGACTACCGACCACGAGGGTTATCGCTTGCGCATCCCGAAGGGCGAATACCGCCTCATCGTCGAGCCCGCGGACGCCGTCGAGACGCTCGCCTTGCCACAGCGGCGCCGGCCCTACGCCTGGATGGCGCTCGCCGCGGCTCTGCTGGCGCTGAATCTCGTGACCTACCTCGGACTGCGCGGTGACACCGGCTCCGTCGTCCCGCCCAGCTTGCTGGAGTCGTCCATCTGGGCCGACATCCTCGACGACGAAGTTCCGATTCTCGTCGTCGTCGGCGACTACTACATCTTCGGCGAGCTCGACGAGCGCGGCAACGTGAGCCGCTTGATTCGCGATTTCAGCATCAACTCCCCCAAGGACCTCGATGAGCTTTTCATGTATTCGCCGGAGCTCATGGAGTCCTACTATGACCTCGATCTGACCTATCTGCCGCAGGCGTCGGGCTACGCCTTGATGGATCTGCTGCGCGTGGTCTACAGCTCCGACAAGCCGGTCCGAGTGACGCCGATGTCCGAGCTGAGCGCGGCGGACCTCAAGAGCAGTCACGTCATCTACGTCGGCTACATCAGCGCCCTGGATACGCTCATGGAGTTCGTGTTCGCCTCATCGAAGCTCGCGGTAGGCGAGACCTACGACGAGCTGGTCAATCGCTCCGACGGCGAGCAGTACACCAGCGGCGCCGGCATGCTGCGCTACTCGCGGCGCAACTACCGCGACTACGGATTCCTCTCGACCTTCCCGGGCCCCGGCGGCAATCGATTTCTGATCATCTCCGGCACGCGGGATGCCGGCGTCATGCAGGTGGCGCAGGCGGTGACCAGCGCCGCCGACGTCGCCGAGCTCGAGGAGCGGCTCGAAGCCGAAGCAGCCGCGTCGTCCGGCTCAGCTGCCTTCGAGGCGCTCTACGAGGTCACCGGCTTCGACCGTATGAATCTCGACGCGATGCTGGTCCACTGGGCGCTGCTGGACTACGGTCTGATCTGGCGCGGCGAGTTGCCTCAATGAGCCAACACCGCTTCGAGCTGTTCGACTAGCCAGTCGAGCTCGCTCGCCTCGATCACCAGCGGCGGCGCGATGCGAATGACTTTGTCATGCGTGTCCTTGGTCAGGACGCCGCGCTCGAGCAACGCGGTGCAGTAGTCGCGCGCGCTGCGTTGGCCTGCGAGCTCGATGCCGACGAGCAGGCCCCGGCCTCGGATCTCGAGCACCGCGGGAGCGGCGAGCGTTCGCAGGCGCTCGAACAGATAGTCACCGAGCTCCGCGGCGCGATCCGCAAGCCGCTCGTCGCGGATCGCCTCCAGCGACGCCAGGCCGACGGCCGCCGCCAGCGGATTGCCGCCGAAGGTGCTGCCGTGCTCGCCCGGTTGCAGCAGTCCCATGATGTCGGCGCCCGCGAGCACGGCCGATACCGGATAGACGCCGCCGCCGAGCGCCTTGCCGAGGATGAGCACGTCGGGCTTGGCGTCGCGCTCGTGCTGATGGGCGAGGAACTTGCCGGTGCGCCCCAGACCGGTCTGGATCTCATCGAGGATCAGGAGCACGTTGTGCTGCGCGCACAGCCGCCGCGCCGCGGCGAGGTAGCCGGCGGGGGGCACCCTGATTCCGGCCTCGGCCTGGATGGGCTCGACGAGGAACGCCGCGGTGCGCGGGGTGATCGCGGCCTCGAGCTGGCCCGCATCGCCGTAGTCGACCAGCTCGAAGCCGGGTGCGTAGGGGCCGAAGTCGTCCTTGTACGCGGCCTCCGATGAGAAGCCGACGATCGTCGTGGTGCGGCCGTGAAAATTCCCCCGGCAGGCGATGATCTCGGCCTCGTCGCGTGGCACGCCCTTGACTCGATAGCCCCACTTGCGCGCCAGCTTGATCGCGGTTTCGACGGCTTCGGCGCCCGTATTCATCGGTAGCGCCATGTCCATCTCGCACTGCGCGCACAAGAGCTCGAGGAACGGGCCCATGCGGTCGTTGTGAAAGGCGCGCGAGGTCAGCGTCAGACGCGCCGCCTGCTCGGCGAGCGCCGCGATCACCCGCGGGTGGCAGTGACCGAGGCTCAAGGCCGAGTACGCGCTCAAGCAATCGAGATAGCGGCGGTTGTCCGTGTCCCAGGCCCAAACGCCGTGCGCCCTCGACAGCACCACCGGCAGCGGCGCGTAGTTTTGCGCGCTGACCCGGCGGGCCTGCTCGATGAGCTGCTCACTGCTGGCCACGTTGCCTCGACGTTTCCGGAACGACAGCCGGCATTGTAGCCGCCCGACGGAGCGCCGTGCGCCGTCGCACGACGTGGGGCCGCCAAGGGCGGCGAATGAGGGACGTCGCGGGATCGCACGGGCGTGAAGTCGGGGCCATTGGCGCTCTCAGTCGGAGCTTCGCACTCCTTCGAGCACCAATGACCCCGCCTTCACGCCCCCATGCCACCGCCGCAGCCCGGAGGACGCGGGAACGGGGATACAGGCCCTCTCAGTCGGAGCTTCGCACTCCTTCGAGAACCTGTATCCCCGTTCCCGCGTCATGCGACTGCGCCTCCGCGGCGTTCCTTTGCGCCTTGGCGGCCCTGCGTCGTGCGCGAGTGCGTGGCGGCGACGCCGTTCGGGCTCGCGGGTACACTGCGGCTATGCCGCCGCCGCGACCCTGGATCTTCGCCCCGGCCGACGTGCTTGCGTCGCCCGTCGACGAAGCCATCGAGCGTGACTATCTGGCCGACGAGGCCCGCGCCGTCGAGGCCTTGCTCGAGCCGGCGAGCGGCTCCGCTCATTTCCGGCGCAAGGTCAAGCGCTGCGCGATCGATCTCGTCGAGAAGATGCGCCGCAATCGCCGCGACGCCGGCGGCATCGACGCGTTCATGGCCGAATACGATCTGTCGTCGAGCGAAGGCATCGTGCTGCTGTGCCTCGCCGAGGCTTTGCTGCGCATTCCCGACGCCGACACGGCCGATCGTCTCATAGCCGACAAGCTCGCGGCGGCGGACTGGCGCGCGCACCTGCAGCCGCACAGCCCGGTGCTCGTGAATGCCTCGACCTGGGCGCTGATGCTCACAGGACGCGTCCTCAAGGCCGAGTACCGCGCCGAGCAGCGCTGGCAGGACGAGCTGGCTCGCATGATCGGGCGGCTCGGCGAGCCGCTGATCCGCACGGCTCTCAAGCAAGCGATGCGCATTCTCGGTCATCAATTCGTCATGGGGCGCACGATCGAATCGGCGCTGCGGCGCGCCCGCCGTTCGGACGCGGCTCGATACCGCTACTCTTTCGACATGCTCGGCGAGGCGGCGCTCACGGCCGAGGATGCGACGCGCTACTTCGAGGCCTACTCCGAGGCGATCGCAGCGATCGGGCGGGACGCGGAGCCGAGCGCCGGGCTCATGGACGCCCCGGGCATCTCCGTCAAGCTATCGGCGTTGTCGGCGCGGTTCGAGTTCGCCCAGGGCCGCCGCGTCGTGGGGGAGTTGGCCGAGCGTCTGGCCGCGCTCGCAAGCGCCGCGCGTGACGCCGGCATCGCGCTGACCGTGGACGCGGAGGAAGCCGACCGCCTGGAGCCGACTTTGGCGGTATTCGCCGCGGTCCTCAAGGACCCGCGCGTGAGCGCCTGGCCGGGTCTCGGCCTGGCCGTGCAGGCGTATCAGAAACGCGCTTACGCGGTGCTCGCCTGGCTCGAAGCGGCAGCGCGCGAATCCGGCCGCAGCATTCCGGTGCGTCTCGTCAAGGGCGCCTATTGGGACAGCGAGATCAAGCAGGCTCAGGCGCTCGGGCTCAGCGACTATCCGGTATTCACGCGCAAGTGCAACACCGATTTGAGCTATCTCGCCTGCGCGGCGCGGCTGCTCGATGCGGCACCGTGCCTGTATCCGCAATTCGCGACTCACAACGCCCACACGGTGGCCTGGGTGCTCGAGCGCGGCGGGAAAGCGCAATTCGAGTTTCAGCGTCTGCACGGCATGGGCGAGGAGCTGTATCGCGAGATCATCGACTCCGAGGGCGCGGCGCGGCCTTGCCGCGTTTACGCGCCGGTAGGCTCGCACGAGGACCTGCTGCCGTATCTCGTGCGGCGTTTGCTGGAGAACGGCGCCAACACCTCGTTCGTGAACCGCTTCGTCCACGCCGAGGTTGCGGCCGCGGAAGTCGTCCAAGACCCGCTCGAGCGTTGCGCGGTTGCCGGCGCTGTGCGGCGCCATCCGAGGATTCCGTTGCCGCGCGACTTGTTTCAACCCGAGCGGCGCAATGCTTGCGGAGCGAACCTCGCCGCGTTCTTCGAGTTGCGCGAGCTGGCAACGGCGCTCGAGGCCGGCGCCGTGCGAGATTGGCGGGCGGCGCCTGTCGTCGGCGGCGTCGCGTGTGACGGCGAGCGTAGCGCCGCTCGAGACCCGGCCGACAGCGAGCACGCCGTCGGCGAGGTGGTCACGGCAGGACCTGAGCTCGCGCTGGCTGCCCTCGACGTCGCCGCGCGCGCGCAAGCTGCGTGGGGTCTAAGGCCCGTTTCCGAGCGCAGCGGGTTGCTGAGGGCGGCCGCCGATGCCTTCGAAGCCCATCGCGGCGAGCTGCTCGCGCGCTGCGTGCGCGAAGGCGGCCGCACCGTCGCCGACAGCCTCGCCGAGCTGCGCGAGGCCGTCGACCTGTTGCGCTACTACGCCGCCGAAGCCGATCGCCTCACGGCCGCACCACGGTCCCTGCCCGGCGTGACCGGTGAATCCAATCTGCTCTATCTCAAGCCTCGCGGCGTGTTTCTGTGCATCAGCCCATGGAACTTCCCGCTGTCGATTTTCACCGGCCAGGTCGCGGCGGCGCTCGCCGCGGGCAACAGCGTGCTTGCGAAGCCGGCGGAGCAGACCGGCCTCGTCGCTGCTCGCGCCGTGGAGCTCATGCTCGCGGCCGGGATACCCGCCGGTGTGCTGCAATTCCTGCCGGGGGACGGCGCATCTATCGCGACGCCGCTGCTTTGCGACTCGCGTCTGGCCGGCGTCGCCTTCACGGGCTCGACGGAGACCGCCGCGGTGATCAATCGACGCCTCGCGGCTCGAGACGGGCCGATCGCGACGCTGATCGCCGAGACCGGCGGCATCAACGCGATGATCGCGGACAGCTCCGCGCTGGCCGAGCAGCTCGTCAAGGACGCGGCGCAGTCGGCCTTCAACAGCGCCGGGCAGCGTTGCTCGGCGCTGCGCCTGCTGTGCTTGCAGGAGGACACGGCTGATCGCGTGCTCGAGCTTTTGATCGGCCACATGCGGGAGCTCGTGATCGGCGATCCCTGCCTGTTGTCGACCGACGTCGGCCCGGTCATCGATTCGCAGGCGAAGCAGATGCTCGATGACTACGTGCAGAGCCACTCGCAGCGCATTCTGTATCAGTGCCGCTTGTGCGGCGAGCACGAGCGCGGCGCGTATGTCGCGCCGACTCTGCTCGAGCTCGAAGCGGCAAGCGATCTGACCCGCGAAATCTTCGGCCCGGTGCTGCACGTGACGCGCTATGCGGCAGGCGAGGCGCTCGCGGTCGTCGATGCGCTCAATGCCGTCGGCTACGGGCTCACCTTGGGCGTCCACAGCCGCGTCGAGTCCTTCGCCAAGGACATTGCCGCGCGCGCCCGCGTCGGCAACGTCTACGTCAACCGCAACATGATCGGCGCGCAGGTGGGCGCCCAGCCTTTCGGCGGCATGGGGTACTCGGGGACCGGGCCCAAGGCGGGCGGTCCGCACTATCTCGAGCGTTTTATGAGCGAGCAGGCCGTGACGATCAATACCGCCGCGGTCGGCGGTAACGCCACGCTCTACGCTTCCACGGCCGGCGGCGAATCGAAGTCTCCGGCGCTCAAGCACTGACGGCACTCGAAGCGCTGCGATATCATGAGCGAGACTCGCTTTGCCGATTCCACTCGCTGAACCCCGGAGCCGCCATGTCATTGCCAACCCGTCGATTCGCACGCTGTCTCGTCCATGCTCTCGCGTTGTTGTCCGGCGTTTTCCTCGCCGGCCTCACGCTTGCCGATACGATCGCGATCATCGGCACGGGACGCGTGGCCGGCGCGCTCGGTCCTCAGTTCGCCAAGCAAGGACACACCATCGTCTACGGCTCGCGGGAGCCGGAGCGCGAAGAGGTGGCGGCGCTGGTCGCGCGCACCGGAGGATCTGCCTCGGCGTCGGCTCAGGCCGAGGCGGCGGCAGGTGCCGACATCGTCGTCATCGCGGTGCCCGGTGCCGTCGCCGAAGAGGTCGTGCGCGGCCTCGGTGATCTGTCGGGCAAGATCATTCTCGATCCGACCAATCGCACCGAGGCGGCGGCCGACGGTCTGCGCGTTCACGGCGTTGCGACTTCCAACGCCGAGCTGATTCAGGCCGCGGCACCGGGCGCACGTGTCGTCAAGGCGTTCAACACCTTGAATTTCCGTACTATGGAGACGCCGGAGATCTCGGGCGGCCCGGTGACGATCCCGATCGTCGGCGACGATACCGAGGCCAAGCGCAAGATCGCGGCCCTGGCCGAGGGCATGGGCTTCGAGGCCATGGATCTCGGGCCGTTGCGTTATGCGAACACGCTCGAGGAAATGCTGGTCATCTGGGTGAACGCGCGCAGCATGGGAACGCCCTACGACTACTATTTCCGTCGCCAGGCAACGGAATAGCGTTACCTATCAACCGATCTTGACGAGCGTGCGGCCGACGGCCCGCGAGTCGATATAGTCGCCAAAGCACTCGGGCAATCCCTCGAGCGAAACCTCTCGGCGCACGATCGCGTCGAGGTGCCGCGGCCGCAGCTCGTCGCCGAGTCGTCGCCAAAGGGTAGCGCGCAGCGCGGAATCGACCTCGATGTTGACGCCGAGCAAGCTGACCGCGCGCAGGATGAAGGGCATCACCGTGGTCGCGAGCTCGTGGCCCGCCGCCAGGCCGACGCTGGCGATGTTGCCCCAGGGGCGGGTGGTTCGCGTGAGCCAGGCGAGCACCGCGCCGCCGAGGTTGTCGACGGCGCCGCCCCAGGTCGCGTGCTCGAGTGGCTTGTCGCCCATTTTCAAGGTGTTTCGGTCGAGGACCTCGGTCGCGCCCAGGCTCTTGAGATAGGGGGCATGATGCATCTTTCCGGTCAGCGCGACGACGTCATAGCCCCGCGCGCTCAGGATGTCGATCGCGACGCTGCCGACCCCGCCCGTCGCGCCGCTCACGAGTATCGGCCCCTGCTCCGGGCGTTGCCCGTTCTGCTCGAGACGATGCACGGCGAGCGCCGCCGTGAAGCCGGCCGTGCCGAGCGCCATCGCGGTGCGTGTGTCGATCCCTGCGGGTGTTCGCACCAGCATGTCCGGCTCGACGCGCGCGATCTCGGCGTAGCCGCCGTCGCGCGTCTCGCTCAAGCCCCCGCTGAGCGCGATGACCTTTTCCCCGATTGCGAATTCAGGTGACGCGGACTCGACGACCTCGCCGGCGAGATCGATGCCGCCGACGAGCGGGTAGCGGCGCAGAATTTTGCCGGCGCCCGTGGCCGCGAGCGCGTCCTTGTAGTTGATGCCGGAATACTCGACCCGAACGACCACGCCACCCGGCGTCAGGTCGTCGACACGCAAGGTCTCCAAACGGCCGTGAACCGTGTCGGCGTCGCGATGAATGCGGTAAGCGGAGAATTCGGCAATCACGATGGCTGCTGCGTGGAACCGGCGGCTTCGTCCGGCACATCCGGGATTCACCGTATGGTAGAGTGGCGCCGCATTTCTGACCAGCCGAATCGTTGTCGAAGCGCAATCGAGCGATGAGTTCCGCGACTACCGTCACCAGCCCGGGTCTCCTGAGCATCGATCTCGATGCCGTGCAACGCAATTATCGACTGCTGTCCCGAGCCGCGGCGCCGGCAACTTGCGGCGCCGTGGTCAAGGCCGATGCCTACGGTCTGGGGCTCGCGCAAGTCGCGCCCAGCCTTCGAGCCGCGGGCTGCGAGCACTTCTTCGTCGCCAATCTTGCCGAAGGCCGGCAGCTCGGGAAGCTGTTGGCCGGCGCGCAGATCTTCGTGCTCGCGGGCCCCGAGCCGGGCGAGGAGAGCTCGCTCAGGGATGCCGGGCTGATCCCGGTTTTGAACTCGTTGGCGCAGATCGAGCGTTGGGTCGAAGCTACCGGGCGGCGGCGCTTACGGGTCGCGATACACATCGACACCGGCATGTCGAGGTTGGGCATGGACGTTCGCGAGGTCGGTGAGCTCGCAGGCAAGCGCGGCTTGCTCGACGTGCTCGAGATCGAATATGTCTTAACGCATCTCGCTTGTGCCGACGAGCCGGAGCATCCGCTCAACGAAGCGCAGCTCACACGCTTCGACCGGCTGCGGGCGTCGTTGCCGGCGGCGAAAACCTGCGTGGGCAACTCGGCGGCCGTGTTCTCGGGCGCGCGCTATTGCGGCGATCTCGCGCGCGCCGGCATCGCGCTCTACGGCGGCAATCCTTTTCTGGACAAGCCCAATCCGATGCAGCCGGTCGTCCGGCTCTACAGTCCGATCCTTCAGGTGAGAGAGGTGATCGAGCCGGTCACCGTGGGCTATGGCGCCACGCATGTGGCCGAGCCCCCCGCGCGGCTCGCCACCGTCGGCGCGGGTTACGCCGACGGCTACCCGCGTGCGCTCGGCAATCTCGCGCATGCCTTTCTCGGCGGCGTCAGCGTGCCGGTGGTCGGCCGCGTGTCCATGGACATGCTGACGGTCGACGTCTCCGCCGTCCCCGCGTCACAAACCTCTCCTGGAGCGATGGTCGAGCTGCTCGGTGACCACGTCCCTCTCGACGAGCTCGCGAACGCGGCCGGCACGATCAGCTACGAGATCTTGACGCGACTCGGCTCGCGCTGGATCCGCCGTTACCACGGCGACACCGCAGGCTCTTAATACACCTCGACCAGGCAGCGCCCGGTGAGCCGCACGCCGCGGCGCAGCTCGCCGAAATCCCAGTGTGCCGGGTCACAATCGGCGAGCGCGCCCTTGACCGAGAAGTACGGCTGCTCCAGGCTGTGGCACGCGAGCACCTTGAAGAGGCCGCACTGCATCCCCGCAATCCCGCAGGCGTAGACCAGCGTTCGGCCGTTGCCGAGCAAGTCGCCGAAGCGGTCGATGCGCTCGTCGAGGTACTCGTGCACATAGAGCCCGGGGCGTCCGTCGCCGCGGCTCTCGCGGCTGATCGCAGTGTGGTAGTGAAAGTTGTCGTGCGCGCCGCTCAAGCGCGCAAACAGATCGTCGTAAACCAAGTCGGTCGTGTAAGGCACACCCATGATCAGATGGATCTCGCTCGAGACCGGGCCTCGCGGGCCTTCGAGCAGCTCCAGCAGCATGCCGCGAAATGGCGCGATCCCGGTTCCCGTCGCAACGAACACGTAGTCGTGTGCTTCGAGGTTCTCCGGCAGCAACATGCGCTTGCCGTTCGGTCCGGTGATTTGCACTTCGTCTCCCGGCCCGAGATTGCACAAGAAATTGCTGCAGACGCCGAGGAACAATCGATGCTCGTCCTTGCGCCTGTCGGGATCGCCCTCGGCGACGACGCGTTTCGTCGTCGTCGAGACGACGTTGCCGCGGCCGTCTTCTCCATACGAGGGGCAGGCGAGCGAATAGAGGCGCACCTTGTGCGGCTTGCCTAGCGCATCGACGCCCGGCGGAATGATGCCGAAAGCCTGACCGACCAGGCAGCTTCCCGCCAGTGGCGTTCCGCTGACGTCGATGACCGTGTGACGCACGAAGCTTGCGGATTTGCCCTTGAGGCAGAGCTCGTTGGATACGATGCGACCGGTCGCCGGCTGTTTGACGGAGACCAAGTTCAAGCTCGGTGTCGGAAAAAGCGGCGTCTTCCCGGGTGCTTGCGTCGTCATCAGCGCATGGTAGCAGCCGCCGCCGACGCGCGCCTAACGCCGTCCGTCATCGTGTCGCTCGCGCCGCTTCGGAGATTCGGCGTCGTCCACGTCACCGAAAACGAGGTCTGCAGCGTGGTTTTATCGACCGCATACACGTATCCTCCGCAGCCATGATCAGCAGTATCGATACCGATCGTCCCCGCGACGAGGAGATGACGTTGACGCAGTACAAGCAGCGGTCGAGCTACACGCGGGCGGAGCTCATCGAGGCCGGCGAGCAGGAGACTTTCGGGCCGGGCAACGCGCGTTTGCCGCTGCCCAACATGCTGATGTTCGACCGTATCACGCAGATCGACTCCAAGGGAGGGCGTTACGGCAAAGGTATGATTCACGCGGAGCTCGACATCGTTCCCGAGCTCTGGTTCTTCGCTTGCCACTTCCGCAACGACCCGGTGATGCCCGGTTGCCTCGGACTGGACGCGATGTGGCAGCTCATCGGGTTTTACCTCGCCTGGCTCGGCGGCGAAGGCCGCGGACGTGCGCTCGGCGTCGGCGAGGTCAAGTTCCAGGGGCAGGTCTTGCCGGAAAACAAGCGGGTGACGTACAGAGTCGATATGAAGCGCCTGATCAAGCGCAAGCTGATCATGGGTCTCGGCGACGCCGAGATGGACGTCGACGGGCGCACGATCTATTACGCCACCAATCTTCGCGTCGGCCTGTTCACTTCTACCGAAGGCTTCTAGCGCCTCGAGAGCGGCTTTCGGCCGCTAGGCCCCGTCCTTCATGTGGTGCTTCGGGTCGACGGGTCGCATGCGCGCATTGGCGACCAGGGCCACCGCCAGCAGCGCCGCCATCAGATACATCGTCGTGTTGTAGAGACCGCTGGTCGGGTCGACCGTGCCCGCCGGCGCGATTTCCATGAGCTTGGCGATCGTCACCGTTTGTTGCTCGACGAGCAGATCGAGCTGATCGAGCCCGGCGCCGAAGGTCGCGGCGAACGCCGCCGGGTCGATGACGGCGGCGAGCTCGTCGATAGCCTCGGCGATTGCGCTCTCACGCAGCGAAGTGATCGACAGCGGCCCTAATACGCCCGCCGTGCTCCAGGCGGTCAGCAACCGGCCGTGTATACCGCCGACGTAACGCGTGCCGAAGATGTCCGCCAGGTACGCCGGGATCGTCGCGAAGCCGCCGCCATACATCGTGAAAATGATCATCGTTGCCGCATAGAAGTACACCAGCCAGACGACGGTAGGCTCGATGCTCACCTGGCGCGCCGTGAACGGAATCGATAGATACAGCACGATCCCGAGCGCGAAGAAAATCCAATAGGTATTGCGGCGCCCGATGTAGTCGGACGTGCTCGCCCAGAAGAACCGCCCCAGCATGTTGAACACGCTGATCATGACGACGTAGGTGGCGGCGAACGCGCCGTCGACGATATTCGGCAAGGTCGTGCCGAAGATCTCGGTCATCATGGTTCTGGCGACGCCGAGAACGCCGATGCCGGCGGTGACGTTGAAGCACAGCACGATCCACAGCTGATAGAACTGCGGCGTCTTGAGCGCTTCGTCGATGTCCACGTCGTTGGCGCTGATCATGCGTCTGGCGCGGTGGGCCTCGTCGGGAGGCGTCCAGCCTGCCGGCGTCCACCCGGCTGCCGGAAGGCGATAAGAGAAGGCGGCGAGCATCATCACGACGAAATAGATCAAGCCGATCGCAAAGAACGTCTGCGCTACTCCGACCGATCCAGTGCCGGCGAGGTAGACGCCCTCGGGGCCCGCGACGATCATGCCGGCAACGTCGTTGGCGCCGACGACGACGATTTCGCGCAGCACGCCGCCGAGCTCGACGTAGCGGCGCCCGGCCTCGGTGACGAGGTCGACCTGCGCGATGCCGCCGAGATACTCGGGCGCCCGGTAGAACAACCGGATCAGGGCTTCTTTGAGCGGCGCCCCGATCATCGCGCCGCCGCCGAAACCCATGATCGCCATGCCGGCCGCCATGCCGCGGCGGTCCGGAAACCAGCGTATCAGCGTGCTCACCGGCGAGACGTAGCCCAAGCCCAAGCCGCAGCCGCCGATGACGCCGTAACCAAGGTAGACCAGCCAGAGCTGGTGTTCGACGATGCCGAGGCCGCCGATCAAATAGCCCCCGCCCCAGCAAAGTGCGGCGACCACGCCGACGGTTCTGGGGCCGACGTCTTCGAGCCACTTGCCGGCGAATGCCGCGGAAAGACCCAGAAAAACGATGGCGACGGTGAATATCCAGACGACGTTGCTCAAGCTCCAGTCGTCGGCAGCGGGGGTTACGATGCCGAACACGCGCATGAGCGCCGGGTTGTAGATGCTCCAGGCGTACACCGAGCCGATGCACAGGTGAATGGCGATCGACACGGGCGGCACATACCAGCGGTTGAAGCCCGGTGTCGCCGTGATGCGTTCCTTGGAGAGCAGGGCGGCCATTGTGACCGGTATCCTGCTACGCGCCGCCGGACGTCTCAGTTGAAATCGCGGCTCGGCAGATAATATCGAACGCCGGCGCGGACCATATTGTCGTCGCCGCCGAACTGAATGCCGCCGATAATCTTGAGCCGCGGCGTGAGCTCGTAGAGCAGCGCCAGGTTCATCATCGTATCGTCGGTATCGGCATCGTTGAACTTCACGTAGTCGATGCTCATGCCGAACTCCAACGGCGTGTGGTTGACCTCGCGATAGCCGAAGGATACGCCGTAGCCGTCGTCGTCGCTCTCCAATGTGCCCAGGGTGGAGTCGACGAGCTCGAGATCGGTCGAGATCGCGGAGATGTTGGCGAACACGCTGCTCATCTCCGAGAAGTCGTAGTGCACGCCCACGCCGACCTGGGCGAAGTTGGTTTGCGCGTCCAAGTCGTCGAGCTCGGCGTACTGGTAGCTGCCGAAGACGTGCAGAAACGACATGAGCTCGTAGGATGCTTCGAAGCGGCCGCCGATCGCGTCTTCCTCCCGGTCGAGCGGCGCAAAATCGATCTCGTGGACCGTGAGGTCGCCCTCGATGTAGCTGTAGCTGATCTGAGCTTGCGCCCAGGAGAACGGGAGCAGAGCCGCTGCAGCGGCTAGGGCATTCTTCCAGCGCTTCATGATTTGTACCTCCGGCCGATTGTGTCGCAAAAGTAGTGCATCCATCGAGGATTAGCCGTGAAGGCCGTCACGATCGACGCGCCAGCTCGGGGGCTTGCGTAGACCGCTCTGAGCCGGTTCGAGGCTTCAGGCGGCGCCGGCTTGCCCCGGCCGGCGCGGCAGCGACCCGGCGCGATGTTACCATGGCCTGTCGAGGTTGGATCACGGAGCGCTGGGACATGAGACGCTCATTCGGCCGGTCTTCCATGATGCTGTGCGCGCTGCTGGTTGCGGCGGCGCCGTGTGCCGCGCAGCAACCCGCTTCGAGCGCGGCGCTGGTGGGTGCCGCGTGGCTCCGGGAGCATATTGGCGACCCCGGCTTGCGTCTGCTCGATATCGGCAAGACAGCCGAGCAGTTCGAAGCCGGGCACCTTCCGGGCGCGCAGTTCGTCGATTGGCGCGTCGATCTGGTCGATCCGGGCGATCCGGAGCTGTTTCTCGTTGCTCCCTCCGACACGATCGAGGCCCTGCTGTCGCGGCTCGGCGTGGGCAATGCGACCACGGTCGTGATCTACGACAACCACGGCAACCGCGCCGCCGCGAGAATGTTCTGGGCGCTGCGTTACTACGGCCACGAGGACTTGAGGATACTCGACGGCGGGGAGCGCGCCTGGCGGGCTGCAGGCTTTCCGATCACGACCGAGCGCACGGCCGTCGCCGCGGAGAGCTATCGCATCGCAGGGACGAACGAAGCCTATCGCAGCGACAAGGCGTTTCTTCAAGAGCGCGCGCGCGATCCGGATCTCGCCGTCGTCGATGCCCGCCAGCACGATTTCTACACCGGGGAGGTCTTCGGCACGCCGTTTCTCAGTGAGGAGCCCAATCGCAAGGCGGGCCACATAGCGGGAGCGCGCAACGCTTTCTGGGCCGATCATGTCAACGAGGACGGCACCTTCAAGTCGGTCGGGGAGCTCAGGGCTCTCTACCGGACGCTCGGCATCGCGCCTGCGAGCACCGTCGTGACTTACTGTCACATCGGCTTGCAGGCATCTACGCCGTGGTTCGTGCTCAAGGAGCTGCTGGGCTACGAAGACGTCAGGCTTTACGACGGCTCGATGGCGGAGTGGGCCAACGCCGAGGACACGGAGCTGGTCCTCGGAGAGAACTAAATCCGCATAGGCTTGCGTGTACCGAGAGGGGGATCGATATGAACGTTCAACGTAGCTCTTCGGGGAGCGCGCAGCGATGTCTGCCCGCCGGCTTGATCGTAGCGGCGCTCGCGGCGGGCTGCACGGCGGAAACCCAAACGTCTGCCGGCCCGGCGGTCGAATCGCGCCAACCCCTCGTCACGGCCGTCGGCAACGTGCGCTCGCAGGCCGACTGCGAGAAGCTGTTGAGCCTCTCGTTGAAGGATACCGAGATCACATCGGTCGAGATCGTTCCCGAATCGGGGATGGTGCCCGAATACTGCAGCGTTCAAGGCGGAGTCGAGACGCTCATCCTGTTCGAGATCGCGCTGCCGACGGCCGCTTGGAACGGCAGGTTCTATTACGTGGGCGGCGGCGGGTACAACGGCAATATTCCCGATCTGACGCCGGCTCTTGCGCGAGGCTACGCGGCAACGGCAACCGATACGGGGCATCGCGGCGAGCACTGGGACGCCTCCGCCCTCTACGAAGATCCTCAGGCGCAGCTCAACTACGCGCACCGCGGCGCGCACCTGGTCACCGTCATCGCCAAGCAGGTCGTCGCGGCTTATTACGATGCCGCCGAATTCCCGTCTTATTTCATGGGGTGCTCGAACGGCGGCAAGATGGGCCTGATGGCGGTGCAGCGTCATCCGGAGGATTTCGACGGCGTCGTCGTCGGCGGGCCGGTGATCGACCGTACCGGGCTCATGGTCATGTTCGACTGGTCGCAGCGCGCGTTGCTGGATGCGGAGATCCCGCCCTACAAGATTCCGGCGATGGAGAAAGCGACGCTGGCACAGTGCGATGCGATCGATGGTCTGGCGGACGGCGTCATCGGCCGGCCCGACCGCTGTGATTTCGATCCGGGGGTGCTGCTATGCGCCGCGGAGGACAATGCCCAATGCCTGACGGCTCCGCAAGTCGATGCATGGAGGAAGATCCTCGACGGGCCGAAAAACTCCGCCGGTGAATCGCTGTACGTCGGTTATCTGCCGGGGCACGAGGACGACTATCCGGACTATGTGACCGGCAGCGGCGTCATGCACGGGTACCCGTCCAGCAATTTCATGTACATGGACAACTTCATGCGCTGGTTCGTCTTCGGTCATGACTACGACCCCGTGCATGAGTTCGATTTCGACACGGACCCGGCGGCGCTCGACCGCTTCGTCGCCGATCAGGACGCTGTCGACGCCGACCTCAGCGAGTTCCGGGCCCGCGGCGGCAAGCTCATCATCTACAACGGCTGGGCCGATCATTCGACGCCGCCGCAGCGCGCGATTCAGTACTACGAGGAAGTGCAGCGCAAGCATGGCGCCGAGACCGGCGAGTTCGCGCGCTTGTTCATGGTACCGGGCTTTCATCATTGCTCCGGCGGCCCGGGGCCGAACGTGTTCGGCTCGACCGGCCGGCCTTTGGTCAACCTCAATCACCCCGAGAGAGATCTCATGGGCGCGATCGTCGACTGGGTGGAGCACGGAGTCGCGCCCGACCGGCTGATCGCCACGAAATTCGCCGGCGACGATCCGAGCCGCGGCGTCGAGCGAACGCGCCCGCTCTGTCACTACCCTCAGGTTTCGCAGTATGCGGGCTCCGGCAGCATCGACGATGAAGCGAACTTTGTGTGCGCGAGCCCGACGAATTGATTCACGGACTTCGGATCGCGTAGCGCCGCCCGAGCTTGCCAGGTCCGCCGGAGCCGATGACTGAGGCCGTGACGCCTCGGCTCAACCTCCTCGCATCCCCGGCCGGCCGGCGCGTGCTGTTCGCGCTGTTGTATTTGAGCGAGGGGGCGCCCATCGGCTTCGTCTGGTGGGCGCTGCCGGCCCTGCTGCGGGGCCGGGGCATCGAGCTCGACGCGATCACGACCTTGACCACGATCGCCACCTTGCCGTGGATACTCAAGTTTCTGCTCGCGCCGGTCATCGATGCGACTTTGCATCGCGGTGTCAGCGTCAAGCGATGGATACTCGTGTGCCAGGTGGCGATGTCGTTGGCGTTGCTGCCGTTGCTCGCGATCGACTGGAGCGCGCAGTTTACGCTCGTCATCGCCATCGTCGGCGTGCACGCGATTTTCGCCGCCGTGCAGGACGTGGGCATCGATACGCTGGCGATACACAGCGTGCCGCGCGACGAGCTCGGCCGTATCAACGGCTGGATGCAGGCCGGCATGCTCGGCGGTCGCGCGAGCGTGGCCGCCGGCAGCACGCTGATCGCAGCGTCTTTCGGCGATCCGCGACTCGCCGTGGCGTTTCTCGCGGCGCTCATCGCAATGCCTGCATTCGTGCTCGCCTTCGCCGTTTCCGAGCCCAAGAGCAGCGAGCCGCCGGTGCGCCCGAGGGCGGTGATCAAGGCCATCACGACGCGCACGGCCGTCGCCGGTCTCGCAGTTGCGCTTTTCGTCGGCGCGGGATTCGAGTTCTTCGGCGTCAGCGCGGGCCCGCGGTTGCTGGATCTCGGCAACTCCGAATCCTTCGTCGCGATGTTCTTCGGCTTCTTCGCGCCCGTCGGGCTCGCGGCCGGTGCACTCATCGGCGGCACGCTCACGGATCGGATCGGTCCGGTGCGCGGCACGGCCCTCGGCCTCGCCGTGTTAAGCTTGATATTGATCGTAATTGCACTGGATGATCTGGCGCCGCGACGTGAAGAAGCGCCCCACGCCTGGTTCGTAGGCGCCTACTTCGCTATCGGCGCGTTGACGGCTTGCTCGTATGCGCTGTTCATGACGCTGTCGCGTGGAGAGTTTGCCGCTACGCGGTTCAGCTTTTTCATGGCGATGACCAATGCCTGCGAAGCGTGGTCGGGCTTTGTCGGGGGCGTGTTCGCAAGCGGCGGCTACGGCTCGACGCTGATGGCGCTGACCGCGGCATCGGGAATCGCGCTGTTGCCTTTGGCGTTACTTTGGTGGAACGGGATCGATCGAAGCTTCGATGAGCAAGAAAGAACCCCGGCTTGATATTCGCGACGCGACCCTGGCCGACGTGGACGACATCGTCGCGTTGGTGAAACGCGCCTATCCCGGAATGCTGTCCTACACGCCGGGCATGATCAGAGGGCAGATCAACTCGTTCCCGGAGGGCGTGTGGGTTGCGCTGCTCGACGAGCGGATCGTCGGCTACTGCGCGACACTCCGTTTGGCTGCGGAGCAGGCGCTCAAGAAACACACTTGGCCGGAGATCACCGGCGGCGGCTACGGATCGACCCACGATCCCGAAGGCGAATATCTTTACGGATATGAGGTCTGCGTCGATCCCGACTATCGGCGCTACCGCATCGGGCAGCGCTTCTATCGCGCCCGTCGCCGCCTGGCCGAGCAGCTCGCGCTCCGAGGCATCGTGATCGCCGGGCGGATGCCGAACTATGCGCGTCGAGCAAAGGAGTACCCGACTCCGGAGGCCTATCTCGAGGCGACGCAGACGCGCAAGGTCCGCGATCCCGTGATCGGCTTTCAGATCCGTAATGGCTTCGAGCCGCTCGGCGTGCTCCACGACTATCTGCCGCACGATACCGAGTCCCTCGGCAACGCCGCGCACATGGTCTGGCACAATCCGAACTTCACCGAGGAGCCGGGGCCCGAGAAGCGCCAAAGCACGATCCGCGGCGTGGCGCCCGATCGCGTGCGCATCGCCTCGGTGCAATACGGCCAGCGGCGCATCCGCTCCTTCGATGAATTCCGGCAGATGACCTTGTACTTCATCGACGTCTGCGCCGACTATCGCGCCGACTTCGTGCTGTTTCCGGAGCTCTACACCCTGCAGCTCCTGTCCATCGAGAACGAGCCGATCCCGCCCAACGAGGCCATACGCCACATCACGGCCCACGAGCCGGCCATCATGGATTTCTTCCGCGAAGCGGCGATCAAGTACAACGTCAACATCATCGCGGGCAGTACACCCTCGCTGCGCGGTGATGCCGTATACAACGTTTCGCACGTGTTCAAGCGCGACGGCACGCACGTCAGCCAGGACAAGATTCACCCGACGCCGAACGAGGTCTATTGGTGGAACATTGCGGGTGGCGACGAGGTCAGGCTCATCGAGACGGACTGCGGACCGATCGCCGTGTTGATCTGCTACGACGTCGAGTTTCCCGAGGTCTGCCGGCATTTGACCGACCAGGGCATTTACGTGCTGTTCGTGCCGTTTCTGACCGACGAGCGCCAGAGCTACTTGCGAGTCCGCTACTGCGCGCAAGCGCGCGCGGTCGAGGATCAGATCTACGTCGCCATGGCCGGAAGCTGCGGCAACCTGCCGAACGTGCAAAACCTGGACATTCACTATGCGCAGAGCTGCATCCTGACGCCTTGCGACTTTCCGTTCGCCCGCGACGGCGTGGCCGCGGATACGACCCCGAACGTCGAGATGGTCGCATTCGCCGACTTGAGCCTGCGCTCGCTGCGCGCCGCGCGTCACAACGGCACCGTGCGCAACCTGCGCGACCGCCGCCACGATCTCTACAGCGTCGTCTGGCGCCCGCGACGCTGATCGCAGGCTTGTGCTTTACATAATGTCGTCGATCGAGACGACGGCACCGGCGAGCGAGACGCGACGTATGCGGAAGCGTGAGGCAATCGGACGTAATCTGGCTGCCGCGCGTTCACAGTGTCGTTCCTCACTCGCCCAGGGACGAAGGATGGACGCCGCGAGGCTCGACGATGCGCTGCCGGGCGGGGCGGATGTCTCGCTGAGAATCAAGCGGAGCATCGCCTCGCTCACTTTTGAGCAACCGCTGGAGACGCAATTCCGCGACGATTTCCAGGCACGCAACCTCGTGCGGGCGCGCGTCTCGACTCTTATATATCTGGTCTTGCTCGGCGTGCTCACCGCCATCAATCTGCTCGGTGGCGCGGCGCCTGCGCAGGAAGTGCTCGGGTCGATCTTCAAGCTGCGCGCCGGGTTGCTGTGCCCGGCGTTGCTCGTCATCCTGGCGGCGACCTACGTTCCCATTCTCAAGAAGCATTTCCAGATCGTCGTCGCGCTTGCGGCGACCGTCGCGGGCATCGCGGTCAACTGGATCACGGCCTTGGCGGCGATCGCGTCGCTGCCGCAGTTCGCGCAGATGGGCAACGTCCTGGTGCTGGTCTACGGCTGCCTGTTTCTCGGTCTGCTCTATAAGCCCGTCGTGTTTGTCGCGAGCGCCTCGGTGTTGGCGTTCTTCGTCGCCGCGTTGTCCGTCGGAATCCCGCCCGGCACCGTCGCCTTCGGCGGCGCCTTGATGACCGCAACCGCGCTCATGGCGGTGCTCTCGGCGCTGCGCGTCGAGCGCCTCGTGCGCATGAACTTCATCGAGACCCGCATGCTCAACGATGCCGCGCAGCGAGACGGGCTCACCGGCCTTTTCAACAGGCGCTCGTTCGAGAGTCTGACGAAGAAGCTCTGGCGGCTCGCCAGGCGCGAGCATCAACCGCTGCAGTTTCTGCTGATCGATATCGATCACTTCAAGGAATACAACGACTGGCACGGTCACCAAGCCGGCGATGATTGCCTGAGAACGGTCGCGCACATCATCGAAAGCTCGGCGAATCGGCCGTTCGACTTCAGCGCGCGTTACGGCGGCGAGGAGTTCGCGCTGTTCGTTTACGGTCAGTCCCTGGAAAATGTCGCCGTGCTGCCGGAGCAGATTCGCGAGGCCGTGCTCGCCGAGCAGATACCGCATCACAGCGCAAGCACCGGCATGGTTACCGTAAGCATCGGCTCGGCCTATCTCGGGCCCGATGGCAATCGCAGCCTCAACGGCCTGATTCAAGCCGCCGACGAGGCGCTGTACGAAGCCAAGAGCATGGGGCGCAACCGAATCGTCTATAAGGACGCCGGGCAGCTTCAGACGAACACGGGCTCGTTCCGCGCCGCGCCGCCGGCAACCAAGGCCGGTTAGTCAGGCTCGGCCGAGCCCGAGCAATCCTTGCTTCTCCAATGCGATAGAATCTCGCGTGACGTTGCGCTGCGAACATGGACTTCGAGAGAGGAAGTTCTTGTAAGCTATTGATTATTCAGACACGCCCCGGTAGCTCAGAGGATAGAGCGTCCGCCTCCTAAGCGGAAGGTCCCACGTTCGAGTCGTGGTCGGGGCGCCATCGCCCGTCTTTGCGACTCGCTTCGATTCCCCCAATCCCGCTCGTGAAGGCCTTCGCGCTGGAACGTAGTGCCGCCGGATTTTTCATAGGCCGCTAAGCGAACCCGGGCCCCCGGGCATCTAACCGACGTACTGATCCATAAAACTGGAGGGGGACTAATGCAAAATCGAAGACACTTCTTGCAGGCTATGGGCGGCGTCACCGCCGGCTTGTGGCTGGCGAGGCCGGCGTTCGCCCAGGGCCGCAAAGAGGTCATGGTCGGCGGCCGGCGCGCCAAGGTCGTGGATGTTCACTATCACGCGTCCATCGCCGCGGTGGAGAACGTCATCCGCGGCACCCGCTTCGAGCGCGGCATCGGCGGCTCGCGGCTGCTCGGGCCGGAGCGCATTACGGCGATGGACGCGCGCGGAATCGACGTCGGCGTCATGAGCGTCAATCAATATTGGTGGTACGAGGCGGACCGCGCGCTCGCGGCGGACATCATCCGCGTACAGGACGAAGGACTCGCCGAGTGGTGCAATGCCCATCCGGATCGTTTCGTGTCCTTGACCTCGGTCGCGCTCCAGCATCCGGATCTCGCGGCCGAGCAGCTCGAATACGCAGTTAACGAGCTCAACTTCCGCGGCGCCTCGATCGGCGGCCACGTCAACGGCGAGGTGCCGTCCTCCGAGAAGTACGACCCGTTCTGGGCTAAGGCGGAGGAGCTCGGCGTGCCCGTGTTCATGCATCCCGGCGGCGCCGAGAACGTCTTGCGCGAAGGCGGGCTGGAAGGGCGGGGAGATCTCGGCAACATTATCGGTAACCCGCTGGAGACGACCGTGTTCCTCACGCACATGATCTTCGACGGCACGCTGGACCGGTTCCAGAACCTCAAGGTCGTCGGTGCGCATGGCGGCGGTTATCTACCGTCCTATCTCGGGCGAACCGAGGTTGCGTGCCGGGCTCGCGAGGACAGCGGGTGCCTCAACACCCGGGATCCGAGCGAGTACCTTAGAGAGCAGATTCTCGTCGACTCGATGGTGTTCTCCGACGAAGGCCTGCGGCATCTCGTCGAGGAAATGGGCGCGGGCCAAGTCGTTTACGGCTCGGACATCCCCTTCGAGTGGCCGGATACGATCGACCTCATCGCCGATTCGCCGCATCTGACGAACGAGCAGAAGATCGCCATCCTCGGCGGCAATCTGATCGAGTTGCTGAAGCTCGATCCGAGCGTCTAGTGAATCGGCGCTCCATGACGACTCGCCGAAGGTGTCACTATCAGCAGCGAAGCCAGGCCTCCGGCGATCGATACTCCCAGCAGCAAGAAATGCAAATTTGCCGCGCCGGTAAGCGCGTCGTGCACGCTGATCCCGAAGATCTGCATCGCCGCCACCACTCCCAGCTCATACGTGCCAAGCGCTGCAAATCCATGCACGGGAAGTATCGTGCTGGCTTCTCCTCCGATGGCACCGGCCAGGGCAATCATGTAATCCGTGGATGAGAATACTTGGACGATCCAAGCGCAGACGGCCAGCTTAGCGGCCCAGTTTGCGACGGTTAACAGCCAGCTTTCAACGAGCGGGCCGACTCTCCGAGGAATGGCGGAAACGGTGTTTCGCAGCAGCAGCAGCACGCGCTTGGCTTGATGATTCGCGAGAAAAGCGTCGAGCTTCTTGGAGACGGAAAACACCAGAAACAGTCCGGATACCCAAAGCACGCTCATTACGATGCCGAGCGTCGGGGAAACGAAGAAACCGATAACCAAGATCAAGATCAGTACCAAGGCATGAAGGTCGAGCAAGCGCAGCCACAGCAAGGCGGGGATCGTGCGCGACGGCGCCATTGAAAAATATCGGTTCATGAGCACCGGAAACGCAAATTCCCCCGTGCGCATGGGCAACAGATTCAAGAGCAGGTTGTGCTGCAACATCAGCCGCAGGCACAGCCCGAAGTCTTTCTTCATGTTGAAGTATCGATATAGGCGAAGCGTGCGGAGAAGATAAGTGAGCGCTACCAGGGCCGCAGGAGCGATTATCGTCCAATAGTTATCGATGAACCGCCAAGGGTAGAATACCAACCTCCACCCCACGAAATACTCCACTGCGCCTACAAATGCCACTGCAATCAGGGCAGGCGTAATCACTCGGCACATAAAGGTCCCTCTTCGAGCAGCGAGCAGGCGTGAATCAGATCATGCGCTCGATATCGCGCCTCCACAATTCGTCGCAAAACGGCGACGACTTCTTTTCGGCAAGACGGTAGGTTTTTTTCTGCTCGTCGAAAGCGTAGCCGATCGACGACACATTCTCGGCCCGATTCTCGGGATGGTGCAGTTGAGAGCCCGTATTTCGAGTCTGGCATCAATCTTGCTTCGCATTCCGTGTCTATCGACACATCAGTTCTCGACAGGAGGAACACACATGAAGAGCTTATTGACCTTTCTCGCCGCAATGGGGTTTGCGCTTGCAGCGGTGGCGCAAGAGATGCCGTCGTTCGAGGACGTCGATCTCAATGGCGACGGCGCGATCTCCGAATCGGAGGCAAGTGTCGTCGAAGGCTTGGATTTCGCCGCGGCGGACGCCAACCAGGACGGTGGGATTGATCGTGACGAGTACGGTCAACTCACTCAATAGCAGAAAGCATTGAACATCTTGCCAATGAGCATTTCCTCCCTCCCTCTCATGCCTCTTGGCAAGAAACTTGGAGCCCGGCATATGCCGGGCTCTTTTTTTACTGTTCTTCAATCGTGCAGTCGTATCGCCTGACGCGTTCGCCGGGCCGCCAAGTCCAGTACGCCTCCCAGACAAACGCTCCAACCAGGGTTGCCGGATCCGTGACTGTCATGACGTAGTCGAGGCGGTTGCCGCCGTCGACGGCGGCGATGCGTTCCTCGATGGCGACGGCTTCGCTCTGCGGCGTGCCGACACGATTGAAATAGGGCCAGTTGATTCTCGTGGTCCTGACGACGAGCGTGTCGCCCTCCCAGCGCCCGACCGAATAGCCCAAGGGGGAGGCCGGCACGCTCTCTGGATCCACGGAATCGCGCATGTGAATCGTCCGCACGGCGTCGAATTCCTCGAACCGCAGCTCGATGGCGCCGTCCCGCTCGACGAATTCCATCGGGTAGGGGTTGCCGATCAAGGACGGCATGCCCGGCGGCATGCATTGAAGCAGCGGGTTGTCCTCGATGTCGTCCCACTGCGCTTGCGCGCTTGCGGCCGATTCCGTCAATTGATATTCCGCGCGCCCCGGGAAGTACCACGCGGGCGTGCCCTGGCTCCAGACGCGAAAGATGCCGTGCGTCTCTGCTGCTGCGGCATTGGGAGCCTCGATGACACCCGACTCGCTGCCGATGCTCGTCTGCGACCACCGCGGCTCACGGCTCGACCCGACGAGCAGCTCGACGCCGTCAGGCAGTAGAATGTGGTTGACCAGCATGTGGCTGGGCCGTCGCGTGGATGCGGCGCCCGCTACGCGCACGCGGTCGCCGACGTGGATCAGACCGCTGCTCACGCCGCGGCGGCGCTGCGCGCTCACCGCGCCGCCTTCGAGATACCAGATCGCTTCCTCGCCGTCCGCGCCGGTCGTTGCGACCTCCAAAAGAATATGCGGATTCCTCCAGGACTCCTTCAGCACCTCGCCTTCGAATTCGGTCACCGCCCCGCGTTCGTATTCTGCCATCGAGTGGTGACCACAAGCCGGCTCGTGTACAACGCCGAGCGCTCCGACGGTGAGGGCCATAACGGCCTTGAGCCACGCGTTCATGATTCCCCCGAGTTTGTCGGTCGTCTGTTCTACTCCGGCGTCAACAGCGCTGCGGAGCCCTGAAGCAAAGGTCCGGAATGCGCGAAGGCGATCGCGTCCACCGCGACGTTGTCGCGCTGCAAGCGCCGCCCTAACTGTGCCAAGGATGCGCGCGCTTGCGCCACGTCGGTGCTGAAGATCCACGGCGGGCCCTTCACGGTGTCGTCATCGCCGACGTTGCCTGCGTCGCCCAGGACCAGCACCCGGTTGACGAGATAGCCGGCGCTCCCCGTCGTGTGCCCCGGCACCGCATACACGCCGACTTCGGCCTCGCCGATCCTGACAATCTCGCCGTCGCGCAGCGCCCGCGTCAGCTCGATGCCCGTGGGACTCGCGGGAACCACGGTTCCGAGCGGGCTGTCCGGCGCAACGCGGCCTGCGATGAGGTCGGCCTCGGCCGCAAGCGCCAGGATCTCGGCATTGTCGAACAGCGGCACGGCGGCGGTGTGATCGGAGTGACCGTGAGTCAGGAACACGGCGACGACCGACTCGGGTCCCAGGCCGCGCCGCGACAATTGCTCGAGAATCGCCGCGCCGTCCGGATCGACGCCCGCGTCGACGAGCGCGACTTGGCCGTTTCCGGTGGGCACGACCCATGCGGTGGTGAAGCCGTCCTGGACGAGGCTCATGCCGTCGAGCTCGAAGTCCTCGGGGATCGGCTTCATTCCCATGAAAGCCGGGCCGAACAATGCGCCGAAAGCGACGACAATCACGACGACGATGAGACCCAGAAAGATCAGTATGCGCTTGAGCAGGCGATTCATATTCAAAACTCCCCCCTGAAGCCCAGCCATGCGGCGCGCGGAGCGCCGGGCGACAGAAACCGGCCATCCTCGAACTCGTCGCCGAGAACCTCATCGGCTTCGCCGAAGACGCCGAAAGTCTCGTATTCGGCGTCGAGCGCGTTTGCTATCGTGAAAAAGATCCGCAAGGTATCGCCGAGCGCATACTCGGCACGCAGGTTTACGGTGGTGTAGCCGTCGAGCGGCTCGGCCACGTTGCCCTCATCGCCTCGAAAGTAGCTGTCGCCGCTCGCGAGGACGTCGGCGCCGAAGACGAGACTCGACGTCGCCGCAAGGCGCAGGCCCGCTTTGAACAGCCGCTCGGGAATCAGCGGCAGCCGGTCGCCCGGCTCGACGAATATCTCGCCGTCGACGGCTTCGGGGTTGTTTTCGCTCGAGACGGCGAAGCTCTCCCGGAACGTGGCCCGCAAGGACGTGAAGCTTGTAAACCAGCTCAGGCGCTCACCCGCTCGACCGTCGACGCTGAGCTCGACGCCTTCGCGCCGCGTACGCCCGACGTTGTCGAAATAGCCTTCGTTGGTCAATGCGCCGGCGCTGATGAACAGGATGTCGTTCTCGTTGGTCGCGCGAAAGATTCCCGCATGCCAGTTGCCGCCGTTCCAGCTCCCGCGAACCCCCGCCTCGAAGGTCTTCGCGACGACGTCGGCGAGCGGCGGATCGGCGAGAAACGCGTTAGGCAGCCGGCAGGGTGCGTTCTCGTCGGCGCAAGTGAGCTCCACGGGTGAGGGCGCGCGATTGGACTCGGCGTAGCCTGCATAGGCCGAAAGCTCGTCGGAGAACGCCAACGTGAGGCCGGCTGCGGGATTGAATCGCTCGAAGCTGTGCTCGCCGTCGAGCGCCGTGCCGAGGCGGTCGCGCAGATCGATCTCGGTCTTATTGTAGCGGCCTGAAAGGCTCAGCGAGACGCGCGGCGTCAAGTCGGTGACGTTGGAGATGAATACGCTCGTGTTCGAGACATCCGCGTCGAGCCGCGTGAAGGACTCGCCGTCGAAGAATCCGCTGGGCACCGCCGCGCGGGTTTCGTCAAGCCGTCCGAGCTCGGTGCCGGCATCGAACGCAATCTCGCTGCCGTCGTGGGCGAGGCCGACGACAAAGAGGTTGTCGCGGCCGCCCAGCGGCGCTGACCAGCTTGCCTGGATGCCGAGCCCTGCGCTTTCCTGGGCCGTGCCCGTGCGGTTGACCGTGGCGCCGATCACGGCATCGTCGGCCGCGATCGGTTCGCCGTCTTGGTCCTCGATCAGGGTCTCTTCGCCGTCCTCTTCCTCGCAAACGAATCCGGGCGTGTCCTCGCATGCCTCGAAGTCGGAGTCGTCGCCGTTGTAAGTGTCGATATCGCTGTCGCGAAAGTACGCATTTCCCGTGATCGTCAGCTGCTCCGACGGCCTATGCGAGCCTGACAGGTTGATCAGCGCGAGCTCGTTACGCGTCCGATCGGGGCGCGTGAAAATGGCGTCGCGGCGCAGCTCCAAGAGCTGGATCGGCGCGGCGCCGTTGCCGATGAGCTCCGTATCGGCGTAGGTCAACGACGCATCGATCGACGAGCGCTCCGATTCCCAGCGCAGGCTCGAGAACAACTGCGTCGCGTCGGTCGGCGAGTAGTCGCGCCAGCCGTCCTCCTCGAGGCGCGAGGCGGTCACGAAGTAGGCCAAGGTGTCGCTCGCTGCAGCGCCGGTCTGAAGCTCCAGGCCGAGGCGAGAGAACGATCCCGCCGACGCCTCGACGCTCGTGCCCGGATGAGTGAATCCGTTCTTGGTGCGGATCGAGATCGCGCCGCCGAGGGCGTTCAGGCCGAACAGCGGGTTGGAGCCGGGCATCAAGTACAAGGAATCGATCGCGGAGTCCGGGATCAGCGCCCAGTTGACGGTGTCGCCGAAGGGCTCGTTGAGCCTGACGCCGTCCTGATACACCGCGATGCCTTGAGGCAGCCCGAGCAGCGGTGAGCCGACGTAGCCGCGGTATTGAACGTCCGGCTGCAAGGGGTTGTTTTGGGCCTCGTTGACGAATACGCCGCCGAAATTGCGATTGATATAGTCCGAGAGCTGCAGGGCGCGCTGCTCGCGCAGCTCCTCGGCCGTCGCGGTCTGGACACGCGCGGCGACCTTCTCGAGATCGAGCGCGGCGCCCAGCGGCGTCGCGCCGACGACCTCGATGGTTTCGAGCGCGTCGTCGGGGACTTGCGCGAACGGCGCGGTGACGCAGACGCCGCAGACGATCGCTGCGAGATGCCTCGAGCACCGAGCGGTTTTGTCGTTAGAGCCTCTCACCAGCGAAAGGATACGCGCCGCCGTCCCGCCCAAGCTAAGCCACGACCGACGTCCGCCGCCGCAGGGCGCTCCAGCCGAGCGCCAACACGAGCGCCGCGAGCAAGCCTGCTGCCAGCGGATACTTGATCGTGTAGACGACGGGCGACAGCGCCCAGCGCGTCGCAAGCTTGAGCGCGGGCTCGCGGGCGATGACCGCCGCGATCGCGGGCGAGCGGCGGTAGTACCATGACACGAAGGCGCGTCCCGCAGCGTTCGTCAGCAGCCAGCGGTCGCGAAACGCCCGCAACAGTACCACCTCGGGCTCGAGATACGAGCCGTAGGCCGCGGTCGCGATGAAGCAGCTGCCGCTGTCACGGTCGCTCGCGTCCTGGAGCACCACGCGCGCGATCGAAAGCTCCTGCGCGGCTTCGCTATTGGTCGTGACCGGATCGAGAGGGTTGCCCGACGCCCCCGCCTCGAGCGTCAGGGTGACGTCGGACTGCAACAACGGTGCCTGAATCGTTACCTCGAGACTGATGGTCTCGCCGGCGTTCAGAGTGTTGCGCCCGCCGGGCCTTTCGAGCGGGCAGGACCGGAGGCCGACCGTAAGCGAGCAGCTCGTTCCAGTGGAGCCGCTCGGCTCGCGCGACGGGCCCGTGAAATCGTCGCTGTCGTACACCGACAGCGTGACGAATCCCAGGAAGTTGATCGACGGCGCGTAGCGTTCGCGGAACGCGAGGCTTGCGACGGTCGACGTGGGCTCCGGCCCGTTGTTCATCAGGCGGAAGCGGAATCGAACCACTTCGCCGCTTTGGATGTCGCCGACACTCTGATTGCTCGTGTCGCGCACGTCGACGGCTTCGAGAATCAGATCCGCGCCGAAGACGCTGACCGCGGCAGTGTCGAATATGTTCGTGGCAGTTCCGTCGAGGCTCGTGATCGTCGCGCGATTGACGACCTCGATGCCGTCCGCCGCGGGCAGCACGTCGACGTCGATCGTCAGCGTGGCTTCGTTGTCCGGCGCATCCGGCCCGAGCGTGCCGACCGCCCAGATTCCGCTGCCGGCATCGTATCCGCCGGTATCGCCCACGTAGCCGGTCTCGGCCGGCAGCACGTCGTTGACGACGACGTCGCGCGCACTGCCGCCGAGGTTCGTCACCGTCATCACGTAGCTGAGCCGGTCACCGACGGAAGCGACGCCGGTGGCGCTACCGTCGCGAGTCGCTCGTTTGTCGATGGTTACGTCCTCCGAGTTGCTCGCATCGAAGGACGCGGCTGCCGAGCCGCCGGCGAAGAACGGCTCGTCGATCGCAGTCAGCGTGACGCTATTGGTGACGGTCTTTCCGGCTGCCGAAGCGGCGACGTCGACCGTGATGTCGGCCACGAAGCTGTTGTCGGGCGCCGTCGTCGGCAGCGTGCCGACGTCCCAACGCAGCGTCCGGCCGAGGCGCGTCGCCGCGATCGGCGGCGTGCTGGTGGCGTCGATGAAGGCGACCTCCTCCGGCAACACGTCGGTGACGACGATGCCGGTTGCCGCCTCGTCACTGTTGTTGCTGACTTCGATGTGATAGACGAGGCGGCTGCCGACTTCCGTCGCGGTCACCGGCTGAGCGGCCTCGTCGAGAACGCTCTTGGTTATCCCGAGGCTGGTGACGCCGCCGGCGTCGAACAAGGCAAACGCGAGGTTGCCGTTGCGCCCGGTTTCAGACCAAGTGGCGCCGGAGTCGCCGCTGGATGCCAGCTGCGGGTTCTCGTTCGTCAGACCCCACGCCCAGTCGTCGTCGGCATCGGCAGTCGTATCGTTGACGACCGAAATCCAATAGACGCCGGCCGTGACGCTAATGGGCGTGTCGAGCGCCATCTCGTAGCGGTGCCAGCGTATCTGCGTGCTGGCGAACGCCTCGCCGGTATCCGTGCGCATCCCGGTCAAGCTGCTTTGCCCGATCAGGGATCCGGGCAGGCCGGCGTCGTCGCTGAACACGCGCAGCGTGAACGCGTCCTCGTCAGGTACGGAGTTGGTTACGAGCACGCCCTCGGGGTCGACGTAGAGCCCGTAGAAGCGGATGCCGCCGATGGTTGTCGCGGCATCGAGGGCGGCGTCATCGGCGTGCCATACGCCTCGCTCTTCGTCGGAAAAGACTGCCTCGTCGATGCAGCACGGGCCGTTGTCGTAGAGCTCGGCGGCACCCGCGGCTTGCGGCCCCAGCGCAATCAAGACTAACCAGCAGCGAGCTAGGCGCATCGTCGGTCCCCCGCGGGCACCCGAGAGCAAGCTGGGAATGGTCCTGAAGTCGAGCCTGCGCTCTTGTGGCTTGTGAGCGGGCAGCTTAGCGTAAAAACCGTTGTCGCGCGCCGCATTTTCGGCCCCCGGGTGCCGCCGTGGTTGCAGCGGCGGCCGGAGTTGTCTTTACTTGCTTCCGTTGCCCGCTGAGGGCGTCTCCAAAAGCCGGGAGGGCTGAGCGTGAAGCGGATATCGACCTTGTTGCTCGGCGCCTTGGCGCTTGCGGCCTGCGGCCGGGATGAAGCCCCAGGGTTGACCGTCTCCGCGCCCGCGGCGCCGGAGACTGCGGCTTCGCAAGCCGGCGGGACCCCGGATGCCGCCGCGATCCACGCCGCCGCCTTGGCCCTCGATACGCACGTCGACATCGACCCCGAGTTTGCGACGGACGCCATCGACCCGCTCGATGCCGACATTCAGGTCAATTTGCAGACGATGCAGGGCGGCGGGCTCGATGCCGCATTTTTCATCGTCTACGTCGGCCAGGCTGAGAGGACCGGGGAAAACCACGCAAAGGCGCAAGCCGACGCCATGACGAAATTCGACGCGATTCATCGCATGACCGACGTGCTCTATCCCGACCTCATCGGCATGGCTTATCGCGCCGACGACGTCGAACGGCTCGTCGGCGAGGGCAAGCTCGCCGCGGCCATCGGCATCGAGAACGGCTACGTGATCGGCACGGACTTGGGCTTGCTCGAGCGCTATTACGAGCTCGGTGCGCGCTACATGAGCCTCGTCCACAACGGTCACAACGACATCGCGGATTCCGCCAGCCCGCGGCCGCAGCTCGGTGATTCGCCCGCGGAGCACGACGGTGTCAGCCCTTTCGGCGCCGCCGTGATCCGCCGTATGAACGAGCTCGGCCTCATGGTGGATATTTCTCACGCCTCCAAGCAATCGGCGCTCGAGGCGATCGAGCTTTCGGAAGCACCGGTCATCGCCTCGCATTCGAGCGTTCGCGCGCTCGGCGATCACGTGCGCAATCTCGACGACGAGACCTTGCTGCGCCTGCGTGACAACGGCGGCGTCGTGCAGATCGTCGCTTTCGACACCTATGTCAGCGTGAGACCGCCGGAGTACACGGCGGCGATGGACGCGCTGCGGCAGCGGCTCGGCGTCGAGGGCCAGATCGATCCGAGCGCGATAGAGCCGTCGATGCGCGCCGAGTTCGTCAGCGCCATCACCGAGATCAACACGCGCTGGCCGCCGAGCAACGTCGAAGACTTCGTTGATCATATCGACTATGCCGTGAATCTGATCGGCGTCGATCACGTCGGCATCAGCTCGGATTTCGGCGGCGGCGGCGGCATCCTCGGTTGGACGAACGCCGGCGAGACGCCGAACGTCACCGCCGAGCTCGTGCGCCGAGGCTACGATCCCGAGGACATCGAAAAGATATGGAGCGGCAACCTGCTTCGCGTCTGGCGCGAGGTCGAGTCCGTCGCCGCAAGACTCTAGCGCAAGCGAACCTCGGCTTGCGACTCTGCCACGTCAATTTGAGCAAGGAGCTTCGAGGCGGCGAGACGCAATTGCTCGTCCTCATGGAGATTCTCGCGGGTCGCTACCGGCAGAGCGTCGTCGTGCGGCGGCAGGCACGTCTGCACGCTAAGCTGGAGCGCGAAGGCATGCCGGGGCTCGAGGTCATCCCGGTCGCAAACTCGGTTTTCGCCGCCGTCCGCGCGGTGCGAGGCATGGATCTCATCCACGTGCACGAAGGCCGAAGCGTCCAGGTGGGCGCCGTGCGCTCGCTGCTCGGCACTCCGTTCATCGTCACGCGCCGGGTGCTGAACCGGCCGGGGTCGAACGCCGCTACGCGGTGGTGTTACGCGCGCGCGGCCGCGGTCGTCGGCGTCTCCGAGGCGGTCTCGCGCGTCATGCGCGACTACCTGGGTCGAGACGACGTCGAGACGATACTCGATTGCACGTCGAGGATCAGCGTCGATGCCGACCATGCCCGGGCGCTGCGGGCTCGCTACCCCGGCAAGCTCGTCATCGGCCACGTCGGCGAGCTCGACGATCGCCACAAAGGTCAGAGCATCATCCTGGAGGCGGCGCGCCGGGCGAAAAGCGCCGCGCCGAATCTGGTGTTTCTGCTGGTTGGCAGCGGCCGGGACGAGGCCGCGCTTCGCGCCGCGGCGAAAGACCTGGACAACGTCGAGTTCACCGGGCGGGTCGACAGCGTCGGCGACTACTATGCGGCGATGGACGTGTTCGTGTTCCCGTCGAGAGAGGAGGCTTTGGGCTCGGCGATACTGGAGGCGATGTCCTGCGGCGTGCCGACCGTCGCTGCCGCCGTCGGCGGCATTCCCGAGGTCGTTAAGGCGAACGAGAACGGGTTCTTGTTCGAGAGCGGCAATGCCGGGCAGCTCTTCGAACGCATCGTCGCGCTGGCGCACGACGGGGCTCTTCGCGCACGCCTCGCGGAAGGCGCGCGTGCCACGGCGAGCGCGCGCAGCGCCGAGCTCGTCGCCGACGCCTACGCATCGCTGTACGAGCGCGTGCTGGCCGGTTGAGGCCGTTCGGGATCGCGAGCGTTGAAGGGCCGTACGATGGCAACCGAGATCCAGCCGCTGCCTCGCGATGAGCGGCCGGTAAGGACGCTGTGCATCACGGCTCACCCGGACCGTCCCGAGGCCGAGACCTTCATCGGCCTCGCCGGCCGCGGCTTCGAGATGCGCGTGCTGTGCGCGCCGGGCGCGAGCGAGCGCGAGCGGATACGCGCTGCCGGCATCGAAGTCGCGCCGCTCGAGATCGCACGGCGCATCGACCGGGCGGCGATTGCGCGCATCGAGGCGGAGCTCGACGCCTCGCGGCCGGACGTTCTGCATCTGTTCAACAACACGGCGCTGTCCAACGGCCTCATCGCGGCGCGACGAAGGCCATGCAAGATCATCGCCTATCGCGGCATCGTCGGTAACGTGAGCTATTGGAATCCAGCGTCCTGGCTCAGGCATTTGAACCCGCGCATCGATCGCATCGTCTGCGTGGCCGAAGCCGTGCGCGTATCGCTGGCGGAGGTCCGCCTGCTGGGGTTGCGCATTCCTCCGCATAAGCTGATTACGATTTACAAGGGGCACGATCCGGTCTGGTACGAAGCCGGCCGCATCGACCGCGAGTCGCTCGGATTGCCGCGTGATGCCTTTGTCGTCGGCTGCGTGGCCAATTGGCGGCCGCGGAAGGGGATCGAAGTGCTGCTGCGCGCCTGCGAGCGACTGGCGTCCGATTCCTCGCTGCATCTGGTGCTCGTGGGTCGCATGGACGACCCGGCATTCCTCGCGCTGATAGAGCGCAGTCCGATGACCGGTCGCATCCACCGGCTCGGTTTCAGGGCCGATGCCGCGCGTGTCGCCGCGGCGTTCGACGTCGCGGTGTTGCCTTCCCTGCGGCGCGAGGGTCTGCCGAAAACCGTCATCGAGGCCATGGCCTGCGGCGTGCCGCCCGTGGTCACGGCCGTCGGCGGCAGCCCGGAGCTCGTCGTCGCCGGCAAAAGCGGCCTGGTCGTGCCGCCGGGCGATGCGGCGGTCCTGGCCGAGGCGATCCGCAAGCTCCGGGCCTCGGCGGAGCTGCGCAAGGCCATGGGCGCCGCCGCGCGCGAGCGCATTCGTGCCGCGTTCCCGATCGAAGCCACGGTGGCACAGACCGCCGCCCTCTATTTGGACGTAATGCGGGCCTAGATCCGGCGTCCACGGCGTCTGTGTCTCCCCGTGACGACGCGGTAAAATACGCCAAAGGAGCGAACACCATGCCGATCAATCTCAAGGTCAACGGCCGCGACAGGAGCGTCGATGTCGATCCCTCGACACCCTTGTTGTACGTGCTGCGCAACGACCTGAACCTGAACGGCCCGCGTTTCGGCTGCGGCCTCGGACAGTGCGGCGCCTGCACGGTGCTGATGAACGGCACGCCGGTGCGCTCGTGCGTCACGCCGGTCAACGCCGTCGGCGACAACGAGGTCACGACGCTCGAGGGCTTAGGCAGCGTCGCATCGCCGCATCCGGTGCAAGCAGCGTTCATCGAAGAGCAGGCGGCACAATGCGGCTACTGTTCCAACGGCATGATCATGAGCGCCGCGGCCTTGCTTGGGCGCAATCCGAATCCGTCCGAGCGGGAGATTCGGGAGGCGCTGCAAGGCTATCTCTGCCGCTGCGGCACGCACACGCGGATACTCAAGGCCGTCCGCCGCGCGGCGGAGGCGAGCTCATGAGCGTGCATATCGAAGTGACGCGGCGGGAGTTCCTGCGGGGCAGCGGCGCGCTGCTGATCGCGGTCTCCGTGCCCGGGCTCCTCGAGGCGCAGTCGCTGCCGCGAAGCTTGCGCGGCAATCCGGATCTCGACACCTGGCTGCGTGTCGACGCCGGCGGCACCATCACCGTGTTCTCCGGGAAAGTCGAGCTCGGCCAAGGCATACACACCGCGCTCGCTCAGGTGGTTGCCGATGAGCTCGACGTCGGCCTCGGCCGCTTGCGCATGGCGACGGTCGATACCTCCGGCTCGCCCGACGAGGGACGCACGGTCGGCAGCAACTCGGTGCCGGACGGCGCCGGTGCCCTGCGCTTCGCGGCGGCCCAGGCGCGCAAAATCTTGGTCGAGAACGCCGCGGCGCGCCTCGGCGTCGACGCGCGCGAGCTCAGCGTCGCCGACGGCGTGGTTCGTGCCAACGGCGGCGGCGCCGCCGTCAGCTACTGGGAGCTTTTGTCCGACGACGGCTTCAATGCCGAGGCCGACGGCAGCGCGGCGCCCAAGCCCCACACCGAGCACCGCTATGTCGGCTCGCCGCAGCCGAGGGTCGACCTGCCGGCGAAGTTCTGCGGCGAGCCCGCTTACATCCACGACGTTCGCCTGCCGGGAATGGCGCACGCGCGCGTCGTCCGCGGCGAGATGGCCGTCAGTGAGATCGTCTCCATCGACGATGCCGCCGTGAGCCGCATGCCCGGCGTGCTGCAAGTCGTCCGCGACGGCAATTTTCTCGCCGTCGTCGCCGAGCGCGAGGAGCAGGCGATCGCCGCCGCGGAGGCGTTACGCCGGGCGACGCGGTGGCGAGCGCCCAAGGCATACCCCGGTCCCGACGCGCTGCCCGCGCTGCTCAGACAGCTGCCGACGGAGGATTCGGTGATCAGCGAGACGCCGCCCGGCGGCGCCGAGGTGGTCCGCGAGTTTCAGGCCGAGTATTCGCGGCCGTTTCTGGCGCACGCGTCCCTCGGCCCGTCATGCGCGATCGCCCAGTGGGACGGCTCGACGATGACGATATGGAGCCATACCCAGGGGCCGTACCCGCTGCGCGGCGCGATCGCCGAGGTGCTCGGCCTGCCCGAGTCGCGGGTTCGTTGCATCCACGCCGACGGTGCCGGCTGTTACGGGCACAACGGCGCCGACGACGTCGCCTGCGACGCCGCCCTGGTCGCGCGCGCGCTGGAAGGCCGGCCGGTGCGCATGTTGTGGTCGCGCCAGGACGAGTTTCGTTACGAGCCCTACGGATCGGCGATGAGCTTGCAGGTCTCGGCCGGCGTCGATGCGAGCGATCGTATCGTGCGCTGGCGCTACGACCTCTGGAGCTGCAGCCACTCGACCCGGCCGTCCGGAGGGGAGGACGCCGGCGGTGTGTTGGCCGCTCGCGAGAAGGCCGATCCGATGCCCCTGCCGCCCGTGAGCGACGGCCGGCAGCCTACCGGCGGCGCCGACCGCAACGGCGTGCCGCTGTACCGCTTCCCCGATCAACGCGTGGTCGAGCACCTGGTGCTCGAGCCGCCGCTGCGCAACTCGGCGCTGCGTTCCCTCGGTGCCTACGGTAACGTGTTTGCGATCGAGTCGTTCATGGACGAGATCGCGCGCGCTGTCGGCGCCGACCCGTTCGAGTTTCGCCTGCGGCATCTGGAGGACGAGCGCGGCCGCGAAGCCCTGATGGCGGTGCGCGATCTCGCAGCAGCGGCGCCGCCCGCGAGCGGACCCGGACGCATCGGCCGCGGCGTCGCGTTCGCTAAATACAAGAACTCGAGCAGCTACGTAGCGCTGGTCGTCGACGTCAGTGTCAATCCGGACAACGGCCAGATTCGCATGCTGCGGGCGTTTGCCGTTACCGACGTCGGCCAGGCGATCAATCCCGACGGCGTGCGCAACCAGATCGAAGGCGGCATCGTGCAATCCGCGAGCTGGACGCTCAAGGAGCAGGTCAGGTTCACGGCCGACCGCATCGAGAGCGTCGATTGGGCGAGCTATCCGATCTTGACCTTCGTGGAAGTCCCGGAAGTCGAGGTCGTGCTCATCGACCGCCCGGAGCTGCCTTTCGCCGGCGCCGGCGAAGCGGCGCAAGGTCCGACCGCGGCGGCGATCGCAAACGCCGTCGCCGACGCAACGCAAGTGCGCTTGCGGCACGTGCCGTTCACGCCGGACCGCGTGCTCGCCGCATTGCGCGCCTAGCGTTGTCGCACGACGTGAAGACGGGGGCATTGGCCCTCTCAGTCGGAGCTTCGCACTCCTTCGAGCACCAATGCCCCCGTCTTCACGCCCCCATGCCACCACCGCAGCCTGGAGGACGCGGGAGTGGGGGCATAGGTCCTCGAAGGAATGTGAAACTCTGACTGAGAGGGCCTATGCCCCCACTCCCGCGTCGTGCGACACCCTCACTCCGCCTAACCGGGCGGCGAGTCGTGATCGATGCCTTCGCGGTCGGCGCGGAACAGCTCATCGAGCTCCTCGCGCGACTGGCGTATGAACTCGATCAGCGAAGCCTCGTCGTCGTAAATCTCGTATCCCTGGGCGAGGGTTCCCGTGTCGTGCTGCTCGAAGGTACTCGCCTTGCGGCTCGCAGCGGCCGGCGTGTTGCCGAGCAGCACCAGCGCCTCTCGGCCGAGCCTCAGCGCCGAATGGAAGGTCTCGCGCACGATGACGTCGGCGCCGGCGGACATGAGCTCGAACGCATGCAATCGGCCGCGGGCGCGTGCGAGAATCTTGAGGTGCGGGAAGCGCTCCCGCGTCAGTCTCACGGTACGGACGTTGGCCGAGGGATCGTCGATGGCGAGTATCAACAACCGTGCGCGCTCGGCGCCCGCCGCGTGCAGCAGGTCGACGCGCGAGCCGTCGCCGTAAAAGGCCTTGTGGCCGTAGCGGCGCAGCACGTCGATGTGGTCCGGGTCGTTGTCGAGCACCGTGAGCCCGATTCCGCTGGCCCTCAATAGGCGGCCGACGATCTGGCCGAAGCGCCCGTAGCCGAGAATGATCACGCTGTTGTCCTCGGGCTCGATGACGTCCGGCGCGCGCCGCGACGGAGCGCGCGTGAGGCGCGGCTGAATCAGCCGGTCGTTGACGATCATGAGCAGCAGCGTCGCGACCATGGACAGCGCCACCACCAACGTCAAGCGTTGTGCGAGATCGGCGGCGATCGCGCCTTGGCCGACGGCGAACTGAAACAGCACGAATGCAAACTCGCCGCCCTGCGCCAGCAGGAATGCAAACACGATGATCTCGCGCAACGCGAGCCCGAAGGCGCGGCCGAGCAGCACCAGAATCGCGAGCTTTAGCAGAATCAGCCCGGCGACGAGGCCGAGCAGGCCCGCCGGATCCGCGGCGAGCAGCTCGAAGTTGATCGACATGCCGACCGAGATGAAAAACAAGCCCAGAAGCAATCCCTTGAAGGGCTCGATATTGGATTCGAGCTCATGCCGATAGGAGGAATCCGCGAGCACCACGCCGGCGAGGAAGGTGCCGAGCGCCGCCGACAGCCCGATGCCCTGCATGAGCAACGCGATGCCGATGACGAGAAACAGCGAGAACGCCGTGAAGATCTCACGCAGGCCGGTCGCCGCGATCCAACGAAACAGCGGTTGCAGCAAGTAGCGCCCGGCGACGACGATCGCGACCACCACGCCGACGACGACCACCGGGTGCAGCCAGGCCGGCATACCGTCGAGCAGCGCCGTGCTCATGTCCGGGCCGCCCGTGCCGAATAACGGCAGTAACGCGAGCATCGGTATTACGGCCATGTCCTGGAACAGCAGCACGGCGAAAGTCGATTCGCCGCTGACCGACTCGAGCAGCCGCTTCTCCTTGAGAATCTGCAATGCGATCGCCGTCGACGACAGCGCCAGCGCCATGCCGACGGTCAAACCCGCGCGCCAGCCTTGCCCGAGCGACACCGCGACCGCGGCGATCGCCGCTGCGGTGACGATGACCTGCGCGCCGCCGAGACCGATGACCGGCTTGCGCATGCGCCACAACACGGCCGGCTGCAGCTCCAGCCCGATCAGGAACAGCATCAGGACGACGCCGACCTCGGAGAAGTGCAGTACGTCCTCGGGATCGCTGACGAACGCGGTGCCGAAGGGCCCGATCGCGACGCCGGCCAGGAGATAGCCGAGGACGCTGCCGAGCCCGCCACGCTTGGCGAGCGGCACGACCACCACCGCCGCGGCGAGAAAGACGAATGCGTCGAGGAGGAATCCGTGCTCACCCATAGCCGTTGCCATAGCTATCGCGCCTCAGCTGGTCGCTCCGCCGGCGCGAACACGCTCCGCGGCAAGGATTCCAGGCAGGCTCTAGGGCGCGACAGTGAAGTCGTCGAGCAGCGTGACGTCCAAAGCTCCGCCGCCCGCCGCGTTCGTCAGCAGAACCGAATAGTAGCCGCCGTCGGCCAGGGAGATGTCCACCGGCCCGCCGACGACGCTGTCGGTGTCCGTTTCCCGCAAGATCAGCTCGTAGTTTCCCGGCACGAAGCGGCGGCCCAACACACGCGTTCCGAGAGCCCCGGTGACCATGGTCGGATCGACGCCGTCGATATCGGTGCCCGGCTCGACGATGAAGACGTCGACGTTGTCGAACTCGGTGCTGCCGTCGTAGAGATTGAGCTTGGCTTCGTTCGGCAGGACGCGTCGGTCGTCGACGTCGAAGCCGGCAAACACCGTGCCGGGCTCGCCGCTTACGAGCCAGGTGCCCAGGCGTCCAAGGGGCGCCGTGAACGCTGCCTCGGTCTCCAGCACACCGGGGTTGCCCGCGGGCGTGACGTTGAGCTCGTGATCGCCCGCCGGGATCGTCGCGTAGTCCGACATCGTCAGGGAAGCCACGTTGGCGATCACCGGCGGGTCGAGCTCCGTGTCGATGCCGGCGTCGATCGCGCCGCCGCCGTCCACGGCATTGATGACTCGGATGCCCGGATCGAGATTGCCGTCGACGAGCTCGGCATCGCCTGCGCCGACGACCGTGATCGCGATCGGTGCCAGGCCCTGGCCCGCGCCATCCATGATGACGAGGACGAGATTCTGCGAGCCGCCGAGCGCAAATTGCTCGCTTCTGAGCAACACGTTGGCCGGGTTGCCGGCCTCCGTCAGCACGATCTCGTAGTTCGCTGCGGCGAAGGCCTCAGGCAGGATGTCTTCGTCGTAGTCGATACTGCCCCACGGCGTCGCGGCGCTAGGATCGAAACCGGGGGCGTCGACGAAGAAATCGATCGGGCCGAAAGACGGCGCGGCGTGAATCGCCGCGAGCCGGCTGTTGCCGGCGCCGACGGAGGAGCCGGGCGCGTCCGTCTCGGTGACGCGCACCTGCGGAACGCCGCCGACCTCCCGGAGGAGGAAGGTGTATTCGGAGCCCTCGACGAGCTCCCGCGTAAACGTCAAGGTATCGTCGACCGAGCCGTCGATCGCGAGCAGCGAAAGACTAAAGGTGTATTCGTCGACGTCGAAGCTGAACCCGGCGCTGACTCTGTAGTTCAACGTCGTCGCGTTGGCCTGCACGCGCCTGAAGACGACCGGTCCGAGATTCGGCGCGGCGTGCACCACTCGCACACCGGCATCCGGCGGATTCACGCGGCCTTCGTCGCAGGCGGCTAAGCAAGCAGAGGCGGCGAGAATCGCCGGAACCACAAACAGCTTCAGTCTCATGATGCAAGCCTGGTGAATCGAAGGCGCAATGGTACCGCCTCTGTTCTACAATGCCAGCGGCCCGTGAATCGGGGCCTGCCGGCCGAACCGTCCACCCAGCGTCGTCACAGGAGGCGTCGCGCGCATGCAGGGGTTTGTCGTCCGAACGCTGATCAACGCGCTGGGGTTGGCGCTGGCGGCCGTGCTGCTGCCGGGCATCGTGATCGCAGGCCCGGGCTCGCTGCTGCTGGCCGCGCTGCTCATGGGCGTCGTCAACGGCCTCTTGCGGCCGCTGGTGGTGCTGATCACCCTGCCGATCACGATCGTGACCTTCGGGCTGTTCCTGCTCGTCGTCAACGCGGCGATGTTCGGTCTGGTCGCGGCGCTGCTCGACGGTTTCGAGGTCAGCGGCTTTTTCGCGGCACTCTTCGGCTGGGCCATCGTCTCGCTCACGGGCGCGGTCAGCTCGTGGACGATCGGCCCGGACGGGCGCTATGAAGTTCTGATCGTCGAGAAACGACGCCGGTGATCGCTCCGCTCGTGCATCGCGCGGCGCTGTGCCTGGCCGCCCTCGCGGCGGCGTCCGCCGCCGCGGAGCCGCTGACCGAACCGATGCGCTCGAGGAACTTGAGCCCGATGATCGCGATTTTCGGCGTGCCGGCCTGGGAATCGGCGCCCGACGGAGTAGCGGAGCTGACGCTCAGCGGCGACGTCGCCAACAACTTCCGTATCTCGCAGGCCGGAGAGGAACGAGTGATCCTGGACGGCGAGACCTGGCGGGCCGGGCTCGTCTACCGCCGGCGCCTCGCGGGGGGCTGGATCATAGCGGGCGAGCTGCCGCTGGTGCGCCAGTCGGGCGGGTTGTTCGACGATCTCATCGACGCCTGGCATTCGGCGCTCGACCTGCCGGACGGCAATCGCAACCAGCGACCCGAGGACGAGCTGCAGCTGTTCTACGACGACGGCGCGACGATCAGCTATTTCCGCAGCCAGTCGGGCCAGGGAATCGGCGATCTGCAGCTCAGCGCCGCCCGCGGCTTCGGCGGCAACGACGACTGGCTGCTCAAGCTCACGCTGAAGCTGCCCACCGGCGACGAGGATATCCTCGCAGGCAGCGGCGGGACAGACGCGGCTGTCACCGCGGTGCGCACCAGCACAACGCGCTGGCGCGGGCATCCGGTTGGCTGGTTCTGGGGTGCCGGGCTCCTCAAGCTCGGCGAGCCGGAGCATTTTGCGAGCCGCAGCCGCGACTGGGTCGCGCTCGGCATGGCGGGTCTGAGCTGGCAGCCGTTCGCCAACGTCGGCCTCAAGGGGCAGCTCGATTTTCACTCGGCCTTTTACCACAGCGGCCTCGAGGAGCTCGGCGACGTTGCCGTGCAGGCGAGCGTCGGCGGCTGGTGGGCGGTCGATGCGCGCCGGCGTCTGACGCTCAGCCTCAACGAAGATCTGATCACGCGTGCCGCCCCCGACGTTTCAGCGCAGCTGGCCTTCACCTGGTCGCTCTGAGGCTTCGTCTATAATCGCCGGCCAGATGGTATGGAAGCTCACAGCCGCGGCCGCCGCGGCCGCCGCGCTCGGCTGCTCGCCCGCGGCGCCGGGCGGCGATGCCGGGATGCCCGCCCCGTCGGCGGCGCCGACCGCGGCGGCGTTCGATGTCGGACCCGTCAAGACCGCCGAGGAGTATCTCGCGGAGCCCGCGTTTGCCGCCGCGGATCTCGAGCGCGGCGAGGTCTTGAGCCTCGCCTGCGTGGCTTGCCACACGTTTCGCGCGGGCGAGCCGGCCCTGCTCGGGCCGAACCTGAGCGGCGTTTTCGGCCGCCGCGCGGCGACCGACGAAGATTTCGAATACTCTCAGGCCCTGCGCGACGCGCGGTTGACTTGGACGCCGCGCGCCCTCGACGCCTGGCTCGCAAACCCCTCGAGCTTCGTGCCGGGCACGAGCATGGTGTTCGCAGGCTTATCCTCGGCCGAGGATCGGCGCGACCTCATTGCCTATCTGCTGCGCGAGACGCAAACGCCCGCCGAGTGACGGCGGCGCAGCGTCGAAACTTTTTACAACCCGACTGGAAATCGGACCGGCAATCCTGCTTTAATCGGCCTGCCGCCGCAGCAACGCGGAAGCCCTGATTTCGCATTGTCGAGGATGCCGGTACGCTCCGGCCTCAGTGGGATTGGCTGGAGAGAACCGGTGCAAAGCGCACAGGCTGTACGTCTAGGTCGAGAATTCGAACGCCGCATCGGCTACGACCGCCGCCGGCTCAGCACGTGGACCTTCTTGCAGGGCGGTCTGACGCCGCGCCGTCGCGGCGGGCGTCGGCAGGGCGAGGGCGCCGCTCTGGTCGATTGGCACGAGCCGCACCTGCTGTTCATGTCCCTGATGATTCTGCTGCTGAGCGTGACCGACGCCTTCCTGACCCTGACGCTGCTGATGCATGGCGCGAACGAGGCCAATCCGCTGCTGGCCTTTCTGCTCGCGGACCATCCGGCGCTGTTCGCGAGCGTGAAAATGGGCCTCACCGGCTTCGGCGTGCTGGTGCTGGTGGCGCTCTCGAGGGCGAGGGTTTTCAGAATCATCCGCGTCAGCGCGCTCATGCACTGGTTCCTCGCCGCCTACCTCGCCCTGATCGGCTACGAGTGGTGGCTGCTGGGCGCGCTGATCTGAGGGCGCTGCGAACCGAGCCTCAAGTTCGGCCGCGCAGCGTGTAAAGTTCGCGACCGTTCGGCTAACATGAACGGTCGCCCAGCTTGAAGCGACCGGCCGAGCCACCCATATACTTTTGATGCAGCCCATTCCGAACCGGGCCAATCAGTATGAGCACAGAGCTTCAGCGCCAATACGCTTCATCGCCGCTGCACGGCGCTAACGCACCCTACGTCGAGGCCTTGTATGAGGCCTACCTCGAGGACCCCGCGAGCGTCGCGCCGGCCTGGCGGGGCCTGTTCGCGAGCTTCGGCGACGGCGCATCCCGAGACGTCGCGCACGGGCCGTTGCTGGAGGCGTTGGGCAGGCGGCTGCAGTCGCCGCGCGGCAGGCGGCGCAACGGCAGCCCCGCCGCCGCCGTCGCGCAACCGGCCAGCGAGAAACAGGCGGCGGTCTCACGCCTGATTCAGGTCTACGGCATGCGCGGCCATCAGATCGCCGATCTGGATCCGCTCGGGCTTTGGCAGCGGCACGTGCCGGCTGTGCTCAAGCTCGACTATCTCGGCCTCGACGAGTCGGATCTCGACACGGAGTTCTTCGCCGGCGGGCTCGCCGGCACCGGCAAGAACCGCATGCGGCTGCGAGACATCCTCTCGCTGCTGAAGCGCATCTACTGCGGCAAGGTCGGCGCCGAGTTCGCGCACGTGTCGCGGGCGCGCGAGCGCCTCTGGATACGCGAGCGCTTCGAGACCCTCATGGCCAGCTTGAGCTTCAGCGGCAACGAGCAGCGGACCGTGCTCGAGAGCCTCAATCGGGCCGAGGGCATAGAGCGCTACCTGAACACCAAGTATGTCGGACAAAAGCGCTTCTCGCTCGAAGGCGGCGAGGGCATGATCCCGATGCTCGACGATCTGATCCAACGCGCGGGCGAGCAGGGCGTGCACGAAATCGTCATCGGCATGGCCCACCGCGGCCGGCTCAACGTCCTCATCAACGTGCTCGGCAAGTCACCGCAGGAGCTGTTTTCGGAGTTCGAAGGCACCTATGAGCTCGCGGGCCTTGCGGGTTCCGGGGACGTGAAATACCACATGGGATTCTCGGCCGATATCCGCACGGCCGGCGGCAACGTGCACGTCGTCCTGGCGTTCAATCCGTCGCACCTGGAGATCGTCAATCCCGTCGTCGAAGGTTCGGTACGGGCGCGCCAGGATCGCCGCGGCGATCGCACCGGCGACATGATTCTGCCGGTGCTCGTGCACGGCGACGCGGCCATCGCCGGCCAGGGCGTAGTCGCCGAGACGCTGCAGCTGTCGCAGGCGCGGCATTTTTCCACCGGCGGCACCGTGCACCTCGTCATCAACAATCAGATCGGCTTCACCACCAGCGACACGCAGGATATGCGCTCGACGCCGTATTGCTCGGACGTCGCCAAAATGATCGAGGCGCCGGTTTTTCACGTCAACGGCGATGATCCCGAGGCGGCCGTGGCGATCATGCGTCTGGCTCTGGACTACCGGCGCGCGTTCCACAAGGACGTCGTCATCGACCTCGTCTGCTATCGTCGCTTGGGTCATAACGAGGCCGACGAGCCGGCCGCGACCCAGCCGGTCCTGTATCACACAATCCGGCGCCATCCGACGACGCGCTCGCTCTACGGCAAGCTGCTCGTCGAGAGAGGCACGGTATCTGAAGACGACCTCGAGGCCATGGCGCAGGCGTATCGAGATTGCCTGGACGAGGCCCTCTGCCCGAATGAGGCTTGCCTCGGCATGATCGGCAATCAGTACACGACCGACTGGAGCAAATATCTCGGCGATCTCGGTGATCCCGTGGACACCACGGTCTCGGCCGATGAGCTCGAGCGTTTGAGCAAGATCGTCACCTCCGTACCGGACGACTTCAAGCTGCACCCGCGCGTGCAGCGCGTTGTCGACGACCGGCTGCGGATGGCCGCGGGCGCGCTCGAGCTCGATTGGGGATTCGCCGAGACGCTCGCCTACGCGAGCCTGCTGGCGGAGGGCTTTCGCGTGCGCCTCGTCGGCCAGGATACCCGGCGCGGCACTTTCTTCCACCGTCACGCGGCGTTTTACAATCAGACCGACGGGCGCGTCTACGTGCCGCTGGAGCACGTAGGCGACGATGCCGGCGCTGCGACGATCGGCGATTCGCTGCTTTCCGAGGAGGCGGTGCTCGGTTTCGAGTATGGCTACAGCACGGCCTCGCCCGATTGCCTGGTCGTCTGGGAGGCGCAATTCGGCGATTTCGTCAACGGCGCGCAGGTCGTCATCGATCAGTTCATCAGCTCCGGGGAAGCGAAGTGGGGCCGGTATTCGGGCTTGACCTTGTTTCTGCCGCACGGCTACGAGGGTCAGGGGCCCGAGCATTCCTCCGCCCGGCTCGAGCGTTTCCTGCAGCTTTGCGCCGAGCACAACATGCAGGTGTGCGTGCCCTCGACGCCGGCGCAGATGTTTCATTTGCTGCGTCGGCAGATGCGGCGCTCGGCACGCAAGCCACTGATCGTCATGACGCCGAAAAGCCTGCTGCGGCATCGCGCCTCGGTGTCCACGCTCGACGACTTGACCGGAGGCACTTTCCATCCCGTCATCGACGAGACGCAATCGATCGAGCCCAAGCAGGTCCGGCGGCTGGTATTTTGCAGCGGCAAGGTTTACTACGATCTCGTGCGGGCGCGTAACGAGAAGCAGCTCGAGGACGTCGCGGTCGTCCGGATCGAGGAGCTCTATCCTTTCCCGGTCGAGCGCTACGCCGAAGTGATCGGCCGCTATCGCCAGGCCGTCGAGATCGTCTGGTGCCAGGAGGAGCCGCAGAATCAGGGCGCGTGGTATCAGATTCGGCATCGCCTGCAGGAACCTTTGAGCGCCAAGCAGGAGCTTTTCTACTCGGGCCGGCCCGGCGCCGCTGCGCCGGCATCCGGCATCCACAAGCTGCACGTCATACAGCAGCAGGGGCTCGTCGATGCGGCGCTGACCACGGATCCGGACGCATCCAAAGGCGTCAAGCCAAGGGCGCCGGGTCGAGCGCAGGCATGACCATCGAGGTCAAGGTACCCCAGCTGCCGGAATCCGTGACCGACGCGACTCTGGTCGGGTGGCACAAGCGCTCCGGCGATGCCGTTCGCCGCGACGAGAATCTGGTCGATCTCGAGACCGATAAGGTCGTGCTCGAGGTGCCGGCACCCAGCGACGGGGTCCTGACCGCGATCAAGGTCGAGGACGGCGCCACGGTCACGAGCGGCCAGGTGCTCGCCTTGCTCGAGCCCGGAGAGGCACCGGCCGAGTCCGCAGCGCCGCGGCCGGCTGCCGAGCCGCCGCGCGCGGCGAGTCCGGGCGACCAGAGCGACCGGCTCGGGCCCGCCGCCCGCCGCCTGGTCGAAGAGCACGACCTGGATGCCTCGGCGATCGCCGGGACGGGCCGTGAAGGACGCGTCACCAAAGGCGACGTCCTGAGCTACATCAAGTCGGCCGGCGCGGACACCGGCGGTGCCGAGGAAAGCCACTCGGCGCCCGCGCCGGCGCAGGTTTTCGACGCCGGCGCGCGCGTCGAGCAGCGCGTGCCGATGACGCGGCTGCGGGCGCGCATCGCCGAGCGCCTCGTCGAGGCGCAGCAGACGGCGGCGATGCTGACGACCTTCAACGAGATCGACATGTCGGCCGTCGTCGAGCTCAGGCACCGCTATGGCGAGGACTTCCAGGCGCGTCACGGCATCAAGCTCGGCTTCATGTCGTTTTTTGTCAAAGCCTCGATCGAGGCTTTGCGGCAACATCCGGTGCTCAACGCCAGTCTCGACGGCGACGACATCGTTTATCACGAATTTTTCGATATCGGCGTCGCCGTATCGACCGACCGCGGCTTGATCGTGCCGATCATTCGCGACGCGGAAGCGAAGAGCCCGGCGGAGATCGAGCGCGCGATCGCCGATTTCGGCGAGCGCGCGCGCAAGGGCGCCATCAACATGGACGAGCTGACCGGCGGGACCTTCACGATCACCAACGGCGGCATCTTCGGCTCGCTGATGTCGACGCCGATTCTGAACCCTCCGCAGAGCGGCATTCTGGGCATGCACAAGATCCAGGAGCGGCCGGTCGCGATCGAAGGCCAAGTCGAGGTGCGACCGATGATGTATGTCGCACTGACGTATGATCACCGTCTCGTGGACGGCCGCGACGCAGTGCGGTTTCTCGTCGCGCTGAAAGAGGTCCTGGAGGATCCGGCGCGCCTGGTGCTGCAGGTGTAGATGCATGAGTGAGCAGGATTTCGACGTCGTCGTCATCGGCGGCGGGCCGGCGGGTTATCCGGCGGCCATTCGAGCCGCGCAGAACGGCCTCAGGGTCGCATGCGTCGACGCCTGGCGGAATCACGACGGCAGCCGCAGCCTCGGCGGCGCCTGCCTGAACGCCGGGTGCATTCCGTCGAAGGCGTTGCTCGAATCCTCGGAGCTCTATCATCGCGCGAGCTCCGAGTTCGCCAAGCACGGCATCGGCGTCGGCGCGGTTACGATCGATGTCACCCAGATGCAGGCACGCAAGTCCGGCATCGTCAAGCAACTGACCGGCGGCATCTCAAGCCTGTTCAAATCCAACGGCGTCGTCGGGTTTCAAGGTCACGGGCGATTGCTCGCCGGGAATGCGGTCGAGGTCGAGGGCGGCGACGGCGGCGCCAAGACGCTGCGCGCCAAGCACGTGGTGATTGCAACCGGTTCGACGCCTATCGAGCTCAAGGTCGCGCCGTTCGACGGCGAGCGCATCGTCGATTCCCAGGATGCGCTCGAGTTCTCGGAGGTCCCCGCGCGGCTCGGCGTCATCGGCGCCGGCGTCATCGGGCTGGAGCTCGGCAGCGTCTGGCACCGGCTCGGTGCCGAGGTCGTGATCCTGGAAGCGCTCGACGCCTTGCTGCCCATGGTCGATTCTCAGATCTCCAAAGACGCCACGCGGCACTTCAAGCGTCAGGGGCTCGACATCCGCCTCGGCGCCAAGGTCACGGGCGCGCAAGCCGGCAACGGCGGCGTTCGCGTCCGATATACGGACGGCTCCCAAGAGCAAACGCGCGACGTCGACAAGCTCATCGTCTGTGTCGGCCGCCGCCCGTACACCGACAAGCTGCTCGGCGACGGCGTCGATCTCAAGCTCGATGCGCGCGGTTTCGTCGAGGTCGACGAGCGATGCCGCACGAGTCTCCCGGACGTCTGGGCCATCGGTGACGTCGTGCGCGGGCCGATGCTCGCGCACAAGGGGACGGAAGAGGGCATCATGGTCGCGGACTTGATCGCGGGCAAGTTCGGTGAGGTCAATTACGACGTGATCCCGTCGGTGATCTATACGGCGCCCGAGATCGCCTGGGTCGGCAAGACCGAGGACGCGCTCAAGGCCGATGGCACGCGCTACAAGGTCGGCACGTTTTCTTTCGGCGCCAACGGCCGCGCCAAGGGCATGGAGCAGACCGAAGGCTTCGTCAAGCTGTTGTCCGCCGAGGAAGACGACAAGCTGCTCGGCGTGCACATCATCGGCCCCTTGGCCGGCGAGCTGATCGCCGAGGCCGTGCTGGCGATGGAGTTTTCTGCCTCCGGCGAGGACCTGCAGCGGACCGTGCACGCGCATCCGACGTTGACCGAGGCGCTGCACGAGGCGGCGCTCGCCGCCGACAAGCGCGCCATCCACGCGATCAACCGCTAGGCACGAGCACGGCCGGCTCCCGCGCCTCGCGGATGTTCGGCTTCAGAAATCCCGTTATGATAGGCGCGGGCAGGCGCGCGGCGCTTGTCGGCATTGGAGTTACGGCACAACGGCACGGGCTGGGGAGCCCGGGCCGGGCACGCGCGAGGCGGTTACGGCGCCCGCGGCGGCTATTCGAGAGTGGTGACTAGATGGCCGGCCACAGCAAATGGGCCAATATCCGTTTTCGCAAGGGCGCGCAGGATGCCAGGCGCGGCAAGTTGTTCACCAAGTTGATCCGCGAGATCAGCGTCGCTGCGCGCGCATCCGGCGGCGACCCAGGCTCTAATCCGCGGCTGCGTGCGGCGATCGCCAAAGCCAAGGCGCAGAGCATGACGAAAGACAGCATCGAGCGTGCGATCCGGCGCGGCACCGGCGACGATGAGGGTGCCGCCTACGAGGAAGTGCGTTACGAGGGCTACGGCCCGGGCGGTGTCGCGATCATGGTCGATTGCCTGACGGACAATCGCAACCGCACGGTTGCGGAGGTGCGGCATGCGTTCTCCCGGCACGGCGGCAATCTCGGGGCGGACGGCTCGGTCGCGTATCTGTTCACGCATACGGGATTGCTGAGCTATCCGAGCGGCAGCAACGAGGAGAAACTCATGGAAGCGGCGATCGAGGCCGGCGCGACCGACGTCGTCGGCAACGCTGACGGCTCCATCGACGTGCTGGGCGAGCCCGGGAGCTTCGAGTCGCTGCGCGAGGCGATGCAAAAAGCGGGGCTCACACCCGAGCACGCCGAGGTGACGATGCGCGCCGCGACGTCCGTGCCGGTCGGGCTCAGGGAAGCGGAGATGCTGCTGCGGCTGCTCGACGTTCTCGACGAGCTCGACGACGTTCAGCAGGTGCATTCGAACGCCGACATCCCCGAGAATCTGTTGGCGGAGTCGGCATGAGCATCCAGCGACGGGCGCGGCGAGGTTCGCGGTGACGCAGCTCACGCGCATCCTCGGAATCGACCCGGGCTCGCAGCTCACGGGTTACGGTATCGTCGATGCGCTCGGGCCGCGGACGACCCTTGTGCGCTGCGGCTCCATTCGCACCAGCGGCGAGCACGGCAACCGCTTGCGGCAGATCTTCCTGACTCTCTCCACGCTCGTCGACGAATATCGACCCCACGTGGTCGCGATCGAGCGCGTCTTCGTGCACCGCAACGCCGACAGCGCGCTCAAGCTCGGCCAAGCGCGCGCCGCAGCGCTGTGCGCGACCTTCATCGCCGATCTGCCGGTATACGAATACGCGGCGCGGCATATCAAAAAAGCCGTCGTCGGTCGGGGCGCGGCCGAAAAAGCGCAGGTGCAGCACATGGTCAAGATGCTGCTCTGCTTGGAGTCGGAGCCCGAGCCCGACGCTGCGGACGCGCTGGCGGCGGCGCTGTGTCACGCTCACGAGCGGGGCGCCCAGGCCATGATCAACGCCGCGGCGGCGCGCTCATGATCGGTTTTCTCAAAGGCACGCTTATCTCCAAGCGGCCGCCGTGGCTGGTCATGGACGTCGGCGGGGTCGGCTACGAGATCGAGGCGCCGATGTCGACCTTCTACGGCCTGCCCGAGGTCGGCGAGCCGTTACAGCTCGTGACGCACCTGGTGGTGCGCGAGGACGCGCACATTCTCTACGGGTTTGCGTCCGAATCCGAGCGCGCGCTGTTCAGAAATCTGCTCAAGGTGTCGGGTGTCGGCGCGCGGATCGCGCTCGGCGTGCTCTCCGGCATCACGGTGGAGGGTTTCCGCCGCTGCGTGCGCGACAAGGACGCGGCGATGTTGACGCGCTTGCCCGGTGTCGGCCGCAAGACCGCCGAGCGGCTGCTCGTGGAGATGGCCGACCGCCTGCCGCTCGAGGAGGCCGCGGGCGCCAACGGCGGCACGCGGCCGGGCAATGCCGAGACCGAGGCGCACGGCGCGCTGATGGCGCTCGGTTACAAGCCGACCGAGGCTGTTAGGATGCTCAAGGGCCTCGACACGGCGAAGCTCAGCGCCGAGGACCTGATTCGAGAGGCCTTGAAACGAGTGCACGACGGCTAGGTTTTTTGGAACGAGCAGGAAAAATGACGGAAGAAGCACGCTTGGTGGCTACCGCGGGGACGCGCGAGGACGAGCTCTTCGACCGCAGCGTGCGGCCGAAACGGCTCGACGACTACGTCGGTCAGGCACGCGTCAAGAGCCAGATGCGGATCTTCATCACCGCGGCCCGCAACCGCTGCGAGGCGCTGGACCACACCTTGATCTTCGGGCCTCCCGGGCTCGGCAAGACCACCTTGGCCCACATCGTCGCCAACGAGCTCGGGGTCAATCTACGCCAGACCTCGGGGCCGGTGCTCGAGCGCCCCGGCGATCTCGCCGCGATCCTGACCAATCTCGAGGCCAACGACGTGCTGTTCGTCGATGAGATCCACCGCTTGAGCCCGGTCGTCGAGGAGGTGCTCTATCCGGCGATGGAAGACTTTCAGCTCGACATCATGATCGGCGAAGGCCCGGGCGCGCGCTCGATCAAGCTCGACCTGCCGCCGTTCACGCTCGTCGGCGCGACCACACGCGCCGGGCTTCTGACCTCGCCTTTGCGCGACCGCTTCGGCATCGTGCAGAGGCTCGAGTTCTATAATCACGAGGAGCTCGCGCAGATCGCCAGGCGCACGGCGGGCATATTGGACCTGCCGATGGACGCGGCCGGCGCTTGTGAGATCGCCTCGCGCTCGCGCGGCACCGCGCGGGTGGCCATCCGGCTCGTGCGGCGCGTGCGTGACTACGCCGAAGTCAAGGCCGACGGCCGCGTGAACGCCGAGGTCGCGCGCGCCGCGATGGACCTGCTCGAAGTCGACCCGCACGGTTTCGATACCATGGATCGAAAGTTCCTGCTGACGGTCATAGAGAAATTCGACGGCGGGCCGGTCGGCATCGAAAGCCTGGCGGCGGCGATCGGCGAGGAGCGCGGCACGCTCGAGGACGTCATCGAGCCGTTTCTGATTCAGGAAGGCTTCTTGCAGCGCACTTCCCGCGGACGCGTCGCGACCCGCAACGCGTATCAGCACTTTGGCTTGGAATTCGCCGGGCTCGAGGCAGCGGCGCGCACGCCGGGGCTTTTCGACTGAATCGGCGCGCGGCGATGAGCGAATACATTTTGCCGGTGAGGGTCTATTTGGAGGACACGGATGCGCAGGGCGTCGTTTACAACGCCAGCTACTTCCGGTTTCTGGAGCGTGCGCGGACCGAGTGGCTGCGCGCGCAAGGCATCGAGCACAACCGCCTGCGGGATGAGCAGGGGGTGGTGCTCGTATTGGTGGGAACGCAGGTGAAGTTCAAACGGCCGGCTCGCCTCGACGATCAGCTCTACGTCAGTGCCGAGCTGTCGCAGCTCAGCGGCGCGCGGTTCATCTTCAAGCAGGTGATCCGCCGGGATACGCCGCAAGGCCAGCTGCTGTGCGAAGGCTTGGCGGAAGTCGCCTGCATGGACGTGGAGCAACGCAAACCGAGGCGCGTGCCCGGGGCGCTATTGGAAGAGCTGAGCCTATGAATGTGAATCTTTCGTTTATCGAGCTGATCCTGCAAGCGAGTCTCGTCGTGCAGCTCGTCCTGGCGTTGTTGCTGCTCGCATCGGTGACGTCTTGGGCCGTCATCATCGAGAAAAGCCGCATGCTGAAGCAGTCGATCGGCGCGGCGAACACGTTCGAGTCCCGATTCTGGTCGGGCGGGGACCTCGCTGCGATGTACCGCGATATCGCCAAGGGGGACCGGCGGCCGCTCGGCATGGCCGGCATCTTCGAGTCGGGCTTTCGCGAGTTCGGACGGCTGAAGAAGCAGACCGGCATCACGGCCGAGCAGATCATCGAGGGCGCGCGGCGCTCGATGCGCGTGTCGCAACTGCGCGAAGTCGATCGCCTCGAGAACAACCTCGCGTTTCTCGCCACGGTCGGCTCGACGAGCCCCTACGTCGGCTTGTTCGGCACCGTATGGGGCATCATGAACTCGTTCCATGCCCTCGGTAACGTGCAAAGCGCGACGCTCGCGCTGGTCGCGCCCTTCATCTCCGAAGCATTGATCGCAACCGCCATGGGTCTGTTCGCCGCGATCCCCGCGGTGATCGCGTTCAACCGCTACGCCGACAAGGTCAGCCGCCTCGAGGTGCGCTTCGACACCTTCACCGAGGAGTTCTCGGCGATCTTGCAGCGCCACGCCGGCCGCGACGGCGGAGTCATGGCATGAGCCGCGGCCGGCATCGCAAGCTCATGGGCGAGATCAACGTCGTGCCGTATATCGACGTCATGCTCGTGCTGCTGATCATTTTCATGGTCACGGCGCCGTTGTTGACCCAGGGCATCGACGTCGAGCTGCCGCAGGCCGCGGCAGACCCGCTCGATCCCGAGCGCATGCAGGATAACGAGCCGCTGGTTTTGAGCATCGACCGCGACGGGCAGCTGTATCTCAATATCGGCGACGACAATGAATCGCCGATCGACGAGCAAACGGTGCTCGCGCGCACCGCCGCGGTGCTGCGCCGCAATGCCGAGACACCGGTGCTCGTCAAGGCCGACCAGGCCGTGCCCTACGGCCGCGTCGTCACCGGCATGGTGCTGCTGCAGCGCGCCGGCGCCACGCGGGTCGGCTTCATCACCGATCCTTCGCCGAACGAGTCGCCCTGAGGGAGGGCGAGCCGGTCATGAACGAGTCACCTGTCGGCAGTCACTCCCGTTCGACGCTGCTGTCGATCGGTTTTCATGTGATCATCGTCGTGCTGCTGGTGGTCGGCGTGCGCTGCGCGGGCGATCCACTCTACCCGCCGGCGGCGGAGTCGGTGGCGATCCAGGCGACGGTCGTCGACGAGTCTTTGATCGAGAGCGAGCTCGCGCGCATCGAGGAGCAGGAGCAGGCGGAAATTCTGCTCCGCCAGCAGGAGGAGGCCGAGGCACGGGAGCAGGCCGAGGCCGCGCGCCGCGAGCTCGAGGAGCAGCAACGGCAGCTCGAAACCGCGCGCCAGGAGCAGCAGCGGCGCGAGCAGGAGGCGCAAGCGGAGCAGGCCAGGCTCGTCGAGCTGCAGCGGCAGCGCGAAGAGGCGGAGCGCCAGCAGCTCGCGGAAGAGCAACGGCTCGCGCGACTGCGCGAAGAGGAAGAGCAGCGTCGCCTCGAAGAGGAGCGCAGGCAGCGCGAACAGGCGGAGCAACGGCAACGCGAAGAGCAGGAGCGCCTCGCGCGCGAGGCCGAGGAGGCTCGCCAGCGAGCGCAAATGGAGGCCGAGCTGCAGCGCGTCATGGCCGCCGAGGAAGATCGCCGCCGGGCCGAGGAGGCGGGCCTGCTCGACCAGTACCGGCGCCTGATCCAGAGCCGCGTCGAGCAGAATTGGATCCCACCGGCGACCGCCGGCCCGGGATTGCGGTGTGAGGTCAACGTAACGCAGATCCCGAGCGGCGACGTCATTGCCGTGCAGGTCGGCCGCTGCAACGGCGACGCCGCCGTTATCCGTTCGATCGAGCAGGCGGTGCAGCGGGCCTCGCCGCTGCCGCAGCCGCCGACGCCGTCGCTGTTCAGCCGTAGTTTAGAATTGATTTTTGAACCGGATGCCTGATGTATGAAGACGACCGACGACGCTAGATTCCGTTCCATTTCCGCCCTGCTGCTCTGGGTTGCCGCGATTGCGGCGCTGGCCCTGAGCTCTGTCGCGAGCGCGCAGCTGCGTATCGAGATACGCCGCGGCGTGGAGCGCCCCGTGCCGATGGCGATCGTGCCGTTCAGCTGGGAGGCGCCGCCCGGCACGCCGTCGCCGCTCGACGTGTCCGGGGTCGTCACCGCCGACCTCGGCGGCAGCGGGCGCTTCGCCCCGATCCCGGTGAGTGACATGGTGTCGCGGCCGACCGATCCGGCGCAGGTCAATTTCCAGGACTGGCAGATTCTCGACGTCGACGTGCTCGTCATCGGGCGCGTGGTGCAGGATGCACCGGACCGCTACACCGTGATCTTCCAACTCTTCGACATCCTGCGCGGCGAGCAGCTCGTCGGCTATCGCCTGACGACCGCGGCCGGCGAGCTGCGCAATACCGCACATCGGGTCGCCGACATGATCTACGAGGAGCTCACCGGCATCCCCGGCGTGTTCGCGACACGCATCGCTTATATCACCGAGCAGCGCGAGGAAGGCGGGCAGCGTTTCCGGCTCATCGTCGCCGACGCCGACGGCGCCAACGCCCAAGTCGTCGCCGATTCCCCCGACCCGCTGATGTCGCCCTCGTGGTCGCCGGACGGCCGCCGGCTCGCTTACGTGTCGTTCGAGGGACGGCAGTCGGCGATCTACATTCAGACCCTGCGCTCCGGCGCCCGCGACCGGGTCTCGGCGCGCGACGGCGTCAACGGCTCGCCGGCGTTCTCGCCGGACGGCCGCATGCTTGCGCTGACGCTATCGCGCGACGGCGGCAATCTCGACGTCTACGTGCTGGATTTGACGACGCAGGTGTTGACGCGGCTGACCCAGAGCGCCGCCATCGATACCGAGGCGGCCTGGGCGCCCGACGGCGGCTCGCTCTACTTCACCTCGGACCGCTCGGGCGGGCCGCAGATTTACCGCGTCGACTTGCGTGCCGGCGCCAACGCCGAGCGCGCGACCTTCGAAGGCGCCTACAACGCCCGCGCGCGTGTGTCGCCGGACGGCACGCAGCTCGCCGTGGTTCATCAGGATCGCGGCAACTATCGAATTGCAGTCGTCGATCCGCGCACGGGTTTGACGCAAGTCCTGAGCAACGGGGCCCTGGACGAGTCGCCGAGCTTTGCGCCCAACGGCGCGCTGATCATCTATGCGACGCGTGACGTGGGGCAGGGCGTGCTCGCCTCGGTGAGCACGGACGGGCGCATTCAGCAGCGCATCGCTGCGGTCGCGGGCGACGTCCGCGAGCCGGTCTGGGGGCCTTATCCGCGTCCCTGAATTAACGTAATTTCTGTATGATAGCGATTAGCTATTGTTTTAATTCAAAACTGAGGAATTCATCCATGGGTAAAATAACCCTGCTGACCCTGGCCGCTGCGACGCTGATCCTGCTCGGCTGCGGCGGCAACCGCGCGACGCTTCCTGATCAGGCCGCAGCCGGCGGCGCGGGCGCCGGCGGCGCAATGACCTCCGGCGCGGGCGGTGCCGGCGGTCCCGAGGTGTTCCGCGAAGTGCCGGGGCCGGGAGCGCAAGGGCCGCTGTCGCGGCTGGTGGTCTATTTCGCTTTCGATCAGAGCGAAATCAGCACCGAATACAACGAGATGCTGGCGGCGCACGGCCGCTTTCTCGCGGCCAGCGGCGGTGCGCTGCTGAGGCTCGAGGGCCATGCCGACGAGCGCGGCAGCCGGGAGTACAATATCGGCCTCGGCGAGCAGCGCGCCCAGGCGGTGCGGCGGGCGTTGTTGCTTCAGGGCGCCGCGGCCGCACAGCTGAGCACGGTGAGCTACGGTGAGGAGCGCCCCAGCGCGGTCGGCAGCGACGAGGAAGCCTACAGCTTGAACCGGCGCGTCGAGCTCGTGTATCGGCAAACGAACTGACGAGGTGGACCATGGCAGTGACGGTAAGACGTTTGTGGACTCTCGTGCCGGCTCTCGGCTTGATGCTGGCAGGATGCTCGACGACTCCACCGGCGCAAGATCCCGCGATGCTCAGGATGACCGATCTGGAGGCGCGGCTCATTCGCATCGAGCGCGTGCTCGACAATCAGAGCCTCATCGAGCTGTCGACGCAGCTCGCCCAGCTCCAATCCGACGCTCAGGCGCTGCGAGGCGAAGTAGAGACGCTGCGTTTCGAGTCGGAGAATTCCGGTAATCGCCAGCGCCAGCTCTATCTCGATGTCGACCAGCGTCTTCAGGCGCTAGAGCAGGGCCAGGCGCGGTTCGTCGACCCGCCCGTCGCGGTCATCGATCAGAGCCAGGCCGGCGCGCTGGCCCAGGGTGCCCAGCGTCCCGCGGTCTCCGGCAGCGACCAGGACAACTACCAGGCGGCTTTCGACATGCTGAAGAACGGCCAGTACATGCAGTCGGCCGAAGCCTTCCGCCAGTTCCTGGTGGTGTTCCCGTCGAGCCCGCTGGCCGACAACGCGCAGTATTGGCTCGCCGAGACCTACTACGTGCAGCGGCAGTTCACGACCGCGCTGCCGGCGTTCCAGGTTGTCGTCGACAATTACCCGAACTCGCTCAAGCTCCCCGATGCGCTGCTGAAGATCGGGTTCTGCAATTACGAGCTCAAGCAGTGGGCGCCGGCGCGCACCGCGCTCGAGCGTGTGGTGCGGGAGTTCCCCGACACGACCGCCGCGAGGCTGGCGACGCAACGCCTGGAGCGTATGGCGCAAGATCGGGTCGGATGAACGGCTGAGCACGGACCGGCTAAAGCTCACGGAGATTTTTTTCTCGATCCAGGGCGAGGCGCTTGCCTCCGGCTGGCCGACCGTGTTCGTGCGCCTGACGGGGTGTCCGTTGCGCTGCGGTTACTGCGACACGGCTTACGCCTTCCACGGCGGCGAGTGGTGGACGATCGACGACATTCTTGCCGAGACCGCGAAGTTTCAGGCCCGGCACGTCTGCGTCACGGGCGGTGAGCCGCTCGCCCAGTCCCGCTGTCTGAAGCTCCTGACCGCGCTTTGCGATGCCGGTTACGAGGTGAGCCTCGAGACCAGCGGCGCGCTCGACATCGGCGGCGTCGATCCGCGCGTCAGCCGCATCGTGGATCTGAAGACGCCCGGCTCGGGCGAGGCCGCGCGCAACCGCTGGGAGAACCTCAAGCTCCTGACCGAGCGCGACGCCGTCAAGCTCGTCATCACCGGCCGCGCCGACTATGAATGGGCGCGTGCGGCGCTCGTCGAGCGCATCGAGGTTCCCTGCCCGGTGTTCTTCTCACCGAGCTACGAGGAGCTGCCTGCCGACGAGCTTGCCGGCTGGATCCTCGAGGACCGGCTGCCCGTGAGGCTCCAGGTTCAGCTGCACAAGGTGCTGTGGGGCGATGTGCCCGGACGCTAGCCGGGTGAGCCATGCCGGCTAGGGCGGTCGTGCTGCTCTCCGGCGGCCTCGATTCTGCGACCGTGCTGGCAATTGCTCGCGACCGTGACTTCGAGTGCTACAGCTTGAGCTTCGACTACGGCCAGCGGCACCGCACCGAGCTCGACGCCGCCGCGCAGGTGTCGAAGGCGCTCGGTGCGCACGAGCACCGCATCATGCAGATCCCGATCGGCGATCTCGGCGGCTCGGCATTGACCGATGCGAGGATCGTCGTGCCAGAGCACGGCGGTGAAGGTATTCCGGTCACCTACGTGCCGGCACGCAACACGGTGTTTTTGAGCCTCGCGCTCGCCTGGGCCGAGGTGCTCAAGGCGAGCGCGATCTTCATCGGCGTAAACGCGGTCGACTATTCGGGCTATCCGGATTGCCGGCCCGAGTTCATTGCGGCGTTCCAAGCGCTCGCGCGGCTCGCGACCAAGCAGGGCGTCGAAGGCTCGCCGGTGTCCATCGAGGCGCCGCTGATCATGCTGAGCAAGGCTGGAATCATCCGCTGTGGCACCGAGCTCGGGGTCGACTATGGGTTGACGGTGTCGTGCTATCGGCCGGACGAAGAGGGCAGAGCCTGTGGCCGTTGCGATGCATGCAGATTTCGCCGCCAAGGCTTCGCCGCTTCCGGCGTCGATGACCCCACGCGTTACCAGGCCTAGGGCGTATCGGGTATTATGGCCGGGCGCCCGCGGATGGGTACCGCGGAAGCTGCAACAACAAATTTCCATATCGTGGGCCGTTAGCTCAGTTGGTAGAGCACCGGACTTTTAATCCGATGGTCGCAGGTTCGACCCCTGCACGGCCCACCAAAATCAACAGCTTATATACTGTGAACTAATAGGTAATTTGACCAAAACGGGGTAACTTGATCAATTTCCGCTCATCTGAGCGGCTTCACCCGGGTTGGTTTCCGCATGTAAACGCGCTTAGTTATTGCTGGGGAGGAGTGGCATGCAAGCTTAACGGCCAGTACATCCTGCTGTTCCGCTCGCATCTGCGCAACGGACGATCGATTATTGGAATCGCGCGCAGCGACGACGGTTACGAATTCCAGTCAGATCCCGAACCATTCATGGTGCCGGCCGGCGA
>DASWKF010000070.1:0-7084 GCA_036396795.1 Gammaproteobacteria bacterium | reverse complement strand
TTCACGGAGCAGGCGCGGGAATCCGGCAAGCCCGAGAACATCATCGAGAAGATGGTCGAGGGCAGGCTGCGGAAGTTTTACGAGGAAGCGGTGCTGCTCAACCAGTCCTTCATCATGGTTCCGGACCGGACGGTCGAGGCGGTGCTCAGGGATGCCGAAAAGGATATCGGCGCGCCTGTGACCGTCACCGACTTCGCCGTGTTCAGACTGGGAGAAGGGATCGAGCGCGAAGCCGAAGCGGCCTAAGCGCGCAGCCGGCCAGCACGCGAAAACAATTCCGGGGCGCCGTCGTGACTTGTCGGCGCCCTTGGCTTATGCGGACAGCCCTGAGCGTGCGGCGGAAGGCGAGAGGATCCACTATGCCCCCGAGGCCGAAGCCGAAGAGAATTCTCCTGAAGCTTTCCGGCGAAGCACTGATGGGCTCGCACAATTTCGGCATTGACGACGCGGCGGTATCGCATTTCGCCAAGGAAATCGCCAGCGTCGCCCATAGAGGCACTGAAGTGGCGGTCGCCATCGGCGGCGGCAATATCTTTCGCGGGCTCGCGATCGCAGCAAAGGGCGGTGATCGCGTCACCGGCGATCACATGGGCATGCTGGCGACCGTTATGAACGCGCTCGCGCTGGAGGCGGCGCTGGTACGCGAGCACCTCGAAGCGCGGGCGCTCTCGGCGATCGAGATGCCGTCGATCTGCGAGACATATGTGCACCGGCGGGCGGCCGGGCACATGAGCCGGAAGGTCATCGTGGTTCTGGCGGGGGGCACCGGCAACCCTTTCTTCACCACCGACAGCGGAGCGGCGCTCCGGGCGCTCGAGCTCGAATGCGACGCGCTGTTGAAGGGCACCCAGGTCGATGGCGTTTATTCCGCCGACCCGCGGCTCGATCCGAAAGCCGTTCGCTACGAGCATGTCTCCTTCCAGGAGGCGATTTCCAAAGGTCTCGCGGTCATGGATACGGCCGCCTTTGCCCTTGCCCGCGATAACGGACTGCCGATAATCGTGTTCAACGTGCACGAGCCTGGGGCCTTGGCCAGAATAGTCGCTGGCGAGGCCGTAGGTACGCTTGTTTCCGCCGGCTGAGCGCGGCTCGGGGGAGGAGGACCACAGGGAAACGCCAAATGGACGATGGTCTTGACTTCAAAGACATCAACCGACGCATGCATGGAGCCGTGTCGGTGCTCAAGACCGAGCTGTCGGGACTGCGGACCGGGCGGGCCTCGATCAACCTCCTCGATCCTGTGACGGTCAACGCCTACGGCACCCAGATGCCGATCAACCAGGTGGCAACCATCAACGTGCCGGAGGCCCGGATGCTGTCCGTGCAGGTCTGGGATAAGCAGCTCGCCGGCGCCGTCGACCGTGCGATCCGCGAGGCGAATCTGGGGTTGAATCCCATCATGGAAGGCACCCTTCTGCGCATCCCGATCCCGGAGCTGAACGCCGAGCGTCGTCAGGAAATGGTCAAGGTCGCTCACAAATATGCCGAGCAGGCCCGAATCGCGGTACGGCATGTCCGGCGCGACGGCATGGACACCCTGAAGAAGCTTGAGAAGGACGGCCATCACAGCCTGGATGATACGCGCGCGCAGTCGGACGAACTGCAGAATCTGACCGATACGACGATCAAGGAGATCGACGAGATGCTCGCCTCCAAGGAGCAAGAGATCGTGCAGGTTTGAATGGGTCTGGCCACGCGGTCCTCGCCACTCGTTGATGATCGTCCCTTGGGCGTCGAACCGAACCCGTTGCCCAGCGCGGCCATGCATGTGCCGCTGCCGCGGCATGTCGGCATCATCATGGACGGCAATGGCCGCTGGGCTCACGCTCAGGGGATGCCCCGCGGGGAGGGGCATCGGCGCGGCGTTGAAGCGCTGCGTCGCACGGTCCGCTTCGCGGGCCGGCGCGGCATCCGGTTCCTGACGCTCTTCAGCTTCTCGTCGGAAAACTGGTCGCGCTCCGACGAAGAGATCGAGGGACTCTTCAATCTGGTCCGCATCTTCGTCCGGACCGATCTCGCCGAACTGCATCAGAACGATGTCCGCGTCCGCGTCATTGGCGAGCGGCGCGGGCTGCCCGCCGACATCCGCGCATTGATCGACGAGGCCGAGGGGATGACCGCGGGGAATTCGGGCCTGCAGCTGGTCGTCGCCTTCAATTACGGGGCGCGCGACGAGATCGTCCGCGCCGCCAGGCGCATCGCCGAGCGGGTGGCGTCCGGGGAACTGACGCCGGGCGAAATCAGCCACGAAACCTTCGCACTTTCGCTCGACACTGTGGGGATTCCGGATCCCGACCTGATCCTCCGCACGTCGGGGGAGCAGCGTGTCAGCAACTTCCTGCTCTGGCAGGCGGCCTACGCGGAGTTCATCTTCCTGCCGGTCCTGTGGCCCGATTTCGGCGATGCCGAGTTCGAAGCGGCGCTTGCCGAATATGCCTCGCGTGAGCGCCGCTATGGGGGCGTCGTTGGCGGCTGAGTCGGCTCCTGCGGCGCGGCGAGAACTGACCACTCGGGTCCTCTCCGCAGCGCTCCTCGCTCCGGTCGCGCTGGCTGTCACCGTCATTGGCGGGCTACCGTTTGCGGCCTTTGTGGCAGTGATTGCGGCTCTTGCATTCTGGGAGTGGACGGCCGTGACGGACGCGACAGAGCCTGGCTGGGCGCGCATCACGGGCCTGCTGCTGCTGCTTGCCGGATTGGTCGCAGTGGAATGGGGGAACGCCGATCTCGGGATCGGGCTGATCGCGCTCCCTGCTTTCGTCGCGCTGGTCGCCGGCTATCGCAGCGAGGCCTTCCTGTGGACGGGATTCGGGCTTGTCTATGTGGCCGCGCCATGCGCGGGACTGATCGTGCTGCGGCAAGCCGAGCCGTTTGGATGGACGGCGATCCTCTTCATCCTGGTCGTGGTCTGGGCTACCGACGTCGCCGCTTATTTCGGCGGCCGCCGGTTCGGCGGACCCAAACTATGGGTCGGGGTCTCGCCCAAGAAGACATGGTCCGGCGCGCTATCCGGTCTCGCCGCCGCCGTCATCGCAGGGGGGCTCGTCGCAGCGGTAACCGGGGCAGGTTCGCTTGCCATGGGATTGGCGCTCGCAGCGGCGCTTTCCGTCGCGGCCCAAGCCGGCGATCTCATTGAATCGGCTATCAAGCGGCGCTTCGGCGTCAAGGATTCGGGGCACATCATCCCCGGTCACGGCGGCGTGCTCGACCGCGTCGACGGCCTGTTCGGCGCTGCGGTGACCGCATGGCTGATCGCGGGCCTTGGTCTTGGAGGAAGGATCCTTGCCCTGCCTGCGGACGTCGCCATTGCATCGGGAGCCGCCGCGTGAGCCGCCGCCTGACGCTCCTCGGTGCAACCGGCTCGATCGGGACCAGCGCCGCCGACGTGATCGCAGCCGACCCCGACCGTTTCGAGGTCCATGCGGTCACCGCCAATTCGAACAGCGCGAAGCTTGCCGAAACCGCAAGGCGGCTTCGCGCGAAGCGGGCGATCGTGGTCGAGAAGGCGAGCTTCTCGGCGCTTCGCGATGATCTGTTCGGTTCCGGCATTTCCTGCGCGACCGGCGCCGACGCCATGGAGGATGCCGCGGGCGAGGGCGTCGACCTGGTGCTTTCGGCGATCGTCGGAGCTGCCGGACTTCGAGCCACGGCCGCCGCCATTCGCTCCGGCAGCGATATTGCGCTGGCCAACAAGGAGTGCCTGATCTGTGCCGGGAGCGCCTTCATGGCGCTCTCCCGCCGTCACAATGTTCGCATCCTGCCGGTCGATTCGGAGCACAATGCGCTCTACCAGCTGCTCGACGGGCGAAACCCCGATGATATCCGCACTTACACGCTGACCGCGTCCGGTGGTCCGTTCCGGACATGGACGGCCGCGCGCATGGCCGAGGCGACCCCAAAGCAGGCGGTGGCGCATCCCACCTGGTCGATGGGCGCCAAGATTTCGGTGGATTCCGCCACGCTGATGAACAAGGGCCTCGAACTTATTGAGGCGCATCATCTTTTCGGGCTTCCCCCTGACCGGCTCGACGTCCTGGTCCATCCGCAGTCGGTGGTGCATGCGCTTATCACGTTTCGCGACGGTTCGATCCATGCGGAACTCGGGCCTGCCGACATGCGCCGACCGATCGGCTATTGCCTGCACTGGCCCGAGCGCGCCCGGCAGCCTGTTTCCACGCTCGATCTCACCGCAGTCGGCGAGCTGACCTTCGAGCGGCCGGACTTCCGGAAGTTTCCGGCGCTGGGCCTTGCGATCGGCGCGCTGAAGCGGGGGCGCGGCGCGCCGACGGTGCTGAATGCCGCCAACGAAGTGGCCGTACAGGCCTTCCTCGGCGGGTCGATTGGCTTTACCGCGATCCCTCAAATCGTCGAGATTACCTTGACGGCGGCCGAATCCGAGGGATTGCTGGCCGAGCCGAACACTATCGACGACGCCCTGACGCTCGACGCGCTTGCACGACGCCTGGCGCGAGCCGATCTGAAGAGGCGCTTCGAGGCTGCATGAACGACTGCGAGAGACCCGCATGCCGGACTTCCTGATCCAGGCTCTGAACATCGTCATCGCCAACGTCGTCCCGGCGCTGATCGTCCTGACGGCGGTCGTCTTCGTGCATGAGATGGGCCATTTTCTCGTCGCACGCTGGTGCGGCGTCCGCGTGGCAGCATTTTCGATCGGCTTTGGCCGTGAACTCGTAGGCTATACCGACCGCCGTGGCACGCGCTGGAAGCTTTCCGCCGTTCCGCTCGGCGGGTATGTCCGTTTCGAAGGCGACGAGAACGCCGCGAGCATTCCCGATCAGGAAACCCTTGACAATACGCCACTCTCCGAGAGGAGGGGCCTCTTCCACTTCGCCCCGCTGTGGAAGCGGTTTGCCGTTGTCGCAGCTGGGCCGGCCGCCAACTTTTTGCTTGCTGTGCTTGTCTTTGCGGCCGTGTTCTCGCTGATCGGCCGGCCGCACATCCTGCCTGTCGCCGATTCCGTCATGGAGGACAGCGCGGCCGAACGCGCCGGCATTCTGCCCGGCGACCGAATTGTCAGCGTTGACGGAAACGCAATCGATTCCTTCTCCGAGTTGCAAAGCCTCGTCATGCTGTCCGCCGGCGACACGCTTACGATAGTCGTCGAGCGCGGGGGCGAGAACGTCACGCTGACAGCGGTTCCTGAGCGTCGCGAGCAACCCGACAGGCTCGGAGGAACGCACAGGATCGGAGTCCTCGGCATTACTGCGGGCGAGGTCAGGTTCGAGCGGGACCGCCCGCTTGCCGCTCTTGGCGAGGGCGTGCGCGAGACCGGTCACATCATCGACCGGACGCTCACCTATATCGGCCGGTTGCTCCGGGGGCGGGAAAGCGCCGAGCAATTGAGCGGTCCGATTCGTATCGGCCAGGTGTCGGGCGCGGTCGTGTCCTCCGGAGGGATCCCGGGCCTCGTTTACCTGACCGCGGTGCTCTCCGTCTCGATCGGACTGTTCAATCTCTTCCCGGTCCCGATGCTCGACGGCGGACACCTGCTGTTCTACCTGATCGAAGCGGTGCGCGGACGACCGTTGAGCCCCCGCCTGCAGGACCTGGGCTTCCGACTCGGCTTCGCTTTGGTGGTGATGCTGTTCATCTTCGTCACCTTTAACGACATCGCGAATTTGTCCGGGATTTTCGCCAGTTCCTGAGCCGGGGGGACGTTGCTCAAAGGCCACTTGCGGACGAAAAAGCGGGGGCCCTCGCAGGCGGCGCGATTGAAAGCCCGGCCAATCCCTGCAATAGCTTCGAAAGGGGCCGGCTCACGGCGGATTCCCACGAATTTTGCGTGCCAAACAAAGACCGGACCAAAAGGCCGATGAGAGCACTACCAATCCGGCGGGGAACCCTGAAGCTGAAGCCGGCTATCTTCGCTGTCGCGATGCTCGCTTTCGCAGCGGTAGGGCAGAGCCCATCGGCCGAGGCTGCGGTGGTGAGCCGCATCGTCGTGGAGGGCAACCAGCGCGTCGATGCCGAGACGGTCCGCGCCTATCTGCTGGTGCGGCCGCGCGAGAGTTTCTCCGCTCAGGATGTCGACGAATCACTGAAGGCGCTCTTTGAGACCGGACTCTTCGCCGATGTTCAGATCCACCAGGCCGGTGACGCGCTCGTCGTGACTTTGGTCGAGAACCCGGTGATCAACGAGGTTGCATTCGAGGGCAACAAGCGATTCAAGGACGAGCAATTGTCCACCGTCGTGGAATCGGAGCCGCGCGGCGTCTTCACCCGCGCCAAGGTGCAGGGCGACGTACAGCGCATCCTCGAGCTCTATCGGCGCTCCGGTCGTTTTCAGGGATCGGTCACGCCGCAAGTCATCGACCTCGACAACAACCGCGTGAACCTCGTCTTCGAGGTCGCCGAGGGCCCGAAGACCGGGGTCTCGAGCATTACTTTCATCGGAAATCAGGCTTTTGGCGACGGCCGCCTCCGGTCGGTGATCCAGACGCGCCAGACCGGCATTCTGAGCTTCATCCGCAGCGGCGACATCTACGATCCCGACAAGCTGGCGGCCGATGAGGAGAAACTCCGTCGCTACTATCTCGACCGCGGCTATGCCGACTTCCAGGTGATCTCCTCGGTTGCCGACCTTGATCGCGAGCGCAACAGATTCTTCATCGCGATCACCGTCTCGGAAGGAATGCGTTACCGGTTCGGATCCATCCTCGTCGATTCAACGATCCCGGGGGTCGATCCAGCGTTGCTGGAGCGCCAGGTGACGACGGACGAGGGCGACGTCTATTCCAGCTCGCGGGTCGAGGACTCGCTTGAGCGGATAACACTCTACATGGCCGCTAACGGCTACCCGTTCGCGGTCGTGCGCCCGCGGCTGGATCGCGACCCGGAGGCGCTGACGATCGGCGTGACCTATATCGTTGACGAGGGAGCGCGGACCTATATCGAGCGAATCGAAGTTCGGGGGAATTCGAGGACACGCGACTACGTGATCCGCCGCGAGTTCGATATCGCTGAAGGCGACGCCTACAACCGGGTGCTGATTGACCGCGCCGAGCGCCGGCTGCGCAACCTCGGCTATTTCAGCGAAGTCCGCATCTATACCGAGCAGGGCTCGGAA
>DASWKF010000069.1:0-3597 GCA_036396795.1 Gammaproteobacteria bacterium | reverse complement strand
GGATGCTCTTTCAGCACATCGGCAAGGAAGGCGGAGCAGGCGGCCTTATCCTGCGTATCGAGATCCCGCGCCCGCGACAAGCCGTAGTGAAGCTGTGCCGTCGCCCGGACCGTATCTCGCAGGACTCGCGCAACGCGTTGCACCGCGGCAGCCAGATCGCGATGCGCGGCGGCGATCTCGGAGTCGCGACGTTCGAGAAACTGCATCCCGCCCACCAACGCAGGGATGAGCGTGGCGAACAGAATCAGGAGCAGCAGCCGGGCGCGGATGCTCATGCCCCGCCTCCCTTGGGAAGCGCGAAATAAAACGTCGCGCCTTCGTTGACTTTCCCTTCCGCCCACACCCGTCCGCCGTGCCGCGAGACGACCCGCTGCACGATGGCGAGGCCGACGCCGGTCCCGGCAAACTCCTGCTCGCCGTGCAGCCGCTGGAACACGCCGAACAACCTGTCGTAGTACCGCATGTCGAAGCCGGCCCCATTGTCCTTCACGCAGTACACGATCTCGGCGCCGATCTCCTGGCCGCTCACCTCGATCACCGGCTGCTGGGATTTGCTGCTGAACTTGATCGCGTTGCCGAGCAGGTTTATCCATACCTGCTTCACCAACGTCGCATCGCCCTGCGCCGACGGCAGCGCACTGAGCATCAGCTTCGGCCTACGCTCGTTTCCCGCCTGCAATTCCGCGAATACTTCTTCGGCCAAGCGCTTCATATCAATCTCGGCGGTTGACAGCGGCTTGCGGCCGAGACGCGAGAATTCCAGCAGATCGTCTATCAGATCGCCCATCTTTCGGCTGTTTTCGCGGATGACGCCGAGCAGGCGCCGGCATTCTTCGTTCAGCCGGTCCGAGTGCTGCTCCTCGAGTATGCGCGAGAATCCGTCGATGGCCCGGAGCGGCGCACGCAGGTCGTGCGATACCGAGTAGGAAAACGACTCCAGTTCCTTGTTGGCCGTTTCGAGCTCTCGTGTGCGTTCCCCGACTCTACGTTCCAAATCAGCACTAAGCCCCCTGACTTCGTCTTCCGCACGCCTGCGCTCCTCCACTTCTGCGGCGAGCTTGGCGGTCCGCTCTTCGACCCGTTGTTCCAGGCGTTCATGCAGCCGTGCCCGCTCCAGCGCAACGCCCAGCTGATTGCCGACGGCATACAGATTTCTCTTGTCCTCGTCGTTGAATAGACCGCGTTCACTGCCGACCAGGTTCATGACGCCCGGCGTCTGTCCCCCGATCCAGATCGGCACGCTCGCGTGGAACCGCAGGCCCTGTGTGTCGCCCCGCGCCTGCCCCAGCCGCTCGCATTCCAGGATATTCGTGACCGAATCCAGTTCGCCGGCGAGCAACTTGCGCCGGCACAGGCACGACCCCTCCATAGCGCCGGGCCGCATCAACGCCGGCGGCAGATTGCGAGAAGCGAGAAGAACGAAATCGCCGGCTTCATCAACCACGGTAATCCAGCCGGCCAGCACTCCGGGAAGCTCCAATGCCCGTTCCAGCGCACCCTCGCATACCTCTCGTTGCGTCGTTGCCTTGTTAAGTCCTTCGGCGATGCTAAACATCGCAGCAAGCGACTTATTGGAGTGTGCAAGCGCGTTTTCGCGTTCCTTGAGTTTACGGGCCAGATGAACGGCTTCCTCGTACGTACTGATCAGCAGGTCCAGGATCTGCTGCCGTTCGGAGGTAATGAAATGCCTGCGCCCGCCCAGGTTGATTTCCACCCCAGTCTGTATCTTCTGGGTCCTGCGCAGCTCGATGCTCATCAACAAATAGTCAATGCGCGACAGCAGATCGCGCTCGTCATACGGCTTGCGGATGAAATTGTCCGCACCGCACTCCAGGCCCCGGACAACGTCCTGCGAATCGGAAAGGGTAGTAACGAGGACGACTGGGGTATCTCGTAATTTCTCGTCGGACTTGATTGCCCGGCACAAGGCGTGGCCATCCATTTCCGGCATGACCACATCGCTGATCACGATCGTGGGCTTGCGCTGCCGGGCGGCTTCAAGCGCCTGGCGGCCGTTGGCCGTCACGGTGACGTGGTAGCCCTGCTGTTCGAGGATGTGCTGGAGGCGCTGGGCCTGCGTGGGGCTGTCCTCGGCAACGAGGACTTCCACGGTTTGTGTGGTCGATTCCGCGCTTTTGCTCATATCAGTTCCTCATGCGCCGCTTCTCCGGTTGACGAGAGTGAGAAGCGCATCGGGGATCTTGTCGGCCGGCAACACATGCGTCGCGCCGCCCAACTCGATTGCCACGCCCGGCATCCCGTGCACGACCGAGCTTTCCTGGTCTTGCGCGATCGTGATGGCGCCCTTGTCTTTCATCAACTTGAGTTCCGCTGCGCCGTCCCTGCCCATGCCGCTGAGCAGCATGGCCAGCGCATTCGGCCCGCACGCTTCAGCCAGGGAGCGAAACAAATACGACACGGCGGGCCGCAGGCCGTTCTCCGGCTGCTCCTTGGTCAGGAGAATGCGGCCACTGGCGTTGAGGCCCATGTGGAAATCGTCGGGCGCCAGATACACGTGGCCGGCCATTGGTGAAATCCCGTAAGAAGCAATGTGAATCCTTAAGCCGGTAGTCTGATTGAGCCACTCCGCCAGGCCTGGCAGGAAACCACGCGCGATGTGCTGCACGACGAGGATGGGCGCGGGAAAATCCTTCGACAGACCCGCCAGGATGGTCTGCAGGAGCGGCGGTCCACCGGTAGACGCGCCGATGCCGATGACTCTGATCTCGGCGGGCGCGGGCTTCAGTTCCGCGAGGCGCGCCGCCGGAGCTGCGGCGGGGGCGAGCCGGGACCGGGGCCAGCGGCGCACGACCTTGACCTCGGACATCAGCTTGACCGTTTGCAGGAGGTCCGCGACCAGTTGTTCAAAATCGGCGTGCTCGCTGGCGACCGGCTTTTCCACGCAGGCGACGGCGCCGGCTTCCATCAAGCGGAACGTCACGGCTACCTCCCTGGGGTTCGTGGTGGCGCTGCAAATGATGATCGGCACCGGTTGCGTCTCCATGATGCGGCGCGTCGCCTCGAAGCCGTCCATGTGCGGCATGTGGATGTCCATGAGCACCACGTCGGGCTTGTTCTCGTTGACGAAATCCAGCGCCGATTGGCCGTCGTCGACGGCGCCGACGACGCGGATCTGCGGATCTGATTCGAGCAGGTGGACGAGAAGCATGCGCGCCACCTGCGAGTCATCGGCCACCAGCACTTTGATTTTGTGTTCCATGCTAAATCAGCCGGCGGACGGCCTCGAGCAGATCGCTCTGATCGAAGCTGCTCTTGACGAGGTAGGCGTTGGCGCCGACGTCGATGCCGCGCTCGCGATCCTCCCGGGCCTCCAGCGCGGTCACCAGCACGACCGGCAATTCCGCCAGTTTCCTGTCAGAGCGTATCTTCGCCGTCAGGTCGAACCCGTTCATGCGCGGCATTTCCACGTCGGCGACGACCAGATCGAAGCGTTCTGCGCGCAAGGTGGTGAACGCCTCCACACCGTCCACCGCCGTTTTCACCCTGTAACCGGCCGATTCGAGGATGCCTTTCAACAACATCCGGGACGTGATCGAATCCTCGACCACGAGTATCGTCCTGGGCTGCGCTTCCGCC
>DASWKF010000068.1:0-3588 GCA_036396795.1 Gammaproteobacteria bacterium | reverse complement strand
CGACTCAGAAAGCATTCGGGAGGCGACGGAGAAATTCGCTCAGGAGTCTGCCGCAGCGGCCAAGGTCCCAGAAGCCATGGATGACGCGAAATTCAAGGCCGCCGCCGATAGTGCCAGCCGGCTCTTTGCTGCGGCCGTGACGCACAGCGTGCGGATTCCGACGATTGCGGGCAGTCATTCCGATTGATCGCGGGCAGCGTTCCGAACGATCGCGGGCACCATTCCGAGCGAAGGCGGGCAGTCGGCTCCCGTCGGCGGCTTGATGGGTTCACGCCCCGGCTGGGGTGTCAAGTCCGACACGCCTGGCGGCGGTCTTGCGCATGCTCTCGCCCTTGAGTGTCAGCCGGTGCGCGTTGTGTACGAGCCGATCGAGGATGGCGTCGGCGATGGTCGGATTGGCGATCGCCTCGTGCCAGTGATCGACCGGTAGCTGGCTGGTCACGATCGTCGAGCCGCGATTGTGTCGATCCTCGACAATCTCAAGGATGTCGCGACCCTGCTCGGGGGTGAGCGTGGTGAGGCCCCAATCGTCCAGGATCAGCAGTTCGACGCGCGCCAGGCTCTTGAGGAGCCTCGCATGACGCCCGTCGCCGCGTGCGAGTGCCAGTGCATCGAGCAGCCTTGGCAGGCGATGGTAGAGGACGGAGCGATCGTCGCGGCATGCCTTGTGGCCGAGCGCACAGGCAAGCCAACTTTTGCCCGTGCCGGTCGGGCCGCAGATCAGCAAGCCCTGGTGCCGTGCGATCCAGTCGCCGGCGACGAGCTTGGCGAACAATGCCTTGTCGAGACCGCGCGGCGCCTTCATGTCGACATCCTCGACGACGGCCGATTGGCGCAGGCTCGCGAACTTCAATCGGCTGACGAGTTTCTTGTTCTCGCGCTCGATCGCCTCGCGGTCGACCATGAGTGCGAGCCGCTCCTCGAAGCTGAGCGCGGCAATGTCGGGCTGCTTGCGTTGCTCCTCCAGCGCCTTGGCCATGCCGGTGAGCCCGAGGGCCACCAGGCGGTCATGTGTGGGATGCGTGAGCATCGTCTCTCCTTTCGTTTTCCTTTTCACCCGCGGGGTTCTTTCACCTGCATCCAGTGCATCAGTGGTAGTAGCCACGACCGCGGATGTTGGCGTGCCGGATCGGCGGGTCGTCCGGCGCTTTCGAGTTGGCGTAGGCTTTGTCGAGACCGTTCTGCAGGATTGACTTGATCGAGCCGTAGGTGGTTGCGCCGATGTCGTTGCCGCGCCGGCTCGCGGCCTCGACGCGCTCCGATCCGTAGGTCCTCACCAGGCTGATGATGCCCAGGCACGATCGGAAGCCCTGCTCGGGATGGGGCTTCGCCTCCATGATCGCCTCGACCAGCGCGATGGTCGCCGGGCCGATCTTGGCGGCCTCGCGCATCATGCGCTGCGGTGTCCACTCGGCGTAACGCCGGTGTGCGCTCGGCATGTGCTCAGGGATTGTCGTGTGCCGGTTGGGCGCGCTCGATCGTGCATGGCTCGCGACCCGCGCGCCCTTGTGGAAGACCTCGACAGTGGTGTCGGTGAGACGCGCCTCGACCGTCTCGCGCAACAGCCGGAACGGTACCGAGTAGTAATGATCGGCGACCTCGACGTGATAGTCGGGCGCGACGCCGCAGCGCTTCCACTCGGCGTATCGATAGGGCTCGTTCGGCAGCTCCTTCAGCGCCGGACGGTCGATCGTCTCCAGCAGCTCCCGCCGGCTCTGGGCGAGCTTCTTCATCACCTTGGCGTTGATCGTGGCAACGCATTCACGGACTTCCGCGTTCAGCTCGTCGAGCGAGAAGAAGCGCCGGTTCCTGAGCTTGGCCAGCACGAACCGCTCGACGATCAGAACGGCGACCTCGACCTTCGCTTCGTCGCGCGGCTTCCTCACCCGCGTCGGCAGCACGACGAAGCCGTAGTGGTCGGCCAGATCCTGATAGCTGCGGTTGATGCCCGGCTCGTAACGCGACGGCTTGGTGATGCCGGCCTTGAGGTTGTCGCACACAACCGCCTTCGGCACGCCGCCGATCGCGGCCAGCGCGTTCATGTGCGCGCTGATCCAGTCCGGCAGCGTCTCGGTCCAGCGTGCTTCCGCATAGGTGTAGTTCGACGCGCCGAGTGCTGCGACAAAGATGCGCGCACCATGCTCGGCGCCCGTGAGGGGATCGAACACCGGGATGGCATCGCCGGCCCAATCGACGAACAGCTTCTCGCCGGCCACATGCGTCTGGCGCATCGTCGGCGTGATGTGCTTGCGCCACTCCCCGTAGAGATCACAGAACCGACTATAGCCGTAGCCGTCAGCGTGCTCCGCCCGATACTCCTCCCAGAGAAGCATCAACGTCACGCCGCGGCGCTTGAGCTCCTCGTGCACCTTCGCACAGTCGGGCAGCGGCTTCGTCGGACCGTCGTGGAAGCCAGCCGGCGTAAACAGTCGCCGCTCCAGCTCAGCCTCGTCCATGCCCTCGGGGAGCGGCCACCCCAGACCGATCACCCTGGAGCGGCGTAGGTACTCGCCGACCGCCGTCTTGCCGATACCGACCGCGTCTGCAATCAGTCGCTCGCTCATGCCCAACGCGTGCTTCAGCCGAAGCACCTCGCGAACCTTCCGCATCGATACTTTTGTCCCTGGCATCCGATCCGTCCCCGCTCTTGTTGAGGGTTACGGATCAACTGATTCGGATGCCGATCGGGAGCGGACCTCAGCCCTTCACCGGACTGCCCGCGATCGTCGGAATGCTGCCCGCGTTGCGTCGGAATCGGTGCCCGCGATGGGTCGGATTACGCATGAGAGACGGCCAACGCGATCGAAAGCGTGACCGACGCCTTCGTTCTCGTGCTGACCGACAAACGTCAGCGTCCGGCCCCGACGCTCGCGGATGGCGATGACGACGCGGCGCTTGCCGGTTTGATGCTCGGCAAGGCGACGGTCGATGCGATCTTCTTTCCGATTTTCCGGACGGATCGTGCCGCCGAAATAGGCGCCGTCGATTTCGACCTCGCCGGACAGTTCCGCGTCCTTGACCTCAGCGGCGAGCGCTTCGCGAAGCTTGTGCGAAAGGACGAAAGCCGTCTTGTGCTGGCAGTCGAGATCGCGCGCCAACTGCAAAGCCGAGATGCCCTTCGCGCCGTTGACGACGATGCAGATCGCGGCAAGCAAGTCGGTGAAGGCCATCTTGCGCGAAGCAAAGATGGTCCCGCTCGTGACCGAGAACTGACGACCGCAAGCCGCGCACTTGAAGCGGCGGCGCGTCGAAATCTCGTAAGCGTCGAGGCACCCGCAGATCGGGCAAACCGGCTGGCCGTCTGTCTCCTGCCAGCGAAGCCGTTTGAAGGTCTCGTAAGCCTTTTCCTCGCCATCGGCATAGATCGCCTTGAGGCTAAGGGTCCGGGCGGCTGAGGAAAGGAGGAAGTGCTGGGCCATCGTCTTGCCATCGTTTTCGTTACTGTAGTAACGAATATGGTGGCGTCAGATGGCATTGTCAATGGCAAACGTAACGATTATGATGGCGCTCGTAACCAAAACGAGGGCCGCCATGAAAAGCGACGATCACTGGGTAAACCTCGTGAAGGGCATCCTCCGGGCCGAGATG
>DASWKF010000067.1:0-4044 GCA_036396795.1 Gammaproteobacteria bacterium | reverse complement strand
CAACGCTCCGTGCGGCCTTGACGCCGCGAGGACGCGGCCGTTCTAATACCGCCTCACCTCCGGCGGCCAGGTAGCTCAGTTGGTAGAGCAGTGGACTGAAAATCCGCGTGTCGGTGGTTCGATTCCGCCCCTGGCCACCATTAAATCAATAGGTTATGAGAGATAGCTCGACGACGATTGTCGCCGAGGTACAGTAGAGGTACAGTCAGGTACAGTTGTAACGGCTGCCTTACTCAACCTCATCTCACCTTGGCGACGCTCACAAAAACTCCCGCGGGAAAGTGGAAAGCGGTCATCCGCAAGATCGGATGGCCGATCACGAGTAAGACGTTTCGCACGAAGCGCGACGCATCCGATTGGGCGCGCAACACCGAGGACGAGATGGTTCGCGGCGTCTTCATCAACCGGGCGGACTCACATCAGATGACGTTGAAGGTCGCGTTGGATAGATACCTCTCGGAGGTCACGCCAACCAAACGGCCATCGACGGCGATCCGGGAAAAGCGTCGCGGTAAGACGCTCAAAGACCGACTCGGCAAGTACAGCCTTACCGCTCTGACTGCCGATGTGATTGCCAACTACAGGGACACGCGCATCAAGGAAGGGCAGTCGGCCTCGAGCGTCAGGCTGGAGCTCGCCTTGCTCTCCCATCTCTACACGACAGCCATGCGGGAGTGGCGGCTCGGGATCGTTTACAACCCAGTCGCGCTCGTTCGAAAGCCGGCGCCGCATCCCGGCCGAGACCGCCGCCTGCGGCTCGTCGAGGAGAAGGCGCTGATCAAAGCATGCAGCGCACATTCGAATCCAATGCTCGCTTGGATCGTCAAGCTCGCGCTCTATACGGGGATGCGTCAGAGTGAGATTCAGACGCTGGTGCTCGAGCAGGTGGATCTCAAGCGCCGCGTCATTCGGCTCACCGAGACGAAGAACGGATCGGCGCGGACGGTGCCGTTGACGAAGCGGGCGCTGACCGTGATGCGCGCCGCCATGAAGAATCCCGTGCGCCCAGATGAAACGAATCTCGTGTTTTTCGGCGAGCCCGGACGGGACGGCCAGCGCCGCGGCTACGATTTCAAGCCGGCCTGGTTCGACGCGGTCAAAGCGGCCGGGCTCAATAATTTCCGGTTTCACGATCTGCGTCACGAGGCCGTGTCGCGGCTCGTCGAAGGTGGCCTGAGCGATCAGGAGGCGGCATCCATCTCGGGGCATAAGTCGATGCAGATGCTCAGGCGCTATACGCACCTGAGGGCCGAGGATCTGGTCAAAAGGCTCGATCAGGCTGGAATTCGATAGAGACGATGCACCTGTACTCTGAATACGATCATCGCTGAACGGAAACCGGGTCGATCGTGGTAAGCAAGAAGCTCCGCACAGTGCTCGAGCGAACCTTGAGCGGCCGCTCGGACGCGAATCTCGCATTCGGCGACTTGATCGCCCTGCTACTTGCACTCGGATTCGAGGAACGAGTGCGCGGAGACCATCACATCTTATGGAAAGAGGGTGTAACGGAGATCATCAATCTGCAGCCGAAGGGATCGAAGGCCAAGCCCTATCAGGTGAAGCAAGTCCGGGGTATCCTTACAAAGTACAAGTTGGGATTCGGTAGTGAATAGTCGGTACGAAATCATCATTTTTTGGAGTGACGAGGACGACTGTTTCGTGGCGGAAGTTCCAGAGCTCCCTGGCTGCATGGCGGATGGGGCAACGTATCAGGAGGCTGTCACGAAAGCCGAATCGGCAATCCGCGACTGGGTGGATACGGCCGTTCAGCTTGGACGGTCGATTCCCAAACCGAAAGGACGCCTGCAGTACGCCTGAGGCGGTCGGAAAACCCATGGGGTACGTCCCTATGGATAAGGCTGGGTAACCGAGAGGCGCCCGGCCTTTTTTATGGGCGGCGGTCCTGATGGCCTTCCTAAACTTCCTCGTCGAGGTGTCGTAGCGACTCCTCGTCATACTCGACGACGGAATCCTCGCGAGCCTGCCCAAAGTCCGGGGGCGCTTCCTCCCGCGCATAGCCAATTGCTCTATAAGTCCGCAGGCGCTTCTCGAACATCCGCGCAAGCATCGGTGCTTCCCGATCGACGTAATCGTAGATCCGGACTTCTTCCTTTCCCGGATGATGCCGATGCAGTCTGCCGCTGTACTGGATCAGCGTACCTTTCCATGAGATCGGCATAGCCAGGAACAATGTGTCGAGCCGCGCATCGTCGAACCCTTCGCCGATGTACCGTCCGGTCGCGAGGACGAGGCGCTCCTCGTCATCGGGTATTGCGGCGAGGTGCTCCACGGCCTCCCGCCGCTTCTTAGCGCTCATGCCGCCCTGGAGCACAACGATGTGCCGCACGAAGCTCCGGAGCGAATTCGCGAGATACTCCACATGATCCTTGCGCTCGGTCAGAAGTATCGGTGACCGGCCTTCCTCGAGCGCGGCGATGACGTCGTCGAGTATGCGTCGATTGCGCGTGTCGTCCCGCGCCAATGCGCCGTAGATCTCCTGAATGCCGGCATCGGAGTTGCTCTCGCTGAGCTTGAATTCCGTCTCGCGCACAATGAGTTTGTGGTCGAACGGCCGGCCTGCTGCCTGGTTCTTGACGTCGATCCGGTGGCGAACCGGACCGAGCTGCATCTCGATGATCGGATGATGACCATCGCGTCGCTGCGGCGTGGCGGTCAGGCCCAGCACGAACCGCGCCTTGGCCTCGGACAGCACCCGCTCGAAGGAAACCGCCGGCAGGTGATGACACTCGTCGACGATGACGTGCCCGTATTGAGCGACGAGATCGTCGACGGCATCCTTGCGCACGAGGCTCTGGATCATGGCGACGTCGAGCCGCCCGTTCGGCTTCCGCTTGCCGCCGCCGATCTGCCCGATGTCCTTCTCGGCAACTCCAAGAAACATCGACATTTGGGCGACCCATTGCTCGAGTAGTGGCTTGCGATGGACAAGGACCAGCGTGCTGCATCCACGCTCGGCAATCAGATAAGTGCCGAGCACAGTTTTACCGATGCCCGGCGGGCCCACGAAGACGCCACTGTCGTGGGCGAGAATTGCGTGGGCCGCGGCGCTTTGGAGCGCCGTCAGTTCTCCCTGGAATCGAACGTCGAGTGGCGTTCCCGTGTTTCGCTGATCCTCGATTGACAGCGCGCCGCCGCATTCCGCGATCAGAGCCTTGGCGTCGTCGAGGCATCCGCGCGGTAATCCGAGAAACAACGGCAGCTCTTCGGCGCAGGCGATAACTCGCGGCGTGAGCGCCGTCGACAAGCGCATCTTCTGCTTCTTATAAAACTCCGGATTCTGGAACGCGCCGAGGCGCTTGAGCTCCGTAATGAGTCGCGGCGGCAGGTCTCTCTTCTCTACGAACAGTCGCTGCGCAAGCACGCCTCGAATTTCCCGGTGAAGCGGTTCCGAGACTCTCGGCGTCGATCGCCTGCCCGACGGCGGTCGGGCCCAGGGCTGGGCAGCGTCGTTCTCGGCGAAATCGGCAAACCGCACGCCAATGACTTGCCCGGTCCTCGTCGCCTCACGCGCGATATTCTCGGCCGCCGCGGGCTCGATTCGGGCGACGGATGCCAGAAACGCCCACTGATCCTCATAAGGCTCGAAATCGGTGTCCACGAAGACGCTGTTTCCCTCTTGTCTGGGCTCGTGCTGAAGCGGCAGCGCGATCAGGTTGCCGAAGCCGCCTCGCGGCATCGTGTCCTGATTCGGGAACAGGCGGTCGTAGGAGTCCATGCTGACCTGGTGGCGCCGGCTCATCGTCTCGGTGAGCAGGAAGCACCCCATGCGGCGTGCGACATTGGCGGGTACCGGCGCGCCGAAGAAGAACCACGCATGGGCGCCGTTTCCAGATCGCGAGCGCTCGATCGCGCCCGGAATTTCGAAACTGTCGCAGGTCTCGCGGAATGCGGCCACGTCATCCTGCCAGGCGCTCTTGTCGAAGTCCGCCGCGAGAAACCAACAAGTCTCGTCGGTGAGGAGTGGGTAAACGCCCATGACATGACGGCCCTGCAAGTGATCGAGAACTGCCTTGTCGGCGACGG
>DASWKF010000066.1:0-3001 GCA_036396795.1 Gammaproteobacteria bacterium | reverse complement strand
GGTGCAGAAGGAGGACCGGATTGCCGGCTCCGCGGCCGAGGACCAGAGCCTCACCTACCGGCGGCCGATCTGCATCGGCGGCTGCATGATGGTGTGCACGTCCGACGCCTGCTGGTGCGAGATCGACGACAAGTGCAATCGTTGAGCCGCCAGCGTCGCAGGGCGGTCTCCGACTAAACCGCCTCGCCGGCATCTCACATGAAGATGTGAGGAGGCTCGCGCAGGAAGACAGGGCCTCGGCCACACGTCTGCAGGCTGGCCTATGGGGTCTGATGCTGCACCGACTTTGGCCTCTACTGGTCGCCACTCGGGAGCTTCGGCGGGGAACCACGAGCTCGGGGTGCCGGTCATGGCAGTTGTCAAACGTATCGTTTGCTTGGCCAATTCGCGAAAGCTCAACGGTCGGTGCGTCGCCGGGATAGAATTGGCAGCGGGCAAACGGGCCGGCTGGATTCGGCCGGTCAGCGACCGGGAAAATGAGGAAATCTCCGAATATGAGCGGCAGTACGAGGACGGCAGCGACCCCCGTGTTATGGATGTCATTGATCTGCCTCTCCTCCAACCGCGACCGAGAGGCTATCAGCTGGAAAATTGGTTGCTCGATCCGACCCAGTACTGGATCAAGACAGGTCGGCTTGATTGGGAGCTGTTGGGGCGGTTGGCCGAACCTCCTGGGCCGCTCTGGATCGATGGGCACCACACATATAACGGGTTCAACGACAAGGTTCCGCTTGAGCTTGCCAGCGGCCTGACGAGCTCGCTGCGACTCGTCCGGGTGGATCGACTGATGCTCTCCGTTTTCGCGCCCGGGGAAGCCTTCGGCAACCGGAAGCGGCGTGTCCAGGGCCGGTTCCGGAATGGCGGAATCGAGTACCGGCTCTGGGTCACCGACCCCACCTACGAGCGCACGTATCTCGCGAGACCCGACGGCAACTACGAGTTCGACGAATGCTTCCTCACGGTGAGCCTTGGGGAACCCTATAATAACGCGTGCTATAAGCTTATCGCCGCAGTCATGGAGGGCGGCAAAGGTTCCGACACATGAGCGAACACGCGGATACGGTCTTGACCATCGGGCATTCCACGCACTCGATCGAGGCGTTCGAAGCGCTGCTGCGCCAGCACGGGGTGTCGGGGGTGGCCGATATACGGTCGGTCCCTTTCAGCCGCTACAACCCCCAGTTCAATGAGGCCGCGGTCGAAAGCTCGTTGCAGTCGTGCGGAATACGCTATGAGTTCCTGGGACGCGAGCTCGGTGCCCGGCCAGACGATCCGTCGTGCTACGAGGACGGGCGCGTTCAGTACGCGCGCCTGGCGCGCCAAGAACTCTTCCTCCACGGCCTCGACCGCGTCATACAACTAGCGCACGAATACCGCATCGCGCTGATGTGCGCTGAAAAGGAACCGCTGGACTGCCACAGGACGCTTTTGGTCGCCCCCGAGTTGATCGAACGCGGCTTGTCAGTGGCCCACATTCTCGCCGACGGCCGCGTTGAGCCGCATCAGGCTACAATGGCCAGACTGCTCGATGCCGTCGGGACGGCGCAGGCCGACCTTTTTCGTTCCCAGAGCGAATTGTTGAAAGAGGCCTTGGCGCGACAGCAAGAGCGCGTCGCTTACCTCGACGTAAGAATGAAAGCGGACGAGGTTCGAGGCTTCTGATGAAATTATTCACGATCGGATTTACCAAGAAACCCGCTCGAGAGTTCTTTGATTTGTTGTGCGGTTCCGGGGTGAAACGTGTCGTCGACGTCCGTCTAAACAACGTTTCTCAGCTGTCTGGTTTTGCCAAGAGGGACGACCTCGCCTATTTCCTTAAGAAGATTTGTGGGCAGGATTATATTCACATTCCGGATCTGGCACCAACTGGCGAATTGTTGAATGCATATAGGAAGAAAGAAACAGATTGGGCGTGTTACGAAACAAAGTTTCTCGATCTGATGAAGGAGAGACGCATAGAGGATACGATTTCGAAGGATGTCATGGCTGGCGGCTGCTTGCTGTGTAGCGAGCATGAGCCCGACCATTGCCATCGTCGTCTTGTCGCGGAGTACCTCAAACAGCATTGGGGCGACTTGGAAATCATCCACCTGCGGTAGAAGCGGCAAGCCACTGGCGCGAAAGTCGCGCTTACGGAACCTTTCTGACGGGCGGTGACCCTGGAGAGGTGCTCTCACGGGAGCGGGAGGGGATCGCTCCGAAGGCGGCAGGCAGGTGGGCAAGCGGCGGCTGCGCCTAACCGGCGAGCTTGTCGCGCAACAGGCGGTTGACGGCCTTGGGGTCGGCCTTGCCGGCGGTCGCCTTCATCACCTGGCCGACGAAGAAGCCGAGCAGCTTGTCCTTGCCGGCGCGATAGTCGGCCACCTTGTCGGTATTGGCGGCGAGCACCGCCTCGACCGCGGCCGCGATCGCGCCGGTGTCGCTCACCTGCCTGAGGCCCCGCTCCGCGACGATCTCCTCGGGCTCGCCGCCCGCGGCATACATGACCTGAAGCACGTCCTTGGCCGAGCGCGCGGATATGGTGCCCTCGACCTGCAAGCGGATCAGCCTGGCGAGCCGCTCGGGCGGCACCTTGGCCGCCACGGCATCGAGCTCGACCCCTTCCCGGTTCTGAAGGCCGATGATCTCGCCGACGATCCAGTTGTTCGCCGCGCGCGGATCTATCCCTTCGCCCACCACGGCGTCAAAGTAGGCCGCGCGGTCGGCATCCGCGACCAGCACGCCCGCGACATCCGCCGAGAGGCCGTGCTCGCGCATGTAGTGCGCCTTGCGCGCGTCGGGCAGCTCGGGCAGCGAGGCGCGCAGGCGCTCGATCCGCTCCTCGGCCAGCCTGAGCGGCATCAGGTCGGGGTCGGGGAAGTAGCGGTAGTCGTGCGCCTCCTCTTTCGAGCGCATCGAGCGCGTCTCGCCGCGCTCGGGGTCGAACAGGCGCGTCTCCTGCTCGATGCTGCCGCCGTCCTCGAGAATCCCGATCTGGCGCCGGGCCTCGACCTCGATCGCG
>DASWKF010000065.1:0-1668 GCA_036396795.1 Gammaproteobacteria bacterium | reverse complement strand
GCGGCGCGCATCCAGGCGCTCGACGGCCTCAGGCTCGGCATCCTCGACAACACCAAGTGGAACGCCAACAAGCTCTTGCGCGAGCTGCGCGACCAGCTCAAGGCCGCGCACCCGCTCGCCGACGTGCGCTACTACCGCAAGGAGAGCTTCTCCAAGTTCGCCGCGCCCGAGCTGCTCGAGAGAATCCGTCGCGAGAACGACATCGTCGTCACCGCCATCGGCGATTGAGGCTCCTGCACGTCGTGCTGTATGCATGACGGCTTCAGTCTCGAATCGCTGGGCGTGCCGACCGCGGTGATCGTCACCACGCAGTTCCTGCACGAGGCGCGCGTGCAGCGCGAGGCGCTCGGCATGACGGGTCTCGTGCCGGTGGTGATCCAGCACCCGCTGTCCTCGCTGTCCGACGAGGAGATCCGCGGCCGCGCGGCGCAAGCGCTCGGGCAAGTGATCGGCGTCTGGCGGGGGTCTCAGCCCGACCCGTCGTGCGGGTCGTAGGGCGACAGTGATTTCAGATGCTGCGAGCTATCGTCACTTCGATGGGCGTCGGGTCGAACCCGTTGCAGGGATTGTTGATCTGCGGGCAGTTCGACAACACGCACAGCACATCGATGGCGGAGAGCAGGTCGACGAAGTGGCCGGGCTGCTGCGCGCCGCCGGCGATCGCCAGCCGGCCGTCCTCTTCGAGTGGCACCGGCATGAAAAAATTGAGATTGGGGACGATGTCGCGCTTCGACATGCCGTACCTGCCAAGCTCAATCAGGAAATTGTCGCGGCAGGAGTGCAAATGCCGCGCCTGCTCGCCGAAGCGCACGGTGTTGCCTTCTGCGCTGCAGCACCCCACCAGCGTGTCATGGGCGCCGAGGGTATCGGTGGCAACGGTCAGCATGACCCTGCCGCGGTTGGAATAGAGCCGCGTGCCCTTCGTCACGACGGTGCTTGCCTGGCTGAGAACCGTCAGCTGGGCATCGTAGCGCTCAGTAGTATCCGCGGCGGCGTAGAAAAGCGTATCGACCGCCTGCTCGCCGATGAGGTCGACGATGCGCAAGGTCTCTCCTCGCCTGACGAGGCCCGACCAGGACCGCCCCGGTGGGACGACGCGGCGGTAGCGCACGGCCGGAGACTCAGATGCGTCGGCCATCGACGTCTGCGTTGCTCTCGGTGAGATACGCGCGCGTACGAGCGAAGGCGCATCTTGCCTCGCTCGTCGCGTCGCGGCAGAAGCCCGAGATGTCGGCTGTTTGCGGACGCCAGAGGCGAATGCCGACGTCCTGCGCCACGGACCCCTCCGGGGCCAGCGGATGCGGCACGTTGGAGACGGCGGCAAGCAGATCCATCTCGGCATGAAGATCGAGATAGGTACCCCGGAGCGTGGCGCCGCTCGCCCAGCCGAAGCGCTGGTCGGTGCCGCACCGGACGGGGGCGAAGAAGGTTACCGGCGCATGCAGGTCGCGGGCGCCCAATCCCAACTTGGCGGCGGCGAGGGCAAGATTCTCGGCGCCGTTGCGGGCCTCGAGCGGCGACGTGGCGTCGTCGTCGCCGCGGGGCGGGCCGGCGCCGAGCAGGACATCGTGGCGTCCGCACGTGTCTTCGACGATCGACGCCAGTACCCGGCCCATATCGGAGAGCAGCAGCCGGCCGCGGCCGATGCCCGCGGTCCACTGCACCTTG
>DASWKF010000064.1:0-8543 GCA_036396795.1 Gammaproteobacteria bacterium | reverse complement strand
CGGCGTTCGTCGACGGCGTGTCCGAGATCATTCCGCCGGCATCGGACGGCTCAACGGTGCCGTTCTCGGTGCCAGGCTGTCTCGGCGGGCCCGACGACGCGATCCCCGGGACGCCCGGGTACTGCGAAGTGCAGCTTTCGGAGCTCGCGCCGGCGGCTTCGGTCGCGGCGCGCAGCGGGGGCACGGTGTATCACTTGCTGCTCACTGTCGACGACAGCCAGCCGCCCGGGTCGGGTCAGATCTTCAACAACCATATTCCGCTGGATCCAGAGCTCGCCGATTCCGTGTCGATCACGAAGACGACGCCGCTGCTCAGCGTGACGCGCGGCCAGCTCGTGCCCTACCGAATCACCGTCACGAACGACATTGGATTCGATCTCTCGGACGTGAGCATCGTCGACCGGTTTCCGCCCGGCTTCCGCTATATCGAAGGCTCGGCCCGGCTCGACGGCGAGCCCACGGAGCCTGTCCTGACCGATCGCGAGCTCATCTGGAGCGGCCTGGGCATCTCGGGCGCGGGCCGTCATACGCTCGAGCTGCTGCTCGCGGTCGGTGCCGGTGTCAGCGAGGGCGACTTCGTGAATCGCGCGCAGGTCCTCGAAAGCCTAACGGGAAGCGCTCTATCGAGCGAGGCGACGGCGACGGTTCGGCTCGTGCCGGATCCGGACTTCGACTGCACGGACGTCATGGGCAAGGTGTACGACGACGCGAATCGGAACGGAATGCAGGACTCCCGAGAGCTGGGCCTGGCCGGCATTCGGCTCGTCACGGTGACGGGACTGGCGGCGACGACCGATGCGCACGGCCGTTTCCACATCACGTGTGCGATCGTGCCGAACGAGAGTAGAGGCAGCAATTTCGTGCTGAAGCTCGATGATCGGACGCTGCCGACGGGATTCCGCGCGTCGACTCAGACGGTCCGCATCGAACGCGCGACGCGCGGCAAGACACTACGGCTCAATTTCGGCGCGTCCATACATCGCGTCATCGGGCTCGACATCTCGGATCCGGTATTCGCGCCGGGCGAGCCGGGCTTGCGGCCGCAGTGGGAACCGAGAATCGATCTGTTGCTCGCCGAGCTCCGGAAGGGTCCGGCTGTGCTGCGCCTATCCTATCTGGCCGACCTCGAGGATCCTGAGCTCGTCGAGGCGCGCGTCGAGGCGGTGGAACGGCGCATTGCGGAAGCGTGGGCCGCGTCCGGCGGCGACTACGAGCTCGCGATCGAGCCCGAGATCTTCTGGCGGCTGGGCACTCCGCCCCAACGGCCCCGCGACGGACGGTCGGAGGAACGATGAGCGCGAAGATTAGACCCGTCTGGTTCGTGCCGCTGCTTGCGACGCTCCTGTCGCGTCCCGTGCTCGCGCAGACGATCGGTGGGATGCCTATCGGCGAGTCCACTGAGCGTCATCTTCCCAGCGACGAACCGCTTGCCGAGTGGGTGCATGACGCCGAGTATGTCGACGCCGAGCAGAGCGACAGCCTCGAGACGCAGGAGGTTGCCACCGAGGTGCTCGAGACGGTCAAGCTCACGGATCTCGTGCCGCCGATTCATTTTGCCTCGGGGATCGCCGACATTCCGGACAGCACCGTCGCGGAACTGCGCGAAATTCTTGCCGGAATGCAGGACCGCCGGAACGTGCGCCTGCATCTCGTCGGTCACGCGGACACCCAAGCGCTCTCTCTCCAGCTCGCCGCGATCTTCGGAGACAACGAGGGCCTGTCTCGCGAGCGTGCGGGCGAGGTGGCCGAGTTCCTGCAGCGCGAGCTCCAACTGCCGCCGGAGGCGATCTCCTACGAGTGGGCCGGCGACGCCATGCCGGTTGCAAGCAACGATACTCCGGAAGGCCGGGCACAGAACCGCCGCGTCGAGGTCGAGATCTGGTACGACGAGGTGGAGGAGGGCGTCGCGCTCGAGGAGTTTCTGGTCGAGCGAGACGTGCGGCGCGTCAAAGTCTGCAGAATGGAGACTGTATGCAAGCTGAGCTATGTGGATGGATACGCACGGCGCGCCCGCGTCAGAAACCTGATCGCACCGCTCCATTACGACGAGGAGGGCGTCGAGGTCACCGACCGTTTCATCGCGAGCATCGAGCAGGCGCTTGCAAATCTTGCGGATAGGAGCAACGTCGTGGTCGAGTTCGTCGGCTTCACGGACAGCACGGCGCTGACGGGCCGCACCGAGCGCATTTACGGTTCGCATGTCGGATTGTCCAGAGCGCGCGCCCGTCGCGTCGCCCTCGCCGTGCAGGATGCGCTGGATCTTCCGACGGCCGCAATCGAGAGCGACGGCCGCGGTGCCGAGAGCCCACTCGGATCCAACGAGACGGCGCAGGGCCGCGCCCTGAATCGCCGTGTCGAGGTCGAGTTCTGGTACGACGATCCGCTCAAGGAATTGCCCGATGAGCCGCAAGTCTGCCCCGCCGACGCGGGCGCGGAGCTCGTCACGAGAGTCTACGACCCGCCCTGGGGCGAGATTGAAACCGTGCAGGCCGTCGAGGGCACGCCCGCAGTTCCCGCGGGCCTGATTCCCGCGCTCGAGCGCGCGATGGCCGACGTTCAGGACCGTGCGAACGTCCGGCTGCGCTTCATAGGCTACACTAGCAACGAACGGCTCGATCGCCGCACGGCGCTCGTCTATGGAGACGATATCGGCTTGTCGGCGGCGCGCGCAAGACGCACGATGGACGTTGTCGCCGGGGAGATGGGTCTTGCCGCGGAGCAGGCCGAGTTCGAGGGGCGCGGCTACGTGCACTCGGACGACGTCGTCAATGCGGGATTCATCCAGGGAGACACGTCTCACGTCGTCGTCCAGGTCGTTTACGACGAGCTCGCCCAGCTCGACGATTACGACGGCGTTGATATCACCCGCCTGACACGTGAGCTGAGCCCGCAGAATCCATTTGGCTTGAACTTGATGCGTATTACCGTCGACGGCGAGCCGATCGACGACCCCGAGAGAAGCTCAGCCGATATTCAGCGGTGCACGGACGTCGCGCTCGACGAGGCCGACATCCAGTTCGGCTTCGACAATTTGCGTGCGAGTCCACGCCTCAGCGTTTCGGCACAGCCGACGACGGTGTCCCTCGCGGGCGCCCCAGACGCCCTTGCCGCGCGCTCGCCCGTTCAATTCAGCATGTATACGAGCTATGCGCACTTCATCGAGCGTGCCGAGCTGCGTATCTTCGAACGGGAGCAGTCGACGCGCGCCAATCCGATCGACGTCGTCGCAATCGATATCGGCGGAATTGCCGAGTGGCGGCCTCCGACGGATCGGTTCCAGGCCCCCGTGCGCGAGCTCAAGTACGTGCTTCGCGCCTTCGGCCGGGACGGTGCGTTCGACGAAACTGCGGCACAACCGCTGTGGCTGGCCTACGGCGAGGCCTCGGAAGATGCCGAGGACCGATCGGAGGAGGCCGTCGGCGACGACTCCAGCGAGATTCCAGCCGACGACGAGCCGCCGCAGCCCGACGCAGCGGATCACGGCGGCGGCACCGCGAGGGGTGGCGCGCTGCTCGGCGGCTATGGCGAGAACGAGCTCGCGGTGCGGGGCATCGCGCTCAGCAGCGGCACGGTCAAGGTTCACGGCAACAGCATTCCGCCCGACCATACGGTCTGGGTCGCCGGGCAGCAGGTGCCCGTCGACGCGCGCGGGAACTTCGTGGCCGAGACCATACTGCCGACAGGCATGCACACGGTCGAAGTCGCGGTTCTCGATCCCGACGGCAACGGTGAGTTGTTCCTGCGGGACCTCGAGCTTCGGCGAAACGACTGGTTCTACGTCGGTATGGCTGATCTGACGCTTTCGGCGAACGACTCGCGAGGCCCGATCGATCTCCTTCAAGGCAGCAACTCCTCGTTCGACATCGACGAGTCGGCCTACGGGCGGTTGGCGTTCTACGCAAACGGAAGATTCGGCGAGCAATGGAAGCTATCTGCAAGCGCCGATACGCGCGAGGGGCCGCTCGAGGAGCTGTTCAGCAACTTCACGAGCAAGTCGCCCGACTCCCTGTTCCGGCGCATCGACCCCGACTATCACTATCCGACCTTCGGTGACGACGGTACTGTGCACGAAGACGCTCCCACGCAAGGCAAATTCTTCGTCAGACTCGACAGAGGCCAGAACTACGGCACGTGGGGCAACTTCACGGTCGGCTACATGAATAACGAGCTCGCTCAGATTGACCGCGGGCTCTACGGCGGCATGTTGCACTACGAGTCGCAAGCTTCGACGAGCTTCGGCGAAGAGCGTCTTGCCGTCGATACGTTTGGCGCGGAGCCTGGGACCGTGGCGAGTCGCGAGGAGTTTCGCGGCACGGGAGGCTCCCTGTATTTCCTGCGCCGGCAGGACGTTCTGACGGGCTCCGAGCGCGTACGGATCGAGATCCGCGACAAGGCTTCGAGCATCGTCACCGGCGTCGTGCATCTGCGCCCCGTGCTCGACTACGACATCGACTATCTGCAGGGCCGCATCCTTCTCGCCGAGCCGTTGGCCTCGACCGCCAGCGAAGATCTGCTCGTGCGCAGCAGCGCGCTCGATGGCGACGAAGCGTATCTCGTAGTTCGATACGAATACACACCCGGCTTCGAGGAGCTTGATGCGCTTGCGGCCGGAGGCCAGCTTCACTACTGGCTCAATGATTACGTCAAGGTCGGCCTGACGGCGAATACTAACGAGCAGGGCGACGTCGACAGCAGCCTCGACGGGACCGATCTCACGCTGCGAAAGAGCGAGCAGACCTGGCTGAAGCTGCAGACCGGCCGCAGCGAAGGGTTCTTGACGAGCACGATGCGCTCCGATGACGGCGGCTTCGGCTTCTCCGGCCTCGACGATCTTGCGTTCGTCTCCGCGGACGCGGGAGCGCAGCGCGCCGACATCAGCGTCGGCCTCGCCGATTTCTTCGAAGAACGGAGCGGGCAGCTCACGCTCTACACCCAGGAGCTCGACGCCGGCTACGCTGCGCCCGGTCTCGCAACGCTGACCGATACGCAATACTCCGGCGGCTCTTTCACCATGGACATCACCGATAGCGTGGCCGTTACGGCCAAGACCGACAGGCGCATTCAGGAGCAAAGTCTAGAGACCGAGGCCGCGGAGGTGGACCTTAGCTGGCAGGTTACGGAGCGCTGGGATGTGCGCAGCGGTATTCGCGAGGATCTGCGGCGCGACAACTCACCGGTCGTGCCGCTGACGCAGGAGCAGGGCGAACGCCGCGACGCCGTGGTGCTGGTCGGCTACGATTCGTTGGCGCGCTGGCGTGCCTACGGCTTCGTCCAAGATACCCTCGAGACCACGGGCAACCGCGAGGAGAACGGCCGTCTCGGTGTCGGCGGCAAATACCTGGTCACGGATCGTCTCGGTATCGATCTCGAGGTCTCGGACGGCGACTTGGGTCATGGCGGCAGGGTCGGGACAAGCTACATTCATTCGGACCGCACGAGCCTCTATCTCAATTACTCGCTCGAGAACGAGCGTACGGACAATGGCTTGCGCTCGAGTCGCGGTAGCGAAGGCAGACTCGTTGCAGGGGCCAAGTCTCGCTTTACGGACAGCACGAGCGTGTTTGTGGAGGAGCGTTACCAACACAACGAGGCGATGACGGGGCTCACGCATTCCACGGGCATCAACTTCGCACCGAACGACAGGCTGAACTTCGGCGCCAACACCGACATCGGCACGCTCAGAGACGTACAGACCGGCGCGGAGACCGACCGCACCGCGGCAGGCATTCAGGTTGGTTACGGGCTCGATACGCTGCAGCTGTCGAGCGGCATAGAGTACCGCGAGGACGAGGCCGAGCAGCCGGATCTCGCGATAACGACAAGAACGACGTGGCTGTTCAGGAACAATTTCAAGTTCCAGATGACGCCCGATTCCCGCTTGCTGGGCAAGTTGAACCATGCGGAGAGCGAAAGCTCCGAAGGCCAGTTCTACGATGGCGGCTATACCGAGGCCGTTCTCGGCTACGGGTTCCGGCCCGTCCGCCACGATCGATTCAATGCGCTCGCGAAGCTCACGTACTTCTATAACTTGCCGACCGTGGATCAAGTGACGCTGCGGAACACCTCGGCCGAGTTCGTCCAAAAGAGCCGAATCGCGTCTCTCGACTTGACCTACGACATCAAGCCGCATTGGTCGATCGGAGGCAAGTACGCCTATCGCATCGGCGAGGTCAGTCTCGAACGTGAGAATCCGGAATTCTTCGACAATGGTGCGCAACTGTTCATCTTGCGGACCGACTGGAAGTTCCGTGAGCAGTGGGAATTGCTCGTCGAGGGCCGCGTGCTCAATATGACGGATCTCAATGAAAAGCGCAGCGGCGCGCTGATAGTGATTTCGCGTTACCTCGGCAGGCACATCAAGGTCGGCATGGGCTACAACTTCACTGATTTCTCCGACGATCTAACGGATCTGAGCTTCGATCATCGGGGCACCTTCATCACCATGACGGGCGCGATGTGAAGTGAATCATCTCCGTTGGCCGTAGCCTACGCCGCCGATCCCGCCGGCCATCATCGCCGGCAATCCAGCTGATCCGAGCGGCGAAGCCAGTCGCAATGCACCCCGGTGAGAGCTAAACTGAAGCAGCGAACTCGAACCAGGCGGAGGACATGATGCTGGGCCGCTCGCGGTGCAACACCGCCTCCTTGTTGGCATTGCCTTGGCGCTCACCTCCATCCTGAGTCTCACATCTTCGGCGCCCGAGCAGGCCGCTCCAGCCTACCATGACCTTCCAGACTGGACGGGGGTGTGGCAGATGATCGGGCCTATCATTTTCGACGGCGCGACGGTCGAGCCTCGGGACGGTCGCGCAGGAGACGCCGGCGTTCGCGAGCATCCCCCATACAGCGCCGAGTGGGAGGCGAAGTATCTTGCGAACATCGAACTGGTCCAGCGTGGCCAGTTTCCCGATCCTTTGACCACATGCGGGATCCCGCCCGGGTTCCCTCGGGTTTTCAACCTGCCGGGCGCGATTGAATTCGTCGTCAGACCGGAGCAAGTCTGGATCCTGACGGAGGACGGTCCGAGCATCACCCGAATTCATACGGACGGGCGCCCCCATCCGCCGCCGGAGGAGATATGGCCGACCTTCAGCGGGGAATCCATAGGGCATTGGGAGGACGGCGTTCTGGTATTCGAGACGATCGGCATGAAGGGCGAGGAACAACGCATATTGGATCGCACGGGGCTGTGGGTCCCGAAAACCCGTGTCGATTGATTTTCTTGAAGGTTTACGAGCGATGCGTAGCATACGGGAATGACCCGATGGCTCCTATTTCTCATGGCGTTCATAGCTGGGACTTGCCGGTCCCGCGTGTCTCTCCAGCTCGAAGTTGCCGCGCTCCGACATCAGCTTGCTCTCTATAAAGCAGAAGGGCGCAGACCCAGGATCCGCCCGGCCGACCGGTTGCTCTGGTCCGGTCTATCGCGGTTGTGGCCGCAGTGGAGGAGGGCATTGTTCGTCGTCCAACCACGTACGGTGCTCGAGTGGCAGAAGAGACGATTCCGGGACTACTGGCGAGATCTCAGCCGTGGACGAAGGCCCGGGCGACCGAGGATCCCGCCGGAGTTACGTGCGCTAATTCAGCGAATGTGGTCGGCCAACCCAACTTGGGGCTCACCCCGAATCGTCCTGGAGCTCAAGAAACTTGGGATCGATATCGCGAAGTCGACGGTTGAGCAGTATCAGCTAAAGTATGATCGGCCGACTTCACCGGGCTGGAAGACGTTTCTTGAGTTGCATGCTCACGATTTCGCAGCAATGGATTTCTTCGTGGTGCCGACAGCGGGGCTGAAGGTGCTGTTCGTTCTGGTCATTCTGGGCCATGAACGCCGTCGCGTGCTTCATTTCAATATCACTGAGCACCCGACCGCCGAATGGACGGCGCAGCAGTTGGTGGAGGCGTTTCCATTCGACACGGCGCCGCGTTATCTGCTGCGGGACGGCGATGCGATCTATGGCGAAAAGGTACGCCGGAGATCGCGGGCCTTGGGAATCGTCGAAGTCGTGACGGCCCCAGCTTCTCCTTGGCAGAACGCATACGCCGAAAGGTTAATCGGGAGCATTCGACGCGAGATCTTGGATCACGTGGTCGTATTGAATGAGGGGCATCTGCGTCGCTTACTCGAGACTTATTCGGCTTACTACAACCAATGGCGCACGCATCGGTCGCTTGAGGGAGACGCGCCAGATTTACGGCCAGTTCGCCGAGCTGGGACAAAAGAAATTGCCGAATTCCCGGCGGTTCACGGGCTTCATCACTATTACTTGCCCAAGGCTGCGTGAGTTTTCGGGACACACAGGGGTCGGCAGGCCGCAGCCAGCATCGGACTCACACCGAGACATCACGGCACAGGTGGCAAGAACCGATTGATGAGCATCACCAAGCAGGGCGATCGATACTTACGCAGCATTCTGATCCATGGAGCTCGATCGGCAGTGAGTCAAGCGCATCGGAAGGATGATCGCTTGAGCCGGTGGGCGACACGGCTCAAGGAACGCAGCCACACGAACGTGGCGGCCGTCGCGCTGGCCAACAAGACC
>DASWKF010000063.1:0-114250 GCA_036396795.1 Gammaproteobacteria bacterium | reverse complement strand
GTGCGGGGACGCGACTCGCAGGCGTTTGCGACGGCTTTCCGGCGGGCCGAGGGCCCGATCGAGCCGCTGCTTGCGATCTGGGAGCCTGGTTCGCTGGCCGGGCTCGCGGCGCGGGTCGAAGCCGGCGACGCTTCACCGCGGCGTTGTCTCGAAGCCGTAGAGACCAAGGTTCTCGATTGTCCCAACCCAGAGATTTTACTGAGCGTGAACCTTCCCGCGGAGCGGGATCGAATCCTCGGCAGATGAAATTTACCGAATGTCGGTCGCCAGGGCTTCTGGCGGCCTCGAAACTGTGAGACGATAGTCTCGCAGACGCTAGCGTACATTTATGTAAAACAATTAGTTACGAAGCAACACGCGTCGCGGGATCACCCAGCCATGAGTCAGAGCCGCCAGAGTCTGCCCGGCGCGACTGCCGGGTCGAAAAAGGCGCCCTCCAAAGGCGCCCGCGAGCTCGCACCGGAGCTGCTCGAGAGCACGATTCCGCCGACGCCGCTGCGTGAGTTGCTCGCCGCCGACGGCGCGAGCGTGTATGTGCTGACGAACGACGAAAGTCTGCTTGCGACCGTCCAGCAGGCCGGCGGCGAGCAATTCCCGGTTTATCACGCCGAGTCCTGGCAGGTATTGACCGAGGCCATCAAGGGCCGCCGCTGCGGCATCGCGCTGCTCGACGTCGACGCCGTTCACGGCGACCTCACGGAGCGGCTCGACGAGCTCGCGAAGCTCACGCGGGTTCTGGTCACCTTGCTCGCGAGCGAGCGGCAACGCGCCGAGGATCTGATTCACCTGCTCTCCGAGCGCAAGATTCATCGCTTGCTGATCAAGCCGCCGACCGCGGGCATCACGCGCTTGCTGCTCGAGTCCTCGATTAGCCGCTACATCGAGCTCCGGCAACGCCCGATGTTGGCGGAGGAGCGCATTCGCGGCGGCGCCGGCAGGTTCGCAGCTTGGCCGAGCTGGCTGCTCGCCGGCGCCCTCGTTGCGGCCGTGGTCGCGGCGGTCGCGTTTTCCGGGCTCGTGCGTCCCGTCGGTTCGGGTGGTGGGCCGGCCGTTCCGCAAGTCATGCGCTCGGTGCAGCCTGTGGAGCCCGTCGAGCCTGCGCCGGGCCCGGAGTCGGCCCTGACGCTTCCGCTCGAGAGTGAGCCGTTCGATTCGCCGCAAGTATCGGTATCGACTGCGTTCGCCACGGCCGAGGACCCGGCCGGTCCGGCCGTCCTGCCGGCGGCGGAGATCGTCGAGCCGCCGCTGATCGAGCCGTCCGCCGCCGTCACGGCGGCCGAGCCCGCGGGCGCATCGGCGGACGTGGATATCGATGGATTGTTCACCGCCGCCGAGCAGGCCTTGATCGCGGAGGATCTCGACGCGGCCGCCGACTCGCTGGCGTCGATCGAGGCGCTCGAGCCCGAATCGTCGCGGCTGGCTTTCTTGAAAGCCCAGCACGAGCGCGCTACGGCACGCCGGGAGGCCGACGAGGAGCCCGCCGACGATGCCGAAACCGCGCGCGCTTCGCCGCAGCCCGTGGCCGTCACCGCCGCGCCTCCGAGCGAGCTTTCGAGCCTCGTCAGCATCGCGCGGGCACGGCTCGCCCAAGACCAGGTTCTGAGCCCCCCAGGCGACAGCGCGCTCGATTACCTCAAACGGGCGAGGACGTTGGATCCGGCGGCTCCGAGCGTGATCGCGCTCGGCGAGCAGGTCGGCGCGGCAGTGGTCGCCGCGGCCCAGTTCGAGATCGACGAGATCAACCTCGACCGGGCGGAGGCGCTGTTCGCCGAGGCACAGGCGCTGGGGGTCGCAGACGAGCAGCTCATGGGCCTGGAGCTCAGCCTCGTCTATGCCCGTGATACGCTCGCCCGCGCCGAGGAGAACCGCATGGTCGCGCTCGCCCAGGCGCGTCTGCGCGAAGGCCACCTGTACGTGCCCGAGCCCGACAGCGCGCTCGCCCACCTGCTGGCGCTCGAGCGCCTGAATCCCGACCATCCCGGATTGGCGCCGGCGTTCGATGCCCTCGAGGCAGAGATCAGCAGCGAGGTCGAGGCGGCGCTCGCCGCCGCAGACTGGGACCGCGCTGAGGCCGGCATCGGGGCGCTGGAACGTGCCGGGGCCGCCGTGGGCGACCCGTCGGTGCTTGCCGGCAAGCTCGAGTTCGGCCGCAACCAGCAAGCCTTCCTCGCGGCGGCGGCGCCGGCCAGCGAGCTCAACGTCCTCGAGTTCGAGCCACCGATCTATCCGGACCGGGCGCTGACGCGCGGCATTCAAGGCTGGGTAGACCTCGAGTTCATCGTGGATACCGAGGGGCTGCCGCGGGAGGTCGCGGTGACGGGCGCCGAGCCTGACGGTGAGTTCGAAAACGCCGCGCTGCGGGCCGTTTCCGCCTACGTATACGAGCCGTTCGAGCTCGACGGACGGCGCTACGAGCGGCGCGTGAGCCTGCGAGTGCGCTTCGCCCTCGAATAGGCTGGACCCGGTCTAATCCGGGCATTTCCGCTGCGCCGAGCACGGCCCCCGGCGCGCGCTCGCGGCGGCTATTTAACCGTATCGGGGCCCGGGCTCGCGGCCACGGGCCTGCGGCGGCCGGTGTGGCCCTCGGGCTTGGCTAGGGGGCCCGGGCCAGGTATGCTCCTCGGCACTAGAACTATCAGGACGATCCACCTGTTTTGTGTTTGGGGGCGCGCTGTTAGGTACTCGGTGCCTGATGGAAGCCATGGGTAGTCCCGTTTGTCGGCGGAGGTTTCCTGGGGTGTTGAGCGGCCAGCAGCGCTGCCCCCATCTCACTCGTTCTCGATAGTGACTGGTTGGCTTGGCACCCCTCTTACGCGAAACGTCCGGCAACGATCTGCGTAGGCTCCAATGATTGAAGCCAGCCGCAAGCTCCTGATCGTCGAAGACGACCCTGGTATTCAGAGCCAGCTTCGCTGGTGCTTCGAGAAGTACGGCGTGATCGCCGCCGTGGACCGCGGCAGCGCCATCAACGAGCTGCGACGCCACGAGCCTCCCGTCGTGCTGCAAGATCTCGGGCTTCCGCCGGATGAGGGAGGCGTCGAGGAAGGGCTCGCGACGCTCAAAGAGATTCTCACGCTCGCGCCGCACACCAAGGTCATCGTCGTCACCGGTCACGGCGATCAAGCCAACGCCGTCAGGGCCGTCGCACTCGGCGCTTACGATTTCTATCAGAAGCCTGTCGACGTCGACGTGCTTCAGCTCATCGTCGAGCGCGCGTTCCACATTCACGAGCTCGAAGCCGAGAACCGGCGACTCACGTCGGACATGGGCAGCTCACCGCTCGACGGCATCGTCGCGTGCGGAGAGGCGATGCTCAGGGTATGCCGGATGATCGAGAAGGTGGCGCCCACCACGGCGACGACCTTGCTGCTCGGCGAGAGCGGGACCGGCAAGGAGCTGCTGGCGCGTGCGATCCACGACCTGAGCCCGCGCGCCGCCCGGCCTTTCATCGCGATCAACTGCGCCGCGATACCGGATACGCTGCTCGAGTCGGAGCTGTTCGGCTTCGAGCGGGGCGCGTTCACGGGCGCCGTCAGGCAGACGCCGGGCAAGCTCGAGGTCGCCGACGGCGGAACCTTGTTCCTCGACGAGATCGGCGACATGCCGCTGGCCTTGCAGGCGAAGCTGTTGCGGTTTCTCCAGGAGCGAAACTTCGAGCGCATCGGCGGCCGCGGGGAGATTGCGGTGGATGTGCGCGTAGTTTGTGCGACGAATCAGAATCTCGGCGAGGCCATTCAAGTGTCGCGGTTTCGCGAGGATCTGTTTTACCGCATCAGCGAGATCACGATCGACATCCCGCCGCTCAGAGAGCGCGACGGTTGCCGCGTGTTGCTGGCTCAATATTTGCTGAACCGCTACACGCGCCAGCACGACAGCGGCGTCAAGGGTTTCACCGAGGAAGCGCAGGACGCCGTCGACGCCTATGCATGGCCGGGCAACGTCAGAGAGATGGAGAACAAGATCAAGAGCGCGGTGATCATGGCCGACGGGAAGTTCGTGACGCCGGAAGACTTGGGCTTGTCCGCCGTCGGTCCGGTGCCGTCGCTGAATCTGCGCAAGGTGCGGCAGGAGAGCGAGACACGCGCGATCCGCGAGGCGCTCGCACGCGCGGCCGGCAACATCTCGCGCGCGGCGGAGCTCCTCGGCATCACGCGGCCGACGCTCTACGACCTCATGCAGAAGTACGAGATCCGGCCGTAACTACTTGAAGTGGTCGGGATTGAGCTGGTGCCGGCCGAGCAGCTTGTAGAAATCCGTGCGATTGCGTTTCGCCAGGCGCGAAGCCTGGCTGACGTTGCCGCCGGTGATCTGTAGCAGCTGCGACAGATAATTGCGCGTGAACTCCTCGCGCGCCTCCGAAAACGACGGCAGCGAGCTTGTCGTCTGCTCGCCGAGGCTGCTGCGCGCCTGCTCTGCGGAGATGATGCGTGCCGGGCTCAAGGCCACGTTTTGCCGCACGACGTTGTAGAGCTGGCGCACGTTGCCGGGCCAGTCCGCGGCGACCAGGCATTCCACGGCCTCGGGCGCATAGACCTTGCGCTCCTGCCCGGTTTCGTCGGCGATCTCCACGAGAAAGTGCTCGACCAGCAGCGGGATGTCCTCGCGACGATTGCGCAGCGGCGGCAGCTGGATGTTGACGACGTTGAGCCGGTAATAGAGGTCCTCGCGAAACGTCCGCGCCATCATCAGATCGCCGAGGTTTTGGTGCGTCGCCGAGATCACGCGTGTGTCGACCGGGAGCGCCTCAGTGCTGCCCACGGGCCGCACCTGCGCCTCCTGAAGCACGCGCAATAACTTGATCTGCAGGCGCATCGGCATGTCGCCGATCTCGTCGAGCAGCAGCGTGCCGCCGTCGGCGGCTTGGAACAACCCCTTGTGGCTGCGGTGCGCGCCGGTGAACGCGCCTTTCTCGTGGCCGAAAAGCTCGGACTCGAGCAGGTTCTCGGGCATGGCGCTGCAATTGATCGCGACGAAGGCCTTGTCCCTGCGGGCGCTGGCGCGGTGGATCGCTTTCGCGAGCAACTCCTTGCCGGTCCCCGATTCGCCGGTGAGCAGCACGCGGGTATCGGTGTCGGCGACCATGCGCGCCTGCTGCAGGCAGGCTTCCATCACGGGGCTGCGGGTGACGATGTCGGTGTTCCACTCGTCGACGGTCTTGGTGAGACCGGAGATCTTCATTGCGCGCTGCACGTAGTCGAGCAGCTGCTCTTTGTCGATCGGCTTGGTCAGAAAACCGAAAGCGCCGCTCTGGGTCGCTTCCACGGCGTCGGGTATGGTGCCGTGCGCCGTCAGCAGCAGCACGCACAGGCCTGGGCGTTGCCGTTGGATCTCATTCAGCAGGCCGATCCCGTCCATGTGCTCCATGCGAAGGTCGGTGATGACGAGATCCGGGCGGAAACGCGGCAGCGCCGCCAATGCCTCGGAGGCGCTTTCGACCGCGACGATGTCGTAACCCTCGGCGTTGAGCCGGATGCTCAACAGCCGCAGCAACCCCGGATCGTCGTCGACGAGAAGAATCCGGCCGCGGCCATGGTCGTTCGTTTGCACGGCGGTTTTAGGGTACGTCGGCGGCACTGTCTCGCGATCTGATCGATCTCTCGATATTGGTGATGGCTTCGAGCTTTTCCTCGGCGGCGCTGAGGGCCTCGCGCAGTCTCTGGTTCTCCTGCTGCATCGCCTCGAGGCGCTGCGCACTTTCGGCGTCTTGCCTCGAGAGCGCCTCCTCGGATTCCATCTGCCGCTGTTGCGAGGCGGTGTCGAGAATCAGCCTTTGCTCGACTTCTTGCAAGTGTATGGCCGCCAAAATGCGCTCCTCGGGCAACAGCGTGTCGCCGCTGGCGAGGAGCCCGCTGAGCAGCCTTTGAGCGCGGCTGGGATCGGCGGCGGCGTGTCCCGGGATCGCAAGCGCCAGCGCGAGCCTGAGCCGGTTGGTCGTCGTCGGAGAGAGCTCCGTGGCGATGACGGCGTCCTCGAAAACTTCCGCCTGAAGCACCCGGTCCCCCTCGACCAACGCCCGCATCGTCTCGAGGTATACGCCTAAGCCGCGGGTGTCCAGATTCGAGCTGCCTGCGGCGCCCGGCGGCGATTCCTGCGGCTGCGGCGTAGCGTCGCCACCGAGCAGGCCGCCGGCCGTGCATCCGGCGAGCGCGAGGCCAATCAGCGCTGCGATGCCGCTACGCACTGGCCGCCACCACCACCGGCTGCTGCATCGGCCCGGTAACCGGCAGACAGACGCGAAAGTGCGCGCCCGACCATTTTCCCTTGACCAGCTCGACCGTGCCGCCGTGGGCATGCACGCACTCGGCGACGACCGAGAGGCCGATGCCGGTGCCGCCCACGGGTCCGCCTTGGGGCTGTCGACCCTGGTAGAACGCCTCGAAGATGCGATCGGCGTCCTCATCCGCGACCCCAGGCCCGTTGTCGGCAACGTCGATGGTCAAGGAATCGTTCGCGACCTCGGCGCCGACGTGCAGCAAGCCCCGTGCCGGCGTGAACTTGATTGCGTTGGAGATCAAGTTCTCCAGCACCAGGCGCAATTTCCCCTCGTCGGCGCGCAAACAGACGGGCGTGACCTCGAGTTGCAATCTGATTTTCCTGCTGGACACGGCGAGCCGGTGTTGGCTCAGCACGCCGAATACCAGCGGCTTGAGCTCGAAATCGCTGAACTCCAGCGCCGCGGTCTTGGTTTGCCATGCGCTGAAGGTCAATAGATTCTCGATGAGCTTTTGGAGCTTGATGCTGTTGTCGCGCAGAATGTCCGTGACCTCGTGTTGCCGCTGGTCGAGCTTGCCGACCGAGCCATCGAGCAACAATTCCGTGCCCTCGCGGATGTTCGCCAGCGGCGTCTTGAGCTCATGCGACATGTGCCGTAGAAATTTGTTCTTTTCCTCGGTGTTTTCCTGCAAGCGGTTACGCAGCCACTCGAGCTGCAGCCCGAGGGTCTCGATGTCTCGAGGACCCTTGATCGCGATGCCGTTCTGAAAGTCACCGCCGCCCAGCGCCCGGATCGCCTTGTCGACCTGGCGCATCGGCCGGCCGATCAGCATCACGAAGAACACGATCAGCGCCGCGGTGCCGGGCAGTAGCGCCGCCGCCTGCCAGGCCAGCGTCTCCTGGGCGTCGCGCGTAGTTTCCTGGAGGACGTCGAGCCGGTCGTTGATGACGACGCGCATGCTCTCGCCGGCGGTTCGCGCCGCCGCCGTCATGAGTCGGAAGCGGTCGACGACCTCGTCGACGCCGATGGTGATCGGCGAGTTGTTCAGCTCCGCCGCGAGCGCTGCTGCATGTGTCTCGAGCGTCTTCAACGCGACTTCCGTTGCACTCGCCTGCGGCAATTGGGTCAGAAAAGCGACGCTGCGCAACAATGCCTGCTGATCCTCGTTGTACAGCGAAAGCAGCTCGCGATCCTGCAACAGGAAATACTGGCGCGTTCTCCGCTCCATGTCGTTCAGTAGCCCCGCGATGCGTTGGTTCTCGCGCGTCGCCGTAAGGCTCTCGTTGACGACGGCCTCGGTCTCGCGCGTGAACGCGCCGAGGTCGAGCACCGCCTTGGCGATGCCCAACAGCAATGGCAAGGACACCAGGCCCAAGCCGAGCAGAATGAGTCCGAGTAATGTTCGCGGTCGGCTGAATCTCATGTCTTTTCCTGCAAGACTGCTGCCGCTGTTCTTCGGTGTCGTGGATCGTGCGGGATCAGGCCACCCAGGCGTCTTCGACCAGCTTTCGCTCCCAATTCAAGGAACTCGCGACGATGCTTCGGAGATCGTCGAGCCGGGGCTCCCAGCCTAACACGGTACGGATTTTTCGTGCCTCCGCGATCAGGGTCGGCGGGTCGCCCTCGCGGCGACTTTCTTCGGTAATCTTAAGCGGACGGCCGGCGACTGTCTCGACCATTTTCAGGACCTCGCGGACACTGTAGCCGTGGCCGTAGCCGCAGTTCAACGTGGTCGACTCTCCGCCGCGACGCAGGTAGTCGAGGGCCTTCAAGTGCGCGTCCGCCAGGTCCTCGACGTGAATATAGTCGCGAACGCCCGTGCCGTCGGGAGTCGGGTAGTCCGTGCCGAAGATCGAAACATGGTCTCGCTTGCCGACGGCCGCCTCGCAAGCGACTTTGGTGAGCAGCGTCGCTTTCGGCGTCGACTGCCCGATGCGCCCCTCGGGATCCGAGCCGGCGACGTTGAAGTATCGTAAGGCGACGAAATTCATGGGCGAGACGGCGGCGACGTCCCTGAGCATCCACTCCGTCATGAGCTTAGAGGTGCCGTAGGGATTGATCGGTCGCAAGGGCGAGTCTTCCGACGCGTGCCCGCCTTCCGGAATCCCGTACACGGCCGCCGTCGACGAGAACACGAAATGCTCGACCCCCGCTTTTGCGGCGCGTTCGATCAAGCTGCGGCTCGCGCAGGTGTTGTTGCCGTAGTAGCGCAGCGGGTCGGCGACGGATTCCGGCACGATCGTGCGCGCCGCGAAGTGCATCACGGTGTCGATGTCGAAGCGCTCGAACAAGCCGCCGAGGCAAGCGCCGTCGCCGGTGTTGCCGACGACGAGCTCGCCGTGAAGCACGGCGCGTCTGAACCCCGTCGAGAGGTCGTCGAGGACGACGACTCGCTCGCCGGCCTCTCCCAGCTGCCGGACGACATGGCTGCCGATATAGCCCGCTCCGCCGGTAACCAAAATTGTTTTTCGCGTCATGAACTTAGCAAAGCGACATAATCCCAGTCGGCGAGTCTACCAGTTCCGGGTTACGATCGCGGGACGCTTGTCGCAGTTTGGCGACTCTGGAGCCCGTCTCAAAATTGCTCAATCTGCGAGCCAGCCCCTGTTAGTAGCCTCCCCGAGAGCGCTAGTATCCGCTCGTTCCTGAGGACGAGCGGCGGGTTCACCGACGATGCACAAATGGACGCTGGTTTTTGCCGCCGTCATCTTGCCCGCCTGTGGAGGCGGCGGAGGCGGCGGAGGCGGTTCCGGCAACGGGCAGGCCAACACGGCGCCGCAAGCCCATGCCGGTGCCGACCATTTCGCCAGCGAGCTCGCGCCGGCGCTGCTGGACGGCTCGGCGAGCAGCGACTCCGACGGCACCATCGTGTCTCATCTCTGGGCGCAGCTCGCAGGCCCCCCGGTGACCATCGCCGATCCGGATCAAGCGACGACGAGCTTCCCGGCGCCCGCGGTGGCCGCGCCGACCGAGCTCGCGTTCGAGCTCACGGTCACCGACAACGACGGCGCTTCGGATACGGGCCAGGTCACGGTGACGGTGGTGCCGGCAGTCTCGATAGCGCTTTCAGGGCTCGTCACGTTCGATCTTGTTCCGGCCGTGACCACGTCGCAGCTCGCCCGCTTGAGCTACGGCCAGACGCAGGCCGCGCCGGCGCGGGGGATCAGCGTGGAGGTCGTCGACGCGACCGACGGCGTCAGCGTGATCGCGAGCGGCCGCACCGACGAGAGCGGCGCCTACGACCTGACCGTCCCGGGCTTCATCGAAGTGTTCTTTCGCGCGCGGGCAGAGATGCAGCAATCGGGCACTCCCAGCTGGGACTTTCGCGTCGTCGACAACACCAACGGCGATGCGCTCTACGTGATCAGCGGTCAATTCTTCAACACCGGCGGAGCCGATGTCGCGCGCGACCTGCACGCCGCATCGGGCTGGAACGGCGTGTCCTACGCCGAGCCGCGCTCGGCGGCGCCGCTGGCGATTCTCGATACAGTGTACGACGCCGTCCAGGTCTTGCTGACGGCCGATGCGGGGATTCAGTTCCCGGCGCTGGAGCTGCATTGGAGCAAGGACAACCGTCCGGTCTTCGGCGCCGACGGCACACCGGATCCCGATACCGGCGAGATCGGCACGAGCTTTTTTCGCACCGGGCCGGACGGTGGCATTTTCCTGCTGGGCGCGGCCGACGAGGACACCGAGGAATACGATCGCCACGTGATCGCGCATGAGTGGGGCCACTACCTCGAAGCCGAGTTCTCGCGCTCGGACAGCATCGGTGGCCCGCATACGCAGGGAGATCAGCTCGACTTTCGCGTCGCTTTCGGCGAAGGCTGGGGCAATGCCTTCTCCGCGATCGCGACCGGCGACAGCGTCTACAAGGATACCCTGGGTCCGCAGCAGGGCCTCGGCTTCCACTTCGACGTCGAAGGCGAGGAGCCGCCGGAGAACCCGGGCTGGTACAGTGAGTTCTCGGTCCAGGAAATCATTTACGATATCTTCGACGACGTGCAGGACGGCCTCGGCGGAAGCGGCACCGACGAGGTAAGTTTCGGGCTCGGGCCGATCTTCGCCGTTCTCACCGACGAGCAGCGCGATACGATCGCGATGACGAGCCTGTTCCCGTTCATCGATGCGCTCGTCACCGACAATCCGGGCAGCGGGGCAGCCATCGATGTGCTGCTCGACTACCACGACGTCGAGCCCGTCGCGGATGAATTCGGCGGCGGTGAGAACAATTCCGGCAATCCGGCGAGCGCGGACGTCTTGCCGGTTTACGCCGACCTCAACGGCGGCGCAGTTGAACTCTGTAGCACCAACGAGTTCGAGAGCGCGTTCACGGGCTCGAGCAACAAGCTCGGATCGCGGCGCTACGCCCGCTTCCAAGCGAATGTCAGCGGCACGCATACGTTCACGGCGACGACGACCGAAGCGCCTCCCGGCGAGACCACCGATCCCGACGTCTGGCTGCACCAAGCGAGCCTGCACTTCGTGTCTCAGGAGGGGCCGACGCAGGCCTGCACCGAAGGCGATCTGGATGCCTGCGTCGAGGAATTCGCCATACAATTGAACGCCGGCGAGGACTACGTGCTCGAGATCTACGAATGGACCAACACCAACGCGAGCGACGACCCCGACAATCCGCCGATCGGGCGCGCCTGCTTCAACGTGGAGATCACCCAGCCATGAATGCCAAGCATCGTTTCAGCGCTCCGCTCGTCTGCTGCGTGCTGGCCATAGCCCTGCCGGCCTGCCGGCAGGCGCCCTCGGTGTCGGACGAGGGCGAGCGGGCGGCGGTTGCAAGCGAGCCGAAGCCGGCGATGGTTGCGGACACGGCCGCGGCAACCGGGGCTTCCGTGGCTACGCTGAGCCCGCCGCCCGCGGGCGGCGAGTCGCCCGGTAAGCCGCAGCCGCCGATCGACTTGAGCTATGAGCTTCTCGGCGAGCCCCAAATCGGCCAACCGCTGCAGATTCGACTCAGATCGCGCTCGGCGCTCGATCTGACGGCATTGAACCTCGCCTTGAGCGGCAGCGAGCGGCTCTTGCTCGCGCCGGACTCGACGCTCGTTGAGCTCAGAAGCAGCCTTCGCGGGCAGCCGGCGGAGCGCATCATCACTGTGACGCCGATGGCGGCGGGCACGTCCTACCTCAACGTCGTCGTCCATGCCGAGGTCGGCGGCGAGATCCAAGCCCGCTCGGTGACGATCCCGATCCGCGTCGGCGGCGGCGCCGTCGTCAACGAGCCCGCGGGGGTCTTGTCGGAGGACGAAGCGGGCGAGGCGATCATCACCCTGCCGGCGCGAGATTAGATCGAAGCCCCGGCGTCCCCGGGCCGATCGCCGGCATCCAGGTGCCGACGAGAAACGCGCGCTAAGTTTCGGAAAATAGGCCGAATAGCGGCGCGCAGCGCCGACTCAAACGAGACCTCAATCACGGCGGCCGCCCGGCTTGCGGCCTTACCATGTCGGCACGCCACGGAAAGGCGCCCCGGGGGGTTCTAGCGCTTGAAGGAAGGATTCAAAGAACGTATCGCCGCCGCGCTGGGGCGGCCGATCGAAGAGGGGCGGGCGACGCTTCGATCCCTGCTCGGCAGCCTGACCGTCGCGGAGCTCGACGCACCGACCCTGGCGCGAGCTGCGGCCGGAGGCCTGCGATGGCCGCCGCCGTCTGCGCCGCCGTCGCGCAGCGGCGGCATCGGCGAAGCGCACGCCGGCGACGATGCGCCGCCAGAGTCCGCTGCCTCGCAGGCCGCGACGGAGGCCGAGCTCGCCAGCACGACGGTCAGGGGCATACTCCAGAGCGTCAAGGACGCGATCATTACCACGGACCTGAACGGCTGCATCGCGAGCGCCAACCTTTCGGCGCAACGCGTATTCTCCTGTCTCGAGGGCGAAATGCTCGGCCAGGACATCCGCCGGTTCATTCCCGAGCTCGACCCGGCGCGCACGGCGCTGGCGGCTATGTCGAAACGTCTCGGCGATACTCAGCTTGATCTCGCGCCGAGAAACATCGAGGCCCGCCGCTCGAGCGGCAACGTCTTCAAGGGTGAGCTCACGGTCAGCATGACCCTGCTCGGCGACTCTCCGCGCTACGTGCTGTCACTGCGCGACGTCACCGACCGGCTGCGCGCGGAGACCGCGCTTCGCGACAGCGAGGCCCGCTACCGGGCCCTCGTCGAGAACGCGCCGGAGGCGATCGTCGTCCTCGACGTCGACCTCGGACGTTTTGTCGAGGCCAACGAGAACGCCGCGCGGCTGTTCAAGATGACGCGCGAGGAGCTGCTTGCCATCGGCCCGGATGCGATCTCCGCGAGCAAACAGATCGACGGGCTGCCGTCTTTCGGTCCCGTCCGCGGTTACCTCGACAGCGCGCTCGAGGGCGGGCGGCCTGTGTTTGAATGGCTGCACCGTGACGCCGACGGGCGCGAAATGCCCTGCGAGGTGCGTTTCATTCGCCTGCCGTCTTCCGACAGACGCCTCGTTCGAGCGAGCATCTTCGATATCAGCGAGCGGCGGAGGAGCGAGCTGCTCGCCGCCGGTGAGCGTCGCATCCTCGAGCGCGTCGCCTCCAACAGTCCGCTGGACGTGACCCTGTCGGCGATCGTCGAGCTCGTGGAGGCCATCGTTCCCGACGCGCATACGGCGCTCATGCTCACCCGCCCGGGCAGCCGGGAGCTCGAGCTCGCGGCCGCGGCGGGCCTCCCGGAAGGCTTGCGGTCGGCCCTCGAGCGGCTGCCCATCGACATCGGCTCGGGCCCTTGCGGCGCGGCGGCGGCGCTCGCCCGGCAGGTCATCGCCCGGGATATCGAGCGCGACAGCGTCTGGGGCACGCTGCGCGACGCCGCGCGGCGCAGCCACGCGCGCGCGTGCTGCGCCACTCCGATCGGCGGTAGCCGGGACCGCGTGCAGGGCACCTTGGACGTCTATTTCGAAAACGCGCTGAGCCCGCGCCCAGCTGAGCTCGATCTCGTCAAACGCATGACTCAACTCGCCGGCATCGCGATTCGGCACGTTCGCGACTCCGAAGAGCTGCGTGCGAGCGAGCTGCGCTTTCGCGAGCTGTTCGACAACGTCGTCGACGGTGTATTTCAGATCGACCCCGAGGGCGTGCTGCTATCCGCCAACCCGGCGCTGGTCGAGATGCTCGGATACCCCGACTTCGAATCGCTCAAGACCGCCGGCAAGGCCATGTCCCATCACGCGGATCTCGTTCTGCTCGACAAGCTGATGGCGGAGATCAAGACTCATGGACGCGTGCGCAACTTCGAGTACCCGATGCGGCGCCGTGACGGCAGCCTGGTCCTCGTGCTCGAGAACTCCCGCGTAGTTCGCGATCCAAGCGGCGTGGTTCGATATTACGAGGGCACGCTGACCGACATCACACAACGCAAACAGGCCGAGCGCGCGCTCTATAGAGAGAAGGAGCGAGCCCAAGTCACGCTCCAGTCCATCGGCGACGCGGTCATCACTACGGACGCGGACGGCTTCGTCGATTCCCTGAATCCGGCGGCCGAGCAGCTCTCGGGCTGGGAGCGGCGACACGCTCAAGGCCGGCCGATCGACGAGGTGATTCGCCTGGTCGACGATCAGACCGGCGAGCCCGTGGAGAATCCGGTGCTACGCGCGCTGCGCGAGGGGCGGATCGTCGAGCTCGGCGACAACGTCGCGCTCAAGTGCCGCGACGGCAGCCAGGTCGCGATCCAGGATTCAGCGGCGCCGATTCAGGACAGCCGCGGCGAGATTCTCGGCGCCGTGATGGTGTTTCACGACGTCAGGCGCGAGCGCCAGCTGCATCGCAAGCTGTCCTACCAGGCGAGCCACGACGCGCTGACGGGGCTCATCAATCGGCGCGAGTTCGAGGAGCGGCTCTCAAAGGCGCTCGGCACCGTGCATCGCGACGACGCCGTGGCGCACGTCGTTCTCTATATGGATCTGGACCAGTTCAAGGTCGTCAACGACACTTGCGGCCACACGGCCGGCGATCTCTTGTTGCGGCAGCTCGGCAATATGCTGCAAACCAAGGTGCGCGGCAGCGACGTGCTCGCGCGCCTCGGCGGCGACGAGTTCGCCGTTTTGTTGCCCGACTGCCCGCTGGAGAAGGCATTGGGCGTCGGCGAGGCGCTGCGCGAAGCGATCGCCGCTTATCGCTTCACCTGGCGTGACTCGAGCCTGCAAGTCGGGGTGAGCATCGGCGTCGTCGAGCTTCGGCCGGGCACCAGGGACGTCAGCGAGCTGCTGAGCCAGGCGGACGTCGCCTGCTACGTCGCGAAAGACCTGGGGCGCAACCGTATCCACGTGTACCAGGAAGGCGATGCCGCCGAGCTGCATCTCGAGATGCAGTGGGTCGGCCGCATCAATCAGGCGCGCGAAGACGGGCGCTTCGAGCTCTTCTTTCAGCCTATCGTGCCCATCGGAGAGCATGTCGATTCGACGCCCCGGTTCGAGCTGCTGTTGCGAATGCGTAACGAGCAGGGGGAATTCGTGCCTCCGAGCGCCTTCATCCCGGCCGCGGAGCGCTACAACATCATGCCGAGCCTCGACCGCTGGGTCGTCCAGCAGGCGCTCAAGCATCACGTCTGCACCGACGGCAACGCCGAATCGCGCTACACCTTGACGGTCAATCTCTCGGGCACGACCCTCAATGACGCGCATTTCCTGGAGTTCATGCTTCAACAGCTCGCCGCCAAGAAACTTCCCGTGGGTGTCTTGTGCTTCGAGATCACCGAGACGGCGGCCATCGCCAATCTTTCGCAAGTCGTTCGTTGCATGAAGACGCTGCGCGCGCACGGCTGTCGCTTCGCGCTCGACGATTTCGGCAGCGGCTTGTCTTCACTGACGTACTTGAAAAATCTGCCCGTGGATTATCTCAAGATCGACGGTCAATTCATCCGCAACGTCGCGCGAGACGCGGCGGACAGGAGCGTGGTCGAGGCGATCGCGAGAATGGCGAGCGCATTCAAGATCGAAACCATCGCCGAGCGCGTCGAGAGCCAGGCGGTCATGAAGCATCTCGGCGAGCTCGGCGTCGGCTACGCCCAAGGCTTCTATATCGCCAGCCCGCGTCCGGTCGCCGAGTTGCCCGCGTATCTCGAGCGTCGAGCCGACGGCAACGGCCGAGCCGGTTGAGGATTGCGCAGCGCCGCACACCTCCTGGGACATTTGCGGGCGCCTTCGCTACACTGCGCGACCGGCCGAGAAATTACCCGCAACGATGGATGCCGCGACCCGACAACCCGCCGGAGATCTGCTGTCAGCGGCCGAGCCGCGGGCCTGCGAAGCTCTGAATCCAGACGGCGCTCGCGCCATCGTGCTGTCCTGCGATCATTCGAGCAACCGGCTGCCGCGATCCCTGAACGGCCTGGGCTTAGCGGCGGGGCGGCTCCATGAGCACATCGCCTGGGATATCGGCGCCGGGCCCGTAACGCGGCTCTTGAGCGAGCGGCTGGCGGCCTGCGCCGTGCTCGGCAACTACTCGCGTCTCGTCGTCGATCTCAACCGGGATCTCGACGACCCGACGGCGTTTCCGGCCATCAGCGACGGCGTGCTCGTGCCAGGCAACCTCGGGCTCGACATCCGGCAGAAGACGGAGCGGGCAACGGCGCTACACGCGCCCTACCATGAGACACTGCGACGCATGATAGACGCGAGATCCGGCGGCGGCAGCGTGCCCGCGCTCGTGAGCATTCACAGCTTCACGCCGAGGCTCTATGGCGTGCACCGGTCTTGGCATGTCGGCTTGCTCTGGGATAGGGATCCGCGTCTGGCGCTGCCGCTGCTCGCATCGTTGCGGCGCCACGCGGGAATCGTCGTCGGTGACAACGAGCCGTACTCGGGGCGCCATCCCGCAGACTTCACCATCGATCATCACGCCGAGCCCCTCGGCCTCGCACACGTCGGTATCGAGATTCGTCAGGATCTCATCGCCGACGACAACGGCCAGCGCGCCTGGGCCGCGCGCATCGCCGAGGCGCTCCAGACCGCGCTCGCCGATCCGGCTCTGTTCCGGCGGTTCGAGCGCTCGGATGCACCCCCGTGCGCGGCGAGTGAACGCCGATGAAGGAGCCGCCGTTCACTTTGGGGATCGAGGAGGAATACCTGCTCGTCGATCCGGACACGCGTGACCTGGTGTCGAGCTCCTCTTCGGCGCTGCTCGACCAGTGTGCCCGGCGTTGCGAGGGGCAACAGGTCAGCCCGGAGCTGTTGCGCTCGCAAATCGAAGTCGGCACCCGCATCTGCGCCGACGTGGCCGAGGCGCGCACGGCGCTGATAGAGCTGCGGCGAGCCGTCGTCGCCGTCGCCGCCGAGCACGGGCTGCAGCTGATCGCGGCTTCGACGCACCCGTTCGCGAGATGGTCGCAGCAGAAGTATACGGAAAAGGCGCGCTATGCGGCGCTGTCACAGGAGATGCAAGGCGCGGCCCGGCGCTTATTGATCTGCGGTATGCATGTCCACGTCGGCATCGACGACGACGATCTGCGCATCGATCTGATGAACCAGTACAGCTATTTCCTGCCGCACTTGCTCGCGTTATCTTGCTCCTCGCCGTTCTGGGAAGGGCGGGTCACGGGGCTCAAGTCCTACAGGCTGACGGTTTTCGATGCGGTCCCGCGGACCGGGATGCCGGAGCGCTTCGACAGCTTCGCCGACTATAAGCGGCACGTCGACATCATGGTGAACGCCGGGCTGATTCCGGATTCGACGATGATCTGGTGGGACGTCAGGCCGAGCGGCCGCTACCCGACGCTCGAAACACGCATCATGGACGTCTGCACGAGCATCGACGACGCCTTGTGCCTGGCGGCGATGGTCGTCTGTATCCTGCGGATGCTTTGGCGGCTGCGCCTCGGTAATCAGCGCTGGCGAATCTACACGCGCCTGTTACTGAACGAGAATCGCTGGCGCGCGATGCGCTACAGCGTCGATCAGGGTCTCATCGATCTGGGCAGAGGGCGGATCATTCCGTTCCCGCAGCTCATGGAGGAGTTGCTCGAGCTGATCTCGGACGACGCCGCCGCGCTGGGTTGCGTCAAGGACGTCCAGCGGGTCCGGCACATCCTCGCCCACGGGACCAGCGCACACCGCCAGCTCAAGGTTCGCGAGCGGGCGATCGCCGAGGGCGCGAGCGAGGAGGAGGCGCTGCGTGCGGTCGTGGATTCTCTCGTGCAAGAGACGGCGGCGGAGTCGGCCGCCTAGCGCGCATGCAAGGCCCGTCGCCGCATCGGCTCTGCGTCGCGCCCATGATGGAGCGCACCGACCGTCATTGCCGTTATTTCTTGAGGCTGATCTCGGCCGACGCGTGGCTCTACACCGAGATGCTGACGGCGGCCGCGGTGCTGCGCGGCAGCGAGGAGAAGCTGCTCAAGCACCATCCGGCGGAGCATCCGCTCGCGGCACAGCTCGGCGGCAGCGATCCCTCGGAGCTCGCGCGCGCCGCGCGGCGGGCGGCCGACGCCGGTTTCGACGAGATCAACCTGAACGTCGGCTGTCCCAGCGACCGCGTTCAAGCGGGCTGCTTCGGCGCGGCGCTGATGGCTAGACCTAAGCACGTCGCCGAGTGCGTCGCGGCGATGAAAACGGCGGCGGCCGTGCCGGTGACCGTCAAGACGCGCATAGGGATCGACGAGCTCGACAGCTACGAGTTCCTCTACGAGTTCGTCGAGCGCGTGGTCGCGGCGGGCTCGAGCACGGTCATCGTTCACGCGCGCAAGGCCTGGCTCGAGGGCTTGAGCCCGCGTGAGAATCGAACGCTGCCGGCGCTGGACTATGAGCGCGTGTATCGCCTCAAGAAGGACTTTCCGGCGGTCGAGATCGTCATCAACGGCGGGCTCGACGACCGCGATACGACGCTCGCGCAGCTCGAGCACGTCGACGGCGTCATGCTCGGGCGGGCCGCCTATCACAATCCTTATCTGCTCGTCGAGCTCGGCGGCGGCGATTCACGTTCGACACCGACTCGCGAAGACATACTCGAGGCGATGTTGCCGTACATCGAGGCCGAGCTCGCTGCCGGAACGCCCCTCAAGGCCGTGACGCGTCACCTCATGGGGCTGTATGCGGCGCGCCCGGGCGCGCGCCGCTGGCGCCGGCTGCTCAGCGAGCTACCCGATTCCGACGCCGGCCTCAAGTTCCTCGAGCGGCATCTCGCCGGGATTTTGCAACACGATCTGGCTACAATGCCCCGCGGTCTTGATCATTCGATAACGAAAAGGATGCGGTGACGACAGTGAGCGTGGCAAAGCAGAAGAAGCCGACGATGGCGGAGCAGGCGGATATACACGAGCTCTACGAGGAAGCGGTGCAGAGCGTCGAGACGGAGATCGAGTTTCTGCAGCAGACCTTCCGGACGATCCGCGGTCGCGACGCCATGAGCTTTCGCGAGGATTTTTGCGGCACGGCGAGCGCGGCTTGCCAGTGGGTTCGCAGCGGTGAGGACCATCATGCCGTAGGTGTGGATATCGACGCGGACGTGCTCGAATGGGGCCGCAACAACCGCGTCGCGCGCTTAGCGGAGGCGGCCCGGCCCAGGCTACGGCTGTTGAAAGACGACGTCATGACCGCCGAGACCGGGCCCGTCGATATCGTCGGAGCGTTCAACTTCAGCTACTGGATCTTCAAGACCCGCGACTCCCTGCGCGCCTATTTCACCCGCGCCTACGAGGCGCTCGCACCCGACGGTATCTTCTTCATCGACGCCTACGGCGGTTCCGAGGTCTACGAGACGCAGAAGGAGAAGACCAAATACGACGGCTTCACCTACGTTTGGGATCAGGCGGAGTTCGAGCCGGTTACGGCGAACGCGATCTGCCACATTCACTTCAAGTTTCCCGACGGTTCGCGGATCAAGAAAGCTTTCAGCTACGACTGGAGGCTCTGGACACTGCCGGAGCTTCGCGAGCTGCTCGAAGAGGCGGGCTTTGCCAAAGCGGCGGTGTATTGGGAAGACGAGGACGAGGACGGCGAGGGCAACGGGGAGTTCTACGAGGAAGCCCACGGGGAGCCCGATCCGGCTTGGATAGCCTACCTGGTCGCGCTCAAGTAGCGCTGCGCCGAGAAAGCGGACCCCGGATCGTCCGGGCGCCTCCGCCCGCCTCTGCGCTGCTGCTGATGCCGCGTAGCTATCGCGTATAATCCTCGGAGCACTCGAAGGATGGCAGCCGATGGGTAGGGATGTCGAGCTCGCGATTCTGTTTGCCGACGTCGTCGGCAGCACGCAGCTCTATGAACAACTCGGCGACGACAAGGCCAGGGGCATGGTTGCGCGCTGCCTCGAGATCATGCGTGACGCGACCGAGCGGGAATCCGGCAAAGTCATCAAGACCATGGGTGACGAGGTCATGTCGACTTTCCCGTCGGCGGACAATGCCATGAACGCCGCCCGCCACATGCAAGAGGGCATCTCGTTGGATCGCAGCTTGGCCCACGACCACGGCCACGTGTCCATCCGCATCGGTTGCCACTACGGCCACGTCGTTCAGGAGGATCGCGATATCTTCGGTTCCGCGGTGCACACGGCCAACCGGATGACGAGTCAGGCCAAGGCGAAGCAAATCATCACTACGGCGGCGACGGTCGGTCACCTGACCGACGAGTGGCGCGCGCTCTGCCGCGAGATCGACGTCGCCACCGTGCGCGGCCGCGCCGACGAAGTCGTCCTCTACGAAGTCCTGTGGCAGCCGGACGAGGCGACCAGCATGCTGCCGATGGTCGGCATCGCCTCGTCGCGGCGCAAGAAGCGCTTGATGCTGCGCTTTCAGGGCAAGGAGGTCATCGTCGGCGAAGGCCGAAAGACGGCGACCTTAGGGCGCTCGGAGGACAACGACGTCGTCGTCAAGGGCAACTTGATCTCGCGCATTCACGCGCGCGTCGAGGCGAGCAAGGATCGCTTCACCCTCGTCGACGAGAGCACCAACGGCACCTTCGTGCAGACGGGATCGGGCGAGGAAGTCTACGTCCGCCGCGACAGCACGCCGCTGTTGGGCGATGGCGTCATCGGCCTAGGCAGGGTCGCGCAGGCGGACAGCGACCTGGCGGTCCACTTCAGCGTCAAGGACTGACTCAAGCTCCCAGCGCTGCCGACACTCGGGCGTGCTCGGCCCGCAGGCCCTCGGGAAGCCGCTCGCCGTAGGTCTCGAGATATTCGCCGATCGCGCGCATCTCCTCCCGCCATTGATCGTTGTCGACGGCCAATAGCTGCTCGAGCGTCGCCGCGGAGACGTCGAGCCCCTGAAGATCAATGTCCTGCGGCCTTGGCAGATAGCCGATCGGAAGCTCCTCGGCGCCCACATTGCCCTCGCATCGGTCGATGATCCAGCGCAGCACGCGGAGATTCTCGCCGAAGCCCGGCCACAGGAAACGTCCGGCGCCGTCGCGCCTGAACCAGTTCACGTGAAAGATCTTCGGCAGATTCCTTGAGCGTTCCGAGAAGCTCAGCCAATGAGCCCAGTAGTCGGCGAAGTTGTAGCCGCAAAACGGCTTCATCGCCATCGGGTCGCGGCGCACGATGCCGACGGCTCCCGTGGCCGCGGCGGTGGTTTCCGAAGCCACGCCCGCACCGACCAAAACGCCGTGCGGCCAGTTCCGGGCCTGAAAGACCAACGGCGCGAGCTCACGGCGCCGGCCGCCGAAGACCAGCGCGGAGATCGGCACCCCCTCCGGTGCTTCCGCCAGGCTCGAATAGCTCGGGTTGTTCTTCGCGGTCACCGTGAAACGCGAGTTCGGGTGCGCGGCCGGGCCGTTGCCTGGCTCATACGGGCGGCCGCGCCAGTCGATGACGGGCGTGCTGCCGTCCTTGTCTTCCCACCACGGATCGTTGTCCGCGGTGACGGCGACGTTGGTGAAGATCGTATCTCGCCCGATGGTCTCATAGGCGTTGCGATTGGTCTTGCGATTGGTACCCGGCACGACGCCGAAGTAGCCTGCTTCCGGATTGATGGCTCGCAGCCGCCCATCTTTATCGAGATGCATCCAAGCGATGTCGTCGCCCAAGGTCCAGACTTTCCAGCCCTTGTAGCTTTCGGGCGGTATCAGCATCGCCAGATTGGTCTTGCCGCAAGCCGAGGGGAACGCGCAGGCCAAGTAGTGCGTCTCGCCGCGCGGATTCTCGACGCCGACGATCAGCATGTGCTCGGCGAGCCAACCCTCGGTGCGCGCCTGGAAGCTGGCGATGCGCAGCGCGTGGCATTTCTTGCCGAGCAAGGCGTTGCCGCCGTAGCCCGAGCCGTAGCTCATGATCGTGAGCTCCTCGGGGAAATGCATGATGAAGCGGCGCTCTGGATCGAGCTCGCCGACGGAATGCAGGCCCCTGATGAAGCTGCCGGTCGCCTCGATATGCTCGAGCGCGCCCCGGCCGATCCGCGTCATGAGGTACATGTTGGCGGCAACATAGGTGCTGTCGGTAATCTCCACGCCGTAGCGCGCGTAGGGCGATCCCAACGGCCCCATGCAATACGGAATCACGTAGAGCGTGCGCCCGCGCATGCAGTCCTTGAAGAGCCCCCGCATCATGCTTTTGGCCCGCACCGGCGCCATCCAGTTGTTGTTCGGGCCCGCGTCCTCTTCGGTGGCGGAGCAGACATAGGTCAAGTGCTCGACGCGGGCGACGTCGTTGGGATCCGAGCGATGCAGATAGCAGCCGGGATAGTGCTGCTGATTCAGCTCGATGAGGTCGCCGCTGGCGAGCATCTGCTCGACGAACGACCGGTATTCGGCCTCGGTGCCGCTGCACCAGTGAACCTCGTCGGGCCGAGTCAGCCCGGCGACTTCGGTCACCCAATCGTTCAACGCGCTAAGTCGAGTATTCATGGCGGATACTTGAGATGGTCTCTTGGGGTCGTGGGGGGGCATGGGAGATGCGGGAGTATAGCGAAACGGGCGAAGGCTGTACGACCGCTGCCTGTTGGTCCCTGCCCCGAAATTGCATAGTACGGGTATGCCGAAATCTGTGACGAGGGCCCGTTCTTTACGGAATCGTCTGACTTATGGTAGAGAGATTGTACTAGGTACTGGAGGAAATGCCGGCCAGCGGCTGGCTGCGGGGCGCCGAGGAGAGGTCGGCGACGCGGCGGGCGGAACGTGTCTGCGGCAGGGCCTCGAGATTTTCGGAAGCGCGCCGATCCGGGTGAATCGGTCTCGACCGAGGGAACGAGCAGATGACGCTCATCGAATCGATTCAACGTGCTGATGCGGGCCGGGCTTCGCTCGAATTGCCGCACGCCGTGCTGCTCGACAACAGTATTCTCGCCGTCGTCTGTGTCTCGGCGGACGGCGCCATCCTCAAGGCCAACGATACCTTCGTGAGGCTCGTGCACGGCGGACCGGCCGCCGGGCTGTATGAGAAGAACTTTCGAACCGAGGTTCTCCGCAGCCGCAACGACTGGGCTCCGTGGAAGCAGGCTCTGTCGTCGGAAAGAGTGCTCGATTACGAGTTTCATCCGCGAACGACCTCGGGGCAGGACGTCCACCTCAAAGGCGAGATCCGCCGAATCCGGGAGCGGCGGGGGCGCGAGTACCTGATCGGGCTCTTCACCGACGTCACCAAGTTCAAGCAGATTCAAAGCGCGATGCAACGCAGCGCCCGGATGGAGATCGTCGGAGGATTGACCAGCGGAATCGCGCACGACTTCAACAATCTCCTGACGGTGCTGGTGGGCAATCTCTATCTGCTCGGCGAAGGTGTCCGTGACGATCCCGCGCTGTTCGAGAAGACCAAGCGCGCGCGAGACGCCGCCAAACGCGGAGCGGACCTGACGCGGCAACTGCTGTCGTTCGCGCGTCAGGACGATGACCGCTCGGGCGTCATCGATGCGTCCAAGCTGATCACGAACTTGGAGCCGCTGCTCACCCGTGCTCTGGGCTCGCGGATATCGCTGGAGACGAACGTCGATCCCGCTATCGCGGCGATCCAGGCGAACGCGGCGCAGCTCGAAAGCGTCATCGTGAATCTCGCGATCAACGCTCGCGACGCGATCCAGGGCTCGGGCAAGATCTCGATAAGGGCGGGGAATCGTGTAGTCGATGCCGCGACGGGCCAATCCCTCCGGCTCGAGCCCGGCCCGTATATATGCATCTCGGTGGCTGACGACGGGCCCGGAATCCCCCAAGCCATTCAGCAACGTATCTTCGAGCCGTTCTTCTCCACCAAGGGCACGCAAGGAACCGGATTGGGCCTGAGCATGGTCCGATGGTTCGTCGAGGAGTCTTCCGGAGCCGTGAGCTTCACGACCGGCCCGCAAACGGGAACGACCTTCACGCTGTATCTGCCGCGCGTCGTCAAAGCGGCCGGCGACACCACCATCGACATGACCATGCCGCTGTCCACCCTGCCCACCGGCACGGAAACGGTGATCGTATTCGCCAACGACGCACAGCTGCTGCTGACGGTGAAGGAGAGCCTCGAGATTCTCGGGTACAGGGTGCACTGGAGCTCCGATTCACGAGAGCTACAGAACATGGCGGCGACCGCGTCGCCCGATTTGATCGTATTGGACCACGCCGCGCCTGCGGCCGTCGAGGCTTCCATGGCGCTCAATGCCGCCATCCCCGTCATCGGCATCAGCGACGGCAGCGCCGGGGCTCCGGTGTCAGCGCATCGGGGAGTGACGATCAGCAAGCCGTTTACCTTGTTCGACCTTGCAAGCACCGTTCGTCGAGTGTTGGATGGAGAGCCCAGTGAGCAATCATGAACCGACTTTGATCGCCCTCGATGACGATCAGGACCTGCTCGATATCGTCGCTGCTATTGCCGCGCAAGCGGGCTTCAGCGTCACGCTGACGACAGATCCGGAGTTCTTCGACGAGGCCGTGCGGCTGAACGACCCCGACGTGATCGTTCTCGATCTGCAGATGCCCAAGCGTGACGGTGTCGAGGTCCTGCGGTCGCTCGCGCAACGCCGCGTCCAGGCAGGAATCGTATTGCTGAGCGGGGTCGATGAGCGAACCCTGGGTGCGACCGAGCTGTTCGCGCGTAGCTCCGGGCTGCGGGTCGTCTCCGTCTTGCAGAAGCCGTTCATGCCCGAAGACCTGTTGGAGCGGCTGCGGGCGGCGCGCGCGAAGACCGGCCCCCTGACCGTGGAGGATCTGCAAAAAGCCATCGAGGTCGGCCAACTGATGCTTTATTACCAGCCGACGGCCCGGCGTTTCGGAGACGGCAGCTGGGACATCGGCGCCGTGGAGGCGCTGCTGCGATGGGATCACCCTGAGCGTGGCGTGCTGACTCCGGACCAGTTTCTCTCCATGGGCGAGGAATACGGCCTGATCCATTCGATGACCGACTACGTAATGCAGCGAGGCGTCGAGCAGCTACGGGGGTGGCGGGCGAGCAAGCTCGACCTTCAGCTTCGGATCAACATCGCCGCGAATCTGCTGATCGACATCGACTTTCCGGACCGCCTGGAGTCCCTGTTGCGCGAGCAAGAGGTCGATCCGGCGGCGGTCACGTTGGAGGTGACCGAGACCGCGATGCTGGAGCAGCATACCGAGACCTTCGATATTCTCACCCGCTTGAGATTGAAGAACATCAACCTCGCGATCGACGACTTCGGTATCGGCTATTCGTCGCTGACGCAGCTTTTCCAGATGCCCTTCAACGAGATGAAGATCGACAAGTCGCTGGTGATGCAGGTCCCGCGGTCGAAAGAAGCGAGCATCATGGTCGATGCGCTCGTCGGCCTCGCGCACAAGCTCAGACTGTCGGTTTGCGCCGAGGGCGTAGAATCGAAGGAAGTGCTCGAGTTCCTCGACGAAATCGGCTGCGACTCCGCGCAGGGTTACTTCATCAGTCGGCCGGTGGCGGCCGAAGAGGTGCCCGAGGTCATCGAGCGATGGGAGCAGAGCCAGCGAGAGAGCTTCGGTAGCAAGCTGCTCTCGGCCGAGGGCGCCAAGCGCTGAGCCGATTTCGAATCAGGCGCGATCGGGGCGGCGTTTCAGACGATAGACCGAATCGCCGTAATAGCGCTCCATCGTTTCCCTGAGCACCTGGCCGTTCGGCAGCGCCAGCTTCTTGGGGTCCGCCACGACATGCTTCTTGCGGAGGTCGGTGGGGTGAGGCCGGTGCATCAACACGCCGTCATTGCCTTGCACCAGCGACAGGATCACGCGGGAGATCGTCGAATACGGCGCGTTCAAGGTCTGGGCCAAGGAAATGACCGTGTGCGGCTCGCCGCGCTCCTCCGCGACGATCGCCTCCAGCGCCACCAGGCACTGGGTGAGCGTCCAGTTCGGATAACGCCGCCGCACGCAATGCAGGCAGGCGAGAAAGGCGTCGCGAACGCCGCGGATGTCGAAATCCTTGCTTCCTGAATCGGTCATGCGCGTCGACTCGTCAGCAGTAGTCAAGAAGGCCGTCCGATCAGCTCGCATGATAAGTGTTCTCCACCCCCGTAGTCATCGGGGATGAAGTCTCTTCGCCTGGAAACGAGCTGTCAACAACCTCTTGAACTCTGGGAATTTCTTACCAAAACCGCCGGAACCTCGTCCGCGAGCCCGGCGATACTGTTAACTATTAGACTTTCCCATAATCAGTAACTTAGCCGCGGCAGCCGCGCCTCTCAACAGGAGGGCGACCGGCAGGGCCGGCGCTCGGCCTGCGGAGCGCGGGTTGCAGCGGGGCGAACGCGAGACCTGGATCACAATATGTGAATTCGGGCTGCCTACCCCTCGATATTGTGCCCCAAAACGCGCTCCGCGCGCGTCTTTGTGTGACGGGGTTCGCGCCCACTAATACTAGATCCGGTAGGATGTAGCAGCGATTCAGGAGTGAACGAAGCCTCTCGTGACCCTTATCATCCCGCAGCTCAAATTACCCGTCGCGCTGGAAGACGAGGAGCAACGGCTCGAAGAGCTGTACTCGATGCGCTTGCTCGACGATTCGTCGGACGAGCGGTTCGACTACTACACCGAGTTGCTGGTGTCGATGCTCAACGTGTCGATGGCCGCCATCGTCCTCGTCGATAAGGGAACACTTCGCTACAAGTCGGTGCGCGGGATTCCCGCGCGCGACGCCCTGCGCCACAGCTCCTTTGCCAATCACGCTCTGCTCGAGGACGAGCTCTTCGTCGTCTCCGACGCGCAGGCCGATCCACGCTTCGACGGCCTGCCCTGCGTGACCGGCGAGCCGCGGGTACGGTTCTACGCCGCGGGCGTCATTCGCGGTCCGTCGGGGCGGGCTCTCGGCGTGGTCTGCGTCATGGACCGGGTTCCGCGCCAGCTCCTCGACGAGCAGCGGCGAAACCTGCTCCAGCTCACCCGCCTCGTCGAGCACGAGATGCGCACCCGCGCGGTAGTCAACGAGCTCAGAGATCGAATCGCCCAGCATGCGTTCCATGACCCGATCTCCGGGCTTCCCAACCACCAGCTTTTCGTGAGCCAGCTCGATGAACGGCTGGCGATGGACTCGGGGCAGCCGCTGGTGCTGGCGCTGGTTCGGCTCGATCGATTCGAGCAGGCGCACAAGGCGTTCGGCAAGGCCGGTGTCGATTGCCTGATCGCCGAAGCTGTGGGACGCGTGAAGCAGGCGACCGGCGCGGCCTGCTCGATGGGGCAGATCAGGGAGGACACGATCGCGGCCGCGTTCCCCGTCGATGTGCAAAAGGACCGCGACGCCGTGATCGCGCCGTTGCTGCAGAGCTTTCGTCTGCCTGTGGTCCTTGGCGAGCATCGGTTCGTCGCCAGGGTCCGCATCGGCGCCGCCATCTATCCGGGGGACGGCGGCGATACCGCCACGCTGCTGAAACGGGCGCGGACCGCGCTCTATCACGACTCCGTTGCGGCGACCTCGGGTTATCGATTCTACAACCGCGACCTGAGCACCGTGGCCGCGCGGCGCTTCGAGATCGAGAGCGGGCTCAAGGAGGCCCTGGAGCGCGACGAGCTCGAGGTCGCCTATCAGCCCGAGATCAGGGCGAAGGACAGGCGGCTGGTCGGCGCTGAAGCGCTGCTGCGCTGGACGAACACGAAGCTCGGCGCGGTATCGCCGACGGAGTTCATGCCCATAGCCGAGGAGAGCGGCTTGAGCATCGAGATCGGCGCCTGGATCCTCGATCGCGCCTGCCGGCAGACCGCCGAATGGCACAAGGCGGGATACGGCTCCCCCGAGATCAGCGTCAACATATCCAGCCACCAGCTCAGATTGCCGGGCTTCTACGAGCTGGTGCGCAACGTCTTGGAGGAATCCGGCCTCGCCGGACGCTGGCTCAACCTCGAGATCACCGAAGGCTCGCTGATCGAGGATATCGACCAGGCGATTCGCATCATGGAGCAGCTCCGCGAGCTGGGCGTGCAGTTCTCCATCGACGATTTCGGCACCGGGTTCTCGTCCTTGAGCTACTTGAGAAGGATGCCGGTGCAGGCGCTCAAGATAGACCGCAGCTTCGTGCGCGACGTCTCGGGCCGCTCGGCGAACGCGATGCTCGTCGATTCGATCATCGCCATGGGGCACGCGTTGCGCCTGCAGGTGGTCGCCGAAGGCGTCGAGACCGAGGCGCAGCTCCGCTATCTGAGCTCCGCCGGATGCGACTTGGTGCAGGGCTTCGTGTTCAGCCCGCCACTGCCGGCGGGCGACTTCGCCGGGCGCTTCCTAGGGCGGATCGGATTGCGCACGCTCACGCTGTCGGAGCTCAATGCGAGCCGACGCGCACCAGGGCCGACCCCGAGCACGCCACTCCCGCGTTAGCCCGCTAGAAACTCGAGCGTCGCCGCCGCGCGCGTTCACGCTATAGTTGCGCGATGCCGGATATCTCGGGACTGTTTGGCCGCGAAGGCCTGCTGGCGCAACATTTGGATGGATTCAGCCACCGCGACGCGCAAGCGGCGATGGCGGAGCTCGTTTGGGATGCGCTCGGCGAGGGACGCCATCTCGCGGTCGAGGCCGGCACCGGCATCGGCAAGACTTTCGCCTATCTGGCGCCGATATTGTTGGCCGGCAAGCGGGCGGTGATCTCGACAGGCACCAAGACGCTTCAGGACCAGCTCTACCACCGGGATCTGCCCGTCCTCGGCGCCGCCGTCGGCCGGCCGCTCGCGGTGGCGCTGCTCAAGGGCCGCGGCAACTATCTCTGTTGGCACCGCGCCGAGCTCGCGTTTCAGGGCGAGCTCGTGAGCCCGGCGACGCTCGAGACTCTCGAGGCGGTAAAAGCCTGGGCCCGGATCAGCGCGAGCGGCGATCTCACCGAGCGCCACGACCTTGCCGACGGCGATCCGCTGCGCCCCTGGATCAGCTCGACGATCGACAACTGTCTCGGCATGCGCTGCGAGCGCTACGACGACTGCTTCGTCGTCAAAGCGCGGCGCAAGGCACAGGACGCCGACGTGGTCGTGGTCAACCATCATCTGTTGCTTGCCGACCTCGCGCTCAAGGATGCGGGGTTCGGCGAGTTGCTGGGGGGCGCGGACGCGGTCATCGTCGACGAAGCCCACCAGCTGCCCGAGGTCGCGCAACAGTTCTTTGGGCTGGCGGTCGGCAGCCGCGAGATCGGCTCGCTGGCGGCCGATGTCGGCGCCGAAGCCCGCGCCGCGGGCGTCCAGGCGCAACTCGAACCGCTGCTGGTCGCGCTCGCGCGCGCCGCCGCGGAGGCGCGTGCGGCCGCGCCGGCGGGCACGGGACGCACGCCGTGGGCGCTCGCAGGCAGCGACCTCAAGTCGGCGATGGACGCCTGGCGGCAGCCGTTGAGGGCGCTTGCGACTGTGCTCGAGGCGGGGCGGGACGCCGCGCCGGGGCTTTTTCGCGCCTGGGAGCGCTGTCGGGAGCTCGGCGAGCGCCTCGAGACGCTTGCCGCCGCCGACGGCGGTCTGCGCTGGTTCGAGACGACCGAGCGCAGCGTCTCCGTGCACTGGACACCGCTCGATGCCGGCCGCGAGCTGGGCGAGCGCATCGGCGCTCACGGTGCGACCTGGATCTTCACTTCGGCTACATTGGCCGTGGGCGAGGACTTCGGCCATTTCCTCGATCGCGTCGGTATCGACGACGCGCGCACGGCGGTGCTGCCGAGCCCTTTCGATTACCGCGCGCACGCGCGCCTCTATGTTCCGGATGGCCTGCCGGAGCCCGGTGAGCCCGACTACACGGCGCGCTTTCTGAGCCGCGTCTGGCCGCTGGTCGCGGCTTGCGGCGGCGGGGCATTCGTGTTGTTTACGAGTCATCGCGCGCTCGACGAGGCGCGCGGCTGGCTTGCAGCGCGGCCGCAACCCGGGCCGCTGTTCGTCCAGGGCCAGGGCCCGCGCACCGAGCTACTGGATCGCTTTCGCGCCGCGGGCGACGGCGTGCTGCTCGGCACCGGCAGCTTCTGGCAGGGCGTCGACGTCAAAGGTCCGGCGCTGCGGCTCGTGGCCATCGACAAGCTGCCGTTCGCCTCGCCGGCGGATCCGCTGATCGCCGCCCGCCTCGAGTCGCTTCGCGCGCGGGGCGAGGATCCGTTCCGGCGTTTCCAGCTGCCGCAGGCGGTGCTGGCGCTCAAGCAGGGCGTCGGCCGTCTGATCCGCGACTTCGACGATCGCGGTCTCGTCGTGCTCGGCGACCCGCGGCTCAAGACGCGCGCTTACGGCCGGGCCTTCCTCGATAGCCTGCCGCCGATGCCGCTGCTCGAAGAGCGGGACGACGCGCTCGCCTATGCAGCAAGCCTGCGTCCCGAGCCAGTCGACGCCCTGGAGGCGGAGGCATGAGCCGGCTGCTCGCCTTGGAAACCTCGAGCTCGGTGGGCTCGGTGGCCCTGATGGTCGGGTCTAGCCTCACCGAAAGCACGATCGCCGAGCCGCGCCAGCAGACCGCGAGGCTGCTGCCGCTGACGCTGGAGCTCCTCGAGCAGACCGGGTTGACGCTCGATGACCTCGACGCCGTGGCTTTCGGCAGGGGCCCCGGATCGTTCACGGGCTTGCGGGTTGCCGCGGCGGTCGCGCACGGCTTCGGGCTGGGGCTCGGCATCCCGCTGCTGCCGATCTCGAGCCTCGCCGCCGCGGCCCAGGGCGTCTGGCGCAGTCACGGCGTCGGGCACTGCCTGATATGCGTCGACGCGCGCATGGGCGAGGTGTTTTGGGCCGAGTATGAGATTCGCGACGGTCTGGTAACGCCGCTCGGGCGCGAGCGGCTCGGCGATCCCGGCGAGGTCGCCTGGCTGGGGCCGGCCGGCGGCGCGCTCGCCGGCAGCGGTCTCAGCGCGTATGCGGCCGAGCTGGCGCGCGTCGCCGAGGCCGCCGCGCTCAGGCTGCCCGAGCAGATGCCTCGGGCGGCGGATCTGTGCTTGCTGGCGGCCGCCGATCTCGCGGCGGGCCGCGGCTCGCCCGTGGAGACGGCGCTGCCGGTCTACCTGCGTCGCGAGACCGCGTGGCAGCGTTAACGAAATTGCAATAATTCCGAGGCTTAATACTACACTTCGCCAGGACTCACGCTTAAGTAGTTATGTCGGCTAGGAAAATACTGGTGGTCGAGGACGAGGGCGCGATCCGCGACATGCTCGTGTTCAACCTCGGCCGGGCGGGCTATGAGGTGCTCGGTGCGGCCAACGCCGCGGAGGCACGAACCGCGATCGCCGACGGCTACCCGGACGTGATCCTGATGGACTGGATGCTGCCGGACGTCAGCGGGCTCGAGCTCACCCGGCAGCTCAAACGCGACGAGGCCACCAAGGAGATCCCGATCATCATGGTGACGGCCCGCGGTCAGGAGGATGACCGCGTCGCCGGACTCGACGGTGGTGCCGACGACTACATTACCAAGCCGTTCTCGCCCCGGGAGTTGCAAGCCCGCGTCAAAGCGCTGCTGCGGCGCACCGTTCCGGCCGAAGACGCGGTCATGAACGTCGGCGAGTTGAAGCTCGATGCCGCCAGTCACCGCGTCAGCGTCGGCGACGCCGAGGTCCCCCTGGGGCCGACGGAGTACCGGCTGCTGAGCTTCTTTATCCAGCACCCGGAGCGCGTATACTCGCGAACACAAATATTGGATCGAATCTGGGGTGGTAGTGTCTACGTCGAAGAACGGACCGTGGACGTGCATATTCGGCGCCTGCGTAAGGCCTTGACGGCGCATGGCTACGACAAGCACATCCAGACCGTTCGAGGGGCCGGTTACCGGTTCTCTACTCGCGGAACTTAGACGTGTCGAAGCGATGGGTACGGCAGCTCCTCGGCCTTAGCGGCTGGCTGCTGGCGGCCCTGGCGCTGGGGGCGTGGTTCGGCGCCGTAAGCTGGTGGCTCGCGGCGGCGTTGGCGATCTGGCTCGGCATCGTGCTCTGCCGCCTCTACGACCTGGATCGGGCTCTCGACGACAGGAAGCCGCTGTTCATCACCAGCGACAGGGGCATGTGGGCCGAGCTCTTGGCCCGCGTCGAGCGCGTCAAGGACAAGGCCCGCTATCGGAAGAAAAAGTATCACCAGCTGCTGCGCGAGGTCTACAAATCCACGGGAGCGTTACGCGACGCCGGGATCATACTCAATGTTCAGCACGAGATTCAGTGGTTCAACGCGGCAGCCAACCGGCTCTTGGGCCTGGAATCGAGCCGCGACGTCGGCCAGCGCATCGATAATTTGATCAGGAACCCGGAATTCGTCGCCTATCTGGACGCCGCCAAGGACGATGTCATCACGATCCCGTCGCCGAAAGACACAGCGGGCCGCTTGGCGGTGCAGATCATCCCCTACAGCAGAAACCAGCGCCTGGCGATTTTTCGCGATATCACGCACGAGTTCCGCCTCGAGCGCACGCGGCGCGACTTCGTCGCCAACGCGTCCCACGAGCTTCGTTCGCCGCTCACCGTGATCGGCGGTTATCTGGATGCGATGCTCGACGACGGCTCGATTCCGTCGGTGTGGCACACGCCGCTGGCCGAGATGCAGCGGCAGGTCGACCGCATGACGCGCATCGTCCGCGATCTGCTGGAGCTGTCCCGGCTCGAGTCCATGGAGGGCCATGCCGGTCACGAGTTCGTCGAGGTGGGCGCGATGCTGAGGGCGATTCACAAGGAATTCGCGGAATCGGGTGCGGGGCCGAAGCCGGCCTTGTCGCTGGAGACGGATGCCGCGCTGCTCGGCGATGAGAGTCAGCTGCATTCGGTGTTCTTCAACCTGATCAACAACGCCGTGCGATTCACGCCGGACGACGGCAAGGTCGACATCGCCTGGAAGGCGACCAAGGGCGGCGTGTGCTTCGAGGTCAAGGATACCGGTATCGGCATCCCCGAGGAGCTGATCCCGAGGGTCACGGAGCGTTTCTTCCGGGTCGAACCGGGCAGATCGAGGGCCTCGGGCGGAACAGGGCTGGGGCTTGCGATCGTCAAGCACGCATTACAGCGCCATGGCGCCAAGCTCGAGATCGAGAGCGAGCTTGCCAAGGGCAGTGTTTTTCGCTGTCATTTTCCACCGGACCGAATCGCAACCCGAGGAGGCGTGCGGCAAGCAGCCGCGCAGTGATCGCTATGGAAGTCGAAGATTTTGGTCATCACATCTCCCGCCGCTTCAATGAGGATTTGGAGCACGTTCGCAACTCGGTGTTGAAAATGGGTGGTCTGGTCGAGGAGCAGCTCGACCGCGCCTTGCAGGCGCTTTCGCAGGCCGACAGCGCGCTGGGCCTGCAAGTCGCCCACGACGACTACAAGGTCAACGAGCTCGAAGTCTCGATCGACGAGGAGTGCAGCCGCATTCTGGCGACGCGGGCGCCGGCGGCGATCGACTTGCGGCTCGTCGTCGCGATCCTCAAGACGATTACGGATCTGGAGCGAATCGGTGACGAAGCGGAGAAGATCGGCTTCCTCGCCGCCCGCCTGGCGAGCCTGGAGGGCTCGGTGAACAACTACCGGGAGCTGCGCAACATCGCCCGGCACGTCACGGTCGCCGTGCACCGCGCGCTGGACGCCTTCGCGCGCCTGGATTCGAAGCTGGCCCTGGACGTCGTCAAGGCCGATGAGGACGTCGATCAGGAGTACGAGGCGATCTATCGCCAGAGCATCACCTTCATGATGGAAGACCCGCGGACCATCAGCCGCGTCATGGACTTGACTTGGTCGGCGCGCGCGCTCGAGCGCATCGGCGATCACGCCAAGAACATCTGCGAGTACGTCATCTACATGGTCCACGGCAAGGATGTGCGGCACATCAAGCTGGAAACGATCGAGACCAAGGTCGTCGACCGGAATGCGGGTTAGCCGCTGGCTGGCCGGCAGCCGTCAACGGGAGCGGCGCTGGGAGAATCTCCTCGGGCTTGCGATCGTCGTCGCGCTGATGGCTTATGCGCTCTACGCCGAGCACGTGCTCGGCCTCGAGGCCTGCCCGCTGTGCATCTTCCAGCGCATGGCCTTCATCGGGCTCGGGGCCGTGTTTCTGGTTGCGGCGCTGCACAACCCGGCGGGCCTCGCCGCTCGCGCCTACGGCGTGGTCCTGATCGCCGTCGCCGCCGTCGGCGCCGGTATCGCGGGCCGTCACGTATACATTCAGAATCTTCCCGCCGAGCAGGTGCCCGCCTGCGGGCCCGGGCTGGACTACATCATGGACGCGTTCCCGCTGCTCGAGGCGCTCGAGCTCGTGTTCACGGGCTCGGGTGAATGCGCCGTGGTCAACTGGTCGTTTCTGGGCTTGAGCATGCCGGGCTGGACCTTCATCTGGTTCGTGCTGCTCGCGATCCTCGGCGTCGCGGCCAACTGGAAGCGGCTGGCACCCACCTGACCGCCCGCAGATCTCGCGGGGCGATGTCGCCGTTCGCTAAATCTCGCCTCGCCATCCTGGCGAGGCTCGAATCGGGGCCTCGTCGCTTTGTGCCGTCCATGGCACGCGACCGCCATGGATGGCGGAAGTGCGGCGATTGCAGGGAGCAAATCGCCGCCTCCTCGGCCACGACGCTCACGGCGACATCGCCCCGCGAGATCTGCGGGCTACGTTGTCGCGGGGTTTTCGGCGAGCAACAGCTCCGCGATCCGGCAGTAGATCGCCTGCAAGCGCGGAAGATCGGCGACCAGGATCTCCTCGTCGATCTGGTGGATGGTTTGGTTTACCGGGCCGACCTCGACTACGTCGACGCCGTAGGGTGAGATGAAGCGGCCGTCGGAGGTGCCGCCGCTGGTCGAGAGCTTGGGCCGGCGCCCGGTGTGCTCTTCGATCGCTCGTGTGACCGCGGCGGAGAGAACCCCTTCGGCGGTGACGAACGGCTCGCCCGCGACCCGCCAGCGGATCTCGTAGCTGAGCCCAAGCCCGTCGAGCAGCCGCTCGACCTTCGCCGCCAGCGTTTGGTGCGTCCATTCGGTCGAATAGCGGAAATTGAAGCGGCAGTTGAGTTCGCCGGGCACGACGTTGGGTGCGCCGGCGTCGCAGTGAACATTCACCATCTGGAAGGTCGTGGGCGGAAAGCTCGCGTTGCCGTGATCGACGGGCTCGCGGGTGATCGCGTCGACGAATCTCGCCAGCGCGTGCATCGGATTGTCCGCCGAGAGCGCGTAGGCGACGTGCGCCTGGGTCCCGCGAACGGTCATCAGGCCCGTGAGGCTTCCCCGCCGCCCGATCCGAACCGTGTCCCCGAGCTGGTGCTCGCTCGACGGCTCGCCGATGACGCACCAGTCGATGCGCTCGTCCCGCCCACGGAGCGTCTCCATGACTTTCAGCGTGCCGTTCTCGGCGGCGCCCTCCTCGTCGCTGGTGAGCAGGAACGCGAGCGAGCCGGCGTGCTTCGGGTGAGCCGCGATGAAATCCGCGCCGCCGCAGATCATCGCCGCCAGGCCCGCTTTCATGTCCGCGGCGCCACGGGCAATGAGCTTGTCGCCCACGACCTCGGCGGCGAAGGGGTCGACGGACCACTGCTCCGCCGGCCCCGGAGGAACGACGTCCGTATGCCCGGCAAAGCACAACAGCGGTTTTTCCGTGCCGCGCCGCGCCCACAGATTGTCCACGTCGCCGAAGCGCAGGTGCTCGATGCTGAAGCCCAGCGGCTCGAGCAGCTCGGCGAGGAGCTGCTGGCAGCCGCGGTCGTCGGGCGTGATCGAGGGACGGCGGATCAGGTTGCGGGTGAGCTGCAGAACATTCATGATCGGGCGTCACCGCCGGGGCGCCGTGGAGCCGCCATAACTGCTTGAAAATGGGGCTCCTGGTGCCGGAACTCGCGGCCGGGCCGCACTTTGCAATAATTCTTTAACAATTCTTGGATAGTCTCTCGCGAGTTGAGCGCCTCCGGAATGCACCCAGCGCCGGAAGGCGGGCCAAAATACAAACAAGGAGTTCTCATGCCTAACCACCCGAACCCGCTCGGGTCCGGTTCATGCGTTCGAGCCCTTGCTGCGCGCTTGCCCGCATGCTGCGCCTTGGCGCTTCTCGCCGGCCCGGTGTCCGCGCAGGTGGCGCGAGACTACATCAGCATAGTCGGCTCGTCCACGGTGTATCCGTTCTCGACCGTGGTTGCAGAGCGTTTCGGCCGCGGCACCCGTTTCAAGACGCCGAAGGTCGAATCGACCGGCTCCGGAGGCGGGATTCGGTTGTTTTGCAACGGCGTCGGCGTCCAGCATCCGGATATCGCCAATTCCTCGCGCCGGATCGAACGCTCCGAGCTCGAGCTGTGCGCCCGCAACGGCGTGGCCGACGTCATCGAGATCAAGATCGGTTATGACGGCATCGTGCTGGCGAACTCGCGCACGGCACAGGAATACGAGCTCACGCGCACTCATATATTTCTGGCGCTGGCGAAGCAAGTGCCGGATCCGGCCGATCCGGCACGGCTGCTGCCGAATCCTTACGAGCGCTGGGTCGACATCGATCCGGCGCTGCCGGTAGTCGATATCGAGGTGCTCGGGCCACCGCCGACTTCCGGCACGCGCGATGCCTTCGTCGAGCTCGTCATGGACGCGGGCTGCGCGACGCTTCCGGCGTATGCGGCGCTCGTCGGCGCGGACCGCCAGATAGCCTGCCGCACGATGCGCGAGGACGGCGCGTTCATCGAGGCGGGCGAGAACGACAACCTCATCGTGCAAAAGCTCCAGGCGAATCCCAATGCCTTGGGAATCTTCGGCTACAGTTTTCTCGAGCAGAACTACGACAAGGTTCGCGGCTCTCGAATCGACGGTGTGCTCCCCGATTTCGAGGAGATCGCCAACGGCGGCTACCCTGTGGCGCGGCTGCTGTATTTTTATGTGAAGAAAGCCCACATCGGCGTGATTCCGGGCATCGAGGAGTTCTTGCGCGAGTTCACCAGCGAGAGCGCGGCCGGGGAGTTCGGCTATCTGAGCGACAAGGGTCTGGTGCCGTTACCCGAGGCCGAGCACGAGGAAGTGCTGACCACGGTGCGGTCGTTGCAAAGCCTCGAGCCGTCGGCCGTCGATAGAAGCGGATAGAGCCGGAGGCGAGACCAGGTTGGCTCCATCCACGCTACTCGTAGTGCTCGCAGGATTGACGGCGCTCGCCTACGTCCTCGGCAGGCGGCGGGCGCTGGGCTTCGTGAGCGCGGGCAAGACCCACTCGCTGTCCGGATATCACGGCGGCTATGTGGCGCTCTGGTGCGCACTGCCGGCGCTGCTGTTGGTGGTCGGCTGGCAGATCTTCGAGCCGGTGCTGATCCGCGGCTACGTGCTCGAGGGGCTGCCGGCGGAGCTGCAAGCGCTCCCCGAGGCGCAGCGCGGCCTCATCTTCAACGACATTCGGAACCTCGTCGAGGGCAACATCGTCGCCGGCACGCCGACACCGGCGATCGTGACCGCGGCGGAACGCTACGAGGCGGTGCTGCGTCTCAGCCGTTGGATACTCGCCGTTGCGGCGTTCGCAATCGCCGTCGCCGCGCTGGCGTTCGCGCTGCGCCGGCTGCGGCCGGATTTTCGCGCGCGCAATTTCGTCGAGAAGATCCTCGAGCGTGGGCTGATGGCCGCGTCCACGGTCGCGATATTGACCACCGTCGGAATCTTTCTTTCGGTGCTTTTCGAGGCGCTGAGGTTCTTTCAGCAGGTCTCCGTATTCGAATTTCTGTTCGGCTTGAGCTGGAGCCCGCAGACGGCGATCAGGGTCGATCAGGTGGGGTCTTCCGGCGCCTTCGGCGCCGTGCCGCTGTTCACGGGCACGCTGATGATCGCCGGGTTGGCGATGCTCGTGGCGGTTCCGGTCGGGCTGATGTCGGCGATCTATCTGTCGGAGTACGCGGACAAGCGCGTGCGGGCGTACGCCAAGCCGATGCTCGAGGTCCTGGCGGGCATACCGACCGTCGTCTACGGCTACTTCGCCGCATTGACGGTCAGCCCGTTCATCCGCCGGATCGGCGACGCGCTTGGCATGGACGTGTCCTCCGAGAGCGCGCTCGGCGCGGGCCTGGTGATGGGCATCATGATCATTCCTTTCGTCTCCTCGCTCTCCGACGACGTCATCAACGCCGTTCCGCAGGGTTTGCGGGACGGCTCTTACGGCCTCGGCGCGACGAAGTCCGAAACCATTCGTCGGGTCGTCCTGCCCGCTGCTTTGCCGGGCATCGTCGGCGGCATACTGCTCGCCGTGTCTCGGGCGATCGGCGAGACCATGATCGTCGTCATGGCCGCGGGCCTCGCCGCGAATCTCACCGCGAACCCGTTCGAGGCCGTGACCACGGTGACGGTGCAGATGGTCACGCTCCTGATCGGCGACCAGGAGTTCGACAGCGCCAAGACGCTGGCGGCTTTTGCTCTGGGTCTGACGCTGTTTCTGTCGACGCTGGCCCTCAACGTCATCGCTCTCAAGGTCGTGCGCCGCTACCGTGAGCAATATGAGTAAGCCGGCCAGAGCCTCTCGCCTCAAGGAACGGGTCGCGGCGGGCCTGAAGCGCCGCTATCGGCGCGAGCGCGGCTTCGAGCTCGCCGGGCTCGGCGCCTTGTTGGTCGGCCTCCTTTTCCTGGCGTTTTTCTTCTTCACCCTGATCGGCGACGGCTACAAGGCCTTCCGCCAGACCGTGATCCTGCTCGACATCGAGCTTCCGGTAGCGGAGTTCGAGGTAGAGGGGCTGTCGCCTCAGGAAGCCCTGGAGCAAGCGGACTATCTCGTCATGGTCCGGGATGCGTTGCGTGCCCGCTTCCCGGAAGTGACCGAGCGCGGGCCGCTGCGCGAGCTGTTCGCGCTCGTCAGCATCAGCTCGAGCTTCGCGCTCAGAGATCGTGTGTTGGCCGACCCCAGCCTCGTGGGCGGCAGCATCGGCCTGCCGGTGTTCGCCGACGACGACGTCGACATGCTGATCAAGGGCAATCTGGACCGTGACGCGCCGGTCACCGGGCGGCGCCTCACGGATCAGCAGCTCGGGTGGATCGAAGTCTTGGAGGCGGAGGGGCGGGTCGAGCTCGCTTTCAACAAGGGATTTTTCACCCAGGGCGATTCCAGAGATCCGGAAATGGCGGGTATCTGGGGCGCGAGCGTCGGGTCTTTCTATATGTTGCTCGTTACGCTGGTGCTGTCTTTTCCCTTGGGCGTCGCGGCCGCGATCTACCTCGAAGAGTTCGCGCCACGCAATCGCTGGACCGATTTCATCGAAGTCAACATCAACAATCTCGCGGCCGTGCCGTCGGTGATCTTCGGGCTGTTGGGCCTGGCGCTGTTCATCAACTGGTTCGGACTGCCGCGCTCGGCGCCGCTGGTCGGCGGCTTGGTGCTCACCTTGATGACCTTGCCGGTCGTCATCATCTCGGCGCGCGCGGCGTTGACCTCCGTGCCGCCGTCGATTCGCGAGGCGGCTATGGGCGTCGGCGCGTCGAAGATGCAAATCATCACCCATCACGTCTTGCCGCTGGCGATGCCCGGGATGCTGACCGGGACGATCATCGGCATGGCGCGCGCGCTGGGCGAATCGGCGCCCTTGCTCATGATCGGCATGGTGGCGTTTATCGTCGACACGCCCGCAAGTCCGCTGGATCCCGCTACGGCTCTGCCGGTTCAGATCTATCTCTGGGCCGACAGCCCCGAACGCGCCTTCGTCGAGCGCACGTCTGCGGCGATTCTGATGTTGTTGCTGTTTCTTTTATTGATGAATGCCAGCGCCATCCTGCTACGGCGGCATTTCGAGCGCCGTTGGTGACGCGGAGTGCAGCTGGCCCTCGAGAACCGTTGGAGTACACTGTGAGCCTAGCTCCGGATGTAGATGAGATTGTGGCGCGAGTAGAGGCCGACAAGAGCCGTGAGAGTGGTCTGGAGAGAGGATCACAGATGGCCGTTGTCGCGGAGTCATATAGGACCGTCGGCGAGATCACGGCCGCCGACCCCGTCATGGAAGCCCGCCACGTCGACGTGTTCTACGGGGACAATCACGCGATACAGGACGTGAGTCTCGATATCGGCCTCAACGAGGTCATTGCGCTGATCGGCCCGTCGGGTTGCGGCAAGTCGACTTTCATTCGCTGCCTGAACCGGATGAACGACACGATTCCGTCGGCGCGTATCACCGGCGAGATCAAGCTCTACGAAGAGAACATCTACGATCGCCAGATGGACGTCGTGATGCTGCGCGCGCGGGTCGGCATGGTGTTTCAGAAGCCGAATCCGTTCCCGAAATCGGTGTTCGACAATGTCGCCTACGGACCCCGCATTCACGGGCTGGCGCCGACGCGCGCGGAGCTGGACGAGATCGTCCAGACGAGTCTCGAGCGGGCGGGGCTGTGGTCGGAGGTCAAGGACAGGCTCGATGTTCCGGGCACGGCGCTCTCCGGCGGACAACAGCAGCGACTCTGCATTGCCCGCACCATTGCGGTCGGGCCGGAAGTGATCCTCATGGACGAGCCGTGCTCGGCTCTCGATCCGATAGCGACGGCCAAGATCGAGGACCTCATCGACGAGCTCAAGCAGAACTTCGCCATCGCCATCGTCACCCATTCGATGCAGCAAGCGGCGCGTGTCTCGCAGCGCACGGCCTACTTTCATCTGGGTAAGCTCATCGAAGTCGGCGAGACGGATCAGATCTTCACGAATCCGGCAGAAAAACTCACCGAGGACTACATCACCGGCCGCTTCGGCTGAAGCGCGCCGCGGCGCCTGCGGCCAAAACTGTAACTCTTTCGTAACAATTCGGTTCCAAACTACTCCCCATCGTTGGCGGCTTGGCCGCGAGAACAGAGGGAGAGACGTTCCGATGAGACTTGAGATCGCCGCGCTGGCGGCCCTGAGCTGGTTGTTCTTTTCGCTCGATGCAGCCTCGCAGCCCCCGGCGGATCAAGAAGTCGCCGCGCTGAGAGTGGAGCTTGCGCGGTTGACCGAGCGCCTGGCTAGACTGGAGCAGAGCATCGCGCAGTCGTCGGCGTCGGCGCGGCTCGAGGAGCAGAGCCCGGCAGCCCAGCGGCCGGCAGCCGTCGCGCGACCGTGGACCGAGACCGTGAAGCTCTCCGGCGATCTGCGCTATCGTCACGAGACGATCAACGACGATGCCGCCCCGCTAAGGCACCAGCACCGCATCAGGGCACGGGCCGCGGTAAACGCGCAAGTCGCCCGGAACATGTCGGCGGGGTTCGGTTTGTCGACGGGCGGACTCACCAACGACTCCGGCAATCAGACCTTCGACGAGGGGTTCTCGTTCAAGGACGTCGGCGTCGAGCTGGCCTACCTCGACTGGGGAATCACCGAGGAGCTCGATCTGATCGCCGGGAAGATGCCGAATCCGTTTTTTCGGCCGGCCGATCACCATTTGATTTATGACGGCGATCTCCGGCCCGAGGGACTCGCTCTCAAGTACGGCGCTGGAAATCTCTTCGGCAACGCCGCGGCGTTTTGGGTGGAGGAGAGGGCCGGCGAGGCCGACGCGATGCTGCTCGGCCTGCAGGGCGGTTATCGGGGCACGCTCGACAACGGCATCGGTTTCACCGCCGGCTTAAGCTACTACGAGACGACGCACACTCGAGGCCGCGCGCCTATCTTCACGACTGACGACGGGCAGGGGAACCAGCTCGACGAGAACGGCGACTACCTTTACGGATTCTCCGAGATCGAGCTGTTCAGCGAGCTCGAGCTCGACCTCGACGGTCAGCCGCTGACGTTGTTCCTCGATTACGTGAGGAACACGGATGCGGACGTGTTCGACGAAGGATACGCGATTGGCGCGTCCTACCGCCGCCTGTCTGCGCCCGGAGACTGGAGCATCGCCTATATTTATGAAGACATCGAGGCCAACGCGGTGGTGGGCGCATTTACCGATTCCGACTTTGCGAACGGAACGAGCGACGGAAGCGGACATAGCCTACTCGGTGGATACGTGTTCCCGGGGGGTTGGAACCTCGCCCTGAGGTACATCGTCGGGGACCGCGGCGAGGCCGCCGGAAATAAACGCGACTACAACCGCTTGCAGGCGGATATCAATCTGCGTTACTGAGCGTGCCCGCGCGCGGTCAGTCGCCCGGCCTGAGCAGCTCGTTGAGGCTGGTCTTGGCGCGGGTCCTCTCGTCGACCCGCTTGACGATGACGGCGCAGGACAGACTGTACGCGCCATCCGCCGAGGGTAGCGACCCCGGCACGACGACGGCGCCGGCCGGCACCCGGCCGTAGCTGATCTCACCGCTCTGGCGATCGTAAATGCGTGTGCTCTGACTGATGCACACGCCCATCGCGATGACCGCGCCGCGCTCGACGATCACGCCTTCGACGATTTCCGAGCGCGCGCCTATGAAACAATCGTCCTCGATGATCGTCGGCGTCGCCTGCAGCGGCTCGAGCACGCCGCCGATGCCGGCGCCGCCCGAAAGGTGCACGTTGCGGCCGATCTGCGCGCAGCTGCCCACGGTGGCCCAGGTATCGATCATGCTGCCGCGATCGACGTAGGCGCCGATGTTGACGAACGAGGGCATCAGGACCACGTCGGGCGCGACGTAGGCGCCGTGCCGAACGATCGCATCGGGCACCACGCGGGTCCCGGCGGCGGAAAAAGCGGCGGCGTCGAAACCCGCGTATTTCAGCGGGACCTTGTCGAAGAACCGCGTATAGCCGGCATCGATGGCGCGGTTATCGTTGACTCGAAAGTACAGCAGCACGGCCTTCTTGAGCCATTGATTGACTATCCATTCGCCGCGTGGCTCCGAGCCGCGCTCGGCCACACGGAGCTCCCCGGAGTCCAGTCCCGCGATGGCGTGCTCGATCGCCTCTCTGAGCTCCGCGTCGACGTTGGCAGGGTTGAGATCGGTTCGCCGCTCCCAGGCTCGCTCGATGGTGTCACTCAATGCCGACATAGGTGCTCACTGCGGCTGCTCGCAACCATCGTCGGTCTCATGCGGCTTCGCTCTCCTGGAGCCTGGTCTCCAGGGCCGCGGCCAGTTTCGCGCAACGCGCGTCGTCGAGCGGACGGTTGTCCTCGGTGGCGATGAAGAACACGTCCTCGGCGCGCTCGCCCAGAGTCGCGATCTTGGCGTTTTGCAGTTGGATTCCCTGCTCCTCGAAGATCTTGCCGACCTGAAACAGCAGCCCCGGGCGGTCGCCCGCGACGAGGTCGAGCACGGTGCGCGGCCGCGCGGGATCTCGAGACAGGCTGATCTGCACGGGCGTCGAGAACATGCGCACCTGGCGCGGCGCTCGCCGCGTCACGCGGATCTTCTGAGTGCTTTCCAGCGACAGGCTCGCGCGCAGTCGGTAGTTGATCTCCTCGAAGCGCCTGGCTTCGGTCACGGGGCTGCCGTCCGTCTCCAATACGCAATAGGTGTCGAGGTCGTAAGCTTCGCTCATCGGCTCGATGCGTGCGTCGACGATCGTCAGGCCCAACTCCGCGAGCACGGCGGTGGTGCGAACGAAGGAGTTGAGCTCCTTGGGCGCATGGATCATGATCGCCGTGAGCCCCTCGAATACCTGATCGCTGACGTCGATGATGACCGGACCCCGCTCATCCGTCGTTGCGAGAACGCGCGTGTGCCAGGCGATCTCCTCCGGCCGATGCCGCAGGAAATACTCCTTCGTGAAGTTCGACCAGATCGCTTGCCAGTCTGCCGCCGCGATGCCGTTGCGCTGCAGCAGAGCTTCGGCTTCGGTCTGCGATTCGGCGATGAGCTCATCGGCATCGATAGGATTCGCCAGGCCGCGTCGCAGCGCGCGTTTGGTGAGCTGGTAGAGCTCCCAGAACAGGGTTTCCTTCCACGAGTTCCAGAGCTTCGGGTTGGTTCCGCGCACGTCGGCGACCGTCAATACATAGAGGTGAGCGAGGTGAGTCTCGTCGCCGACCGTCTTGACGAATTCGTTGATGACGTTCGGGTCGTTGAGATCCTTCTTCTGCGCCGTGAGCGACAGCAGCAGATGATTCTGCACCAGCCAGGCGACGAGCCGCGCGTCGTAGCGGCTCATGCCGTGCTCCAGGCAGAATGCTTCCGCGTCGACCGATCCCAGCGAGGAATGATCGCCGCCGCGGCCCTTGGCGATATCGTGAAACAAGCCCGCGAGGTAGGCGATCTCGGGCTTGGGCAGGGCTTGCATGATGGCGCTGCACGCCGGGAATTCGTGATCGAAGCGCGGCAGCGAGAAACGTCGCAGGTTCTCGACGACGAACAGCGTGTGCGCATCGACCGTGTAGGCATGAAAGAGGTCGTACTGCATGCGCCCGACGACGCGGCCGAAGGCCGGGATGTAGAGCCCGAGGACGCCGTAGGTATTCATGCGCCGCAAGGTCCGCGTCACGCCCTGAGGCGCCCGCAGGATATTGAGGAACAGGCGCTGATTGCGCGGGTTCTGGCGGAATTGCTCGTCGATGAGCCACAGATGCTGCTTGATCAGCGCGATCGTGCGCGCGCTGACGCCCTTGAGCTCCAAGTGTTGCTCCAGCAGCAGGAAGATCTCGAGCAACGCGGACGGCTCCTGAACGAAAATCTTTTCGTCGATGACTTGGAGGTAACCGCTGCGCGCCTGGAATCGAGGCCCCATCGGCGTGATCGGCGCGTCGGGGTCGAGCAGGATGGCTTCCTCGAACAGCTGCAACAGCATCTCGTTGATGCGGCTGAGCTCCATGACGGTTCGATAGTAGCGCTGCATGAGCTGCTCGATGCCGAGCGTGTATGAAGCGTCCTCGTAGCCGAGCATTTTGGCGAGCTTGACTTGGTGATCGAACAACAACCGATCTTCCCGCCGGCCGACGAGCAGGTGCAGCGCGAAGCGAATACGCCACAGGAAGGCTCGCCCGTTCTGCACGATCTCAAGCTGGCCCGGGGTCAGAAATCCATGCTCGACGAGTCCCTCCAAGGTCGTCGTGCCGAGATGCCGCCGTGCAACCCAGCCGATCATCTGAATGTCGCGCAGCCCTCCGGGGCTCCCCTTGATATTGGGCTCGAGGTTGTAGGCCGTGTCGTGATAACGATGGTGCCGCGCAACTTGCTCGGCGAGCTTGGCCTGGAAGAAATCCACGGAGCTCCAGATCCGCGAGGGGCTGATGCGTTCGTGCAGGGCCGAGAACAGCGCTTGCGGCCCGTCCAGCAACCGCGTCTCCATCAAGGTCGTGACCACGGTCACGTCGCGGACGGCCTCGGTCTCGCAGTCGTCGAGGCTGCGCACGGAGTGTCCCACCTCGAGCCCGATGTCCCAGAGGAAGGTCAAGAAACGGCTGATCGCTTCGTCGATCGTCTTGCTCCTGGGCCGGTCCAGCAGAATCATCAGATCGATGTCGGAGTGCGGGTGCAGCTCGCCCCGGCCATAGCCTCCCACGGCGACCAGTGCGAGCTTGCCGGTGAGCTCGGGGGCGAAATGCTTCCACGCCGTCAAGATCACCGCGTCGACCATCCTGGCGTTGTCGTTGACGAGCGTCTCGATGGGCTGATTGTCGTGGAAGCGCTCGGCCAGCGCGCGGTTGGCCGCCGCCAGCGCCTCGCGGAACACGCCGACGGCGTCGTCGGGCTGCCTCAGGGCCGCGGCGAGCATCGCCGTGTCGATCAGCGCGCTCGCGCGCCGCTCGGGAGGCCTGGCCTCCAGCTCTGGGGTGGAAGTCACGGGTTCGCGGCTCTTTCCGCCGCGCCGAGCGTGAGCACCTCGTGGCCGCGCTCGGTCACCAGTACCGTATGCTCCCATTGCGCGGACAGGGAATGATCCTTGGTCACGACGGTCCAGCCGTCATTGAGCAGCTTCACGTGCCGTTTGCCGGCGTTGATCATGGGCTCCACCGTAATCGCCATACCGGGCTTGAGCTCGAGCCCGGTGCCGCGCTCGCCGTAATGCAAGACTTGCGGATCCTCGTGGAATTCCCGGCCGATGCCGTGGCCGCAGTACTCGCGCACGACCGAGAAGCGGTTCTTTTCGACGTGGGTCTGCACGGCATTGCCGATGTCGCCGAGGCGGGCTCCCGGCCCGACCTGCTCGATGCCGAGCCACATGCCCTCGAAGCAGGTCCGCGCGAGCCTTTCAGCGAGAACTTGCGGCTTGCCGACGAAGAACATCCGGCTCGAGTCGCCGTGAAAGCCGTCCTTGATCACCGTGATGTCGATGTTGAGCGCGTCGCCGCTGCGCAGCGTGCGCTGGCTCGGAATGCCGTGGCAGACGACGTGGTTGACCGACGTGCAGATTGATTTCGGGAAGCCGCGATAGTTGAGCGGCGCGGGAGTCGCATCGAGCTCCTCGACGATGTAGCGGTGGCAGATCCGGTCGAGCTCCTCGGTCGTGACGCCCGGGACGACGTGCTCTCCGATCATGTCGAGCACGTCGGCCGCGAGACGACCGGCGGTGCGCATCTTCGCCTGCTCTTGAGGTGTCTTGATCGTTACAGTCATTGGCTCGAGGGCCCTCGAATGGGGGGGCTGAGGACGGGCCCGGATCCCCACGCGCTCCAGGCCGGCGCGATTGTTGCCGCCGGGCGCGTATGGTATAAAGCGCGCGCCTTCGAGGCAATTAACTACACACACGTGCCGGCTACCCGCAGCCGGGTGCCCTTGGCCACGGCCAAGGGTCGCTGGCGGGGGCGCGTGGAGGATCAACCCAAAGAGGAGCTCTCATGGCCGACGTCAACATGCGCCGGATGCTGGAAGCGGGCGTTCATTTTGGCCACCAAACCCGCTTCTGGAACCCGAAAATGGCCCCCTTCATTTTCGGCGAGCGCAACCATATCCATATCATCAATCTCGAGAAGACGCTGCCGCTTTATGTCGAAGCGATCGAGTTCGTGCGCAAGATCGTGGCTGACGGCGGCACCGTGCTGTTCGTCGGCTCCAAGCGGGCGGCGCGGCAGGCGATATCCGAGCAGGCGCAGCGTTGTGGCATGCCCTATGTGAGCTACCGCTGGCTCGGCGGTATGCTGACGAACTTCAAGACCATCAGGCAATCCGTGAAGCGCTTGCGGACGCTCGAGGAGATCACCGCGGACGGCGCCGGCAGCGATTTCACCAAGAAAGAGGTTCTGAAGCTGCGCCGCGAGCTCGAGAAGCTCGAGCGCACGCTCGGCGGCATCAAGGAGATGGACGCGCTGCCGGACGCCGTGTTCGTCATCGACGTCGGCCACGAAGAAATCGCCGTCAAAGAGGCCTCCAAGCTGGACATTCCGGTCGTCGCCGTCGTCGATACGAACTGCGCGCCTGAAAACATCGACTACATCATCCCGGGCAATGACGATGCGATGCGCGCGATCTCGCTCTATGCCTCCGGGATTGCGGACGCCGTGCTCGAGGGCAAGGCTTCGACCCCCGAGGTACCCACCGGTGACGACGAATTCGTGGAGCTCGATGAGGAGGGTAAGCCGCGCGTAGACGGGGCGGCGAAGAAAGCCGCCGGCAAGCGGGGCGCGAGCAAGAAAGCGACCGCCAGGAAAATCGTCACCAAAAAGGCCGCGACCAAGAAAGCCGCCGCTAAGAAGGCCGCCGGCAAGAGGACGGCTTCCAGGCAGCCGGCCGAAGACGAGGAGGTCCAAGCGGACGTCGCCGAGGAACCGGCGGCGGACTACGCGGGCTCGGCGCAAAGCGAGCCGGCACCGGAGGCCACCGACGATTCCGCAGCGACCGACGAGTAGCCGATTGCAGACTGGAGCGGGTTGATGGCAATTGACGCAGCAAGTGTGAAGGAGCTTCGCGAGCGCACCGGCGCGGGCATGATGGATTGCAAGCGGGCGCTTCAGGAGGCTAGCGGCGATCTCGATCAGGCGGCGGAGCTCTTGCGCAAGGCCGGGCAGGCCAAGGCCGACAAGAAAGCGGCCCGCGTGGCCGCGGAAGGGCAAATCGTGATTCGCGGCGGTGCCGGGCGCCACGTCATGTTGGAGATCAACTCCGAGACCGACTTCGTCGCCAAGGACGAGAACTTTCTGAAATTCGCCGACAGCATCGCAGCCGCGGCGTTACGCCACGCGCCCGCGGATCTTTCGGCGTTGATGGCGTTGACGCATGAGGGTCAGAGCCTCGAGACGCTGCGCCAGGCGCTGGTCGCCAAGGTCGGCGAGAACATAGCCGTCAGGCGTTACCACCTGCTCGAGACGCAAGCGACCGTTGCCGCGTACTCGCATATGGGGCGCATCGGCGTGCTGGTGGAGATCGACGGCGGCGACGAGACGCTGGCGCGTGATCTTGCGATGCACGTCGCCGCGAGCGCGCCTCGCTATCTCGATGCGAGCCAGATGCCGGCGGCCGAGCTCGACAAGGAGCGGGAGATCCTGACGGCTCAGGCTCTGGGTCAGGGGAAAGCCGAGGACATCGTCAAGCGAATGGTCGAGGGGCAATTGCGCAAGTTCGTCGACAACGTGACCTTGCTCGGGCAGCCTTTCGTCAAAGACGCCGACAAACGCGTGCGCGAGCTCCTCGCGGCGGCGAAGGCGACGGTCAAGAGCTTCCTGCGTTACGAGGTCGGCGAAGGCATCGAAAAAAAAACCGATGATTTCGCTCAGGAGGTCATGGCGCAGGCTTCCCGGAGCCGCTAATCTAACCGCCGGGCGGTCTGGGTCGGTCTGGGGTCGACCTGAGGAGGAAGCATGACAGACGGCTCGCCAGCCTATCAGAGGATACTGCTGAAGCTCAGCGGCGAAGCGCTTCTTGGCAGCCGTGAGTACGGCATCGATCCGCCCGTCATTGAGCGCGTGGCCATCGAGATCGCCGAGGTCGTCGCACTAGGGGTTGAGGTGGGCCTCGTGATCGGCGGCGGTAACATCTTTCGCGGCGCGGGACTCGCCGAAGCCGGCATGGACCGCGTCACCGGCGACCAGATGGGCATGCTGGCGACCGTCATCAACGCGCTGGCGCTGCAGGACGCCTTGGAGCGGCAAGGTATCCTCGCGCGGGTCATGTCGGCGCTGCAGATCCACGAGGTCTGCGAGGATTACATTCGGCGCCGCGCGATCCGGCACCTCGAGAAAGGCCGCGTGGTGATATTCGCTGCGGGCACGGGGAACCCGTTCTTCACCACCGATACCGCGGCCAGCCTGCGTGCGATCGAGATAGGCGCCGACGTGCTCTTCAAGGCGACCAAGGTCGACGGCGTCTATTCGGCGGATCCGCTCAAAGTGCCCGACGCGGTGCGTTACGAGGGCCTGTCTTTCGATCAGGTGCTGGCGGAGAACCTCAAGGTCATGGATGCCACGGCCATCGTGATGTGCCGCGAGAACGATCTGCCGCTCATCGTCTTCAATCTCAACAACGCCGGCGATCTCTTACGCCTGGTCAAAGGCGAGATCTTGGGCACGGCCGTGGCGAACAATCTGTCCCGGACGGGGACCTGACGGATGATCGCGGACGTCAAGAAGGACGCAGCGCAGAGGATGGCGAAGAGCGTCGAGGCGCTCAAAGAGGAGTTCAAGCGCCTGCGCACCGGGCGCGCGCACACGGGTCTGCTCGAGCATATCGTCGTCGACTATTACGGATCGGAGGTGCCGATCAATCAGGCCGCCAACGTCACGGTCGAGGACGCCCGGACACTCGCGGTTTCGCCTTGGGACAAGAAGATGGTCGCGGTGATCGAGAAGGCCATCTTGACGTCGGATCTCGGTCTCACGCCCGTGTCCGCCGGCACCGTCATCAGAGTGCCGTTGCCGCCGATGACCGAGGAACGTCGTAAGGAGCTTGTCCGCGTCGTCCGCGGCGAGGCCGAAGCGGGGCGCGTCGCCGTGCGCAACATTCGCCGCGACGCCTTGAGCAACATCAAGGATCTGGTTAAGGAGAGGCTCGTCACCGAGGATGAGGAACGCCACGCTCACGATGAGATTCAACAGCTCACCGATCGATACGTCGCGGAGATGGATGAACTCCTGAAAGAGAAAGAAGCTGAAATCATGGAATTTTGATGGTCGCGCTGGCTAAGAAGCGCGCTGCTGGTGGCGAGTTGCCGCGACATATAGCAGTGATCATGGACGGCAACGGACGTTGGGCTCGCAATCAAGGGCTTCCGCGGCAGGCAGGGCACCAAGCCGGTATCAAGCCCGTGCGCGCGATGGTCGAGCAATGCGCGCAGCGCGGAGTCGAGGTGTTGTCGCTGTTCGCGTTCTCGAGTGAGAATTGGCGGCGGCCGCGGGATGAGATCAACGGGCTCATGTCGCTGTTTGTCGAAGCGCTCAATAGAGAAGTCGCCGAGCTGGACGCCAACGGTATTCGGCTGCGCTTCATCGGTCAGATCGACTCGCTGGGACGGCAGCTCGCGGATGCGATCAGCGCGGCGGAAGCCCGCACGCGCAACAATCTACGGATGCAGCTCGTCTTGGCCGTGGCCTACGGCGGGCGCTGGGACGTCGCGCAAGCCGTGCGCAAGCTCGCGAAAGAGATCGCCGCCGGCAACATGCGGCCCGAGCAGATCGACGAGGCGAGCATCGCCGGCGCCCTGACGACAGGCGCGCTGCCGGACGTGGACCTCCTGATTCGCAGCGGAGGCGAGCGGCGCATCAGCAACTTTCTGCTCTGGGATCTCGCCTATACGGAGCTTTATTTCTCCGATGTCCTGTGGCCGGACTTCTCGGTCGAGAACCTCGACGAGGCTCTGCGCTATTACGCGAGCCGGCAGCGGCGCTTCGGGCGCACCGGAGATCAGGTCGAGGTTGATAGTTGTTAGGAACGCGTATTGCCACGGCGGCGCTGCTCGCGGCTGCCGCCGTCTTCACCGTGCTGTATCTTCCGAGCTGGATCATGGCGCTGATCTTCGGCGCTTTGTGGACGATCGGGGCGTGGGAGTGGGCGCATTTCTTATCGGCGCCGCGCGGCATCGCGGCGGGCTACGCCGGCGTTTGTATCGCGCTGCTGCTTCTGTGCGGTGGCGCGTTCGACCAAAGCGGCGCGGCGTCGCTGGCGGCGCTCGCCATGGCCTGGTGGCTCACGGCACTGGTGAGCGTGTTGTGTTTTCCCTGGCCGGCACCCGCCGCGTTCAGCGCGGTGGCGGGCCTTCTCGTCCTGGTTCCCAGCTGGTTCTTTCTGGTCTATATCCACAATAGCGGTTCCTCCGGACCTGCGTTGACGATGGCGCTGCTTTGCATCGTCTGGGCGGCGGACGTCGGCGCGTTTCTGTGCGGCCGCCGTTTCGGGCGAGTCAAGCTCGCGCCCGCCGTGAGCCCGGGGAAGACCTGGGAGGGCGTGCTCGGCGGTCTGGCGTGCGCCTCGGCGGTCGCCGTTGTGGCCGCGGTCATGCTGGATCGCTCCGTGGCTCTTTGGGTGGCGCTCGGCCTCGCCACCGCGATGGTCTCCGTGGTCGGCGATCTCACGGTCAGCATGTTCAAGCGGCGCGCGGGCAAGAAGGACAGCGGTCGCCTGCTGCCCGGGCACGGCGGCATTCTCGACCGGATCGACAGCCTTTCCGCGGCCGCGCCGATCTTCTTTCTGGGGCTCGAGCTGTCCGGCTCCGGGCTCTGAGGGTGGCCCGGAACCTGGGCGGGCAGCGCCGGTCTGTGTTAGAAGCTATCGGAGGGATTCCAAGCAAGGTTCTATGTAGAATGGCTCAAGGGCCGCCGCCCGCGAGGAAACGTGCAGCCTATTCAGTACCTTAGACCAGCGCCTGCCACGGGCCTAGCAACCGCCAGATGATTGAGATTCTGCTGTCCATCGCCGCTTTCATCGTTGCCATAGGCGTCTTGGTGACGGTCCACGAGTTCGGCCACTTCTGGGTCGCGCGGCGTCTCGGCTTCAAGGTCTTGAGATTCTCGGTCGGTTTCGGACAGCCCATATTGCGTTGGCGAGAGCGGCAGCCGGGCGAGCCGTTCTGGCCGATGAGTCCGCGGCGCCTGCCCGCGCGCGGCTCGGCGGCCGGCGCCGGTATGGGCGAAACGACCGAATACTGGCTGTCGAGAATTCCGCTCGGCGGATACGTCAAGCTGCTCGACGAGCGCGAGGGCCCCGTCCCCGCCGAAGACCGCGAGCGCGCATTCAATCGGCGGCCGATCCCGTACCGCATCGCCGTGCTCCTCGCCGGGCCGGGCTTCAATTTCGTGTTCGCGATATTGGCCTATTGGCTGCTGTTCGTCGTCGGCGTTCCCGGAATAGTCGCCTCGGTCGGCACCGTCGACCCGGACTCCGTCGCCGACCAAGCGGGTTTGCGCGAAGGCGACCGAATTCTGCGCGTCGGCGCGAGAGAGACGCCGACGCTCGAAGCGGCTGGTCTCGCGATAGTCGATGAGCTTTTGGCCGACGGGATCATCGATATCGTCGTCGAAGACGAGAGCGGGCAGTCGCGGCTCGCCGAGCTCGACGTTCGCGGTCGAGAGGCAGAGCTCACGGAGCCCGGGGCGCTGTTTGCGGGGCTCGGCTTTCAGCCGGGGCCGGTATTCCCGCCCGTGGTGGGTGAGCTCACGGCGAATGGCGCGGCCGAGCAGGCCGGTTTCGCGCCCGGTGACCGCATACTCGCCGTCGACGGCGAGCCGATATCGAGTTGGAACCAATGGGTGGAATACGTGCGGGCGCGTCCCGGCGACTCCATCGCGATCGTCGTCGAGCGCGACGGGCGCGAGACGGCGTTGACACTGACGGCGGAGCCGGTCGCCGACGACGGCGAGCTCATCGGCCGGGCGGGCATGGTCGCGGACATGGAGGGCGTCAGAGAACTGGTACGCGAGGCTCGCACCGTACAACGCTACGGCGTCTTCGAAGGGCTCCCTCGGGGCTTGGACAAGACTTGGGAGATCAGCGCCCTGACCGTGCGCATGCTCGGCAGGATGATCGTCGGCGACGTTTCGGTTCGCAACTTGAGCAGCCCGATCGGCATCGCCGCCTATGCGGGCGACAGCGCGCAGGCGGGCTTGGGCGCGTTTCTCAGCTTTCTCAGCGTGGTCAGCATCAGCTTGGGAATCTTGAATCTGCTCCCGGTGCCGCTGCTGGACGGCGGCCAGATCGTTTACCAGCTCGTAGAGCTCTTCAAGGGATCGCCGCTCTCCGAGCGCACGATGGCCGTCGGGCAGCAAATCGGAATCCTGCTGTTGATCGTGCTGATGAGCTTTGCGTTCTACAATGATCTATCGCGCATCTTCGGCTGACCGCACATGACCGTGACCCTCAGGACGCTGCTCTCGCTCGCAACGACCGTCGTGGCGCTGGGCATGAGCGTCGCCGCGGCGGCGTTCGATCCCTGGGTCGTCACGGATTTCAGGGTCGTCGGCGCGCAGCGGATCTCCGAGGGAACCGTTTACAGCTACCTGCCCATCAACATCGGCGACACGGTCACCGATCAGCGCGTCCAGGAAGCCGTGCGCGCCGTTTATTCGACGGGCTTCTTCCGAGACGTCGAGTTTCGTCGCGACGGCGATACGCTCGTCATCGCCGTATTGGAGCGGCCGTCGATCGAAGACTTCACGATCACCGGCAACGAGGACATCGAAACCGAGGCGCTGGAGGAATCTCTGCGAGAAGTCGGTTTGGCTCGCGGCCGGGTATTCGATCAGTCGGTGCTCGAAGAGGTGACGCAGGCGCTGACGGAGCAGTACTACAGCCAGGGCAAGTACGCGGTGCAGATCGAAACGCCGGTCGAGGAGCTTCCCGACAATCGCGTTCGCGTCAGCGTCGAGATCGAGGAAGGCGATCGCGCCAGGATCAGACAAATCAACGTCGTCGGCAACACGAGCTTCGACGATGAACAGGTCTTGCGTGAGTTTGCGCTCAGAACCGGGAACTGGCTCTCGTGGATCAGGCAGGACGACCGCTATGCGAAGCAGGCGCTCGAGGGGGATCTAGAGGCTCTGCGCGCGTTCTATATGGACAGAGGTTTCGCCGATTTTCGTCTCGACGGCGCGCAAGTCGCGATATCGCCCGACAAACGGGATATCTACATCACCGTCAACGTGGCCGAAGGCGATCGCTATACGATCTCGGACGTTCGCCTCGCGGGAGAGATGGTGGTTCCCGCCGACGAGCTGCGCTCGTTGATTCAGATCAGCCCCGGGCAGGTATTCTCGCAGCGCGGCCTCGCCGCGACCGAGGAGCTCATGGGCTTGCGTCTCGGCAGGGACGGCTACGCGTTTGCCCAGGTTCAGGCCGTGCCGGAGCTCGACCGTGAATCGCGCGAGGTCGAGGTGACCTTCTTCGTCAATCCCCAGAATCGTATTTATGTCCGGCGCATCAATTTCAACGGTTCCGACAGCGTCAACGACGAGGTCTTTCGTCGAGAGATGCGGCAACTCGAGGGATCGTATCTCTCCAACGAGCTTCTGGAACGGTCCCGTGTCCGCTTGCAGCGGCTGCCCTACGTCGAGTCCATCGAGTTCGAGACGACGCCGGTGCCGGGCAGCCCCGATCTCGTCGACGTCGACTGGCAGATCGAGGAAGGGCTGCCGGGACAGTTCACCGGCGGCCTCGGCTATTCGCAGACCTACGGCGTCAGCCTCAACGGCAGCTTCGTCCATTCGAATTTCATGGGGACTGGTAATCGTGCCGCGCTCGAGCTGACGGGCGGGGAGTACTACAAGCTCTATAACGTGAACTACACCGATCCTTACAGGACCATCGACGGCCTGTCGCGAACCTTGTCGCTGTCCTATCGGGACGTCAGGCAGTTCACGTCGGCGAGCTCGGATTTTTCGACCGAGACTTTCTCGTTCGGCGCCGACTACGGTTACCCGATCACGGAATATCAGATCCTGCGTTTCGGCTTGTCGTATCAGCAAGCGGAGCTTGCGACCGGCCTCTTCAGCTCCACCCAGGCCGTCGAGTGGGTGCAGAACAACGGCGAGCTCTTCGACGTGCCCGGTGGCAATTTCTTCGGCACGCAGGTCAAGAGCTTGGAGCTCGTCGCGGGCTGGAGCTACGACTCGAGGAATCGGTTCATCTTTCCGAGCAGCGGCACCCGGCTCGGCTTCAGCCTGCGCGGCTCGATTCCCGGGAGCGAGGTCGAGTACTACGTGGCGAACCTTGATTTCACCAAGTATTTTCCGATCACGGGCCGGTGGCTGTTCCGGCTCAACTCGAGCCTGGCTTTCGGCGATGCATACGGAGAAACCACCGCGCTGCCGCCGTACCAGAACCTGTTCGGCGGAGGTCCCGGCAGCGTGCGCGGCTTCAAGGAAAGCCGTCTGGGACCGGTCGACAGCCTGCGCAACCCTTACGGCGGCAATGCGCGCTTCGCGACCCAATTCGAGCTGATCATCCCGACGCCGGAACGACTTGCGAACTCGACGCGTTTCGCGTTGTTCTATGACGTCGGCAACGTGTTCTCGACTGGCGGCGTGTCGTTCTTCGATAAGCTCGGCGATCCTATCGAATACGATTTCGATTATGATAATTTAAAGCAATCGGTGGGCGTGGCCGTGGAATGGCTTGCGCCGATGGGCTTGCTGCGATTCAGCTACGGTGTGCCGCTCAACGACGATGCGGAGACCGACCGATACTACGGGGACCAGGTGGAGGAATTCCAGTTCACCGTCGGCAATGCCTTCTAGGGGATACGGGAAGCACGGAATGATGAGGACCAACACAACGACAACAAGGGTTTCAGCCTCGGCTGGGCTTGTTCTAATGATTGCGCTCGCCGTCGGCGCGGCCCATGCCCAGGAGAGCGGAATGCGGATCGGCGTGGTCAACGTTCCGCGCTTGCTCGAGCAAGCTCCCCAGGCGCAGGCGGCGATGGGGGCACTGCAGCAGGAGTTCGCGCCCAGGCAGCGCGACATCGTCGCCATGCAGCGTTCCTTGCAGGAAAAGCAACAAACCTACGAACGCGACGGGCCCGTCATGGGCGAGGTCGAGCGCCTGAACCTCGAGCGCGAGATCCGAGACGACCAGCGCAACCTGGAACGCGAGCAGAACGACTATCTCGAGGACTTGAACATCCGTCGCAACGAGGAGCTGAGCAAGCTGCAGCGCTCCTTGCTGCAGCAGGTACAGGCGTACGCGAGAGACGTCGGCTACGATCTCGTCGTCGCCGATGTGCTCTACTACAGCAGCGCTATCGACATCACCGACGACGTCTTGCAGGGCCTCGAGGAGAGCTTCTCGGACAGCAGCGGCACTCCTTAGTCCCAATTCGGCCATGGCGATTGCCGTTTCCGCTCCGCCGTCCCGACAAGATGTCCGTCACTCTCGCTGAGCTCGCCGAGCGTTTCGGCTGCGAGCTGCATGGGGACGGCGCGACCCGCGTCGACAACGTCGGCACGCTCGCCAATGCGGGCGGTCGCGCCGTGAGCTTCCTGGCCAACCCACGTTACCTTGCCGACCTCGGTCGCACCAAGGCGGCCGCCGTCGTGCTCGAGGCACGCCACCGCGACGACTGCCCGGTCAGCGCCTTGGTGGCGCCGAATCCCTACGCCACCTACGCGCGCATCGCGCGGTTTCTGCATCCCCTTCCCGCGTTCGAACCGGGCGTGCACCCCACCGCCGTCGTCGCGGCCGACGCCGACGTTGCCGCCACCGCTCACGTCGGCGCGCACGCTGTAATCGGGGCCGGAGCCCGAATCGCCGATGCCGTCAGCGTCGGCGCGGGCGCGGTCGTAGGCAGCAGGGTCGCGATCGGCGCGGCGAGCATCCTGCATCCCCGTGTCACCGTCATGGGCGACAGCGTGATCGGCGAACGTTGCGTGCTGCATCCCGGAGTCGTCGTGGGCAGCGACGGCTTCGGCTTTGCCAGGGAAGACCAGGCTTGGATCGGCGTGCCGCAGCTCGGCCGTGCCGTCATCGGCGACGACGTCGACATCGGCGCCAATACCACGATCGATCGAGGTACGATAGACGACACTGTCATCGGTCCGGGCGTCAAGCTCGACAATCTCATCCAGATCGGCCACAACGTGCGGGTCGGCGCGCACACGGCGATGGCGGCGTTGTGCGGTATCGCCGGGAGCACCCGCATCGGCAAGCGCTGCATGTTCGGCGGCGCGGTCGTCGTAGTCGGGCACCTGACGATATGCGACGACGTCCTGGTGACGTTTCACAGCACGGTGCTCAAGTCGATCACGGAGCCCGGCACCTACTCCGGCGCCCTCGCCGCCGACAAGGCGTCGCGATGGCGCCGGAATGCCGCGCGCTTCGGCAGGCTGGCCGAAGCGGCGCCGCTCTCGGCCGACACGCGGGAGGCTCCCGTCGCGGCGACGGATTCAGCGAAAGGAACGGACATAGATGACTGAGCAGTACTATCTCGGCGTGGAAGGCATCATGGAGCGCTTGCCGCACCGCTATCCGTTCCTGTTGATCGACAGAATAGTATCTTGCGAGCCGGGCAAGTCGATCCGCGCCGTCAAGAACGCGAGCTTCAACGAGCTGCATTTTCTCGGCCACTTTCCGGGCCATCCGGTCATGCCGGGCGTGCTGATCATCGAGGCGATGGCGCAGGCGGCAGGTGTTCTGGTGTGGGAGTCCGTGAAGCCGGAAGAGAGGGGCTTCATCCTCTATCTGGCCGGCGTCGAGAAGGCCCGGTTCAAGCGTCCGGCGAAGCCCGGCGACCGGCTCGACCTCGACGTCGAGCTGTTGCTGCATCGACGGAATCTCTGGCGCTTCAACGCGACCGCGAAAGTCGGCGCGGATCTGGTCGCTTCCGCCGAGATCACACAGGCCCCGGGCAAGTACCTGTGATCCACGCCACCGCGATCGTGGCCGGCGACGCCAAGATCGAGGCTGACGTCAGCGTCGGACCCTATTCCGTCATCGGGCCGGGAGTCGAGATCGGCGGCGGAACACGTCTCGAAGGGCACGTGGTGATCAAAGGTCCGACCAAGATCGGCCGGGACAATCACATCTTTCAGTTCGCCTCTATCGGCGACGACCCTCAAGACAAGAAGTACGGCGGCGAGCGCACCGAGCTCGCTATCGGCGACCGCAACACGATTCGCGAGTATTGCACGATCAATCGTGGCACCCAGCAGGACCAGGGCGTCACTCACGTCGGCAGCGACAACTGGCTCATGGCGTACTGCCACATCGCGCATGACTGCGTCGTTGGGAATCACACGATATTCGCCAACAACGCCTCGATCGCCGGCCATGTCCACGTCGGCGACTGGGCGATGCTCGGCGGCTTTACGACCGCGCACCAGTTCTGTCGCATCGGCCCACACGCCTTGACGAGCATGTTCACCTACGTCACCAAGGACGTTCCGGCTTTCGTGACGGCCGCGGGAAGGCCGGCAACGCCGCGGGGCATCAATGCCGAAGGCCTGAAGCGCCGGGGTTTCAGCGCCGAGCAGATTCGCAACGTTCGCGACGCCTATCGGATACTGTATCGCAGCGGGCTGAAGTTCGAGGATGCCCTCGCGGCGCTGACCGAGCGCGCGCTGGAGCAGGCGGAGCTTGAGCCGTTGCTCCGATCCCTGCGTGACAGCTCGAGAGGATTCGTGCGCTGACGCCGACAGCGGAGGAGGCGGCGGGCCGGCCACTGCGCGTCGCGCTCGTGGCCGGCGAGGCTTCGGGAGACATGCTGGGCGCCGGGCTCATCGCCGCGATCGAGCGGCTGGCGCCGGGCTCGACGTACTTCGGCATTGCCGGTCCGCGGATGGCGGCGCTGGGCTGCGAGGCCTGGCATCACACCGAGGAGCTCTCGGTCATGGGGCTCGCCGAGGTTCTGAAGCACTTGCCGAGGCTTTTGCGCCTGCGCCGCGGGCTCATCGCGCGGCTCGAGAACGCTCGCCCGGACGTGTTCATCGGCATCGACTCGCCGGATTTCAATCTGCCGATCGCCGCTGCCTTGAAACGTCATGACGTGCCGACCGTGCAATACGTCAGCCCGCAGGTCTGGGCATGGCGGCAATCGCGGGTCGCCGGCATCCGCCGGGCAGCGGATCGAATATTGTGCCTGCTGCCTTTCGAGAAGGCGTTCTACGATGCGCATGGCGTCGATGCGGTGTTCGTCGGCCACCCGTTGGCCGATGAGATACCGCTGAGCGTCGATCGCGAGGCCGCGCGGGCCGTGTTGGGGCTCGATGCCCGAGGCCGGATGCTCGCCGTGCTGCCCGGCAGTCGCGGCAGCGAGGTCTCGCGGTTGGCGCGGCCTTTCGTCAAAACCGCTCAATGGTTGCAGCGCCGCGACCCCGATCTGACGATCGTTGTGGCGCTCGCAAGCGATTCCACACGCGAGCTCTACGTGCGGCACGCCGCGGGCATCGAGCTCGATCCGCAGGCACGGCTGGTCACCGGGCGGGCACGCGAGGTGCTGGCCGCGGCGAACGCCGTGCTCACGGCTTCCGGCACCGCGAGTCTCGAGGCGATGCTGATCAAGCGCCCGATGGTCGTCGCCTATGTCATCTCGAGCTTCACTCACCGGATATTGCGGCTCATGGGGCTGGACCGGCTCGAGCATTTTGCCCTGCCGAATCTGCTCGCCGGCCGTGAACTGTTTCCCGAATACCTGCAAGGTCGAGTACGTGCAGACGTCATGGGCCCGCCGTTGGAGTCGATGCTCCGTGCGCCATTCGCGACCGCGGACTGGTATGATTCCGTCGTTGCGATTCACCGCCAGCTGCGACGCGATGCGAGCGCAGCTGCCGCAGTCGCGGTGATCGATTTGCTCGCCAGCAAACCGCGATAGCTCAGGCCGATGGGGGGTGCCGAGATAGGTTCTGTTGTATTGCAGCCGCCTGCCGCCAGCTTCGCGATTGCCGGCGTGGATGAGGCGGGACGCGGGCCGCTCGCAGGGCCCGTCGTCGCCGCGGCCGTGGTGCTCGACGACGACGAGATCATCGACGGCCTCACGGACTCCAAGCTGCTCACTGCCGCCGAGCGGCTGCGTCTCGCCCGCGCCGTGCGCCTTCGCGCGCGCGCTTTCGCGGTGTCGCTGGCGCAGCCGGAGGAGATCGACGCGATGAATATCCTCGAGGCCTCGCTGCTGGCGATGGCGCGTGCCGTCGCCAAGCTCAAGATCGACTGCGCCCGCGTGCTCGTCGACGGCCGGCATGTGCCACGGCTCTCCGGCGCCGCAGCCGGCTCGGAAGTCGCCGCGATCGTGCGCGGCGATCAGCTGATTCCGGCGATCAGCGCCGCCTCGGTGCTCGCAAAGGTGTGCCGCGACCGGCTGATGCGCCGCTGGCACCGCCGTTTCCCCGGTTACGGCTTCGATAGCAACAAGGGCTACCCGACCCCGCATCACCTCGCCGCGCTCGCCGAGCTCGGGCCGACGCCGATCCACAGGCGAAGCTTCGCGCCGGTTCGTAGCCTTGGAGGATCGGCGGGGTGAACGCTTACGCCCATCTGCGCGTCCACAGCGAGTATTCGCTGACCGACAGCGTCCTGTCGGTCCCGAGGCTGCTGGACCGCGTTCGGGAGCTCGGCATGCCGGCGGTCGCCTTGACCGACCAGAGCAACTTGTTCGCGATGGTCAAGTTCTATCGCGCGGCGCTCGAGCGCGGCATCAAGCCCGTAGTCGGCGCCGACGTCTGGATCGCGGATTCCGAGGAAGATCGTGAGCCGAGCCGGCTTTGCCTGCTGTGCTCGAGCCGCGACGGCTTCTTGAACCTGGGCCGCCTGTTGACCCGGGCCTCGGCTCTGGGTGCGCGGCGGGGACGCATCCTGCTGCTCAAGGGATGGCTCGAGCCCGACGAATTGCAGGGGCTCGTGGCGTTGTCGGGCGCGCAGAACGGCGAGCTCGGCAAGGCCCTGCTCAGCGGTCAGCCGGAGCGCTCGACCGCGGTCGCGGAATTCTGGAAGAGGCGCTTTCCTGAGCGTTTCTACATCGAGTTGCAGCGCTTGGGGCGGCCGCTGGAAGCGGAATATCTCGAGCGAGCCGTTGCGTTCGCGGCCGGCGCCGCATTGCCCGTCGTCGCGACCAACGAAGTCTGCTTTTTGAGGCGCGACGATTTCGAGGCGCACGAGGCGCGGGTCTGCATTCAGCAGGGGCGAACGCTCACCGATCCCGGTCGGCCCAGAGAGTATTCGGAGCAGCAGTATCTGAAATCGCCCGCGGAGATGGCGGCGCTGTTCGCCGACGTGCCCGAAGCGCTTGCAAACAGCCTCGAGATCGCGCGGCGCTGCAACCTCGAGCTCGAGCTCGGCCAGATCTTCCTGCCGGAGTTCGAGATACCGGAGCAAATCACCGCCACGGCCTACCTCAGAAAGCTGGCGAACGACGGCATGCGCGCGCGACTGAGCCGACTCGCGCCCGGCGATGCCGAGGTCGCGGACTACGAGGCGCGGTTGGCGCGCGAGCTCGACGTCATCTGCAAGATGGGCTTCGAGGGCTATTTCCTGATCGTCGCCGACTTCATCGGCTGGGCCCGCGCCAACGACGTGCCCATCGGACCCGGACGGGGCTCGGGTGCGGGCTCTCTGGTCGCCTACTCCCTCGGCGTCACCGATCTCGATCCGATCGCGCACGATCTCCTGTTCGAGCGATTTCTGAACCCCGAGCGCGTGTCGATGCCCGATTTCGACATCGACTTCTGCATCGAGGGGCGGGATCGCGTCATCGAGTACGTTGCGGAGCGCTACGGCCGGGAGCGCGTTTCCCAGATCATCACCTTCGGGTCGATGGCGGCGCGCGCCGTGGTGCGTGACGTCGGGCGCGTGCTCGGCCTGCCTTACGGCTACGTTGACCGGATCGCAAAGCTGATTCCGTTCGAGCTCGGCATCACCTTGGAGAAAGCCTTGGCCGGCGACGATGAGTTGCGCGGTCTCTATGAGAGCGACGACGAGGTGCGGGCATTGATCGACTTGGCGCGGCCCTTGGAGGGGTTGGCGCGAAACGCGGGCACGCATGCCGGCGGCGTCGTCATCGCGCCGCGCGCGCTCACGGAGTTCATGCCGATCTACCACGAGCCGGGCGGAACGCCGCTGACTCAGTTCGACAAGGACGACGTCGAGGCGATCGGGCTCGTGAAGTTCGATTTTCTCGGGCTCAAGACCTTGACGATCGTCGACCGGGCGACTCGAACGGTCAATGCCGAGCGCCACGCGCTTGGTCAGGAGCCGATCGAGATCGACGCACTGCCGCTGGACGACGCCCGCACTTACGAGCTGCTGAGGAGTTGCCGGACGACCGCCGTGTTTCAGCTCGAATCCGCGGGCATGCGCGATCTCATCAAGCGGCTAAGGCCCGATCACTTCGATGACCTCGTGGCGATACTCGCGCTCTTCCGCCCCGGCCCGCTTCAGTCCGGCATGGTCGAGGACTTCATCAATCGCAAGCACGGCCGCAACAGCGGGCCGATCGACTATCTGCATCCGGATCTGGAGGCCGTGCTCAAGCCTACCTACGGCGTCATCCTTTATCAGGAGCAGGTCATGCAGATCGCGCAACTGCTCTCCGGCTACTCGCTCGGCGGCGCCGATCTGCTGCGGCGGGCGATGGGCAAGAAGAAGCCCGAAGAGATGGCGAAGCAGCGCTCGGTGTTCATCACCGGAGCCGAGCAAAGAGGCTGTGACGAGAAACGTGCGAGCGAGATCTTCGACCTCATCGAGAAATTTGCCGGTTACGGCTTCAACAAATCGCATTCCGCCGCCTACGCGTTGATCGCTTATCGGACCGCGTGGCTCAAAGCCCACCATCCGGAGGCTTTCATGGCGGCAGTGTTGACGGCGGACATGGACAACACCGACAAGCTGGTGTGGCTCAAGGACGACTGCTCGAATCTAGGTATTCGACTGTTGCCGCCGGATGTGAACATCTCCAATTTCGAATTCACGGTCGCAGGCTCAAAGGCGATCGCCTACGGGCTCGGAGCGATCAAAGGCGTGGGACGGAGCGTCGCCGATGCCATCGTCGAAGAGCGCTCGGCCAACGGCCCCTACGGGGATCTCGTCGATTTCTGCAGCCGCATCGATCAGCACAAGCTCAACCGGCGCTGCCTGGAAGCGCTGGCGCGATCGGGCGCGCTCGACACCTTCGGCATCAACCGCGCGACGCTCGTGCACGCGATACCGGATGTTCTAAAGCTCGCCGAGCACTCGGCCACCGCGGTGGCGGCTGGTCAGGGCGCCTTGTTCGGTGAAGAGGATTTGGGCGGCGGCATGAGCTTCGATCTTTGCGAGATCCGGGATTGGTCCAAGCAGGAAATCCTGAAAGCGGAGCGTGAGAGCCTGGGTCTTTATCTCAGCGGCCACCCGTTCGAGCAGTTTGCGGAGCATTGCAGCCACTTCACTCACGGCAGGCTCGCCAAGGTCGTAGGCACCGCGCCCGCCAACGGAGACGGATTCCAATCGCGCCGGCAGGTCACGGTTGCCGGCCTCGTCATGGATATCCGGCGCCGCGGCAGCCGCGTCACCGTCATGCTCGATGACGATACGGATCGAATCGAGCTCACGCTGTTCGAGGATGCCTATTCGCAGTTCAAGCATCTGATAACGAAGGATGCCGTGCTCGTCGTCGAGGGCCAGCTGCGATTCGATGATTTCATCAACGCGTGGCGCGTGACCGCCCAGCGTATCCGTTCGGTAGACGATGCGATCGAAGAGCATGCGCGCAGGCTCACGATTCATTGGACCGCCGACGCGACCTGCCGGGAGCTAGTCGGCACGCTGCGCGAAGCCTTGCGACCATTCACCCGGGGCCACTGCGAGGTTTGCGTCGAGTATGCGGGACCGTCGGCGAAAGCGCTGCTGACGCTCGGCGATCACTGGACCGTCAGGCCGACACGCGAGCTCAGGGAACGGCTCAATCAGATGCTCGGAGCGGATCGATATTCGATTCACTATCCCCGGCATTCGATTTGAGCGGCGTCGCGCGAGCTTCGGAACCTGTCGATGACGATGTGAACCATGGCGCGCCTCGGTGCGCGTTGGCTTGCCAGTATTCAGGCGTTGCGAGTAAGGTCGCCGGATGAATCTCAAGTTCCTTGATTTCGAGCAGCCGATCGCCGAGCTCGAAGCGAAAATCGACGAGCTCAGGTTCGTCGGTGACGACTCCGAGCTCAATATCAGCGAGGAGATCGAGCGTCTCAGGCGCAAGAGCGACGGCCTCACGCGCAGCATTTTCTCGGGTCTGACGGCCTGGCAGGTTGCGCAACTCGCTCGGCACCCGCAGCGGCCCTATACGCTCGACTACATCGAGCGTTGTCTCACGGATTTTCAAGAATTGCACGGCGACCGCATGTTTGCGGATGACCCGTCTCTGGTCGGCGGTCTCGCGCGCCTCGAAGGGCAGCCCATCGTCGTCATCGGGCACCAGAAAGGGCGCGACACCAAGGAGCGCGTGCGGCGCAACTACGGCATGGCGAAGCCCGAGGGGTACCGCAAGGCGCTGCGCTTGCTCAGGCTTGCGGAGAAGTTTCAGTTGCCGGTGGTCACCTTGATCGACACGCCCGGCGCCTATCCCGGAGTCGGCGCCGAGGAGCGGGGTCAGAGCGAGGCCATCGCGCGAAATCTGCTGGTGATGGCGGGACTCAAGACCCCCATCGTCAGCCTCGTGATCGGCGAAGGCGGCTCGGGGGGCGCACTGGCGATCGGCGTCGCCGACCGGGTGTTGATGCTCCAGTACAGCATCTATTCGGTGATTTCGCCGGAAGGCTGCGCCTCGATACTGTGGAAGAGCGCCGACAAGGCCGAGGAGGCCGCGGAGGCGATGGGCTTGACGTCCGAGCGTTTGAGTAAGCTCGGTCTCATCGACGAAGTCATCTCCGAGCCCTTGGGCGGCGCGCATCGCAACCCCGCCGCGATGGCGGAGGCGATCAAGAACTCGCTCGTGCAGGCGCTTGCCGAGTTCGAGACGCTGCCGCTCGACCAGCTGCTCATGCGGCGCCAGAGGCGTTTGCTCGCCTACGGCGCCTACAAGGAGGGCTAGGCGGGCTCGGCGAACGTGGCCAGCGATCCGATGACGCCGTTTCTCGCCAGGCTTACCGCGGCGCTGGCCGAGCTGTCGCGCGACCCGGTGCCGTCGGGTTATGCCGTGGCCTACAGCGGCGGCCGGGATTCGACCGTGCTGCTGTCGGGGTGCCAGCGCCTCGGTCTCGCGGCGCCGTTGCGCGCGCTGCACGTCGATCATGGGCTCCACGACGACTCGGCGCTGTGGGCACAGCGATGCGGCGAGACGGCGACCTCGCTCGGCGTCGAGTTCGACAGCCGCCGCGTCAGCGTGGCGACAGCCGCGGGGCGCGGCACGGAAGCCGCCGCCCGGCAGGCGCGCTATGACGCCCTCGAGGAGATGCTTTTGCCGGGCGAAATGCTGCTGACGGCGCATCATCAGGACGATCAGCTCGAAACCGTGCTGCTGCGGCTGTTTCGTGGAGCGGGGGTCAAGGGGCTGCGCGGGATTTCCGCGCACGCGGCTTTCGGCCGAGGCACGCTCGCGCGGCCGCTGCTAGGATTCTCCCGAGACGAGATTCGACGGGCGGCGGTGGGCTTGGGACTGGCTTGGATCGAGGATCCGAGCAACGCGGATCCACGCTTCGACCGGAGCTTTCTGCGCGCTGCCGTATTGCCGCTGCTCAAACAGCGCTGGCCGGCGGTCGCGGCGACGGTTTCGCGGACCGCGCGGCAGATGCGCGATGCGCAACAGCTCTTGGAGCGGGTCGCCGCCGCGGACGCGAGCGGGACGGCGACCCCGGCCCGCCTGCCGCGCCAGGCCATAAGCCTCCTCTCGGAGGCGCGGCAGCGCAACCTGCTGCGCCACTTCATCGAGGCGAACGGCTTGCCGCTTCCCGGCGCCGCTCAGCTCGAGCAGGTGCTCGCGGCGCTGCGCGTCGAGCGCCGCGATGCCCAGCCACGCGTCGCCTGGCCCGGCGCCGAAGTGCGCCTGTTTCGGGACACGTTATACCTCGTGAGCCCGCTGGGTCCGCGATCAGGGTCCAAGCACCGGGGCCGGGTGGCGCCGGAGCAGCCGTGGAGCGGACCCGAGGGACGGGTCGAGCTGATCGCCGACGGCGACGCCGAGGCGCCCGGTCTTCCGGAGTCCTGGGTGCGCGACGGCCTGGAGTTGCGCTTCCGCGAGGGGGGCGAGCGCTTCAAGCCACTGCGCGCGCGCTACAGCCGTGCGTTGAAGAAGCTGCTTCAAGATGCCGGAGTCGTTCCTTGGATGCGCGGGCGCGTGCCGCTCCTGTACCGGGGTGATCAGATCGTCGCCGTCGGCGATCTATGGGTCTGCGATGGCGTGCGCGCGGCACGCGGCGCGGCGACGACTTGGCGAATTGGCTGGACCGGCCACCCGGAGCTTTATTGAATCCGCGGGCAGAACCTGCATCTTGGACTGGTTATGCCGCCGCAGTTTTGATACTTTGCAATACCGTCTTGACGGTAGCAAGGAAAGCATCACCACGTCCCTATAGCGCCGGATCCCGATGCCTAAGCTCGGATTCGGGCTCTATTGCGGGACATGCGGACGGGGCATGACGCGATTCATATTCATCACGGGCGGCGTCGTTTCATCTCTGGGCAAGGGCATTACCTCCGCGTCTCTGGGCGCGATTCTCGAATCCCGCGGGCTTTCCGTCCGCCTCGTGAAGCTCGATCCGTACATCAACGTCGACCCCGGGACGATGAGCCCGTTCCAGCACGGCGAAGTATTCGTGACCGAGGACGGCACCGAGACGGACCTCGATCTGGGGCACTACGAGCGCTTCGTCCGCACCAAGACCGGCCGCGACAGCAACTTCACCACCGGGCGCATTTACAGCGACGTGATCGCGAAAGAGCGTCGCGGCGACTACCTTGGGGCGACGGTCCAGGTCATTCCTCACATCACGGACGAAATCAAGGAATGCGTGCGCCGCGGCGCGGGTGACGCCGACGTCTGTCTCGTCGAGATCGGCGGCACGGTGGGCGACATCGAGTCGTTACCGTTTCTCGAGGCGATTCGCCAGATGGGTGTGGAGCTCGGTAGGGACAAGGTCGTGTACATACACCTTACGCTGGTGCCGTACATCGCCGCGTCCAAGGAGATCAAGACCAAGCCGACCCAGCACTCGGTGAAGGAACTGCGCTCGATCGGCATTCAACCGGATGTCGTGGTGTGCCGCTCCGAGCAGCTCCTGCCTGCCGAGCAGCGCGCGAAGATCGCCCTGTTCACGAATGTCGAGGAACGGGCCGTGATATCCGCCGTCGACGTCGACGATCTATACAAGATACCTCTGATGTTGCAGCAGCAGGGGCTCGACACGATCGTCGTCGATAAGCTCAAGCTCGATACCGGGTCCGCCGATCTCAGCGAATGGCGGCAGGTCGTCGACGCCAGGGCTCATCCGGAGGCCGAGGTCACGATCGCGATGGTCGGCAAATACGTCGACTTCAAGGATTCCTATATCTCACTCACGGAAGCATTGCGGCATGCGGGCATCCATACGCGGACGCGCGTGAATATCTCCTACGTCGAAGCGGCGGATATCGAGGTCGATGGCGTCGCTTGCCTCACGGGCGTAGACGCGATCCTGGTGCCCGGAGGCTTCGGCGAGCGAGGCATAGAAGGAAAGATTCAAGCGGTGCGGCTCGCGCGGGAGAAGGGAATACCTTACCTGGGGATTTGTCTCGGGTTACAGGTTGCTGTGATCGAGTTCGCGCGTAACGTCGCGGGCTTGAGCGGAGCGCACTCCACCGAGTTCAACCCGCAGACGCCGCATCCTGTGATCGCGCTCATCACCGAATGGCGCGACGTTCACGGCAACACCCAGGAGCGCAGCGCGGAGTCCGACCTCGGCGGCACGATGCGACTCGGTGCGCAGCTCTGCCGATTGAAAGCCGGTACGCTCGCGCGCGAGGTCTATTCGGCGGATGCGGTCCATGAGCGGCACCGCCACCGCTACGAGTTCAATAACCGCTATCTGGAGACGCTGCAACGGGCGGGTCTCGTCTTTTCCGGGTTCTCCGACGATGGGCTCGTCGAGCTCATCGAGTTTCCGGAGCATCCGTGGTTTCTCGCGTGCCAGTTTCATCCCGAGTTCACCTCGAACCCGCGCGACGGACATCCGCTGTTCAAGAGCTTCGTCGCCGCGGCACGGTCCTGCCAAGGCTTGAAGCTGCCGAGAGCCGCCGGCGCATGACGAGCAAGATCGCGGACGTAGCAGCGATCGAGATCCTCGATTCGCGCGGCAACCCGACCGTCGAAGCGGAAGTCACGCTGGCGTCGGGCGCGGCGGGAAGAGCCGCGGTTCCGTCGGGTGCCTCCACCGGCTCACGGGAAGCTGTCGAGCTAAGAGACGGCGATCCCGAGCGCTATCTCGGCAAAGGCGTCACCACGGCCGTGGCCAACGTCAACCGGGACCTTCGAGACGCCGTCATCGGCCTCGCCGCGGAAGACCAGGCGGCCTTGGACCGGCGCCTCATCGAGCTCGACGGTAGCCCCAACAAGAGCCGCCTCGGCGCGAACGCGCTGCTCGCAGTTTCGCTGGCCAATGCCAAGGCCGCAGCCGCACACGGCGGCATCGCGCTGTTCGAGTCTCTGGCGCGCCGCGACCAGTACGTCATGCCGGTGCCCATGATGAACATCATCAACGGCGGCGCCCACGCGGATAACAGCGTCGACATTCAGGAGTTCATGATATTGCCCGTGGGCGCGCCGACGTTCACTGAGGCGCTGCGCTTCGGCGCCGAAGTGTTCCACGCGCTGCGCAAGGTTCTGCACGAGCGCGGGTTGAGCACCTCGGTCGGCGATGAGGGCGGCTTCGCGCCGAACCTCGAATCCAACGAAGCTGCCCTGGAGACCATTGCCGAGGCTGTCGAGCTCGCCGGCTACACGCTCGGCAGGGAGATCTTTCTCGGCCTCGACGTGGCGAGCTCGGAGTTTTTCGCCGACGGCCGCTATCACCTGACGTCGGAGCGCAGAGATTTCGATTCCGGCGGTTTCTGCGCGTACTTGGAGGACCTCGTCGCGCGCTATCCGATCGTTTCGATCGAGGACGGCATGGCGGAGGACGATTGGGCCGGCTGGAAGTTGCTCAGCGAACGTTTGCGCGCGCGCGTGCAGCTCGTAGGCGACGACCTGTTCGTCACCAACACCGAGATTCTTTCGCGAGGGATAACGCAGGGCATCGCCAATAGCATCTTGATCAAGCCGAATCAGATCGGTACGCTCACCGAGACTTTGGAGGCCATCAGCATGGCGACGCAAGCCGATTATTCCGCAGTCGTGTCACATCGTTCCGGAGAGACCGAAGACACCACGATCGCCGACATCGCCGTCGCCACGGAAGCCACTCAAATCAAGACCGGCTCACTTTGCCGCTCGGACCGGTTGGCGAAGTACAATCAGCTGTTGAGGATCGAAAAGCGGCTCGCGTCCAGGGCGGTGTATTCCGGCCATCGCGCCTTCCCATTCCAGCTGTAGTGGCATGCGAATTCTACTGTTCGCCTTGTGCTTGACCCTGATTCTCCTGCAAGCACGGCTCTGGCTGTCCGACGAGGGCATGCGGGAGGTGTGGCGATTGCAGGTGCAGGTGCATGAGCGCACGGACGAGAATCGCGACCTGGCTATTCGCAATGCGGCGCTGGAGGCGGAAGTCCTGGACCTCAAGCAAGGCCTGGCGGCGGCCGAGGAGCGTGCCCGCGCCGAGCTCGGGATGGTGGCGCCGAACGAGACTTTCTTTCAGGTGACGCCGCCGCCCGATGCCGCCCGGCGGCCGGGGCAGTAAGCCTCAGGACTCAGCGGCGCTGCAGCAGCACGTAGACCGCGCCGCTGCCGCCGTCGCGCGGTTTGGCCGAGACGAAAGCGAGCACTTCCTCCCATTGGCTCAGCCACTGCTGCACCGAGCCTTTGAGCACGGGACCGCCCGGGCCGGAGCGCAAGCCTTTGCCGTGGACGACACGGACGCAGCCCAGACGGCGCCTCGCAGCTTGCACGATGAACTCGCGCAGCGCGATCTTTGCGGCGCTTACCGACAAGCCATGCAGGTCGACCTCGTCCTCGATGCTGTAGCGCCCGCCGCGAAGCATCTGAAAGATGCGCTTCGGCAGCGCCGCGCGGCGAAATGCCACGCCTTCGCCGAGTTGCTCGATGCCGTCGGTGGAGCGTTCCGCCGGTCCGTTGAGACTTTCATTCAAGATCTCGGCGCGCGCCAATCGGGTTTTCTTGGCCGTCGCCTGTGGGCGGCGACGAATCTGCGCGCGCTGCTCGAAAGTCAACGGCTTCACGCCGCGCATCGCCGCAGTGAAGGCATCCCTATCGTCATTCTGACTCATAGGCGCGGCTCCTCTGCTTCCAGTATAGTTACGCCGTTCGTGGCGATTCCAGGGACCGGCGCGTGCGAATCCTGCTCTCCAACGATGACGGCTATCAAGCCCAAGGACTTGGTCTGCTCGCCCAGGGATTGGCTGATCTCGCGGAGGTCGTGGTCGTCGCTCCCGATCGCGACCGCAGCGGCGCCAGCAACTCCTTGACTTTGGATACCCCTTTAAGGGTGGAGCAAGTGGCGGAGAATGTCTATTACGTCAACGGCACACCCAGCGACTGCGTGCACGTGGCGATCACCGGAGTGTTGCACTATGAGCCCGACATGGTGATCTCGGGTATCAACCACGGCGCCAACCTCGGCGACGACGTGCATTATTCGGGAACGGTCGCGGCGGCGATGGAGGGACGATTTCTGGGGCTGCCGGCGCTCGCAGTGTCTCTGGCTTGCCGCGAGCAGGGGCGGCATTTCGCGGCGGCCGTCGGCGTCGTGCGGCGGCTGCTCGAGCGTATCGAGCGCAATCCGCTGCCGCGTGAAACGATTCTCAACATCAACGTCCCCGATCTGGCGGCGCCCGAGCTCAAGGGCATTCGAGCGACGCGGTTGGGGTTCAGGCACAAGTCCGAGCCCGTCGTCAAAGCTCAGGATCCCAAGCGGCGCACGGTGTATTGGATCGGTCCCGCGGGCGAAGGGCAGGACGCCGGACCGGGCACCGACTTTCACGCGATTGCGAACGGTTGGGTCTCGGTGACGCCGATCAAAGTCGACCTCACGGATCATGCGGCGGTCGAGCGCATAGGCGCTTGGCTGGGGCCGAACGAGTGACGCCGGGCCGCCTTAGCGGTATCGGCATGACATCGGCCCGTACTCGCGAGCGCTTGATCCAACGATTGGCCGCGCAAGGCATCACCAACGACGCAGTGCTCGAGCGCATCCGTCAGGTTCCAAGGCACCTTTTCGTCGATGAGGCGTTGGCGAGCAGGGCCTACGAGGATACGGCGCTGCCGATCGGTCACGGGCAGACGATCTCCCAGCCGTATATCGTCGCGCTGATGACTCAGGAGCTCATCGAGGGCCTTGCACCGGGCCAGCGCCTCGATAAGGTGCTGGAGATCGGCACGGGCTGCGGCTACCAGTCGGCCGTGCTAGCGCCTTTCGCGCGCCATGTCTTCAGCGTCGAACGGATGCGTCCGCTGGTCGAGCGGGCAAAAGCGCGCTTGCGCGATCTCAGGATCACCAACGTCACCGTGCGTCACGGCGACGGCTGGCGCGGCTGGAAGAGCCAGGCGCCGTTTCAAGGCATCATCGTCACGGCAGCCCCGGATTCCGTTCCGCAAGAGCTGCTCGATCAGCTCGATGACGGCGGTCGGCTCATCATTCCGGTCGGTCGCAGCGGCAGTCAGAAGCTCATCGGCGTGACGCGCGAGGGGGACAAGTACCACCAGCGGGGTTTGGGGCTGGTCAGCTTCGTGCCGCTCATCCAGGGAACGGATCCTTGAAGCTGTTCTCACCGCTCTACGACCGAGTGCTGACGTGGGCGCGGCACCCCCACGCGGAACGCTATCTCTGGATCTTGAGCTTCGCCGAGTCGTCGTTCTTTCCGATCCCGCCGGACGTGATGCTGGCGCCGATGACCCTGGCGCAGCCGGCGCGTGGATGGCGTTTCGCTTTCGGCACGACCCTAAGCTCGGTGATCGGCGGCGCCGCCGGCTATCTCATCGGCTGGCTCGCGCTCGAATCGGTGGAGCCTCTGATCGTGACGTGGGGTTATTGGGACGCCTATGTTCGCGCCACCGAATGGTTCGAAGACTGGGGAGTGCTCGCTATCTTCGTAGCCGGCTTTTCACCGATCCCCTACAAGATATTCACGATCTCTGCCGGCGCGCTGCAGATGCAACTGCCGTTGTTCTTGGCGGCGTCGTTCATCGGCCGCGGCGCGCGGTTCTTTCTCGTTGCCGCGCTGCTGCTCTGGGGCGGGGACGCGATGGAGAGGCGCCTGCGCGCCAATATCGATGCCGTGGGTTGGATCTGCGTCGTGCTCGCGGTCCTGCTGGCTCTATTCGTGCGGCTGCGCGCTTGAGCCCGGGCTCATGGCTTGGGTCGCGCGCCGCTCCGGATCCCGCCGAGTCCTCCGGCATCGAACCGGGTTTCTGGTCGTCGCGGCGGTGTTCGCAGCGTGCACGAGCACGCTGGTGGACTATTCCGCCGACGTGCACGTGGTGCAGCCGGGCGAGACCCTGTACGCGATCGCCTGGAGGCACGGGCTCGACTATCATCAGCTCGCGCGCTGGAACGGCTTGAGCAATCCCGACCGTATCGCGGTCGGGCAGCGCATCCGCTTGCGGCCGGGGGCCTCACCGGCGTCGGCCACGGCGCCTGCATCGACGCCACGCCCGAGCGCAGCGCCGCTGCCTGCGGCACCGGCGCTGCCGCCTCCGCGCTGGCAATGGCCGACCGAAGGCCCGGTGCTGCGCGCTTTCGGCGCTGCGGGCGGTCTTGCGAACGGCATCGGCATCGGCGGCCGGCCGGGTCAGGCGATACGCGCGGCGGCTCCGGGGCGCGTCGTGTACGCGGGCAGCGGCCTCAATGCTTATGGCCAGCTGGTCATCATCAAGCACAACGACACGTATCTGAGCGCTTACGGGCACAACTCGGAGCTGGTCGTGACCCAGGGCGAGGACATCGCGGCCGGGCAGGTCATCGCGCGTATGGGCCTCGGCTCGGAAAGGCAGCCGCAGCTGCATTTCGAGATTCGGCGCAACGGCGCGCCCGTGGATCCGCTGTCGCACCTGCCGCGGTAGCTTGAGCGTAGTCGCCCGACGAGAAGGCGTGGCCATTGGCCCTCTCAGTCGGAGTTTCACACTCCTTCGAGCACCAATGGCCACGCCTTCTCGCCTTCGGACTGGCACTGCAGCCGGAAGACGCGGGAGCGGGGGTGTAGGTTCTCGAAGGAGTGCGCAGCTCCGACTGAGAGGGCCTACACCCCCCGCTCCCGCGTCGTGCGATTACGCCCGCGCTAGCGGGTCATGCTGAAGAGCGCCGCGACGACGCGGCGGTTCTCGTGCACGAGCACGTTGTAGGTGCGGCAGGCCGCGGGCGTGTCCATGATCTCCAGGCCGATGCCCTTGGCGCCCAGCGCCTGCATGAGATCCATCTGGGGCAGCATGAGGCGCGGGCCGGTGCCGAGCAACAGAACTTGGGGCTCGAGCGCGACGGCGGCGGAAAGATCCTCGAGCCGAACGTGCTCAGGAGCGTGCACCGGCCAGTCGCGAATGATAGTTTGCGCACTGATGATCACGTGCTGCCGCAACCACTCCTCGCCGATGCGGATGCCATCGGCGTTCCAAGCGCTGACGACGTTTACACGAGAGCTTTCGCGGGTCAGCAACACTTCTGTTCGTACCTTTCTCAGTGAACTGTTCGAAGTCCCATTATAGGCGGCTCGAGCGCCGCGGCGGTCCGGGGCCCGACGAATGCGGGTGATCGCTCACCGGGAGCCCGTCCCGGCGTCCGACGCCTGGCAGTGGCCGGGCGATTTCCATCCGGTGCTGAAACAAGTCTATTCGCGGCGTTCGATAGGCTCGCCCGCAGAGCTGAGTCTCGAGCTCGCAAAGCTCAGGCCGGTCGGCGAGTTCCGATCGGCGGCCCGTGCCGTGGACCTATTGATCCGGCATCGTAGGCGTCGGATCGTAATCGTCGGCGACTTCGATGCCGACGGCGCGACCAGCGTCGCGCTGATGATGCTGTGCCTCAAGGATCTGGGATTCACCGACCTCGATTATTTCGTGCCGGATCGATTCGAGCTCGGCTACGGGCTCACGCCGGAGGCCGTGCAGTTGCTCGAGCCGCGAAAGCCCGCCCTCATCGTCACGGTAGACAACGGCATCAGCAGTTTCGCCGGTGTCGCGCTCGCGCGCGCGGCGAACATCGACGTGCTCGTCACCGATCATCATCTGCCCGGAGACGAATTGCCCGAAGCGACCGCCATCGTCAACCCGAACCTGACGGGAGACAGCTTCGAAGGCAAATGTCTCGCCGGCGTCGGCGTTGCATTCTATCTGCTCGCGGCACTCGGCCGGGCGCTCGGCGGCAGCGGCTGCGTCGCTCGCTACCTCGATCTCGTGGCGCTCGGCACGGTGGCCGATCTCGTGCCGCTGGATCACAGCAATCGCATCTTGATTCACGAGGGCTTGCGCAGGATCAGGGCGGGGCGCTGCCGGCCGGGGATCAGGGCACTGTGTGAGATCGGCAAGACTGTTACAAGCGAGGCGACGAGCGTGGCGCTTGCCTACCAGGTCGCGCCGCGACTGAATGCCGCCGGTCGGTTGGACGACATGACGATCGGTGTGCGCTGCCTCATGACCGACTCGGCCGCCGAAGCATCCGCTCTGGCGCGCGAGCTCGATGAGCTCAACACTCAGCGGCGGCATATCGAAGCGGAAATGAAGCTCGAGGCGTTACAGCTGGTTGCTGCCGAGGGCCCGCTCGATGGCGCCTCCCTGCCGCCGATTGTCTGCCTTTTCCGGCAACACTGGCACGAAGGCATCGTCGGCCTGGTCGCTTCCAGGATCAAGGATCAATGCCAACGTCCCGTGATCGCGTTCGCCCCGAGCACCGCCGGGACCTTGAAAGGCTCCGGCCGATCGGTTCCGGGGCTCCACATTCGCGATGTGCTGGCGGATGTCGATGCCGGGAACCCGGGGCTGATACTGCGCTTCGGCGGCCATGCGATGGCCGCCGGCTTGAGCCTGCAGGCCGACGGGCTCGAGCGTTTCAAATCGGCAATCGAGGTGCTGGCTCGGCGGCGATTGAGCGCGGAGCAATTGAGCGAAAGGCTCTTCACCGACGGGACGCTCGCGGCCGAGGAGCTCACCGTCGAAGTGGCGCGGCAACTGCGCGATGGCGGCCCGTGGGGACAGGGGTTTCCTGAGCCGAGCTTCGACGGCGAGTTCGAGATCATCGACCAGCGCGTGGTCGGCGGGGCGCATCTGAAGATGACCGTCAAGGCTCTCGGCGGGGAGAGTCTGCACGGCGCCATCGCGTTTCATCGCGCCGCTTGCGAGTTCTCGCCGGGTGAAACCGTGCAGCTGGTATATCGTCTCGGCGTCGACGACTACGGGCCCGGGCCGCGCCCGGTGGTGCAGCTCATCGTCGAGCACCTTCAGGTGGCCAGGCCGGATTCCGGGAAGGGCTCGAGCGTGTGAGGGGCTCGCCGATTGCGTTATCATGCGCCGCCACGCGCGCGAACCTCGCGGCGGCGAACGAGATCGGGACAGATCGTGGAACGGAATCAGCTCGCAAACAAGATTGCGGACCTCACTGGGCGCTGCGAGGCGCTGAGGGGGTATCTTTGACTATGAGACGAAAACAGAGCGCCTCGAGGAAGTGGAGCGAGAGCTGGAAAATCCCGCGATCTGGCAGGACCACGACCGCGCTCAAAGCCTCGGCAAAGAGCGCGCCGCCTTGGAAGCCGTCATCGGAGCCCTGGATAGGCTCGCACGCGGGCTCAAGGACGCCGACGAGCTTTTTGTCCTAGCCGCCGAAGCCGAGGACGAGGCCACGCTGAACGATCTTGCCGAGGAGCTCGAGAGCGTCGAGCGAGAAGTCACAGGCCTCGAGTTTCGCCGGATGTTTTCCGGCGAGCTCGACGGGGCAAACGCTTACCTGGACATCCAGGCGGGCTCGGGCGGAACCGAGGCGCAGGATTGGGCCAACATGCTGCTTCGAATGTACCTGCGCTGGGGAGAAGCCCGGGGCTTCACGACCGAGCTGCTCGAGGTCTCGCCCGGCGAAGTCGCCGGGATCAAGAGCGCGACGGTCCGCTATGTCGGAGACTACGCCTTCGGGTGGCTGCGGACCGAAACCGGCGTGCACCGGCTGGTACGCAAATCGCCGTTCGACGCCGGGCATAGGCGCCACACGTCGTTCGCAGCGGTGTTCGTCTCGCCGGAGCTCGACGACGATATCATCGTCGAGATCGATCCGGGGGACTTGCGTGTGGACGTCTACCGCGCCAGCGGTGCCGGCGGGCAGCATGTCAACAAGACCGAATCCGCGGTGCGGATCACGCATTTGCCGACCGGGATCGTCGTTCAATGTCAGAACGACCGTTCGCAGCACAAGAATCGAGCGACCGCGATGAATCAGCTGAAAGCCAAGCTCTATGAGCGCGAGCAGCAGATCCGGCGTGAGCAGGCCGAGGCCGTCGAGGAAGGCAAGGCTGACATCGGCTGGGGCAGCCAGATCCGTTCCTACGTGCTCGATCAATCGCGCGTGAAAGATTTGCGCACCGGTGTCGAGAGCGGCAATCCGACAGCGGTGCTCAACGGCCAGCTCGACGTTTTTCTAGAAGAGAGCCTGAAGCTGGGACTGTAGGGCGATGGACGAAGTCAACGAGCAGACCGAAAATCGTCTGATCGCCGAGCGCCGCGAGAAGCTCGGCAAGCTGCGTGCGCGCGGGGGGGCTTTTCCGAACGACTTCCGCCGCGACGCCATGGCCGGCGAGCTTCATGCTGCTTATGGCGAGCACGGCGCCTCGTCGCTCGAGGCGGAAGAGCGCCTCGTGCATGTCGCCGGGCGCATGATGGCGAAGCGGATCATGGGCAAGGTCAGCTTCGCGAACATCCAGGACAGGTCGGGTCAGATTCAGCTGTTCATCGAGCGCGACTCGATATCGGCGGAAACGTATCAGGAGTTCAAGTCCTGGGACGTGGGCGACATCCTCGGCGCATCGGGCTCCTTGTTCAAGACGAAGACGGGCGAGTTGTCGGTGCGAGTCAAGGAACTGCGGCTGCTCGTGAAATCGCTGCGTCCGATGCCGGAGAAATGGCACGGGATCGCCGATCAGGAGCTCAAGCTGCGACGGCGCTATCTGGACCTGATCGCAAACGAGGAGTCGAGACGCGTATTTGCGCTGCGCACCGAGCTCGTACGATTCACCCGCTCGTTCCTCGACGCGCTGGATTTCACCGAGGTCGAGACGCCGATGATGCATCCGATTCCCGGAGGCGCGCTGGCGCGGCCCTTCGTGACCCGGCACAACGCGCTGGGCATGGACTTGTATCTGCGGATCGCGCCCGAGCTCTATCTGAAGCGGTTGCTCGTGGGTGGATTGGAGCGCGTCTACGAGATCAATCGCAGCTTCCGCAACGAAGGCATCTCAACGCAGCACAACCCCGAGTTCACGATGTTGGAGCTCTATCAGGCGTACGCGAGCTACGAGGACCTGATCGCCTTGACGCAGACCCTCGTACGCGAGGCGGCGCGTGCGCTGCTCGGGCGAGACCTTATCGACTATCAGGGCAAGCGCTACGACTTGAGCAAGAGTTTCGACACGATGACCATCGAGGAAGGCCTGTGCCGGCATATTGCCGAGCTGGACGCGCGCACGGTCCGCGATCTCGAGCTGCTGCGGAGGCTCTGCGCGCGCTATGAGATCGAGCCTCGAGCGGAGCACGGTCCGGGCAAACTACAGATCGAGCTGTTCGAGAAGACCGTAGAGCGCCATCTGGCCGGGCCCGTGTTCGTGACGAGGTTTCCGGCGGAAGTGTCGCCGCTGGCGCGTGCGAATGACGCCGATCCATTCGTCACGGATCGCTTCGAGCTGTTCATCGCCGGGCGCGAGATCGCCAACGGCTTCTCCGAGCTCAACGACCCGGAGGATCAGGCGCAGCGGTTTCGCGTTCAGGCACAAGCGAAGGCCCGCGGCGACGAGGAGGCGATGTTTTTCGACGAGGACTATATCCGAGCCCTCGAGTACGGCATGCCGCCGGCGGCCGGCTTGGGCTTAGGCATGGATCGGCTGGTCATGCTGCTCACCGATTCCGCGTCGATACGCGACGTGGTGCTGTTTCCGCATCTCAAGCCCGAGGGGCCGTAAAGGACTGCAAGAATGCGATGCGCCGGCGGTTTGGCCTAGCCTCGCTTCTGTAGCACCAGCAGGTCCTGAGCTCCCGGAACGTAGTCGAGCAGGGTGAGCGCCGACCCGAAGACGCGGATGACCTCCGCGCGAGACTGGTATATGTCCCATCCGGACCCGCCGACCTGGGTCGAAAGTGAAGCGGCCGAATCCTGTGAGGAATACTGCAAATAGCCTTTGGCATCGAGATCGGCCCGATCCTCGGGTTTGAGGAACATGCTCAGCAGCCAGGAGCCCGCGACAGTGCAAAGTAAGAAGCCCCCTGGACGCAGCACTCTGCGCAGTTCAGCCAACCACGGTTCTTGCAGATGAATTGGGATGTGCGTGAAGACGGAAAATGCGTATACCAGGTCGAACGATTCCTCCTCTGCAAAATCGAGCGGCGGCTCGAGGCGGTTATTGTGAGTCTCGATGCCGTCAAGGTGGCGCGAGCACCATTCCGTCATGCGCGGATTCGCATCCGTGCCCACTCTTCGTAGCCCGTCGATATGACGAAAATGCTGCAGCAACCGGCCTGTGCCGCATCCGAAATCGAGAACTGCTCCCATCGTTCGCAGGTTGAACGAGTGCCGCTCGAGGACCTCGAACCAATTCAGTAGCACCGCGCGGCCGACAGCGTGATAGCGATCCGCGAAACCATATCCCCTTCGAAACATCTGTTCGAGTTGCTTGCGGTTGGATGCTCCCGTCTCCAGCACGAGTTCCTTCGGTGGCGGCGGCACACGTGCTGCCGGTATGGCATACGGGCCGAGGTTCTTGCGCAGCTTGCGCTTGAATCGGAAGTCCACGTAAAGCCGGTAAGGCTTCCACACGAGAATTTTTGGAAACGGAAGCTGCAGCAGCCGATGAGCACTGACCAAGGACATTTTGTATCTCCTCTCAGCTGGCTGAGCTGCGGCCCAGTAGGGCGCCGCGCGCCATCTCGGCCAGCGTCGACAGCCTCAATGCGCCTGAGACGCACAGCATGATAGCGTAGGCTCCGAGCGCCGCGCCGAGCCGCGCCCACGCCGCTCCGCCGAGCCACGTGACTGCGACGAGAGCGAGCGCACCCGTCAGGCCGCTCAGGGCAACGCCGGTAATGGCGCGCAGCGAGATGGGTTGTTCGACCGCCCGCTGGACGACGCGAAGGATCAGCGACAGCACGACGATTTCCGCGACGATCAAGGCTGCGGCAGCGCCAACACCGCCATAAAGGGTGATCAAGGGGATGTAACACGCGAACGCCACGGCGGCCCCCATCGCGTAGGGCCGCAAGAGTTGACGCTGAATGTGCAGCGCCACCGCCGCCTCGCGCAGCATTATGCTCAGCGCGTGACCCATCAGGAACAAGCTCAACACGCGCAGGATGTCGTCGGCATCCGCGAAAGCGCTGCCGCCGAGCAAAACGACGATCTCCCTCGCCACGGCATTGAGTGCCAGCGCGGCGGCGACCGCACCCGTCGCCATGACCGTGAGGCCTTGCTCCACGTGCTGTGAGAATCGTTGCGCGTCTGTCGAGGCGCTTTCGGCGAACAACGGAGCGAAAAGGCCGGTGAGCAACAGCGAGACGCCCATCGCACTATCGAAGATCTTCACAGGCACGCCGTAGAGTCCGACCATCTCGGCGCCGCTCAGCAACGCCAGCAGCACGCTGTCGGCGCGAACGTACAAGACCGCCAAAGTGCCCGTCAGAGCCAGTGGCAGCGCGGAGCGCATGAGGCGGCGCCAATGACTCAGATCGACACGCAGCCGAAACGGCACCAGGCGCCGCGCGAACAGCAGCGAGATCATCAGCGTCAGCAGGTAGCTCGTTGCAAGCGCCGCCACGAAGAGCGCGGGCCGCGCCTGTGCGCGGCTGAGGAAGACGACGCCGGCGAGCAGCGCCAAGCCCCCGAGAACTTCGGCCAACACGACGCCGTGCTGGCGAAGCCTCTGCTGAAACAGGCCGAACAGCATGAGATGCAGAGAATAGGCCACGAACCCCGCAGCGCCTGCGACGATGCCCATGCGGGCCGATGTGTCGAGATTCAGCGCGAAAGCGAATGCCACGGCTGCCACGAACACGACTACGGCCAGAGTGAGGCGCAACACGATCGCGCTGCCCACGATGCGCGCCTGATCAGCGCCGGCCTGGGAAATCTCCCGCACGAAGACGCTCGTCAAGCCGAGGTCGGCAAGCACCACGGCAATGCTCAGATAGGCGACGGCAGCCCGATAGTGTCCAAACCCCTCGGGGCCGAGCGAGCGCGTCAGAATCGCCGTTACGGCTAGCCCCAGCAACAAGAGCAGCGTGCGACCCGTCAACAGCAGGGCGAAACGCGAGCTCAGAGTTGCGGCGAGGCTCATCGAGCCCGCGCAGATAGGACCGCTGCCCCGGTCACGGCTTGGTGCGATGTGCTAGGCTTTGGCGCGATCACGGGCAGGTAACGAGCCGCTCCGTGGCCCGGTCCGGATCGAAATAGGGAAAGAATTCGTCTCATGCCGAAGGTCAGTGTCGGTCTTCCTGTCTACAATGGCGAAAACTATCTCGCGGAGGCCATTGACTCAATTCTCAGCCAAACGCTCGTAGATTTCGAGCTGGTCATTTCCGACAACACGTCAACCGATCGCACGCAGGCAATCTGCCGTCGATACGCAGCCTTGGACAAGCGCATACGCTACTTGCGCAACGATACCAACCTGGGTGCGGCGCCGAATTACAACCGTGTGTTCGAGCAGTGCTCGGGCTGCTACTTCAAGTGGCTTGCTCACGATGATCGCCTGCTGCCGCGTTTTCTGGAGCTCACCGCCGCGGCGCTCGATGCGGATCCGGAGGCGGTATTGTGCAATACACGGACCGAATACATTGGTGCCGACGGGGAACATCTCGGGTTCTACCAATCCGTGCTGACTGCCGCCCGCGGTGGGCGGCCATCTGAACGTTTGGCCGCGATGATCCTGCCTTCGCACACTTGCATCGATTTCTTTGGGCTCATTCGACGTGAAGCCATGCTGGGCTCCTTGTTACACCAGGCTTTCAGCGGCGCGGACAAAGCGTTTCTTGCGCAAATGGCGCTGCGCGGCCGATTGCTGCAACTCCCCGAGCCGCTCGTGCAGATTCGTGAGCATCCGAATCGATATACGCGGCAGACAAAGTCGGCTCGGGCCAAGCTCGCATGGCATGATTCCAGCCGGGAGGGGCGCGCCGATCTGCCTACCTGGACGCTGTATCGCACGTATCGGCAACTCGTCGCGACCGAGGACTTGAGCGCAAGCGACCGGGCCGAGTGCCGGCGTGTGCTGAGGCGCTTCTGGTATGGCAGCTGGAATGGCGCGCGCCTGCTGGCCGATCTTTTGGCGATTCCGTTTCCGCGCGCAATCGACTTGGCTTTCAGGGTCAAATTCCGCCTGTTCGGCGCTCCCGGCAACTTTTTGGACTGATCGAGCTCGCTCGCCGGCGGCGTACCGCTCAGCGGCGCTGCTCCGCCCGCTCGGTGCGGGTTCCGTCGCGCGCAAGGTGTTGTGAGAAGTCGTCGACGAAGCTCAGAAAGTGCTTCCAGGAGAGCCTCTCCTCCGCGTATGAGCGAGCCGCGCGCGCAAGTCGCTGCGCGAGGGCCGTGTCCCCGAGTATCCTCGAAATGCCGTCAGCCAACCCTTGCGCATCGGGCTGCACGAGCAACGCGATGTCTGCGTTGAGCACCGCGCTGTGCGCTGCGATATCCGTTGCCACGATGGGTTTGCCTGCAGCGAGGTACTCGAAGATCTTCAGCGGCACGTTGTTTCCAAAGCGCCGAGGCGACACGAGCATATCCGCAAGCGCGAAGAACAGCGGCATGCGCTCTTTGTCTTGCCGTGGCAGCACGCGCACGTGAAAACCGAAAGGCGATGCGACCGAGGCAAGGACATCTCGCGCTTCGTCGACGCCTTGAGCCCCGGCAAGCAGGAAGACGGCCGACGGATGCGCTGAAGCGACGCTCGACACGCACGCGAGGAGTTGATCGATGCCCTGATAGGAGGCGAACGTGCCGGCGTAAAGCACCACTTTCGCGTCTCGAGGAATTTCCAGCTCAGAGCGTAGTGCTGCAACGGCGGCGGCGTTGGGAACGGCGATCGGAGCCGGAAAAACCCACTCCCGCACGGGGACGGTTGCTGCGACGAGCTCGCTCGCGCGCAGTCCGGCGCTGGCGACGACATAGTCCACGCGCGACAGCAGCCAGCGCTCGAGGAAGCGCGTCAGCGCGAGTATGGGTTTCGGGCGGAAGTACCATTTGAGCGCGAGTTGCTCCGGAAGAGACGACGCCATGTCGTAGAGAATTGGAGTCCGGTGAAGGAATCGCAGCGCAACCGCCAAGAAGGCGGACTCCTCCACGGCGTGAATAAAGCGGTATTCGCTGCGGCGAAGCAGTTTGAATAGCTTTACGGCGAGCAGCACGTCGAGGAACACCTTGCGCGCGGAGAAGCTCACCGGAACGGACTTGAAACCGAGCGGATTTACCACGCGCAAGTAGCTCACACCTGGGATCGCGATCGTCTCTCCTACGGGATAAGTCAGCAGATCCACCCGGATCCCGAGCTCGGTCAGCGCGCGGAGCACCATCAGGACGGCGATCGGCGTTCCGCGGCTTTCGTAGAAAGGCTGCGGCGCAATCAGCAGGATCTTTTCCGGCAGCTGCGGCGGGGACGCGCGTGCATCCTGCCGATCCGCTGATGCGGGCGACTCTTTGATGCCCAAGGGACCCTCGGGTGTCAGACCGCTGAACGCCTGTGAGCTCGGTGGTGGGCGCGATTTCACAGCGAGAATACCTCCGCTCCAATGTCCATGCCGGCGAGCTCCGCGGCGATCTCTTGCTCGTAAATCGCATTCATTACGATCACCGTGTCCGGCGGGTCGTCGCGCAGCGAAGCCGGCGCCACGATCTCCTGACCCGATGACGGCATGTAATGCCCCTGTTTGTGGGGGTTGATATCGACGACCCGATCCACGAGACGATCGCGATCCACGGCGCCCAGGAAAGCGACGCCCTTCGAGCCGGAGCCCCACAGCACCACGCTGCCGTTGCTTCGAGCAGACCGCAAACGGCGCCGCCAAGAATCGATCTTGGCCTCGCAGCGCCGCGAAAACGAAGCCACGAGCGACTGCAGCTCCGCGAGATCGCACTCCTCGGCGAGCTCCAACTCCGTGGCCTGATCGGCGGGACCCGCCTCGATGGCGAGGTACTGACCGGCGTATTCCGTGCCGAGTCGGTGGATTCTCAGGCCTGTCGACCTAAACAAGCGGGCGAGCGATCCGGCCGTGAAGTAGGAACAGTGCTCGTAGTAGATATCCTCGAACGCGCATTCATTCAAGATACGCTTGGCGTTCGGCACCAGGAAATAAAGGACGGATTCCGGATTGGGGCGCATAGCCCGGCGCGCCAGCCGCGCGAATTCCCCGGTATCCGGGATGTGCTCCAAGGTCATTTTGCAGCAAACGAGATCCGCTTGCAGGTCTGCATAGGCATCCGAATAGAAATCCCGGACGACACGCACGTTGTCGATGCCGTCTAGAATTTCGCGCTGCTCATCGTAGCTCGGATCGAAGCCAATCCCTCGATTCTGGCCGAGCTCGCAAAGGAGTGCCAGAAACTCGCCTTTCCCGCAGCCGATCTCGAGGATGTCCTTATCCCGGAGGCCGTGACGCTCGAGCAACTCCGCGGCGAGCTTGCGGTGAAACTCCCGGAAGGTCGGCGAGAATCCCTGGGTCTCCTCGTAGCGGCCAGAGTACTCGGTGAGCCTCGGGTCGAAAGCCAGGTTCCAGACAAAGCCGCAGCCGGTGCAAAAGCCGAGAACGACGTCCCCGCGCGGGTATGCGAGCGCCTCTTCCTCGGACTCCATGAGCACGCAGCTATTGGTCGGTACGGAAGGAAGCTCGAAGAACGGTCGCGCCTTCGTGCCGCAGGCGGGACAGATCTCGCGTCGAGGGATACCTGGGTCGTGCATCGCGTTCGCGTCCACGTCAGATGATTCGCGGTTCTGGAATCGGGACGACAAACCTGCCTCCAGCGGAGGCATAGCCGGACTGCTGCGCTATGACCTCGTCGGCGAAGTTCCACGACAGGATCAACAGATAATCCGGCATGTCCCGGAGCAAGTGCTCGGTCGGCAGAATCGGCAGGTGGTTGCCGGGCATATAGCGCCCGTGCTTGAAGGCGTTGCGATCGACCACGTAGTCCAGATCGTCGCCGTCGATGTCCACGAAGCTCATGAGCGTGCACGCCTTGGCAGCGGCGCCGTAACCCGCGATACGCGCGCCGTCGCGCCGGATGTCGTCGAGCAGCGAGCGCAGTGAATCTCGCAAGGCAAGCACGCGCGCGCCGAAATCCACGTAATAGCGTGCTTCACCGAGCCGGCGTCGGCTTTCGCCGGCGAGCAGATCGAGCACCGACGTGTCCGGGCGCTCGGTCTTGCCGGCGAACAGGCGCAACGAACCCCCATGAATGGGCGTGTGCTCTACGCGGTTTACGTAGAGACCGTGGCGGCGGAGCAGCGCCGAGACGCTGGCGACGGAAAAGTAGCACAAGTGTTGGTGATAGATGGTATCGAATTCACAGTGAGAGACGAGATCCTCCACGTAAGGGCATTCGATGATCGTCTCGCCGTCCTCTTTGAGCAGAATCGCGATGCCTGCCACGAAACCGTTCGTGTCCGCGACGTGCGCGAGCACATTGTTCGCGTGGACGACGTCGGCTGCGATGCCCTCTCGCGCGAGTTGTTCCGCGTAGTCCAGAGAGAAGAACGCGATCCGAGTGTCGATACCGGCCTCGAGCGCACGTCGGGCCGGTCCGGGGGCGGGATCCACGCCGAGCACTCGGATACCGCGCGCCAGGTAGTGTCGGAGCAGGTAGCCGTCATTGCTCGCGAGCTCAACGACTTGGCTCGTTGATTCGAGCCGCCGGCGTCGCATTACATCCGCCGCGCTGGCCTCGAAGTGCGCCAGTAAAGAAGGGGAGACGGACGAATAGTAGGGGTAGTCACTGCCGAACAGAATCTCCGGATCAACCGTTTCTCTGATTTGCAGCAGGCTGCAATCACTACAAAACACGACCGTCAGCGGACAAAAAGGCTCGGGCTCGCGCAGCGCGTCTTTCGTCAGGAGTCTGTCCGCCAGCGGAGTGCTGCCGAGGTCGATGACGCTCTCCAGGGCCGCACTCCCACAGGAGCGGCAACCTTCGATAACCGCGTACAGCCCGGTCGTATCCATCAGCCCGCGGCGCGCCGCTGGTCCGTTCGGCGCAAGCGCTCGTCGAGCTTGCCTTCGTCGATGAGTTGCCTGATGTGCGAGATGCGCTTGTACCGAGGCCCCTCGAAATCTTCCAGCCGCAAGCCCTGTTCGCAGAACGCCTGATAGAGCTGCAACGCGCCGCGCCGCGCAGTCCACTGCGGTTTGTAGTCGTGCAGCGTTCGGCAAATCAAGCTGCAGTCCACACGATAGTTGCGGCGGTCCGGGCCGGCGTCGGCCGCGAACGTGATGCGGCTGCCGGGCACGACGTCGCGCACGATCTCCGCCAGCTCGCGTACCCGGTAGTTTTCCGACGTGGAGCCGATATTGAATGAGCGTCCGTGCACGAGCTCCTTGGGCGCTTCGAGCACGGCGATGTAGGCGAGCGCGATGTCGTCCACGTGCACGAGCGGCCGCCACGGTGAACCATCGCTCTTCAAATAAACCTCCCCCGTGGTAAACGCCCACGCAGTGAGGTTATTCAGCACGAGGTCGAACCTGATACGAGGCGAGTTGCCATAGGCCGTCGACGCGCGCAAAAAAGTCGGCGAGAAAACCTCGTCTGCGAGCGGCAGGACCGCGCGCTCGACGGCCGCCTTCGAATGACCATAGGAGGTTACGGGATTGAACGCTGCTCGCTCGTCGAGAAAGTCGTCGCTTGCCGCGCCATAGTTGCTGCACGACGAGGCAAAAAGATAACGCGAGACGCCGGCGCGCTTGGCTAGCATCGCGAGACGAACAGACGCATCTTCGTTGATTTCGCGAGTCAGGTCTGCGTCGTAGTCGCCGAGAGGGTCGTTTGACAGTCCGGCGAGATGAATGACCGCCTCATATCCTTCCAGCATCTCTTCGCTGACGTCGCGCACGTCGCAGGCGATTCCGGACAACGGCTCCGGCTCCGGGCCGAACGTACACGCCTGGTAGAAATCGGCGTCGAGACCGGTAACGCTGTGACCGCGCTCCAGCAGCATCGGCGCGAGTCGAGTACCGATGTAGCCGCGATGGCCGGTGAGCAGAACCCTCATTCTATCGCTCCCAGGTCTTCCAGGGAGCGTCGCCCGTCTCCCATAGGTTTTCGAGAAAACGCTTGTCGCGCAGCGTATCCATACATTGCCAAAACGAGGTGTGCTTGTACGCGTGCAGTTGTCCGTCGCGCGCGAGCCCGGTCAGCGGCTCCTGCTCGAAGTGCGTGTCGTCACCCTCGATATAGTCGAACACTCTCGGCTCGAGCACGAAGAACGCGCCATTGATCCAACCCTCCGCCGTTTCCGGTTTCTCGTTGAAGGCGGCCACTCGCTCACCCTCGAGCTCGAGGTGACCGAAGCGCGCGCGCGGCCGTACGGCCGTGATCGTTGCAAGCTTGCCGTGGGAGCGGTGAAACGCGAGCAGCGCATTGATATCGATGTCACAGACGCCGTCGCCCCAGGTAACCATGAAGGTGCTCTCGCCGACCCATGGACGGAGGCGATTGATGCGGCCGCCCGTTTGAGTCTTCAACCCGGTGTTGACGAGGTCGACCGTCCAGTCGTCGCGCTTCTCGCGGTGCTGCCGAATCTCGCTGGTTCCCGTATTGATCGTCAAGTCGCCCCAAAGCGTGGCGTAGTTCAAGAACCACCGCTTGACGTACTCACCACGGTAACCGAGCGCAATCACGAACTCACGAAAGCCGTGGAAAGCATAGTGCATCATGATGTGCCAAAGTATGGGCTTGCCGCCGATCTCGACCATCGGTTTCGGTCGCAGATCCGTTTCCTCTGCTAATCGTGTGCCAAGGCCACCGGCGAGAATGACGATTTTCATTATGCTTCTGTAATCCCCGTAACCGCCCGGATTGTACCAGCACTCGGGCGCCGCAACTCCCGATTATGTCGTCTTGCCCGATTCGGTAATCTGTGCGCGCGGCGTAGCCGCCGCGCTCGGTTCGTTGCCGCGGTCGCGGAATCATGTCAAGGTGCTAAGTCCGGTATATGCAAAGCAGTATGGCTCGATCCAGTCGCAAGCTCGTGGTGTGCTATGTCCCCGGACTGGACAGGCGCAGCGTATCGAATGCGACGACCCCGGCCATCGCGAAGCTCATCGACCGGTACTCGGCTGTCGAGGTTCGTACCATCCCGGATACCGAGCTCGTCCCGACGCTGCTCTGCGGCGTCTATCCGCATCAGAACCGTCTCTGGCAAGTCAGCATTGAAGGTGCCGGGCAGTCCACGGCAACGCAGCGGATAATCGATGCATTGCCTGATCTGATCACGACGACAGCGCAGTGCATTCGGCAGAAATTCGATCCCGATTTCGACCTGGCCGCCATACCGCCGCGCCGCCGGCGGCACTTTACTCAGCACCGCTTGAAGTACACGCGGCGTGCCGCGACGCCCGACATGCTGGCGGAATTCAACGGCTATCAAACCGTTTTCGGCGTGCTCGGCAAGGATGCTCGATATCACTTCACCTATCGCTTCGGGGCGCTCGCCGGCATCGGCCGGGAAATGCTCGAAAGCCCGCTGAGCCTCGAGTTCCTGGAGATGTATGCGTTGGATCTGTTTCAGCATTGGCATCTCGATGACGCACCCGCCATGCGTGAGGCGCTGCGCAGGACAGACGAATTCGTCGCGGGCCTCCGTGACGGCTGTGCCCGAAAAGGACACGCCTTGCTGCTGCTCTCGGATCACGGCCAGGAGCCCGTCATCGGCACGATTCCGCTCGTACGCGTGCTTCGAAATTCGAGCGCTCCCGGGTCGGAGTACCACTACTTCTGCAGCCTGGCGAGCACTCGTTTCTGGTTCCGGACGCAACGAGCGCGCGAGGTCGTCGTCTCCGAGCTCCGGCAGCTGCCGCATTGCAGCCTGTTACATTTCAGCGAGATGCATCGGTACGACGTTCGTTTCGACGATGCGCGCTATGGCGAGTACTACCTCATGGCTGACGCGGGCTTCATCTATTTTCCGCACGATTTCTACCAACCGCTCGCGAACTTCTATTTCGGGCTCGTCGGGCATGGTCAGAGACCCCGTCTCTTCAATCCTGTCCACAGAGGAAATCACGGTTACCTCCCCCACTATCCGTCGGAGAAAGGTTTCTTGGTGCTCGCGGATGAGGAGCGTGGACCGAAAGGCGACAGCATGTCCCTGATTGATTTCGCGCCGACCGTGCTGACTTATCTCGGCGCCGCCGTTCCCGCGCACATGACCGGCCGCAGCGTCGTTTGATCGATGTCGGCTCGGAGGACGGGCGCGAGAATCGTCTTTTCGGTCGCTGTTCTCGTATCCGTTTTCTATTTGTTCGATGCCCACGCCGTTGTTGTCACGCTAGCGGCCACCGATGTCGCGAGCATGCTGCTCGCAGTGGCGCTCTCCTTGGGCGCTCAGCTGTTCTCGGCGATGCGTCTGAGGCGCCTGTTGCTGATCCAGGAGATAGCGCTGCCTCTGGGCAGGGTATACCTCATCGGGCTCTCCGCCGTTTTCTACGGTCTCTTGATTCCGGGAGGCACCGTGGCTGCGTTTGCCGTGAGGTTCGCGCGGCTTGCGCGGCATGCGCGGCTCGAGACCATTGCCGCGGCCCTGGTCGTCGATCGAGTCGTCGCCACGGTATTTCTGGTCGCGATCGGAGTGGTCGCCGCGGCCTTCGACCGGGCCGATCCGTTCTGGGTATCGGCCGTGGCCGTAGCGGCCGCGTGCGGGGCGGCAGCCGTCTTGGCGCGGCGGCGCCTGCCGCGGCTCGAGAGCGTGGCGGGTCCGGCTCCATCCGGCCGCCTCGCGAAAGCCGTCAGGCGCGTCAGCGAGGCGTTTCTCAGGTATTCAACCGCAACACCGCGGCAGATCCTGAGCCTGGTCTGGACCTCCTTGCTCGCGCACGTCTGCGGCTGCCTCGCCTACTGCGCGATCGCAAAGGGCATGGGGCTCGATCTCGCGCTCTTGACGGCTTGCTGGGTCCGTTCCGGAGTCATTCTTGCCACCATGATCCCGGTGAGCCTGGCCGGCATCGGGCTGCGCGAGCTCGCCGCCATCGGCTTGCTGGTCCCGCTGGGATTCGGCGAAGCTGACGCGATCGGCTACTCTCTGCTGATCTTTCTCGTTACTGCGGTGATCGTGGGTGTCATCGGCGGCCTCTCCGAGCTGGGGCAGCTCGTGCGGCGCTGACGTCAATCCGCCGGATCCGTCCTCACGGTTTCGGCAATCGCGTAAGGCAAGGTCGCGAGCTTGAGCGCCGGCTCCGCCGTGGGTCCCAAGGCGAGAGGTTGCTTCGAGGCGTCGAGCTGGGCGACGGCGAGCAGCTCGAGACCGCGCTCGGCCCGCGCCGAGCGAATCACGACGCCGACCGATGTTCCCGAGGCATCGAACAATGACGAGCCGGGTGCCGGCGTCCTGCCCTCGATATCGCCGGTGAAGCGCAGCATCCGCCGCTTCACCGTACCCAGATTGCGCGTGCGGGCGATGACTTCCTGACCCGGATAGCAACCCTTGTCGAACGAGATGCCGTCGAGCAGGTCGAGATTCAGCATCTGCGGCACGAACTGTCCCTGAAGCGCGGCGCTGACTTCTGGCAGGCCGAGGCGGATCTGCGCCAGCTCGGCCGCGCCCGGCGGCGCGTCGCCGAGCCGCGTGCGGATGCGTTCAAGCTCGGTTGCCGGCCCGGCAAGCTGGATACAGTCACGGCCGAGTCGAATCCAGTGGACACCCCGTGCGTCGGCTCGAGCAGCTGTCACAGCCTCGAGCGCGATGCCCTCCACACCCAACAAGGACTCGCAGTCCCCGAGCGCGACGGCGCTCGCGCAGGTGTCGCCGGCGACCTCGATGCCGACCTTGGCGCGCAACACGAAACGTCTGAGCCCGGCTGCGACCTGAGCGGCGACGCTGGTGTGCGTCAGCAGCCACACCTGCTCGCCGCCTATCACGCGAAACACCGCCTGCACGCGGCCCTTGGCATCGTGCCATGCCGCCAGCGGCGCGACCGCCGCGCCGGGAACCGGCACGTCGCGGCTCAGCTGCGCGTTGAGAAAACGCTGCGCATCGTCGCCACTGACGACGATGACGGCTGTGCTCGGCGTCGCGTCGAAGGCGCAGGGCAATTGCGTAGCTGGGATCGGCACGAACTCGCCAAGGATTCCGAGATAGGTTCTACTGCTGCAAGAGCCCTTTTAGCAGCTTCACGAGCCGGGTCAAGCGGCGCCTGCGGGATGCGCGGCCCGGGTGTTTCTGGCAGACTTGGCGCATGGAGGAATCTGGCGGGCAAAGAGCCGAAGAGGCGAGTACCCAACTGCCCGAGGCGCCCGCCACGATTCGTTCGGGAGGTGCCGCGGCCGAATCCGCCGCAACCGGCGGTCAACCACGCGAGATCGGCGGTCCCGGCGGGGCCGAGCCGACGCGTTATGGGGATTGGGAACGCGCCGGCCGGTGTATCGATTTTTAGACTGTAGGCGCAGGATGCCCCTGCTCCGACCTACGCAACTCTGAGCTGAGGAAACGCAGAATGGACAAGGTCGAGCGGCCGTTGTCGCCGCACCTGCAGGTCTACCGGCCGCAGATCACCAGCGTTCTATCGATCCTGCACAGGGCGACCGGTCTAGGGCTTTCGGCCGGGTTGATCTTGCTCGTGTACTGGCTCACGAGCCTCGCCACCGGCACCGAGGCTTACGCGGCTGCGGCAACGATTCTGGCCGCGACTTGGATCAAGATAGGCTACGTCGTCTGCTGCTTCTGCTTCTTCTACCATCTGGCGAACGGCTTGCGGCATCTCGTTTGGGACTTAGGCTACGGCTTCGAGCCCGCGCAGATCGCGTTCGGCGGCTGGGTCGTCGTGGTTACCGCAGCGACGGCGACTCTTATTTATTCGTTTCTGGCGATCTTCTAAAGGGCGCGGCGATGAATCTCGTTACACCGCTGAATCGAGTGCTGGGTCTCGGCTCCGCGAAGGACGGCACGGAGCATTGGTGGCGACAGCGCGTGTCCGCGGTCGCGCTCGCGGTGCTCGGTCTGTGGCTGGCAATAGCCGCGCTCGGCATCGATGATTGGGAATATGCGACGGTAGCCGCCTGGGTCCGGCGCCCCACGATCAGCGTGCTGCTTCTGATCAGCGTGTTGACCTCGTGTTACCACTCGCAGCTCGGCGTGCAGATAGTGGTCGAGGACTATGTGCACGCCAACGCAGTCAAGATCGCCACACTGATTCTATCGACTTTCCTGCACGTTTCTCTGGCCGTTGCCGGCGCATTCGCCGTGCTCAAGCTCGCGTTCGGGGCTCAGGCATGAGCAAGGACTACGAGTTCATCGAGCACAGTTACGACGTCGTCGTCATCGGTGCCGGCGGTGCCGGCCTGCGCGCGACCCTAGGGTTGGCGGAGCAGGGCTTGTCGACCGCCTGCTTGAGCAAGGTGTTTCCGACGCGTAGCCATACCGTCGCCGCGCAAGGCGGGATCAGCGCGGCGCTGGGCAATATGGGCGAGGACGATTGGCGCTGGCACATGTACGACACGGTCAAGGGCTCGGACTGGCTCGGTGACCAGGACGCGATCGAGTACATGTGCAAGGAAGCGCCGGCCGCGGTGATCGAGCTCGAGCACTACGGCGTGCCGTTTTCCCGAACCGAGGACGGGCACATCTACCAGCGGCCTTTCGGCGGCATGACGACGCATTTCGGCAAGGGCACGGCGCAGCGAACCTGCGCCGCCGCCGATCGCACCGGCCACGCCATGCTGCATACCTTGTACCAGCAGTCCCTGAAGTATGACGCGGAGTTTTTCGTCGAGTTTTTCGCGGTCGATCTCATCATGGAAAACGGCGCTTGTCGCGGTGTGGTCGCGATCGATCTCGCCGAAGGACGGCTGCACCGCTTTCGATGTCACATGGTCATATTGGCGACGGGCGGCTACGGTCGCGCCTATTTCTCCTGCACGTCGGCGCACATCTGCACCGGCGACGGTAATGCGATGGTGCTGCGCGCCGGGCTGCCCCTTCAGGATATGGAGTTCGTGCAGTTCCATCCGACCGGAATCTACGGCGCCGGCATGCTGATCACCGAAGGCTCGCGCGGCGAGGGGGGGTACTTGACCAACTCCGAGGGCGAGCGGTTCATGGAGCGCTATGCGCCCAACGCCAAGGATCTGGCCTCACGCGACGTCGTCAGCCGCTCGATCACGATCGAGGTCCGCGAGGGCCGCGGCGTCGGCGCCGAGAAAGACCACGTGCATCTGCACCTCGAGCATCTGGGCACCGAGGTCATCGAGGAGCGTTTGCCCGGCATCGCGGAAACATCAAGGATTTTCGCCGGGGTCGACATCACCAAAGAGCCGATTCCGGTCATTCCCACGGTTCACTACAACATGGGCGGCGTGCCGACGAACTACCACGGCGAGGTCATCACCAAGGATGCCGACGGCCGGGAAGGGATCGTGCCGGGCCTCATGGCCGTCGGCGAAGCGGCCTGCGTGTCGGTGCATGGCGCGAACCGCCTCGGCTCGAACTCGCTGATCGATCTCGTCGTCTTCGGCCGCGCCGCGGCGATTCGCTGCGGGCAACTCATCAAGCCGAATACGCGCTCCAAACCGCTGGCCGCGGGGGCCGGCGAAGAGGCCGTCGCCCGGGTCGACGAGCTGCGCCACGCCAAGGGATCGTCGGGCACGGCCGAGATTCGGCTCGCTATGCAGCGCGCGATGCAGAACCACGCCGCGGTTTTCCGCACGGGCGAGTCCCTGCAAGAGGGGATCGACCTGCTCGAGCCGATATTCGCCTCGTTCTCCGACGTCTCGGTCACCGATCGGTCGCTGATCTGGAACACGGATCTGATCGAGACGATGGAGCTCGAAAATTTGCTGCTACAGGCGATGGCGACGATCAAGTCGGCTCTGCACAGGACGGAGAGCCGCGGCGCTCAGGCCCGGGAAGACTATCCCGAGAGGGACGACGAGCGATGGCTCAAGCACACATTAGCGTGGGTGAATCCCGACGGCTCGGTGCGCTTTGACGACCGCGCCGTGCAATTGCAGACTCTGACGAAGGACGTCGAGGCGATTCCGCCGAAGGCACGAACATATTGACATCGACCCGAACGGAACGCTTTACTTAGTGAGTAAGGATTAGCGATGGCAAAATTCAATCTGCCGGCCGGATCGAAGGTTCAAACCGGTGTCGTGCACAACGATCCCGGCGCCTCGGCCAACAGCAGGAAATTCTCGATCTACCGCTACGACCCGACTTCGGCCAAAAACCCGAGGCTGGACACGTATCACGTGGACATGAGCCGCTGCGGGCCCATGGTTTTGGACGCGCTCATCAAGATCAAGAGCGAGATCGACCCGACGCTGACGTTCCGACGTTCCTGCCGCGAGGGAATCTGCGGTTCCTGCGCGATGAACATCGATGGCACCAATACGCTCGCCTGTATCAAGCCCGTCGCCGAGGTCAAGGGAACCGTCAAGGTCTACCCGCTGCCGCACATGCCCGTCGTCAAGGATCTCGTGCCCGATCTGACCAACTTTTACGCCCAGTACGCTTCCATCAAGCCGTGGCTGCAAACGCGCACGCCGCCGCCGCCCGATCGGGAACGCCTGCAGTCCAAGGAAGATCAGGAGAAGATCGATCTGCCTTCGGCCTGCATCTTGTGCGCCTGTTGCTCGACGTCCTGTCCGAGCTATTGGTGGAACCCCGACCGCTACCTCGGACCGGCAGCGCTGCTGCAAGCCTACCGCTGGATAGTCGACAGCCGCGACGAGGCGACGGGAGAACGGCTCGACGAGCTCGAGGATCCGTTTCGCCTGTATCGCTGTCACACGATACTCAACTGCACGCGCGCATGCCCCAAGGATCTGAATCCGGGCAGGTCGATCGCCGAGATCAAGAAGCTTCTCGTCCAACGCCGGCATTGAGCTTTCGTGAGCGAGCACGCCGCGAAGTTGCGTTGGCGTTGCAGGCGGGGGATGCGGGAGCTCGATATCTTGCTGATCCGCTTCCTCGAGACGCGCTATGCCGCGCTCGGCCCCGGCGATAAGGCAAGATTTCAGCAGCTTTTGGAGCTTCCGGACCCGGATTTGCACGCCTACCTTTTGGCGCGGCATGTCTCCGACGACCCCGAGCTCGAAGCGCTGCTCCGGCGTATCCGGTCCGGCCTGCATTCTTGAGCCCCGCGCGTCCCGCATCCTCGGGCTTTGGCTTTTGGCGACGCACGGCGTCGCCGTCGCGGCCGTGCTCGCGCTCGCGGTGCCGTGGCTGCTGAAGCCGTTGCTGTTGGCGGGCATCGCCGCGCATGCGTGTGCTCGACGGCCGGGGCGGCCCGAGCGACTGGTCCGGGATTCGAGCGGTGGCTGGGCCCTGCCGGAGCGCGGGTTGGCGGATCTGTTTGCGGCGCCGGGCTCGCGATTCGGCCGCTGGTGGGCGTATCTCGTGCTTTCGGACGGGAGCGAGAAGCTGCGGATACTGCTGTTGCGCGACCAATTCGACAGCGAGACGTGGCGGCGACTCCAGGCGGCCCTACGGCGCCGACCCGGCATTTCGGGCTTGCCATAATCGCTGCTATCCCGGTCGGCTGCCTGTTAGAATCAACCCAAACAGAACTACGTCACAGTACGCCGGCTCAAGAGAACCGGTTTGTTTGGGAGCAGAACTTTCCAAGCGACATGGGGTCTACCGAGAAGCAAATGGGGCCGTCCGCCGTACAACGTCCCACGACGGATCGTGCCTCCGATCTAGCGCTCGTCAAACGGGTCCAACAGGGCGACCGGTCGGCGTTCGATTTGCTGGTCGTCAAGTACCAGCACAAGATTCTGAAGCTGATTATGAGGTATGTGCGAGATTCGTCCGAGGCGCTCGACGTAGCTCAGGAGGCATTTCTGAAGGCTTATCGCGCGGTTCGCTCGTTCAGAGGGGATAGCGCTTTTTATACGTGGTTGTATCGGATTGCGATCAACACGGCGAAAAACCATGTCGTGGCGGCGAGCCGTAGGCCGACCTACTACGACTTGGACCTTCAAGACTCGGAGCAGGGCGAGATTTTCGCCAAGCTCAAGGACATCGATACGCCGGAGCGCTTGACGCTGTCGGAAGAGCTGCGCCAGACCGTCAACAAGGCGATCAACGAGTTGCCTGAGGATTTGCGGACGGCAATCCTGCTGCGCGAGATCGAGGGCATGAGCTACGAGGAGATCGCCCAAACCATGGAATGCCCGGTCGGAACGGTCCGATCGAGAATCTTCAGGGCCCGAGAGGCGATCGATAAGAGAATCAGACCCCTGCTTGAGTGAAACCGCATGACAGAGCCGATATTTCAGCAGATTTCCGCATTCGCCGACGACGAGCTATCCGCGGACGAGTGCGAGTTCTTGGTCCGCCGCCTGGAACGCGACCCCGAGGCGCGCGGTAAGGCGCTTCGGTATGCAGTGGCAGGCGCGGCGCTACGCGGCGAGTTGCTGGGCCCCGACCCGGACGTGTTGCGCCGCAGACTCAGCGCCGCGCTGGAAGGGGTCTATGTTCCCGTGCGGAGAAGCCCGCCGGAGCCGGGCTGGGTGCGGCGGTTGACTCGACCGGCTGTCGGTGTCGGTATCGCGGCGAGCGTTGCCGGGATCGCGATCTTCGCTTTGAGTAGCGGCATTGGCTTCAACGACGGGGACGGCGCGCCCACGGTTGCCGTCGATCGAGGGCTGGCGACTGGAGACTCGGAGCAGCCGCCGAGCTACGTCGTGCCGGAAGCCCCGGGAACGGAGGGATCGATGACCCTCACGAATTATTTGATGCAGCACGGCCAGTACACACCGGCGATCCGGCGGGCTTCGATCGACTCTGCCGTCGCCAGCGACTCCAACGTCTGGCAGGTCGTGACGGAAGCGGAGCCCGCCGAGTAGCCCCATGCCGCGTCGATCGATCAGCAGGCTTGCTTTGCTCGGTGCCGCGGCTTTGGTCGCAGTCGGCGCCGCGGCTCAGGATGCCCAGAGCTGGATCGCGCAAATGAACAGCGCGGTAGAGGATTTGAATTATCGCGGCACCTTCGTCCACTTGCAGGGCGAGGTCGCGGAAACCTTGCTGATCGTCCATCGCAACGACGCCGGTCGCATCAGCGAGCGCATCATGTCTCTGGACGGCGCGGGCCGGGAGATCATTCGCCGCGAGAACGAGGTTTGGTGCATTCTGCCGGACACGGAGACGGTCTTGCTGGAGGACCGCAGCGACCCAAGCCCTCTGGTCTCGGTGCTTCCGAGTTATTCGCCCGAACTTTCACACTACAGCTTCAATCTGCATCGACGCACGGAGCGGATCGCGCAGCGCCGCACGCAGGTCGTCAGCATCATTCCCAAGGACGACTATCGCTACGGCTACCGCCTCTGGCTGGACACCGAGACGGCGATGCCGTTGAAGTCTCAGCTCGTGGACGAGGCCGGAAACACCGTCGAGCAGATCCTATTCACTCAAATCGAGATCTCCGGCGAGATTCCGAAGTCCGCAGTGGAGCCGACAATCAATACCGCGGGGTTCACGCTGTACCGGCCGCCGGCGATGGTGCCGCAGACTGAACAGACCTTGAGCCTGGCTCAAACCGAGCTTCCGAGCGGCTTCCAGCTTTCGGCCGCGATGCAGGGGCCGATGGCGGGATCGCGTTACCCGGTCAATCATTTCGTCGTTTCGGACGGCTTGGCGACGGTATCGGTGTTCATCGAGGACCCCAAGAGCACACCTGAGGTCGCTGCCGGCTTCTCTCGGCTGGGCACCGCGAACGCTTATTCTTTGACGGTTGGAGGACGGCCGGTCACGGCTGTCGGCGAGGTGCCGCAGCAGACCGTCGAGGCCATCGCGAAGTCGCTTCGCGCCCGGTGATCCCGCCCGGTAAGATAGCGTTCCGAACGTCTCCCAGGCTTTGATCTCAAATGACCGACGCTTTGGTCGCCGCCCGCGCACGAGTGCTCGCTATCAACCCGGACGGCGGGCTGCGCCTCGAAGTGCTCGCCGGAAGCGGATGCGAGGGCTGTAGGGGCGGCTGCGTTTCGCTGGCGTGCGCGCCCGTCGCGGACGTTCGCGTCGCCGCCTGTCCATCCATCGCGGTCGGCGACGAGATCGTGGTTTCGGTATCCGCGGCGGCACTGCTCAGGAGCGCGCTGTGGGCGCATGGCGTGCCCTGGGCCGGCCTGCTGCTCGGCGCCGTTGCCGGAGCCGCGCTAGGCGGCACCGATTTGAGCTGTCTGCTCGGCGCAGGCCTAGGCTTGATCGGGGGCGTGACCCTGATGAGCAGCCGCAGCGACGGCGTGTTCGCGAGCATGTCCGGAACCTTGCGCGTCGTGTCGCCGCGATGAAGGTACTGACTCTCTACAGCCGTCCGGGCTGCCATCTTTGCGACTGCCTCGAAGGTGAGCTTCAGCCGCTGATCGAGGGCCGCGCGGAGCTTCGGGTGGTGGACGTCGATCGCGACGTCGAGCTCAAGAAACGCTACGGTTTGCGAGTCCCCGTGCTCGTCGGCGGAGAATCCGAGCTCCCGGCTCAGCCGCTCGATCCGGTTGCGGTCGAGGCGTTCCTGGCGGCATGACGTCCTCTATAGGGGTTGTCGGGTCGGACCAGGCGCCGCTCATCGAGCGCGTCCGCAATTTCTCGATCATCGCGCATATCGATCACGGCAAGTCGACCCTGGCCGATCGCCTGATTCAGCTCTGCGGGGGACTGAGTGAACGGGAGATGGCCGAGCAAGTGCTGGATTCCATGGATCTGGAGCGCGAGCGCGGCATCACGATCAAGGCGCATAGCGTCCGCCTCAGTTACCAGGCGCAGGACGGAGACGTCTATCAGCTCAATTTCATCGATACGCCGGGGCACGTCGATTTCTCGTATGAGGTCTCGCGCTCCTTGGCCGCCTGCGAAGGCGCGCTGCTGGTCGTCGATGCCGCGCAGGGCGTCGAAGCGCAGAGCGTAGCCAACTGTTATACGGCCGTCGAGCAAGGACTCGACGTGATTCCGGTTATCAACAAGATCGATTTGCCGGCGGCCGAGCCGCAGCGCGTGATGACGGAAATCGAGGAAATCATCGGCATCGACGCGAAAGATGCTGTCTGCATCAGTGCCAAGAACGGCTTAGGTATAGACCATCTTCTGGAGCGGATCGTTAAGTCGATTCCGCCGCCGCGCGGTGATCCCCAAGCCGCTCTTCAGGCGTTGATCATCGATTCGTGGTTCGATTCCTACGTCGGTGTCGTATCACTCGTCAGAGTCGTCAACGGCTCGCTCAAGAAGGGCAGCCGCATCGAAGTAGCCTCGACGCAACGTCGCTACAGCGTGGATCGGTTGGGCGTGTTCACGCCGAAGCCCACGGTGATCGACTGCTTGAGCGCCGGTGAGGTCGGCTTCGTCGTCGCGGGTATCAAGGAGATCGACGCGGCTCCGGTTGGCGATACGATTCGAGATGCGGGTAAGGTCGAGACGCCTGCGCTGCCCGGCTTCAAGCGGATTCAGCCTCGCGTCTTCGCCGGCTTGTTTCCGGTGAACGCCGACGACTTCGAGGATTTCAGGGACGCGTTGCAGAAGCTGCGCCTCAACGACGCCGCGTTGCAGTACGAGCCCGAAGGCAGCGTAGCTCTGGGGTTCGGGTTTCGCTGCGGATTTCTGGGGATGCTGCATCTGGAGATCGTCCAGGAACGCCTCGAGCGCGAGCACGGTATGGAGTTGATCTCGACCGCGCCGACGGTCGTATACGAAGTGTTGACCACGGCCTCGGAGGTCCTGAAGATCGAGAACCCCGCACAGTTGCCGCCGGTGAACGGCGTCAGGGAAATTCGTGAGCCGCTGATTCTGGCAAGTATCCTCTTGCCGCAAGAGCACGTCGGCAGTGTGATCAAGCTCTGCGAAGAGAAACGCGGCGTTCAACGCAGGCTTGTCTATCTCGGCAAGCAGATTTCTCTGGAATACGAGCTTCCGCTGGCGGAAGTCGTGTTGGATTTTTTCGATCGGTTGAAATCGGTAAGCCGGGGCTACGCTTCGTTCGACTATCATTTCTTGAGATTCGCTAAGGCGGATCTCGTGAAGCTCGATATCCTGATCAACGGCGAGCGCGTCGATGCCATGTCCATGATCGTCCATCGAGACGGTGCGGAGCGTCGCGGGCGCCAGCTCGTGAACACCCTGCGCGAGGTCATACCTCGGCAGCTTTTCGAAGTCGCGGTGCAGGCTGCGATCGGCGGCCAAATCGTCGCGCGAAGCAACGTGAAGGCGTTGCGCAAAGACGTCACGGCCAAGCTCTACGGAGGTGACGTGACGCGCAAACGCAAACTGCTGGAGAAGCAGAAGGCGGGAAAGCGACGCATGAAACAGCTCGGGTCGGTGGAGATTCCGCAAGAAGCCTTTCTGGCCGTGTTGCAGGGCGAAAGAAAATGACCAATACTCCACGCGCATCGCTGCTTGAGTCTCTTCCTGCAACTCCCGCTCCGCGGCCCTGTGGGACCTGACAGATAGGATCCGAAATTGGATTTTGCTCTTCTGCTTGTCGTTGCCACCGCGTTGACCGGAGTCATCTGGCTGCTGGATGCCGTTGTGTTCAAGAGAATTCGGGTCAGACGCGGGGCGGGGCGCCTGGGCGGCGTCACGAGTTCCGAGCCCGTCGTCGTCGAATATGCCCGGTCGTTTTTCCCCATTCTGTTGCTCGTACTGGTGCTCAGATCCTTTTTGTTCGAGCCCTTCAGGATCCCTTCCGCATCGATGATGCCGACTCTTTTGGAAGGCGACTTCATTTTTGTGAACAAGTTCGCGTACGGACTGCGGCTCCCGGTTATAAATACCAAGATAGTCGACATCGGCGAACCGGCTCGAGGGGATGTAGTAGTGTTCCGGCTTCCTGCGGATCCCACGGTCAACTACATCAAGCGCGTCGTCGGTTTGCCAGGAGACGTCGTCGTGTACGACCCGCTGGAGAAACGTCTCAGCATCAACGGTGAGCCGATCTCACTGGAGCCGCTTGGATCCTACGAAGGGGATGCGGCCATGCAGCTCGGCGAGGAACAGTTGGGAAGCAAGGAGCATAGGCTGCTGCATATCCGGAACCGGCCCAGTCTCGGCGGGACCTATGTCGTTCCGGAGGGGCACTACTTTATGATGGGCGACAATCGCGACAACAGCCAAGACAGCCGCTATGAGGGTGTCAGTTACATTCCTGAAGAGAGTATGGTCGGCAGGGCCGTGCGCATCTGGATGAATTGGCGCTGGCCGTCGGAAGGAGGACCGATATGGAGTCGCATCGGCAAGAGCATCCAGTAATGACCGCGTTGCCTCGCCGGCAAGCCGGGATCACCGCTCTGGGTTTTCTGATTCTGGCGACCATTCTTGGTTTGGTCGGTTTCGGCGGGATCAAGCTGGCGCCGCTGTATATACAGAAAATGCGGATCGGCACCGTGTTGCAGGATCTCAAGGAGGAGCTCGACGGCACGGGCGCGGCCTCGGGCACTCTGCGCAGAACGCTGGTCCAACGGCTTTACGTCGAAGGCGTCCGTGTCGAGCCGGAGGACATCGTCGTTACCCCTACCAACGTCGGCTATACGGTGAGCATTCAGTACGACAATCAGACCTCTTTCATCGCCGACATTTCGTTCTTGGTTGCCGTTGATGAGCAGATCGAGATCAGGCGTTAATGAGCCGGCTCGTCTGGGCTGAGCAGAAACTCGACTACGAATTTTCGGACCCCTCTCTGCTGGAATTGGCGCTGACGCATCGCAGCGCTTCAAAGAAAAACAATGAACGCCTGGAGTTTCTAGGCGACTCGTTTCTCAATTTTGCCGTGGCGAGACAGCTCTATCGCATTCGGGGCGAGGATGCGGAAGGGGATCTGAGCCGTCTGCGGGCCTTTCTGGTGCGGGGATCGACTTTGGCCGACATCGGGCGCGACCTCGGCTTGGACAAGCACTTGATCCTGGGGTCCGGAGAGCTGCGTTCAGGAGGCAGCCGCCGGGACTCGGTGCTGGCCAATTGCGTCGAGGCCCTGATCGGAGCGGTTCTTCTCGATGGCGGCTTCGATGCGGCCAACGCCTTCATCAACCGCTTGTTTGAGAACCGGCTGGGAAACCTGCCGGATGCCGAGAACCTCAAGGATTCGAAGACGCGTCTGCAGGAATGGCTGCAAGGCTGCGGCCGCGCTCTGCCCGATTACGCGGTAGAATCCTCCTCCGGTGAGCCGCATCAAAGAATATTTACGGTTGTCTGCTCGGTCGCTGATGAGGACCGTCGCGCCCGTGGAATCGGACCGAGCCGGCGGAAAGCCGAGCAGGATGCTGCCGAACGCATGCTGGCGATCCTGATTGGTGACACAGAATAATCGGGCTCGAACGCGCTGCGGATATGTCGCCATCGTCGGGCGGCCGAACGTCGGAAAATCCACTTTGCTCAACGCGCTCGTCGGGGAAAAAATCAGCATCGTCAGCCGCAAGGCCCATACCACGCGTCACAACACTCTCGGGGTCATCAATCGCGGCGGCGCGCAGGCGGTATTCATCGATACGCCGGGTCTCAATAGGGACCGTAAACACGCCCTGCACCGGCTCATGGCAAAAGCCATTCACCAGGCCATCGCGGACGCCGACGTCATTCTCATGGTCACGGATGCCGCGCGGCTCACGGCCGAGGATCGGCGCTTGGGTAGCATGCTCGAGCAACATGCCGACCGGACGATCCTGGTGTTGAACAAGAGCGATGCGCTGACGCGCCGAACGGACCTGCTGGCGCGCTTGAAAGATGCTTCGGAGGCGTTTCACTGCTCTGCCTTCGTGCCCGTCTCCGCGGCCAAGCACCAAAACCTCGATAGGCTGATCGGCGAGATTCTCAATCGGCTTCCCGAGGGGCCCGCGTTGTTCCCGCCCGGCTTCGTCACCGATAAGGACACGCGGTTCCGAATCGCCGAAACCATCCGCGAGAAGCTCCTGTCGGCGCTCCACCAAGAAGTGCCGTACGGGTTGACAGTGGAAATCGAGCACCTGGACCGGGCCGAAGGCAGGTTGATCGTTCACGCCATGATATGGCTGGGCAAGGATGGTCACAAAGCGATCGTGATCGGCAAGGGCGGCAGAGTCCTGAAGGCGGTCGGCAGAGCCGCTCGCATCGAGCTCGCTCGGGCGCTCGGCGAGAGCGTGCACCTGGAGCTCTGGGTCAAGGTTCGCGCGAATTGGTCTGACAGCGAGCGTGAGCTCAAGAATCTGGGTTTCGAGCGCTCATGAGCGAGCGTGAGGAAGTCCAGCTCGAACGTGGCTACGTGTTGCATCAACGTGCCTACAAGAACTCTAGCCAACTCGTCGACTGCCTGACCGAGGGACACGGGCTGGTAACTCTGGTCGCGCAGGGATCGCGCCGCCTGGCGAGTGGCCGCCGCGCGATGCTCCAGCCTTTTCTTCCGTTGCGCTTGTCCTGGCTGAGGCGTGGAGAGCTCGGCAGGCTCACGCATGTGGAGTTTTGTCATCCGCTGCCGGTGCTGTCCGGAAAGTCGTTGCTCGCGGGGTACTATCTCAACGAGCTGCTGATCAGGCTCACGGCGCGTGGTGACGCCAACAGCGACGTCTTTTCTTGTTATAGTCGCTGTCTCGAGGACCTGGACGCGAGCGCCGGCAAGTCACGCGCATTGAGGTTGTTCGAGCTTCGTCTGCTCAGGGGTTTGGGTTACGCTCTCGAGCTCGACCGCGATGTCGTCACGGGCGAACCGCTGACTCCCGACCTCATGTACAGATACGAAGCGGAGCGCGGCCCTAGCCTCGGCTCCGGCGCCGGGTACGGCGACGAGCAGTATTCGGGCCGTGATCTGATCTCGCTCAGGGACGAGGTTCTCGATGACGACCAGGCCTTGAGGTCTGCCAAACGGCTGTTGTCGCGGCTACTGCGTTTCTACCTGGGGGATCGCCCCCTGAAAACACGAACCGTGCTGATGGAGATTCTTGGCCGAGGGCTGGCGTTGTGAGTGATTGGACCCGAATTCAACTCGGCGTCAATGTCGACCATGTTGCGACCTTGCGCCAGGCGCGCGGGACTCGGTATCCCGACCCGGTCGCAGCAGCGCTGCTCGCCGAAAGAGCCGGCGCCGACAGCATCACGATCCATTTGCGCGAGGATCGCCGCCACATTCAAGAGCGCGATCTAGAGATCCTCGGGCGAGTGCTCGAGACTCGCCTAAATCTGGAGTTGGCGGTGACGCCGGCGATGCTTGCGATCGCCGTCGATGCCCGCCCTGCCGATTGTTGCCTCGTGCCCGAGAGACGCGAGGAGCTCACGACGGAGGGCGGCTTGGACGTCGTCGCGCAATCCGGACAGATCGCGGCGGCGTGTGCGCAACTGCACGACCATGACATACGCGTGTCACTGTTCATAGACCCCGAGACCGGACAGATCGACGCGGCGCACGCAGCGGGCGCGAGGCTCGTCGAGCTGCATACGGGCGCCTATGCGGATGCGCGCGATGCCGAGGCCGAACGGCGGGAGCTTGCCCGCTTACGGGCGGCGGCGGCGCATGCCGCGGCGCGAGGTCTGACCGTTCATGCCGGGCATGGGCTCAACTATCACAACGTGCAAGCGGTCGCGGCGATCGAGGAGATCGTTGAGCTCAATATCGGCCACGCGATCGTCGCCAGAGCCGTGCTCAGCGGGCTCGAGAAGGCCGTGGGGGAGATGCGCCGTTTGATGCTGGAAGCTCGCCGATCGTGATTTTCGGTATCGGCACGGATGTCGTTCAGCTCGCTCGCGTCGAGCGGGTCTGGGAGCGCTATGGCGAGCGTTTCGCGCGACGGCTGTTGCTCGATCAAGAGCAGCAACTGTTCAAGAGCTCGTCGAGGCCGGTGCGGTTTCTCGCCATGCGCTTCGCCGCCAAGGAAGCAGTCGTGAAGGCGTTGGGCACGGGATTCGCCAACGGCATGTGGGTCCGAGACGTCGGCATGTTGCCGAACGGCTTGGGGCAGCCGCAGATTATTTTCTCCGATCGCGGCCGGCGCCTGTGTGAGCGGCTCGGCGTCGACGGCGGCCATCTGTCGCTCACCGACGAGGCCGGCCTGGTCGTTGCCGTCGCCGTCATGATGAAAGCGCAAGGCGACAAGCAGCGGGCATGAACACGCTGATCTTCGATATCGAGACCATACCGGACACCGAGCTCGGCCGGCGATTGTACGGCGTCGAGGACCTGGACGATGCGTCCGTCGCGAAGATCATGTTCTTCAAGCAGCGGCAGGCGCGAAACACGGAATTCCTGCCGCTGCTCCAACACCGCATCGTCGCTCTCGCCGCCGTTCTCAGAACGCGCGACGAGCTGCACATCTTCAGCCTGGGCGAGGACGGATCCGAGGAGAAGGAGATCGTTCAGAGGTTCTTCGAGGGCATCGAAAGATACTCTCCGGAGCTCGTTTCATGGAACGGCGCCGGGTTCGACTTACCCGTGCTCCAGTACCGCGCGCTGCGGCACGGCGTTACGGCCGAGCGATACTGGGAAATCGGCGACCAGGATCGCGAGTTTCGCTACAACAACTACCTGAGCCGTTTCCATTGGCGCCATATCGATCTGATGGACGTCCTGGCGGGATTTCAACTCGGCGGCCGAGCCTCGTTGCAACATGTCGCGACGCTGCTTGGCCTGCCCGGCAAGCTCGGCATGAGCGGCGACGAGGTTTGGGAGCGCTACCAGCAGGGACAGCTCGAGCGCATCCGCCAATATTGCGAGACCGATGTTCTGAACACTTACCTGATCTATCTGCGCTTTCAGCTCATGCGCGGCATCTTGGACAGCCGGCACTATGGGATCGAGCTGCAGACGCTGGAAAGGAAGCTCGAGCAGCTCGATCAGACGCACATCAAGGAATTTCTCGAGGCATGGCGATCTGCGCGCGATGAGCAACGATCGACAACTGGTTGAGACGGAAATTCTCGATCTGTCGCACGCTGCGGACGGGATCGCGGATTTCGAGGGGCAGCGGGTGTTCGTGCCCGGGGCTTTGCCGGGCGAGCGAGCCCGGGTGGCCTTGCGCAGTCGCCGGCGGCGTTACCGAGCCGCAGATCTCGTCGAGATCGTGCGACGTGCGCCGGGCCGCACGGAGCCGGGCTGCGAGTATTTCGGCCGCTGCGGCGGTTGCGCGATCCAGCATCTCGGCTACGCGGGCCAGGTGGCGTTCAAAGAGGACGTTGTTCGTGAGGCCCTGCGGCGTGTCGCGGGCGTCGAGCCCGCGACCTGGTTTGCGCCGCTCGTCGGGCCCCAGTGGCATTATCGCCGCAAGGCACGCCTCGGCGTCCGCTACGTCGCGGCGAAAGACCGCGTGCTCGTCGGCTTCAAAGAGCGCGGCAGCCGCTTCGTGACCGACATGCTGAGCTGCCCGGTGCTCGTCAAGCCCATGGACCTCGTTCCCGGTGCGCTGAGCGAGGCTATCGCCCGGACGAGCTTGAGCGAGCATCTGCCGCAGGCGGAGGTCGCGGTCGGGGATTCGGCGAGCGCGGTCGTGCTCAGGCTGCTCAAGGACCCGCAGCCGAGCGACCTGAGCGCGCTGGCGGATCTCGGCCGGTCTTTCGGCGTCGACGTTTACTTGCAGCGCGGCGGTCCCGGCACGGTTCGGCCGCTGGACGTCGATGCGGCGTCTCCGCTCAGTTATCGCCTAGAGCGCTTCGGCGTCACGCTCGAGTTTGCGCCCACCGACTTCATTCAGGTCAACGGTCCGATCAACGCGGCGCTGGTCGATCGCGTCGTCGAGCTGTTGAACGTCGGACAACGGGACGAGGTCTTGGATCTCTATTGCGGTCTGGGTAACTTCAGTCTTCCGCTCGCACGCCGGGCGGCCGCGGTAACCGGCGTCGAGGGAGATGCGGGCCTGGTTGCGCGCGCCGCGAGAAACGCCGAGCTCAACGGCATCGTCAATGCGCGGTTTTTGACCGCGGACTTGAACGAGCCCGACTGGCCGTTCCTGCAGCGGTCTTGGGATTGCGTGCTGCTCGATCCGCCGCGCTCCGGAGCGCAGGAGATCGTCAAGCGCTTGAAGCGGATGGCGCCCAAGCGAGTCGTGTACGTGTCTTGCCATCCCGCAACCTTGGCGCGCGATGCCCGGGAGCTGACCGCCGGGAACCTCTATCGGCTCGCCGGCGCCGGTATCGCCGACATGTTTCCGAACACGCATCACGTCGAGGCTATCGCCTTGTTCGAGCGATGAATGCCGCGGCACATACGCGTCAGTATCAGCCGGCAGACGCTAGAGCTCTTCGAGGACGGAGCGCTGCTGCGGGCTTACCCGGTGTCGACCTCGAGGTTCGGTGCCGGTGAGCGCGCGGGAAGCTTCAAGACGCCGCGAGGACGCCATCGTATCCGCGCGATGATCGGCGCCGGGCAGCCGGCGGGCACCGTATTCGTCGGCCGCCGGCCGACCGGCGAGCAGTACGCGGAGCAACTGGCTTGCGCGGATCCGCAGCGCGATTGGATACTGACCCGCATCCTGTGGCTTTCGGGGACGGAGATCGGTAGAAACCGCCTGGGCGAGGTGGATTCGATGCGTCGCTATATCTACATTCACGGCACGCCGGCGAAGTTGGGGCGGCCGGCTTCGATCGGCTGCATACGCATGTCGAACGAGGACGTGATCGAGCTTTTCGATTTGGTGTCTCCGGGCACCGTCGTCGAGATCGAGGAGTAGTCAGCCGATGTCGCTGGGTCCGCTGATGATCGACATTCGCGGCACCTCTCTGACAGGTGAGGAGCAGCGTTGGCTCAAGGAGCCCGCGGTCGGCGGCGTCATCCTGTTCTCGAGAAACTTCGAGGGCATCGATCAGCTCGAGGCCCTGGTGAGCTCGATTCGAGCGCTGAGGTCACCGGGACTATTGATCGCCGTCGACCAGGAAGGCGGCCGAGTGCAGCGCTTTCAGGGTCCGTTCACCCGGCTGCCGGCGATGCGCACGTTGGGGCATGCCTACGACGAGCATCCGCTGCGTGCGTTCGGGGTCGCGAAGCAATTCGGTTGGCTGATGGCGTCCGAGCTCCTCTCCGTCGGCATTGACCTTAGTTTCGCGCCGGTGGTCGACGTCGATCGCGGCTTGTCCGAGGTCATCGGCGACCGCGCGCTGCATTCCGATGCCGACGTCGTCGCCCGGCTCGCCTGTGAGTTCGCCGCCGGCGCCCGGGACGCAGGCATGGCCATCGTCGCCAAGCATTTCCCGACGCACGCCGGCGCCGTCGCCGACAGCCACACAGAGCTCGCGGTGGACTCGCGTCACTACGGTGCGGTGCTCGACGACCTCGTGCCCTATAGGCGACTCATTGCGACCGGCCTTCCGGCCGTCATGGCGGCGCACGTGAGCTTCCCGGCGATGGATGCGCAACCGGCGAGCTTTTCCAGATGGTGGCTCGACGGTCAGCTCCGCCGCGAGCTTGGGTTCACGGGTGCAGTGTTCTCGGACGACTTGGCTATGCTCGGCGCCGACGTCGCGGCGACATGCGCCGAGCGCGCTCTGCGCGCGCTGGATGCCGGCTGCGATATGGTGCTGTTGTGCAACAGCCCGGAGGATATTCCGCGCGCCGTAGAAAAGTTGAGCACGAGACTTCATCCACCGAGCCAGCTTCACTTGATGCGGCTTCGCGGCCGCAAGGGCGTACCCTGGGCGGAGCTTCGCGCCTCGACGCGCTGGCACGAAGCTCGCGAAGCGCTCGACGCGCTGGCGCGCAAACCCGACCTGACGCTGCAGGGCTGAAGGGGCTCATGGGTGACCCCGGGATAGGTTCTCGCTCCAGGCTTGATGAGGCGCTCGACGCGCTGCGCACCGCCCGCGAGGTTCGCTCGGCGGCGGCGATGCAGGCCGCGCTCGATCGGATGGCGGCGCAGATTTCCGCGAAGCTCGGAGATTCGAATCCGGTGTTTGTCGCGGTCATGCACGGAGGCGTTTTCGCGGCAGTGGAGCTGTCGCGACGCGTGACCTTTCCGCACGAGTTCGACTACGTGCACCTCACTCGTTACAAGGGCGCGCTCGAAGGTGGCGAGATCGACTGGATCGTGCGCCCGCGAGAATCGCTGCGCGGTCGCGCCGTCTTGGTCGTCGACGACATTCTCGATCACGGTCTGACGCTTGCGGCTTTGCTTGCGGAGCTCAAGGCTCTCGGCGTCGCGGCGCTGTATTCGGCGGTTCTGGTCTCCAAACCCAAGCGCCGAGTAGGCCGGCGGGTGGAGGTGGACTTCATCGGTACGACGATCGACGAAGCTTACGTTTTCGGCTGCGGGATGGATTACAAAGGGTATTGGCGCGGACTGCCGGGGCTTTTCGAGGCGGCTCCGCCATGACCGAGGGCCTGGGGCTCATCGTCGGCAGCGGGGTGGACGCATTGCGTCTGGAGGTCGAGGCGAGATGTCGGGCGAAGACACCCTACGGCCCACCGTCGGGCCCCGTCCTCAAGGCACGGATCGCGGGTCGTGTCGTTCATTGCATTGCGCGACACGGGGAGCAGGGTTCAATCCCGCCACACTCCGTCAACTATCGCGCCAATCTGTGGGCCCTGCACGAGCACGGGGTTCGGCTATGCCTTGCGATCAACGCGGTCGGCGTCATCGGCGGGGACGGCTTCGAGCCGGGTGAGCTGGCGGTCCCCGTGCAACTCATCGACTATACCTGGGGGCGGGCCGCAAGCTTCGAGGAGCATGCCGACGGCAAAGTGCGCCACGTCGAGTTCACCGAGCCGTTCGACCCGGAGCTGCGCGGGCGTCTGCTGACGGCGGCGTCCCGCGGCGGCCGCGTATCCGCCCGCGGCGTCTACGGCGTCACCCAGGGGCCGCGGCTCGAGACTGCCGCGGAGATCGAGCGGATGGCGCGCGACGGTTGCACCATGGTCGGCATGACCGCGATGCCCGAGGCGGTCCTGGCTCGGGAGCTCGCTTGGCGCTATGCGATCTGCGCCGTCGGCGTGAACCATGCCGCCGGCCGCGGTTCCGACCCGGCCGGGATTCACGCACAGCTCGAGCGATATCTTGCGCGCGGTATGGTCCGGGCGGCGGAAGTATTGGCGGATCTGATCGCCGCGCTCTAACCCAAGATCGTGCACGGCGCTGCGTCGCAGCATAGTTGTGAACTGTGTCCTTGCGGCTCGGGCGGGCGATGAGCCACGATCGCGCAAACAGCTTAAGTAAACCTTCTGATAGGGCGCTGTGACCGATCTCAGTCGACATATTCTCGAGCAGATTGCCTCGCTGACCTCCGACGCCGTAGCGGTCGTCGCCGCGGGTGGTGCCGTCTATCGAGTCGTCTACGTCAATCCCGCCCACGAGACGCTCACGGGATACACCGACGCCGAGACGGTGGGTCGACCCTGGCGGATCTTCGAGGCCGCCGCGGACGAGCCGGCCGAGATCACGAACCTCAGAGCGGCCATGGCTCAGGGGGATCCCTGCGCGTTGACCTTGCCCGACGTGCGCAAGGACGGCACCGCCTGGTTGAGTCATCTCGAGGCCCATCCGGTTCAGAGCAAGGCCGGCGACCTCAGGCACTATCTGATCATTCAGCGCCAGCTCATGGCGTCGGCGGGAGGCGAGAGCGGCCTGCAGGTCGGCTTGCTGCAACGCGAGCTCAGGCGCGCACGCCAAAAAGCCGCGAGCCTCGACCGCATCGACTCGGCAAGCGGCGTGTTTCGCTACGAGTATTTCCTGGAGGTCGCGGACAGGGACTGCCGCATGGCGCGCCGCGAGCAGCGGCTCGTGGCCATAGTGCTGTTCGAGGTCAACGACCTCGATATCTATCGCGAGACTTTCGGCAGCAAGGCCGCCGATTCCTGCCTGCGCATGATCGCGGCGCAAGTCACGAGATCTCTGCGACGCACGGGTGATCTGTGCGGCTGCGACGATTCCGGCCGCATCATCGCGCTCGTGCACGGGCAGGACTCGGAGCAGGTCGCGGATCTGGTGTCGGCAATCAGCGCCGACATCCGTCGCTTGGGCTTGCACAATCCACGTGGGCGGTCGGGCCGCTATATTACGGTTCGGGCGGGCGTTGCGGCGGGCACGCCTTCAAGCAATCGCTACCTCGAGGATCTGATCGGTCAGGCGCGCGTGCAGCTCGCGCCCGAGCCGCCGACAGCGCGCCGCACGGCGCAAGCCTGAAGCATTTCCTTCCTGCTCGCGCCGCGCGACGTGCGCGCGTGGCGTAATCGCACGACGCGGGAGTGGGAATACAGGCCCTCTCGGTCGGAGCTCCGCACTCCTTCGAGCACCGATGTCTTCGCCTTCGCGCTGGCGACGACGCGTGGCGCCGTCAGGCGGCGGGGCCGGTGCTTTCGGCCTCGGGCGCCGCGGCCTGCGGCCGCACCATGATAAGCACGCCGAAAGCCGGATGGTCGAAGAAGTGCAGCTCGCCGCTGCGCACGCGTCGCTGGACCTGTATACCGTACTGCAGCGGGCGCAGCAGCTCGTAGAGCGGCGTTGCCGACGCGGATTCCGCCGGCGGCTGCCATCGATAGCGATAGTCCGTCTGCAAGCGCAGATTCAAAGTCAGGTGCAAGAACCGGCTCAGATGCAGCCGCACCGTGCCCGACGGCCTGAACGCCCCGAGCGACGCCAAGTCGAAAGCCTTCGCTTCGTTCTCCAGCAGCACCGGTTGCGACCAGCCGGCGTGCAGCAACGGCGTGTAGGCACCGAGGTTGCGCAATCTCGCCAGCGTGCCGTCGAGCGTCAGCTCGTCGTCCGCAAGCAGCCGATACCATCTCGCCGCGGGTGCCCCAGCCGCGGCGAAGCCGGCTGGCAGGGGGGCCGGGACCGTCGAGCTCCCCACGGGCGGCCATGCGGCGCGCCCCTCGCCGAATGCCATGTCGCGGTGCTGAATCTGCAAGGGCTCGAGCACGCCCGCCGGGAACACGATCCACGGCCACGGCCGCCGCCGCTGTGCACTGCTCAGCATCGGCGGCCGGCTCGGGTACTCCGCCGCGAAGTTCTCCTCTTGACCGTTGAAGTCGTTGTAGGTGAACGCCAGGATTTCGATCTGATAAATCGGCGACGGTTCGGGGACAGTAGCGGCCGTCGCGGGTTGCTGCGCGGCGAGCGGGCTCGTCGCCATCGCCAGCGCGCTCGAGATCGCGGCGAGAATGCCTTTCGTCCTTGAAATCGCCATGCTGCGATTATAGCGCCGCGGCCGTCCGCTCATGCCGCCGCCGCTTCCGGTTCGGCGCCGAGGCGCGCAAGCAGGCGCTCGACCTGGGTAAGCCGTTCCCCGCGGTCTTCCAGCCGCCAGCGGAAGCGCAGCTTGCTGGGTCCGTCGAGGCGGAATTCGTCGGGGCCGGCCTCGATCAGCCGCACGAGCAGCAGCGGATCCACCGCCGCGTGGGCGCCGAACTGCAGGTAACCGCCCTCGTCGTCGGCTTGGATCCGGGTGATTCCGAGGCTGACCGCGAGAAGCTTGATTCGGGCGAGATCAAACAGCGTGCGCGCCGGCTGCGGCAACAGCCCGAAGCGGTCGATGAGCTCCACCTGGAGCTCTCTGAGCTGTGCCGCGGAAGCGGCATTCGCGACGCGTTTGTAGTGCACCAGCCGCATGTGGACGTCGGGCATGTAGTCGCTCGGAATCAAGGCGGCGAGGCCGAGCTCGACATCCGGGCCGTGCTCGAGAGGGTCTTCGAGCTGCGGCTCCTCGCCGCGGCGCAGCGAGGCCACCGCCCGCGCCAGCAACTCGTTGTACAGCGTGAAACCGATGGCCTGTATCTGGCCGCTTTGCTCTTCGCCCAGCAGCTCGCCGGCGCCGCGGATCTCGAGATCGTGGCTCGCGAGCGTGAAGCCGCTGCCGAGATGCTCGAGCGCCTCGATCGCTTCGAGTCGTTTTGCAGCCTCGGTGGTCAAGGCTCTGAGCGGCGGCGCGATGAGGTAAGCATAAGCCTGATGATGTGAGCGGCCGACGCGGCCCCGCAGCTGGTGCAGCTGCGCCAGCCCGAGACGATCCGCCCGATTGATGATGATCGTGTTGGCCGTGGGAATGTCGATGCCGCTTTCGATGATCGTGCTGCACACGAGCACGTTGAAACGGCGATGATAGAAGTCGAGCATCACCGCTTCGAGCTCTCGTTCCGACATCTGGCCGTGAGCGACCCGGACCTGGGCTTCCGGCAGCAGCTCGACGACTTTCTTGGCGGTCGCGTCGATATCCTGGACGCGGTTGTGGACGAAATATGCTTGCCCGCCGCGCCGAATCTCGCGCAAGACGGCCTCGCGTACGGACTGATTGCGCCATTCTCCGACGAAGGTCTTCACGGCGAGCCGATTCTCTGGAGGCGTCGCGATCAGAGACAGGTCGCGCAAGCCGCCGAGCGTCATGTTCAGAGTTCGCGGAATCGGCGTCGCGGTCAACGTGAGGATATCGACGTTGGCGCGCAGGCGCTTGAGCTTTTCCTTGTGCCTGACGCCGAAGCGGTGCTCCTCGTCGATGATGACGAGGCCCAGATTCTTGAATTGAACGTCCCGGCTCAAGAGCCTGTGCGTGCCGATGACGATATCCACGCTGCCGGCCGCGAGTCGGCTCAAGATCTCGCGGCTGTGCTTGCCGCTTCGAAAACGCGATAGCAACTCGACGTGCACGGGCCACTCGACGAACCGGTCCTCGAAGCTTCGATGATGCTGCTGGGCGAGCAGCGTCGTGGGCACCAGCACGGCGACCTGAAAGCCCGCGGTCACCGCGATGAAGGCGGCGCGCAATGCCACTTCGGTCTTGCCGAAGCCGACGTCTCCGCAGATGACGCGATCCATGGGGCGTGGGCTCGCCATGTCGATGATCACATCGCCAACCGCAGTGAGCTGATCGTCGGTTTCCTGAAACGGAAACTCGTCCGCGAAGCGCTCATAGGCGTCCTCCGGCCAGACGTAAGACGTCCCTTCACGGGACGCGCGCTGCGCATAGATGTTGAGCAGCTCGGCCGCGACGTCGCGCGCGCGCTCCGCAGCCTTGCGCTTGGCCTTCTGCCACTGGTCGGATCCGAGGCGATGCAGTGGCGCGAGCTCGGGCGCGGCGCCCGTGTAGCGCGTGACGAGCTGCAGACTGTAGACCGGTACGTAAAGCTTGTCTCCGTCGGCGTATTCGATTTTGAGGAACTCCGTGGTTTGCCCGGCGACATCCAGCGTGGTGAGTCCTTGATAGCGGCCGATGCCATGCTCCTCGTGGACCACCGGCGCGCCGACGCGCAGATCCGTCAGCTCGCGAACGATGGCGTCGGGGTCGCGCCCGGCACGCCTGCGTTTTCTGCGCTGCCGAGGTTTCTCGATGCCGAGCCGCTCCGCGGTGATTACGCGCAGGCCGTGCCGCGGCAAGGTGAAGCCGGTCTCGAGCTCGGCGACGCTCAGGCCGAGCTTGGTTCCGCCTTCGACGAAATCCCGCCAGCCGGAGAGCGTCTCCGGCTTGAGCTTGCGGTTGCCCAATAGCTCCCGGACGGCCTCGCGCCGCCCGGGCGATGAGGCGACGACGAGCGTGCGTGCCGCCGTGTCGCCGAACCAGCGGCCGACGGGGTCGGTGACGGCTGGATCGCCGGCGCTGAGCGGATGTCCGGTGCCGGCGTTGAAGCTCGTGCCGGCGGTGTCTGCCGGCAGCTCTTTGGTCTCGACTGTCACGGAGAGCTGCTCGTCGAGGCGCCGCCGCAGGTCGTCCGGCGGCCAGAACGCGGACGCGGGCTCGAGGAGGGGCCTTTCGGCGTCGCCTCGCAGTTGCTCGTGGCGCTCCTCGATGAGCATCCAGGCGGCCTCCAGGCCGCTCGCCGCATCCTCGAGGAGCAAGAACAGCGTAGTCGGCGGGAGATAGTCGAGCAGCGAGGCCGTCGTGTCGAAGAACAGCGGCAAATAGTACTCGATGCCGGCCGGCAACTGCGCTTCGGAGATGTCCCTGTAAATCGACGCGCGTTGCGGGTCGCCGGGCACTACATGGCGGAAGCGTTGCCTGAACTCGCGTATGGCCGTCTCGTCGAACGGAAATTCGCGGGCCGGCAAGATTCGCAACGCGTCGATGCTGCCGCTGCTGAGCTGTGACTCGGGATCAAAGAGTCGCAGCGCTTCGATCTCCTCATCGAACAGGTCGATCCTCACCGGTCGCGCGGATCCGGCGGCGAACACGTCCAGCAGCGAGCCGCGGACGGCGAACTCGCCGGGTTCCATGACCTGCTCGACATGTAAATAGCCGTGCGCCACGAGCTCGCGCCGCAACTCTTGCGTGTCCAGACGCTGACCGACACGCAGCGCCAGCGACCGCGAGCCGATGAAAGACGTCGGCGGCAGCCGGTGCAGAAGCGCCTGGGCATGGACGATGACGACCTGGTCGCCGGGTTGCGTGAGCTCATACAGTGTCGCGAGCCGCTCCGCGAGCAGATCTTGTGGCGGGGAGAAGGCGTCGTAAGGCAGCGTTTCGTAGTCGCTTAAGCGCCTCACGCGCGCATCGGCGGCAAAGAAACCAACCTCGCGGGCGAGCTGCTCGGCCTGCGCAGCGGTTTCCGTGACCACGCAGATACAGCCGCCTCGCGTGGCCGCCGCCTCGGCGACGGCGAGAGCGGTCGCGCCACCGTAGAGTTGGCCCCAGCGAAGCCTGGGTCTGTGCGCGTCGGGCAGCGGAAGATCGAGCAGGGTCGGCAGTGATCCCATGGGCATGCGGCAGCGTGGGTGGACCGGCATTATCCCACAGCTGCGCGGATCGCTCGGAGTCGCGAGCACGCCTTTTACGATGCGTTATCGCAAGGGCATGAAGTCGGGGCCATTGGCCCTCTCAGTCGGAGCTTCGCACTCCTTCGAGCACCAATGACCCCGCCTTCACGCCCCCATGCCACCACCGCAGCCCGGAGGACGCGG
>DASWKF010000062.1:0-46464 GCA_036396795.1 Gammaproteobacteria bacterium | reverse complement strand
GTTCGACTGATGCATCGGAATCTTGGTCCCGTCGCGCATGGTCGCGCGTATCTGCCCGGGCCAGTCACCGTCGCGGAATCCGAAATCCTTGACGTCGTTCGGATCCACGCCGCGCATCTCCATCATTTCCAGCGCAATGTTCGGCTGCATTGCGGAAGCGCAGAACAGCCCGACGATGACGTGAATCTTGTCGACGACCGGATCCTTGAGCTTCTGCAGCGTTCGCAAGCCGTGAATCTGACACGGCAGCGCCGCTATCGCGTACCTTTCCTGCCGGTTCCGGATTTCCGCCAGGATGGCGTTGACGGGTATGACGATGTACTTGGACTGCTGGCTCGTCAGTAGGTCCTCGTACGACCGTGCGATGAATACCTCGCCGTGCCAAGGTTTCTCGGGGTTCATGCGGGTCGCGATGCAGCCGTCGACGACGCCGCGCTTGAGCAGATCCCAGAGCAGCGCCGTCACGACACCGCCGCCCGCCCCGCCCTGCCGGATGCGCTCGTCCGCCGCGTAACCGACGTAGGTCATGCTGACGTGGCCGTCGAAGCCGACGTCGTCGTCGCGATGGCCGAAGGTCGCCTCCGTCAGCTCGGTGAACTTGACCTCCCCGCCCGGGCAGACTTTTGCGCAAAGACCGCATTCCGTGCATTTCTCCGCGTCGAGCACCGGAAAGAAGTCCTCGCCGACGGAGATCGCGTTTTCCGGACATGCGCCGACGCAGGTGCCGCTGCGGGCACAAAGGTCACGGTCGGTGAAGGCTATCGATAAATACTTCGGGTCTATTCTCTTCGTTTCGCTCATGTCGGCTCTCGTCCACCGGCGTGCCGAGTCGATCGAGCCTCGGTGCCCAGGTAGGGCCCCAGAAACTCCGCGGCGCGGCTCGCTTTGGTCTTCTCTTCCTTGATGATCCGCTCGAGCTCCGAGCGGATGGCTTGCCTGTTTTCCCAGGTGGTCAGCACTCGATCGATCACGACCTCGGCGCTGATGTCCTCGAACTCGATCATTCGTTCATCCTGGCGAATCGACCTCATGTAGCCCCTGTTTTTGGGCGTGGCGATGATGCCTACGATCGGGGTCAGCCTGGACGAGGCCAGGATCAACGAGTGCGTCCGCATCCCGACGTGTATTTCCGCCCGCGAGAACACGCCGGCCAGCTCGGCATAGGTGTACTTGATGTTCGATATCAATCGGATGCGGCTGGAATCCGCGAGCTTCGAGAGAACCTTGTTCGTGATGGTCATGTCCATCGGCTGGGTCACGACGACAACGATATTTCTATCCAGCCGCTCGAGAATGCCGTCGATGCTGCGGGCGATCATTGCGGAAAACTCTTCCACTCCAGTCCGTTTTCCACGCGCCCTGACGAAAACGTCGATATAGCTGTTGACGTTGAAGGTGATATACGGCTTGCCGTTTGCCTGAAGATCCTCTTCCTCGATGATGCGATCGATATCCAGTGCGCTCGGCGGGTCGATGCTGAGGGCGCAATCGGCTCCCGTTCTGATTCTGGCTTCGTAGCCGCCATCTGCCGGAATCTCATCGAGGGATTCCGTATCTCTGAGAATGATCACGTCGGAGGCATCCAGCACCTTGCGCAGGCAGTACCGCCCCGCTCCGGTCCGCGCGGGACCCAGACTCACATTGTAGAGAACGACCGGAATCTTCATTCGCTTTGCCAGCGGCAGCACGAGCGCCATCGTCGACAGGTAGTTGTAGAGTGGATTGAAGAGTGCCCGGTCAAACAGTATGGCGTCGGTAACGAGCACGATATCCGACCGCAATATCGAGCGGACGATCGGGATCCCGAAGATCTTCACGCTCAGATTCCATGGGAGCAGTCCGACCGGACACACGTCAAAACCAGGATACTGCCGGCGAACGAAGCCCGGATTGGTCGTCGGCACATCGAACGTCAGCGGCCCGTAGGCGTTCGTCACGTCCTTCAGCAAACCTCCGAGAATAGCAGCATCGCCTGCATTACGTCCGGAAAAATTGCCGACTACGCACACCCTCGTCGCCATCGTTCATCCCTATGAATCAGAAGTGGAACGGCTTCAGCCGATAATAGACGCCTCGCAAGGCGGCCAAATTGTACAAGTTACCGATCGCCGGTTGTGTGACAAGCCGCAGGAAATGGAAGCGGTGGTCGCCACTCTCACGGATGATTTACTCTAGCAGGCGCGGTCGCCTTATGTAACCAGCGGCGCGCTCTGCGCGCCCGTGGTGCATGCCGCCACGGGTGAGTTCGACAACGGCTCGCCGATAACAGTACCATTCCGCGGCTTGCAGAGAGCGAGACAGATGTGAGACAGCATTAGAATGGGAGCGATTTTCGGCTGCTTCGGCTCGCCCGCATCCGCGGGCGAGCAATTGCGCCGCATGGCCGGCGCGCTGTCTCGCCGCAGCAGCGGCGCTGCGGAGATCGTCGTGTACGCCCAAGGCGGGCTCGGACACCGGCAATCACGCAAAAGTGATGCGTCCAGCGACGTGAGGTCCTCCCCCGGGAAGGAGCGAGGTATCCGGGTCGTCCTCGATGGCGCGATCTACAACGCTCCCCGGCTTCGCCTCGAGCTCCGGAATGAGGGATGCGAGCTCCAAACGCAGACCAACGAAGAGCTCATCGGGAAGCTATACGAAAAATCCGGCAAGGACTGTATTCGAAGCCTTCGCGGCAGATTTGCCGTGGCGATCTGGGACGATCGAGCGCAGCAGCTCGTGCTCGCGCGGGATCATGTCGGCCACAAGCCGCTCTTCTACGCGCAAAACGAGCACGGCCTGTACTTCGCGTCGGAATTCAGAGCGCTGGTCGCCGCCGGCGCGGTGCCCTTCGTCATCGACGCGGAATCCCTCTCGCACTTTCTGTCGTTTCGATTCGTGCCTGCGCCGCACAGCCTCGTGAAGGGAGTCTGCAAGCTCCCTGCGGCGCACGTATTGGTTCACGGCCGTGGCAAGACGGATGTGCAACGATATTGGGCCCTCAGCTTCGAAAAGAAGCTCGGGATTCCGGAAGATGAAATCGTTGACGCCTTGGAGGAGAAGCTCCGGGAGACGATTGCCGCTCATTTGATCGGCGACGCGCGAACGGGCTCGTTCTTGAGCGCCGGGCTCGATTCAGGGCTGATCGTGGCCACCCTGGCGGCCATCCTCGGAAAGCCCTTTCATACGTTCTCGCTCGGCGTCGACAACGAATCGGACGAAATACCGGCCGCACGCCTAGTGGCCCGGAAGTTCAATACGGTTCAACACGAGGCCTACCCGAAGGACGACGTCGTGCGACTGCTGCCCGCCATGATCTGGCACCTGGACGAGCCTAGCGACATGGTGGTCGTCAGCAAATACCTCGTGGCCAAGCTCGCGGCGCCGCACGTGGGCTCGTCGCTGTCGGGCGACGGCGGCGATGAGCTGTTCGCGGGTTTCAAGCGCTATATGGGCATTCGTGACGCGCAGTATTTCGGCTACGTTCCCTCGCCGGTCAGAAATGGCCTCATCGCCCCCCTGGCCCGCTCGTTCGGCGGGCGGCGGAGCCTGACGGGCCTTGCCGGCAAAGTGCTTTGGCTTACCGAGGTTACGCGCGCGGGCGGGCTCGCGGAACGTTACGCAGAAGCCGTCGAGTATCTGAGGTTTCGCAAGGAGGACAAACGCGAGCTGTTCACGGATTCCGCCTGGCGGGAAGTATCCCAGATCGACAGCAACAGAATCTTGATAGATAAGGTATTGCAGAGCGACGCCGACGACCCTGTCGAGAAGCTCCTGTCCGTGGACTACGTGACGAGGCTGCCCGAGCATCTGCTGATGCTCGATGACCGGACGGGGGCCGCTCATGGCATCGACGTGCCCTGTCCCCTGGCCGATCGGGAGCTTGCGGAGTTCGGCGCGGCGCTGCCTGCCAACCTGAAGATACGGGGGCGGCAGGCGAAATACATCGAGCGCGAGCTGGCAAAACGAAGCCTGCCCAGCGAGATCATCAACTATGAGAAAACGGGCTGGAGTTTCCCGTTCTCAGAGCTCTGCGCGGGCGCGTTGCAACCGTTTCTGCGCAGTGTCTTTTCGGCTTCTCGGCTCGTCGAGGATGGCATCTTTCGAGCCGGCTACATTGAGAAAATTGTGGCCGAGCACCAAGCAGGACTAGTCGACCACCACATCCGCATCTGGATGCTGCTAAGCATAGAGATCTGGTATCGAATGACCGCCGATGGTCTGCACTATGAGGATCTGACGCCTTGGATGGAGCGTCATTTCGCCGGCTCTTAAACTGCATCCAGTCGGCGCAAGGCTGGGCCGCTGTTGAGATTCTCGCACAACAAATCGATCGCCCGCGATGCGGCGGCCGGATCGTGACCGAGGCCGAGCCGGCGATAGACCAGATCTTCCAGGTAACAAACCGACTCCGAAGCCGTCAACGAATCGACGAGCTCGAGCTCTCCGGGGGTGAGCTTTCCATCAGCGAGCACTGGCGTCTTGCACCGCTCGGCCGCCCCGGAGGGCGGCGCCGGCGCCTGGTGCTGCCTTTTCGTCTTCAGGCCGCAACGCTGCAACATCTGGAGCGCCGTCTTGCGGGCCGTCGTGAACTTGATGCCGACCATGCTGAATAGCCCCTTGGGCCCACCCTGGGCGCCGTGATCGACGATCCCGGGACGGTTGGTGAGCTCGGTCGATTGCGGTCCTGCGGCGGGCAGCAACCCGGAGAACACATGCAGGATATCGCTTCGGGCAAGCTTGAGCCCAGGCGCGGCCGCATTGACGTCGGCGATGAATTCGTCGAGGAATGCATCGGCCGGCTTCGCGCCGGCTGCATCGCCCGACCAGGCGCGATGGCCGGTGCCGATCAGCTGACGGCCTTTCCAAGGATGCATGAAGTAGGTTTGGGCTCCCGGCCCAGGCGGCGTCAGCGCGACCGCATGATCGCTCGGCGCGGCTCTATCGAACAAAATGTTCCACGCTATGGAGAAATCGGCAACGGATTCTGCCTGACCGAAACTCCGCAGCACCTCATCGCACCAAGGTCCCGCCGCGTTGATGACGACGCTGGAACGGAAGCGGTGCATGCGCCCCCCGATCCGGTCGCAAGCCTGCACCGCGCAAACCCGATCGCCGTCCAGCTCGAGCTCTCCCGCCTCCATATAGTTAAGCGCCACGCCGCCGCAGGCCGCAGCCCAGCGAAGCGTCTCCATGATGACTCGATGCGAGTCCGGCGCGCAGGCGTCGTGCCAAACCGCGCCGCCGGCGAGATTGTCCGGGCGGACGAACGGGCACAATGCGCGAACCCCGTCGGGCGGGATGAGGCGCCCACGCGGCAGTCTCCGGTCCGCTCGCACGCCGGCGTTGCGGTGCGCCGACAATAGGTCGTTCAAAGCCAGCGCGACACGCATGACGCTGCCCCGCTTGAGGCCCTCGTTGTACAGCGGCATCAGGCACGGCAGCGGCTTGATCAGATCGGGGTAGGTGCGCAACAGCCACCGACGCTCGCCGACCGATTCGAAAAATCGCGGCAGATCGAGCGTTTGCAGATATCTCAGGCCGCCGTGAATGATTCTCAGGCTGTTGAAGCTCGTCGCCCCGCCGAAGTCATCGCGCTCGAGCAGCAGCAGGCGATGGCCGGCAAGCGCCCCTTGCAGCAACGCCATGCAGCCGTGAACACCGCCTCCGACGACGATGGCGTCGTAGTCACTTGACGCAGCGCTCCTCGGGTCGCGGTCGATCTTGGACACTTACACCAACCCGTTTTGACGATACCACCCTGCTGTTCTCGCAAGCCCTTCGTCAAGGCTGTAAGCGGGCACGTAGCCGAGGAGATCTCTGGCTTTGTCTATCGAGAAAGCCCGGTCCAGCTCGAAGAACTCCACCCGCCGAGGGTATAAAGGCGGCGATACGCCGACCGAACGGCACAGGCGGTCACAAACGACAGAGGCAAGATAGACGGGCATGAACGGAATTCTCAGACGAGGTGGCTTTACGCCCAGGCTTCGGGCGATTCTCTCCACGAGGACCTTCAAGGTCGTGTATTCGGGCCCGCCGATCGTGAACACCTCGCCTACCGCCTCGGGCTTGGTGCCGGCCAACAGAAAACCGGACACGAGATCGTCGATATAGGTCATATGGTAGAGCACGTCGCCGCTGCCGATCATCACGAAGCGGCCCTTGGCGATCGAACGAAACAGCTTCAGAAAGCGCGTATCGCCCGGCCCGTAGATTCCCACGGGACGGACGACGGTTCCGGGAAGCCTTGGCTCGTCGAAGTACTTGCGCGCCAGCAGCTCACCTTCGAGCTTCGATTGCTGGTAGTGATCGCCCGGCTGAGCGCGGTAGTCCTCTGTCGCGGGAGGGTCGTCGATCGCTCCCTGCACACCGACGGTGGAGCAATGCACGAACCTTTTCACACCTGCGTCGCTGGCAACGTCCAGCAAGTTTTTCGTCGCGCCGACGTTGACCCGGAAAAACTCGTCGTGCGAAGCGTGCTCGGAGCGGTACGCCGCGGCGATGTGATAGACGGTGTCGATGCCGTCGAAATTACGCTTCACGTCGGCAAGATCGCAGATATCGACCGCTCGAATCTCGACGCCGAGACGACGGAGCTTTTCCGTGTTGCTCGATCCGCGCACGAAGGCGACCACCTCGGCGCCCTCGCCCGCGAGCCGCCCGCAGACGGCGCCGCCCGTAAAGCCCGTGGCGCCGGTGACCAGAGTCTTAGCCATGCGCGCCCCCCTCGAGCCATTCCGAGCGCCACTTCTCGAACACGATCAGCGACCACAGGACGTGGCTGTGATTCTGCGCGCCGGACAGATGCTCGCGTTTCAACCGCTCGACGGTGTCGACCTGGAACAGGCCGCCGTCCTTGATCCGCCGCGGGTCCAGATAAGTTTCCAGCACCGGGCGAAACTGCGTCGCCAGCCACGACTTGATCGGAATGCTGAAACCTTCCTTCGGCCGATAGACGCAATGCTCGGGGACGTGCTTGGCAGCGAGCCGCTTGAGCAGCACTTTGGTCTTCCTCTTGGCAACTTTCAGCTGATCGGGAATCATGAAGGCCAGCTCGGTAACTTCCTTGTCCAATAGCGGCACCCGCACCTCGAGCGAGACAGCCATGGACATGCGGTCGGTCTTGACGAGGCAATTATCGACCAGGTAGCTCTTGGTATCGATATAGAGGCTCTTGCTGACCGGGTCCCGGTTACCCGCTCTAGCCGCCAAATCGAGAATGTGCTGCCATGGCGGCCTAGACGTCGCGCTCATGACGCCGGGATCGAACAAGGCGGCGGAATCTGCCTCGTTCATGAACGCCCGCCAGCGCGCGTGGCCGAGCTCCTCCGGAAACGCCATGCCCTCGGCGAAGCGCTTGGCCTTGTTGAGCAAACCTTTCTTCTGCGGCTGCGGCTTGAGCCGCCGCAGGGTCGGCTCCACGACATGCTTGCGCAGAACACCCGGCACCATCCCGTAGCGCCCGGCCATCCAGCTCGCGACATAGGTCTCGTAGCCGCCGAAGAGCTCGTCGCCGCCGTCGCCGCTCAACGCAACCGTGACATGCTCCCGCGCGAGGCGCGACACGAGGTAGGTCGGAAAGATCGAGAAGTCGCCGATCGGATCGTCCATGAAATGCATCAAGTGCTCGAAGTAATCGACGACCCGCGGCTCGATGACTTGCGTCGTGTGCGAGACCCCCAGATGCCGGGCGACCTCCTCGGAGAAAGGCAGCTCGTTGTACGAAGGATCGTCGAAACCGATGCTGAACGTGCGCGCGTTGGGCATCTTCGAGACCACGAGCGAAGAATCCACGCCGCCCGACAGAAACGCGCCCAGCGGTACGTCGCTCACCAGCTGACGCTCGACGGATTCCGAAATCACTGCGTCCAGTCGCTCCAGCCAGCCCGCATCGGTCAGGGCCTCGCTGTGCGGCTCGGGCACGTCCCAGAAGCACTTGACCTGCGGTGCTCGCCGGCCGGTCAAATCGACGACGAGCAAATGGCCAGCCTCCAGCTTGCGGATCTCGCGGAACAGCGTCCCGGCGCCGGGCACGTACTCCCAAGTCAGAAATTCGTGCAACGCATCGACGTCAAGGCTCAGAGTGACGAGCCCGCTGGCCAGGACGGCTTTGATCTCGGAGCCCCAGACTACGGCGTCGCCGGTGATCGCGTAGTAGAGCGGTTTGATGCCCAGATGGTCCCGCGCGAGTATCAGGCGCTTGTTTTTCATGTCGTGCAGCGCGAATGCGAACATGCCGTTCAGGTAATTGATGCCGTCCAAACCATATTGCTCGTAAGCATGCACGATCGATTCGGTATCGCTGTTGGTCGAGAATCGATGTCCGTGCTGCTCCAGATTCTTTCTGAGATCCCGAAAATTGTAGATCTCGCCGTTGAAGACGATTCGCACGGTGTGGTCTTCGTTGTATATGGGCTGGCTGCCGCCGCTCAAATCGATGATCGCCAGCCGCCGCATCCCTAAGCCGACGCCGTCCTCGACACCCAGTCCCTCCTCGTCCGGGCCGCGATGCAGGATCACGTTGCACATCCTGCGAATGCGCTCCTCGGTCGGCGACTGCGCGCTACCGATGTAAGCGATGCCGGTGATTCCACACATCAACGCACCAGATCGAAAGGTGATCGCATTGCAGGCAAGGTAAGCGTCAACCCAAGAAGCGTCACGCAGCGGCGCTGCCGGTGCCGGAGCGCTTGTAGAGCTGCATTGCGATTTGATTCCTCGCGAAGCTCCAGGGATTCTCGAAGTCCCCGAAAGGCGTAACCGCCTCGCGGCGCTCTATCTTGTCGCGCACGGTCGACCAGGAATCGGCGTCCTCGAACGCGGAGTTGCACTCGAGCAGAAATCCCAGGGTTCCGGCCCTGGCCGCTTCGCGAGCAAAAGGCAAGGGATCCGTGCCCGGCAAAATCTGAAAGCCGGCCGCCCTGGCGCGGCGAAGAATCGGCGGCTCGGGAAAGCCCGCGAGCCGATTACTGTTGTCGCCGAGGAACAGCTCACCCGGCGCGGAGCTGTCAACCAAAGAGTGGACACACTTGCCTCGGCGGCCGAGCCACTTGCCGAAACCCCACGGCACGACCGGAATCGCACCGGAAGCCCTCGCGGCCTCGATGACCCGGTCGGCCGGCTCTCCGTCGGGAATCCGCTCAATGGACCCCAGCGCGAGCACCTCGAGGTTTTCAGTCGTTACGATCTGATACCCGGAGATCACGTTGAGCTCCGCGCCTTCGGGCCCTACCAGCTTCACTTGACACGGGTGTGCGGTCGCGCGAACCGTCCATCCCTCGGCGATGGGAACACTACTCCCGGCACGTTGCGAAAGATCATCAAACCAATGGGCGTGGGCGGTTTCCGTCATCAGCAAATAGGCCGAAAAACGGTCGCCGAAACCCGCCGCGACGGCTGCACGTGCGAAATTAGCCCAAGCGCAATTCAGGAACTCATCTGGATCGAAGCAAGCGTGAAAATGCACATGCCCGTCGATCAGGGCGTAACGAGCGGAGCTCATGCTTGTCGAGGACACGATAGGCAAGATCTCGCCAAAGCTATGCGACCAGCTCGAAAAGCTTCTGCATCTTCGACAGGTACACGTTGCGAGAGTAATGTTCCTCGTACCATTGCTGCCCAAGCGCAGCCTTGCGTCGCGCGCTTTCCGGCGATCTCAATACCTCTGCGATTCCCTCCGCTAACTCTTCGATGCTCGTTCCGGTCAAGGTTGCAAGCTCATCCGTCAATACTTGCGTATGTGAATCGATCCGGGTCGCCACCAGCGGTACGCCCGTCGACATGAGGTGATAGATTTTGAGCGGCGTATTGGTACCGGAAAAGCGCGGCGAAATGCTTACGCCCGACCGGGCGATCAAGCGCTGTGCCTCCGCTTGGGACTGCTGCCCGGAAAAGTACACCTGCTCGCCGAGTCCCAGTTTCTTCGCCAGATTGCCGTACTGCTCGATCTGCTTCTGCATACCGCCGATGATCAGCAAGCCGGCCTGCGGCATCCTTTTCGCGACGAGAGCAAATGCCTCGAGCAGCTTGTCTATTCCCTGGTACGCCTCGAGCGTGCCGGCGTAGACGATAACCTGGCTCGCCGGCCTCCTTTCGAACCATGCCTCGAGGGCTGCATTCGTCGTCGCCGGGGCCGCCTCGGTCGGGCCGACAGACTCCTTGGTCGAGCTCACGGCGAAGCGGACGGGATCGAAGATCGAGTTCTCGATCAGCAGCACCTTTGCGTCGTCGTCCGTTTGCGTCAACGCGTGCTCCTGTAACGCGGGACATATGGTGATCACGGTGTCGGCTGCGCGAATCGCGCTGTTCTCGAGCTTCTCGAAGATCCAGTGGAGGAAGCGTATGCTCGTGAAATTGAAGTTATCGAGCTGCTGCGGCAGGCTGCTGTGCATGTCATAGATGAGCCGGAAGCGGAAGATCGGCTTCAACCACCGGCACCAGAACACCGCCTCCTCGTGCGCGTGAACCACGTCGTACCTGTTGCGCGCCAGCAGGCCAACGGTCCAGACCACCATGAACACATCGAGGAACAGCTTGAGCATGGACGGGCCGGTCTTGACGCGACCGAGAAAGCTGAACGCCGGGATTCGAATCAACCGGGCGTTGGGGATATCGACGTCGGTGCCCTGGCCGTAGGTCAACACGTCGGACTGATGCCCGAGCTCCGACGTCACGAGCGTACGGTAGTACACGCTGAACGGCGTGCCGCGCGGCGAGAAGAAAGGCTGCGGCACAACGACCAACACCTTCATGATTCCACGCTCCGTTTTCCCCAGGTTGAAAGAGCGCCTCCATGCTTCCATTGGGGGAATGTTACCAAACGGCCCGCCGACGGCAATGATTGGCCTCACATCTCGAGTTGCGGCGATACGGCGCCGGATACGAGACGGTCGCGGACCAGGCAGACCGGCGGGCAAGCAGACCCGGCCACCACGGCCGTCTCGCGGCCTTCTCGATTGCGCCCTTGTTATCGCCTCGGCGCGGCTATACTCTCGGCGCTAAGTCCCGCTTTGCCCATAAGACTGATTCATGGATCCTCTAGCCGGCCTCGACCGGACACAGCTTAGTATTGCATTCACCAACCGAGATCTGTGCACTCGCAGCGGCACTTGCGTTGGCATTTGTCCGGAAAAGGCGATTTCGGTCGATGACAGCGGCTATCCGATCATTCCTGACCCATCGCGGTGCACCGAATGCGGATTGTGCGCCAAAAGCTGCCCGGGCGGCACCGTCGACTATGCCCGGCTGGCCAAGCTTACCTTCAACATCGACGAGGATTTGGACACCTTCGACGGGCGCGTTTCGCAGACTGTCGTCGCACAGGCGACGGACGATCGGATTCGCGACGGCGGAGCCGGCGGCGGGGTCATTACTGCGCTGCTGTGGGATCTTCTGGACAGCGGCGAAGTCGATGGTTGCATCGTGACTCGAATGCGCCCTGAAGAGCCGTGGAAAGGGGAGCCGTTCATCGCTCGCAGCTACGAAGATCTGCTTGCGAGCCAGGGGTCCAGATATTCGATGATTCCCGTCAATCGCATATTTCAGGAGGTCCTCGAGTCGCCGGGCGTTTACGCGTATGCCGCTCTGCCGTGCCAAACACACGGTTTTCGCAAGGCAATTCAGGAGATCCCCGCCCTCAAGCGGAAGATTCATAGTGTCGTCGGACTTTTTTGCGGTGGAGGATTGGAGCCCCACTTGGTTCCCGAGTTGTTGAAGACGAAGGGCCTCAAGACGTCCGACATCCGTGACTTTCAGTTTCGCGGCGGGGAATGGCCCGGCAAGATTCGCGCAATCCTCAAGGACGGAACGATCCGGAACATGCACTACAGCAACTATAGAGACGGGGCATACAACTACGTCATAGGCATTTACATGCCTCCCCGCTGCGCAACTTGCTTGGATGGTTCCTGTGAGTTCTCAGACGTTTCCGTGAGCGATGCATGGACGCGCGACGCGGAAGGAAACTACAAATTCAAGGCGCATTCCAGAATCCTCGTCAGGACCGAGCTCGGCGCAGCCATCACCGCCAATGCCATGCGTCGCGGCAGCATAACGGGAACGGACGTCAGCAAGGACCCGAGCTATACCACGCACCGTCTGCAGACGGGCCGCAAGGGCGTCAACGCTCGCCTCCGCGTAGAGCGTCTAAAGGCTGGAGGGATCCAGGTTCCGGTCTACAATCGCACGGCGCCCGAGGCAACCGTAAAGGAAAAGCTGACTGAGCGCCTCGTTACCTTCGCGCTGAGAATGGGCCGCCATTATTGGTTCCGCTATCCGCTCATCAAGTTCTTGACTTCTCGCGCGGCAATCCCGCTGATCGGCCTGCGGCTGTTTCTCAAGCGGCGCAAGTACCGGAAGCGCTAGACCCTGCCGCCCCGGTGCGTAAACACTGCGAGCCGCAGCGGCGGGCCGTTAATCCAGCCAACTCAAGTCGCGATACGATTGCACGATGTCCCTGATCTCGTCTTCGACGTGACCGGCGGGAGAATAGCCCAGTTCCGCCCGGGCCTTGGACCAGTCGAAGGCCCGGGTTTTGGTAAAGAAATCCACGCGCCGTCTATAGATCGGCGGCTCAATACCCATCGGCTTGCAGATCGCCTCCACGATATCGCCTGCTATTTGCACCGGCGAAGCCGGCACCTTGAACGGGAGCAGCGAGGCGCCGACGCGCTCGGCGATCAGCCCAAAAAGCTCCTGAACCTCGACGGGCTTCTCGCCGGCCAGGATGTAGACTTCGCCCGAGCCGACGGGCTTCTCGGCGGCAAGCCGAAAGCCCCGCGCGAGATCGCGCACGTCCACCCAGTGCAACAGCGTCTTGCCCGTGCCGATGATCGGCATGCTGCGCTTTTGTATTCCCCGGAATAGCTTTCTCGTACGACTGTCACCGGGACCCCAAATCATCGCGGGCCTTATGACGCAACCGGGAATGCGGCCGCTTCTGAAATACTCGAGAGCTACTTTCTCACCCTCGCATTTCGTCTCTTGATATATGTCGCCGGGCCTATACGCCTCGGTCTCATCGGCAGGAGGATTGGGGATGTGGCTGTGCACGCCCACGGTGCTGCAGTGGACGACTTTTTTCACATTACAGGCTACCGCGGAGTCCAGAACGTTCTTGGTGCCACCGACATTAACCGCCCAGTATTCGTCGTCTCCATGCTTGGCTTCGCGAAATAGAGCGGCGATATGAAATACGACGTCGGCACCCGCGAAGGCTTGCTGCAAAGCAGCGGCGTCCTTGACGTTCCCTTCTCTTAGCTTGACGCCGAGCGACTTGAGCTCTTCCACGTCGCTGCTTGCCCTGTGGATCGCCGTAACCTCGTGACCGGCGTCCACCAGCTCTTTACACAGTTGGCGGCCGACGAAGCCGGTCGAGCCCGTAACGGCACATCGCATCATGCAATCTCCTACCGGGCCGCCGGCCGCACCCGCGGTGGATGCTTCTCCGCTAGCTCGGTCATATTGCGTTCCATCGCCCCTCGATATCCGGGGTTTCGCACGGCATGTCCATGAAATTCCCGCTCCGGGGCCGGCGGACTAGCGCGATGTCTGTTGCGCACCCGCCAAGTCCCGCTCGATCGCGGTCATCAGATTCGCGACGGTATCACCGAAAGCGGCCTGACTGTGGCGTTCGGCAACCACGCGGCGGGCGTTCTCGGCCAAACGCTTGCGCTCCTCCGGATGCCGGAGCAGATGCGTCATGGCTTTTGCAAAGGCCACTACCTCGGGGGGCGCCAAGGCAGCGGTGGTGGAGTCGAGCACTTGAGTGTGCGTCGAGAGGTCCGTCGCGACCAATGCGCGCCCGGAATCCATGTAGCTGTAGACTTTCATCGGCGTGTTCGTCCCTGCGAGCCTCGGCGAAACCAGAATGTCCGCTTGGGCCATATAAGCGCCGATTGCCGCCACCGGCCGGGGACCGATGAGGTGCGTGCGCTCGCCGATGCCAAGCGCCTCTGCCTTGGCGGCGTAGCGACGAATATCGTCCTGCCGACCTCCGATCACCACGAGATCGGCGCCGTCGTCGCTCAGCGCCACCTGCGCGAAGCTCTCGAGCAAGAAGTCGATGCCTTGATAGAGCTCGAGATTGCCGATATACATCAGCACGCTGCCGTTCAACCCGAGCGTCTCGCGAAGGTTCTCGACATTGTCGTCGTCGCTCTTTCGCTGCAGAGATACGTCTCTTAGAACATATATGCCCGATTGCCGATACTGGGACGCCTTTTCGGCCAAGGAGTCGCACATGGGCACTACCGCGATTGCCCGCTTGACGGCCAGCGACTCGGTGAACTCCAGGATGCCCCGCAGAGGTCGAGTCCACCTGAACCTGCGACAGAGCTGGGATGACATCCAAGAGTCCATGTCATAGACGTAGGGAACCTTGAAAAGCCGGCGCAAGATCATGGCCAGAAAGACGGACTCCTCCACCGCGTGAATGACGTCGTAGCGATGACGCCGCATCAGAGAGAGTGCCTCTTTTAACATAAAGAGATCCAGGTAGATCTTGGCGACAGAGAATCCGATCGGTATATCCGCAGGCCGCGGACGGGGGCGCACACGGAATATTTGCAGTCCCGGATAATCGCGGTCGTCGCCGATATGGTAAGTGACCAGATCGACCTTATGGCGTTTGTTGCTAAGCTCCCGTAGCAGCACGTCGACCGCAATGGGCGTGCCCCGCTCGATATAGAATGGCTGTGGCGCGAGCATCAGAATCCGCATCGGATGCTCCACCGAAAGGGCAGGTGGCCGTCAACCGGCATAATAACAATAATGCTCTGCTCCTTAGCAAATCCGCGCGGAACTCGCAACTTGGCGAGTTGAACCGCCTGCGATCCTCCGACGGCTCGTTGGGTACCCCGCGAACTCACCCCCAGAACATTCGCGGCTACTATAACGGCCGCGCCTTCCGGCGGCAACGGTTTAGACGGCCTGCGCCAGCAGATCGGCGGCCTCGACGGCCGAGCGCTCGAGACCCTGCACGACCGCCTGTTGGGTTTGCCGAATATCATCGACGTTCTGCCATGCATACAACAAGGTCTGCTCCAGAGCCGCCGCGTCCAAGGTAGCGAGCTCGCAAGCCAATCCTGGCGTCCCGAGCTGTGCAAGGAGAGAACGGACTTTCGGAGCGTAAACCATGCCCACGACCGGCGTTCCGGCCTTCGCGGAGATGATCAACGAATGCAACCGCATGCCGACGAATAACCGGCACAGGCTCATCACTCCGAGAATCTGGTGACTGCTCAGGCTCAGGTTACTTATCATGCCTGGCTTTTGGGCACTACCGGTTCTTTCTCTAACCGCCGATTCGACCAAAGCCTGTAATCGCTCGCCGTATGGATGATCCATATGTTGCGTAATGACGATGAGCGGCTCGATGCCGTGCTCTACCCATAGCTTCGCGAGAACCGACGCGAGCATCGGCAGAAATCCCGCGGTCGATCCCATCTTCTCCCGAGAAGCCAACCAGGCATCTATGTAGCGCGTAATGTTTACACCCAAGAGGCGTCCCTCCGCGGCCGCGCCCAACGCACCCAAATCGCCGAGTATGCTTTCCGCCTCCGATTTCGAGATTCCCCAATTGTCGAACACGGCATCGGCCTTGAGATGAATCGCGTTCGACACGCCGATCTCCCGCAACAGCGCTTCGGAGTCTGTATCACGCACGATGATCAGCTTGCATCGATTGCAAACGTAACGCGCAAAGGCTCTTCCGGACTTGCTGCGCAGCGGACCGACGCCGACGTTGTAGCAGATCACGGGCTTGCCGAGCATGTTTGCCCACGGCACCAGGAAAATCAGCGTAATCAGGAAATTGAACAACGGATTGAAGAGCTTGACGTCGAAGATGATTCCATCCGTTATCAGAGTAACGTCCGTGCTCGCAATGCTCTTTAGCGTGGGGATTCCGAAAAGCCGGATACTGCCGGTCCACGGCATGACCGACAGCGGCTTTACGTTGAACATTTCACCGTAGTTCTCGGAAATGAACGCGGGATGGGTCGTCGGGACTTCGAATCGAGTTGCGGCGCCGAATCGGTCGGTCAGGGTCTTCATGATCGATGCGAGGATTGCCGCATCTCCCGCGTTTCTCCCGGAATAGGAGCCCAGTATCGTAAATGAGTGCGCCATGGTTTTTCCGCCGTGATGTAGGCCTCGGTGATCCTCGATAGTTAGCAGCTGGTGATTCGGAATGCCTCGAGCAGAGCCCTCAAGACGAGCTTCTTGAGGAGAACACCGCTTAGGCGAAGGCCCGGGGAGCGTGGGCTCAATAGCCTACCGGACAAATGTCGCTGCGGCTAGACCGAGGCTGCCCGCGCAGATAACCCCGGAGACAAAATCCGGCCGACGCGCAAAAACAGTGCTCCGGCAACGATCCTTGACTATCCGAACTCGACCCGCACAATCCTCCCAAGACGAGTCGCGCCGGGAACAGGAGCAACGAGTGGCTGAAATCGACCCGAGGGAAACGGGCGGCGGCACGGGCGTGAACGGCAACGAACGAATCGTCGGCAAAGCCGGGAATCGAGGGCTCACGCTCGCCAAGCTCGGGTTCGGTCTCGGCTTGCTCGCGCTGCTCGTGGCAAATGTGCCTCTGAGCGAGCTTCGAGCAAGCTTCGGTTCCGTCGACTTGTTATACCTCGCGATACTATTCATCTTGCCGTACCCGTTGATGGCGCTTGCGACCGCGAGGTGGCGGCTCTTATTGCGCGCTTTGGGACTAGACATAGGTTTTTTCAAGCTAGTGTCGCTGAATCTCATCGGCCGATTCTTTAGCAACTTCCTGCCCACGGCGATTGGCGGGGACGTCGTGAGAACCTATCAGCTCAGCCGAGACACGAACGATGCTTCGTCGGTTACCGCAGCTACCGTTCTCGACCGCCTCGTCGGGCTCGTGGCGCTGGTCTCGCTGCTTCCGATCGTGTTGCTCTCGGATGTCCTCGTCACGGCATTCCCGGTCATCCGCTTTCTCGTTCCCGCGGCGCTCATCGGATTCATGGCCGCGATCAGCCTCGCTCTCTCCTCGCGCTGGAGCGCCGTCTGGCAAATGATTCGCGGTGCTCGCTTCGAGCGCCTCACCGGTTTCCTGTCGCAGACTCGCAAAGCGGTGGCTCAAGGCATGCGCTCCATTGGCGCGCTGCTGAGCTCCTTCGGAATTTCGATCGCTTTCTACGTCGGCGCCGCCCTCAGCACATGGGTCGCAGCAAAGACCGTCGGCGCCGACGTCGGCTTCCCCTATCTCATGGCCATCATCCCCATGGTATTGCTGGCCGCCGCGCTCCCGATCTCGCTGAACGGACTCGGCGTCACCGAAGCGGGATTCGCGCTGTTTCTTCAGCTCGTCGGCGTGTCTTTGGCTGACGCCGTCACTATCGGTCTGCTGTTACGCGGCACTTATATCGTGCCTTCGATACTGGGCGCCTTCGTATTCCTGAGGTACCGGCCGGCCGGTCCGGCGCCGCCGGCCGAAGCGCCCGTCAACCTCCCTTGACTCCCGGCCGCTCCGCGCTTCCCGGCGTCGCGGCTGCGATCCCGTCCTCCGGCCCGAGGCCCGACGCGGCCAGATGAGACTCCATCCAGGGCGTCATGTCCTCATAGTGTAGCTCTTCGGTCATCATCCGGTACCAGATCTCGACGCACAGCAGCATCCATAGACGAACATAGTGATCTACCACGCCGCGGCGATGTTCTTCGAGAAGCCGATCGATGTACTCGCTGCGAAATATGCCGTGCTCGACGACCAGAGACCGCGCGAAAACACTCTGCAAGAACGGATATAGCGCTCCGGCAAAAAGCTGCGCAAAAGGAAACCGCAACCCCGTTTTCTTGGCTCGCACGATTTGCTCCGGCAGCATTCTGCCGGCGAGAATCCGCTCGATATGCTTTGCTTTTCTGCCGCGAAGCTTCATGTTGGCAGGAATCGCGCCGGTGAATTCGACGAGCTCCTTGTCGGCGAACGGACAACGCACCTCGACGCCATAGGCCGCCCCCGTTCGGTCCCCGAGCATCAAAAGGTGCTCGGGGAGCCGCGTCATAAAATCCGCATACATCAGCTTCTCGATGGGATCGTCAGCATCGCTTTCGAGGACTTGATCTACGAGGAGCTTGTGGCTGTCGGCTCCGGAGACCTCTTGCCACACGCGCTCGGTGAACAGATTGCGCTTTGCGTCAGGGCGGAATCGTTGGGCCGCGATCGCCTGAGCATAACGCTCCGGAAGCTCACCCGCGCCCGCTATCTCGACCAGCAACCCGATCTTCCCGATGAAGGTCCTGATGCCGGCCCGTCCGGCCAGGCGTTCCGCGAGCGGAGCGATGATTCCATTCCTCAGGGCCGCCGGAAGGCTGCTCAAGTAGCGCGCATCGCGGACGCCGAGGTAGCGCGGGAAACCGGCGAATAGCTCGTCGCCGCCGTCACCTGACATCACCCGATCCACGAGCGAAGCGGCCATACGCGCGCCGAGATACTTGCTCACGACGACTTCATCGGAGGGCTCGTCCAAGTGCCAGATCATCGCCGGCAAGGACCGGATGAAGTCCGCCTTTATGTATTCTTCGTGTGCAATGGTGCCGAACTTCCGAGCGACGAGCCGGGCGTCCGGAACCTCGTCCGTTTCGTCGTCGACGCCGAGCGAGAACGTCGGGAAAGGCTTCTGCAGGATGCGCGCCATGTTGGCGACGATGAGGCCGGAATCGAGGCCTCCGCTGAGAAAAGCGCCCGTGGATCCGTCGTCGAGGTGCGCTTGCACGGTTTCCCGCAGCTTTTCGTCCAAGCCCTCCACGATTTCTTCCGCGCGAAGATCGTGCTTGCGCTCGAAGCTCGGCGCCCAAAAGCGCCGGGTGACCGCGCCGCCGTTTCCATATGCCAGCGCATGGGAGGGCGCGAGCTTGATTACGCCCTTGATAAGGGAATGCGGCGCCTGAACATAGCGAAACGACAAAAAATGCGAGAGTGTCTCGAGGTCGACCTCGAACGGCACGGCACGCGCGGCCAGCAATGCTTTCGTCTCCGAGGCGAAATAGAAGCCTCTGACGGTTTCCGCATAAAAGACCGGCTTGTGGCCGAGATGATCGCGCGCCAAAATGAGCTCACGCCTCTTCCCGTTCCATATCGCGATTGCGAAGGGCCCGCGGAGCAGTCGAAAACAATCCAAACCCGACGACTCGAAGAGCTTGGCGACGATCTCGGCATCGCTCTGCGAGCGAGTCTCCAGGCCCTGTTGCGACAACGATGCGCGAAGCGGTTTCCGATTCAGGATCGCGCCGTCCAGAACGACATGAGTCTGCCCGTCTGCGCTGGTATACGGCGCCGCTCTGTCCTCTCTATCGTGGACCGCGGCGCGGCCGGATCCCAGAGCGACTTCTCCCTGGACCCAGTGATCGGTTACCCCATCTCCCCGATGGGCGAGCGCTTCTGCCATCTGCGTCAAGCAGCGAGGGTCGGGACCGTCCCTCTTGACGCATCCATAGATGGCCGCCATGTTACCTCCGAATTGTGGCGCGGGCTTCGCCCGAAGCTTAACACTTCGAGCAAATCCTCATATGTACTACAGGTCCGAATCTGACCGGACCGCAGGCTCCGTCAAGGCGCGATCTCCAGGTGGTTTTCGAATCGGAGCTTATTGAAGGGATAGGCGATCGCGAAATTCAGAACCGACCGTCTCTATATTTTCTCGCTCACCGATTGATACTCGGTGCGGTTCCGGCCGCCGCGCTTGGCACGATACAAAGCTTCGTCGGCCGCTTCGAGAAGTTGCTGGCGTCGACGCGGCAATCTACCCTCGATAGTCGTTACACCTATGGTGATCGTTACCCGTTCCAGCTGCGTCTCGCGATGCCCGATGGCAAGGTCCGCCACGCCCATGCGCAAACGCTCCGCCGCGGCGACGGCCTCATCGGAATCCAGCTCCGGCAGCAGCAGCGCGAACTCGTCGCCACCGTAGCGTCCGGCTCGGTCGCCTTGTCGCCGGCAGAACATTCTCAGCGCCGCGGCGATCCGAACGAGCACGGCGTCACCGTGGCCATGGCCGTAAGCATCATTGTAGTGCTTGAATGAATCGATGTCGCACAACAACAGTGCGAGCGGCCGGCCTGTCCCGCTCGTCGAGCAAGTCGCCAAATCGATAGCGGAGTCAATGTAACGCCGGTTGCCGAGGCCGGTGAGCGCGTCGACGAAAGCCTGTTTCGCGAGATACTCGGCGTTCAACTGTAGCTGCTGGTTCAGGATTCTGAGCGCGCGGTTTTGTTCCTCGAGCCCCGATACTCGCTCCAACAATCCCGCAACCTGGCCGGCGTCTGCCAGCCGCCGATGGTCCTCGTCGCGGACCGGCAGAGGGTGCGAGACCTCGATTGCGGTGACGGCGAGCGAGCCCTGTGACATTGCGGTTCTCCGTGACAAGGGGGCTATGCCGTGCCCCCGCAGCAGGCGCCGACGCCTGCTGCGAGATTCCGAGCAAGTTTTGTGCCACGCGGTGAGGCACGTTACCGCGCAGGGCTACGGCAACTGTGTAACGTTCCTCGGACCGTCGTGCGCGGACATCTGCTCGGCCGGCTCTTCGCTCAGCGCGCTTGCGCTCTCCTTCGCGGCCGGTCCCTCTATCACCGAGCGGATCGCGTATTCTTTCATCTGGGTTGCATGCGTAAAAATGATCAGCTCCCCGATGAGCCCGAGCGCAAACGTCTGAACGCCCAGCACGATCAGCAAGGATCCGAGCAGCAACGCCGGCCGGTCAGCAAGCGCCACGTCGAAAAACAAACGTTGAACGACCAGGACCGCCGTGAACAATCCGCCGACGCTCGCCGCCAGAAACCCAATCGTGCCGAAGAAGCGCAGCGGCTTTTTGGTGAAGCGCACCAAAAAGAACACCGTGAGCACGTCGAGAAAACGATGCAGATACTCGCGAAGGCGGTAGCGCCCCCGAAATACGTCTTTCGGCGACTGGTGAAGGTCGAGCTCGCGAACGCGGAATCCGCGCCGACTTGCCAGCGCCGGCAGGAAGCGGTGCTGGTCGCCGTAAAGCGGAATCTCCGATGCTATTTCGCGCTTGAACAAGCGCACCCCGCAGCCCAGGTCACGAAACGTCATGCCGCTCGTGAACTCGAACAGTGCGTGAAACGCTCCGCGCCTCAGCTTGTCGAAGCTTCCGCCGGTCCGCGGCCATCGCACGGCTATCAGCATGTCGTCATCCGGCCCGGCCTGCTCGAGCAGCTTCGGAAGCTCGCTCGGCGTTACCTGATAGTAAGCTGGAAGCGTCACGAGCAGGTCCGCGCGTGCCGCGTCGAACCCGGCCGCGAGCGCCGCCGATTCTCCGAATGTCTTGGCGAGCTCGATCACGCGCAAACGCTCGTTCGAACGCGACAGCTCGCGCAGAATCTGAAGGGATTCGTCCCTTCGCCCGTCCAGCACCGCGATGATCTCGTAGGCTTTGCCGGTCGATGCAAAAGCCTCGTCGTATTCCGCAATGAGCGTGTCGAGCTCGTCGACCCGGGCTCCGACCGGAATGACGATGCTGTATCGCGGCCTTGTCGAGCTCTCAGACATCTTCCGGCTCCGCCGAGACATTCCTACGGCGATGCACGGCCGGCACTCGATCGACCGCAAGCAACCTCGAGTATTCGGACAAGTCGACATTGCCGGTCGTGTAGATCAATTCCCCAACGGCGCCGCCCATTATCAGGAACAGCGCCAACGCGCCGAACAGCACGCCCGCGCCCGCTATCGGCAGAATCAAAGTCCCGGATGGCGTGAACAACGGCAAGATCGAGGCGATGATCGCAATCGCGCTCACGATCATGAAAGGCGCAGCGAGCAATCCGAACCAGAGCAGCGGCCGCTGCGCGAACCCGACTATGGTCTTGATCGTGAGCAGATCGAGCAGCACTTTGTAAACGCGCGACAGGCCGTACTTGGAAGCGCCAAACCGCCGCGCGTGGTGAGTGACTGGCACTTCCTTGACACGTGCTCCGGTCATCGACGCCATGGCAGGGATGAATCGGTGCATCTCGGAATACAGCGGGACGCGCTTGATGACGTCCGCGCGATAGAGCTTGAGCGAGCAACCGTTGTCGCGTATCGGCACGCCGGTCACCTTGCCGATCAGCCGATTGGCGATCCAGGACGGCACCTTGCGAGTCAGCAGCTTGTCCTGGCGGTTCTTGCGCCAACCAACCACCATGTGAATATCGTCGTCGAATTCGCGCAGCATCGCGGGAATATCCCTCGGATCGTTCTGCAAGTCGCCGTCCATGGTTGCGATGATCGCTCCTCTGGCCAAATCGATTCCGGCCGCCATCGCGGGCGTCTGCCCATAGTTGGCTCGAAACTCGACCACGCGCAATCGAGGATCCCGCCTCGCGATCGCAGCCGCGCGCTCGAGAGTTTGATCCCGGCTGCCGTCATCGACGAACAGGATCTCGTATTCGAGCCCAGTGCCTTGCAGAGCATCAGAAATCCTTTGATGCAGGAGCTCGACGCTTTCCTCCTCGTTATACAGCGGCACGACGACTGATAGCTGCATCGAGCTCATCTGACTGGGGCCGGGCAATTCACGGGCAAGGGCTTACGGGTTTCCAGTATATGACGCTCGGCCGGCAAGGACCGAGGCGCGTTCCACGTTTTTCATAGCAATGTATCGGCCCCCGGCTCACGGCACGACGACGACGTCGCCGGCCTGCAGTTGGATATTCTGCTCCAGATTGCGGCCGCGGATAACATCCGAATAGCGGAACGGTAGCGCCGTTTGACCCGACGCGCTGCGCCTCAGGACTCGTATATCGTCCAAGGCGGCGAACGGAGTGGTGCCGCCCGCCATGCTCAAGGCCTGCAGCACATCCACGGCCGGATTCATCACGAACTCGCCGGGCCCGTTGACCTGACCGATCACATAGATCTTGTTGCCGTTGATCTGTGCGATGGACACGGTGACCACCGGAGCCGAAATGTAGGCACCGAGCCTTTCGGTAACGGTTTGCTGCAGCTCGGCGGCAGTCCTGCCCCGGGCATCGACATGTCCGACCAGCGGGAACGCGAAGGAGCCATCGGGAGCGACGAGCACCTGTCCCAGCAGCTCGGGCTCGCCCCATACCGCGATGTCGAGCAGGTCGCCGGGCTTGATGGCGTATCCTTCCAGATCGGCAGCCTGGGCGCCGCAAACGAGAGGACCGATCGCAAGTATCCATCCGGCGATCAATGACAAGGCTTTCTTTCGTCGCATGCGGGCTCCTTACACTATGCCGTCCCGATATCCTACACAGGCGTCCCGCTCCTCGCGACTCGGCCCTTTGCAGATACACCGGTTGCGACCCAGATCACATTATGGCGAATTCCTTGGAGGAGCGCGATTGGCCTATCGGTATACTGATGTGATCACTTCCGCCACCGACGGCGGCGGATGACTCGGACGGGCCGCGCTGACGTTTACCCTTGGACCTTCGAGCTGCGCTACGGCCAGATTGGCATAAGGACTGAATTGGGGCACGATATCACCCCATGTGCCTCAGGACCGGAGCGGAGCGCCAGCGGGCGCGCCGGTGTCGGCCCGCCGCCGCGACCGGCTTCGGGTGTGCAGTCACCATTGTGCTTTAGTCCTCGAAGAGGAATGCCAGCATGAGCAAGATCGAGATGGCCCTTCGCAGCGCCAAGCTCGCTAGGAACCGCCGCTACGCGATCACGCCGCCGCCTCAGCAGTTTCGCGAGAGTGATTTCGACAACATCCCGATCGTCGCTCCGGATGCCGATATTCTGTTCGAGAACCGGGTGCTGACGCCGGCGACGGACTCGCTGGCGCATGCGGCGTACAAGATGCTTCGCACGCGGGTGCTCCAGAGAATGCGCTCGGACGGGCTGACCAGCCTCGCCATCACGTCCTGCGCTGCGGGGGACGGCAAGACGATCACCGCGGTCAATCTGGCAATCAGCCTGTCGGAGGAAATGAATCAGCGTGTCGTCCTGGTCGATTTGGACCTGCGTCGCCCAAACCTGGACCAGCGGCTGGGTCTGTCACCCAAGCACGGCTTGAGTGACTACCTTCGCGGAGACGTGTCCCTGGCAGACATCCTGCTGCGGCCCTTCGAACGGCTCATTCTCGTGCCGACCACTACGCCTGTCTGGAACTCGTCCGAGAATCTCAACTCTCCCCGCATGAAAACGTTTACGGAGGAAATCCAGTCGATGGACACGTCGGCGCTCATCGTATACGACCTTCCGCCCATGCTCGCATCGGACGATTTTCTCTCATTCTCGCCTCAAGTGGATGCGGTATTGCTGGTTATCGCCGAGCGCAAGACCCCCCGCAGCGCGTTGAAGGAAGCGCGGGGAATGATCGACGCGGCAAAATTGATCGGCGTCGTTCTAAACATGTCCGACGCGAAGCTTGCGGCCTACTACTAGACCGGCTCGCGAAGTTCTTCCGGTACACCAGCCCAGGCGCACCTCCGGCGATGGTCGATTTCGGCTCGTTTTTATGATTGGATCGAATCAATGGATGTAAGCATATACGGATTGGGCTACGTCGGCGCTGTATCCGCCGCCTGCCTTGCAAAGGAAAATCATTCCGTCATCGGCGTTGATACCAACCCGACGAAGGTGCAGCTCATCAATGAGGGACGCAGCCCGATCATCGAGAAAGACGTCGGTGATCTGATCCAGGATGCCGTTGCCGCGGGAAAGCTCAGAGCCACGCCCTCGGCGGAGGAAGGCGTCGCCGGCTCCCAGCTGTCGCTGATCTGCGTGGGCACGCCGAGCCAGGCCAATGGCTCCCTGACGCTCGACTACGTGGAAACCGTTTGCCGGGATATAGGACGTGCCCTGAAGAATCACGGCAAGTGGCACGTCGTCGTCATGCGAAGCACGGTTCTGCCGGGCACTATGCGGGAGATCGTGATCCCGACGCTGGAGCGAGAGTCCGGCTTGCGCGCGGGAGAGGACTTCGGTGTTTGCAACAATCCGGAGTTCCTGAGAGAAGGCTCCGCCGTGCACGATTTCTACAACCCTCCGAAGACTGTCATTGGAGAGACGGACGAGCGCAGCGGCGACCTGGCGCTCGAGCTCTACGCGGGCCTCGATGCCCCCGTCATACGGACGTCCGTGGAATCCGCGGAAATGGTGAAATACGTGGACAACGTATGGCACGCGCTCAAGGTCGGCTTCGCCAATGAGATCGGCAACATCTGCAAGAGCCTGAAGCTCGACAGCCACGAAGTGATGGATATCTTTTGCAAGGACACCAAGCTCAATCTGTCGCCTTACTATCTGAAGCCCGGATTCTCCTTTGGAGGCTCCTGTCTGCCGAAAGACGTGCGGGCGCTCACCTACCGGGCGCGCACGCTCGATCTGGACCTGCCTATCCTCAATGCGATTCTGCCCAGCAACGATCTACAGACGCAGCGTGGGCTGGACCTGATCATGAAAGCAGGGGGGAAATCCGTAGGCGTTCTCGGCTTCAGCTTCAAGGCGGGAACGGACGACCTGAGAGAGAGCCCTATCGTCGAGCTGATCGAGCGCCTGATAGGCAAGGGCTACAAGGTCAAGCTGTTCGACCGCAACGTGAATCTCGCTCGGCTCATGGGCGCAAACAAGGACTACATCGACAAACATATCCCGCACATCGCCGAGCTCATGGTGGCATCCCCGCAAGAGGTGACGAATTCTTCGGGCACCATCGTGATAGGCAACAACGACCCCGAATTCAGGCAGCTCCTCACTGCGCTGAAGCCGGGCCAACGCGTCGTCGACCTCGTCAGAGCCATGCACGACCGGCGCAGCGACCAGGTGTATCAAGGCATCTGCTGGTAGCCGTCAGCGTCGGCAATCCGCCAGGCGCGCTCGGCACGAACCTCCCGAGCTGCCGCGGGCAGGCCGGAGGGGGACGCATTGCTCAGCGGCCGGGACGCCGCTACGCCTATACTGATCCGTATGGGGCAAACGTTCCGACATTGGAAGGTGGTACTGAGCAAGCGGCTCGCGCGCTTCAAGTACGACTACCGCGAGGAGTGGCTGCGGCTCATCGACAGCCTCTCCTCGACGACGACGTCGCTGCCGTTGCCGGAGCGCGGCGTCAAGGCGCTTGCCGAGATCATCGAAAGCCCCGGCGGGCTGTTGTTCGTGCAAGAGCACGACCATAGCCTGTACGTGCCCGCCGCGTCATGGAGCCGGGAAACCGAGTTCTCCTTCCCCTGGCAGGAGCTGCCCAGGGACGCGCTCATGGCGCATATGGAAGCGAAGGCGTGGATCGTCGATAGCGACGAGCCGCCGCCGTCTACGGCAGGCGAGCATTTTCTCGGTAAGCTGGCCGCGTATTTGAACATCAGCGTATGGGTCGTCCCGTTGCTGCTTCAGGACAAGCTGTTCGGCTTCGTAGTTCTCGAGAAAAGGAGCCCCAGCGACAGGCTCAACTTCGAGGATATCGATCTACTGCGCACCAGCGGCCGGCAGGTCGCCAGCTATCTCGCGCAACACTACGTGTCGCAGCGTCTGGCCGAGGCCCAGCAGTTCGAGACCTACGGCCGCATGACCGCGTTCTTGATGCACGATCTCAAGAACATCATCGCTCAACAGACATTGCTGTTGCACAATGCGGCGCGCCATCAGCGTAATCCCGAGTTCATGGATGACGCCATTACGACGATCAAGGTTTCCGTGGAACGCATGAACGCGACGCTCAAGCAGCTCGGGCTGCGAGCTGCAACGAGCACTCCGAGCCGAACCGACCTGCGCGCCGTGGTCGGAAATGCCGTCGAGCGCTGCCGGGTCTTCTCGCCCACTCCCGAGCTCCAGGCACCGGATGCCGCGGTCGACGTCCTCGCGGATGCCGAACGTCTGGCCTTCGGGATCACAAATCTGATCCGCAACGCGCAGCAGGCCGCGTCCGAGACCGGCTCCGTGCGGGTCAGCCTCGGCAGGGAGCTGGAGACTGCCGTCATCGAGGTCGCCGACGACGGCCCGGGTATGTCGGACTCATTCGTCAAATACCGGCTGTTCCGCCCGTTCTACAGCACCTCCCCGGAAACCGGCATGGGGATCGGCGCGTTCCAGCTTCGGGAAACGGTCCGTGCGATCGGCGGAACGGTGACAGTGGAGACGGGCGAGGGCCAGGGCTGCCGGTTTCGCGTGCGCATTCCGCTGTCGCTTGGCGAGTCCAAATCTGTACAATGTCCGCAGAAATGAATCGCGCCGGCGGTAACCCAATCATGATTTCGACTCTCAGTAACTCTGGACGCCTGACATTCGTTCTATCCTTCCTGCTCGCGGCGGTGCCGACGACCGCACGCGCGGCGTGGGAAGCCGTTCCAGACGTCCGCTTCGGCATCACCAGCAACGACAACGTCCTGCGCACTGAGGAAGACGAACGGAGCGCGTCGCTCGGCGTGCTCGACGCGGCCGTTACGCTGTCGAACTTCAACGAGAGGGGCAATATATTCTTGGCTCCGGGGATTTCGGTCGACGCCTATTCGGACTCGCAGTACGAGGATCTCGAGAGCGAGGACGTATTCCTGCGCGCCGGCGGCGAATACGACTGGCAAGACGTCAGCGCGGGGTTTCAGTCGAACTATGCCGAGGAAAGCGTTCTCAGGGCCGAGTTCGCGGATGCCGTGCCCGAGGATCCGGATGCCGAGGCTCCCATCGACCCCGACACCGGACGTATCGTCGCCTTCGACGAGCAACGAAAGCGTGTGGACTTGGGCGGCAATCTGGATTTCCGCCTGTCCCCACGCAGTCAGTTGCAGTTGGCCGTTCGGCGGCTGGACGTCTCTTACTCCGAGCTGAGCGCAACGACATTCCGCACCGACTTCGACGATACAACGGTCGCGTTGCAGCTCAACCGCCAGCTGAGCGAGCTCAACCGAGTTTCGGCGACCGTCTTCGTCTCGCAATTCAACGCCGAGAGGAACGCGAACACCACGGATTCCGTCGGTTTGGAAGCCGCGTTCGCGCGGCCGCTGTCGCAGACCTGGACGTTCAACGTGTTCGCCGGCGTGCAGGAAGACGACTACGGTTTCCTCGATCAGGACTCACAGAGCCGCGTCGAGAGCTCGTCGACCAACGCGTCGATCGGCTTCGGATTCAGAAAGCGCACCGAGCGCTCGACGTGGAACCTGGGACTGAGGCACGCCGTCGATCCCAACGCCAACGGTTTCCTGACGGAACGAGACGACGTGCGGGTCTTTCTGCGCCAGCAGTTTTCACCGCGCTTCACCGGTGAGTTTGGGCTGTCTCTGGCGTCGTTCGTGCCGATCGACGACCTCAACCAACGCGACGAGCGTGACTACGCGCGCTTGCAGCTGACTTTCGAATGGGCCATGACGCGGACCATGTTTCTGGCCTTCGGAGTCGATTCCTATAGGCAGGAGTTCGTCAACGAGGAACCCGGCGATACGAGCGTGAACAGCGTGTTCGTCGGCGTAAACTATCGCGGCTTGTCTCGACAGAACCAATAGCGCACGGCAGGTCTTCGTCAGGGGCTCCCGCGGCCCCGGCTGAGGCCCGCGGCATTAGCCGCGCTCGAGCAGCCAGATGATCCGGTCCATATGCGCGTCTTGGAGATCCTGATGGATCGGCAGCACGACGACGCGCTCTTTGAGCCGCCGGGCTTCGGGGAATTGCCGCCAGGGCACGGCAGGGTGAAATTGGTCCCACCACTGCACCGCGGACACGGCATGCCGCTGTAGTCTCCGAACCAGCTCGAGTGGATCCTCGGCCAAGACCGGAAAGTACAACGGGCAGACTCCGGGCGGCAGCTCGCCGACGAGCGGCACGCAGCCCGTGAAGCGCGCGCCCGCGCTCAGCAAGCGCGCGAAATTCCTGCGGCGCGCCGCCACAATCGCCCGAGGGCGCGCCCGGTGCAGCGCCTGCTCGACGGACGCGGCCGCGCCCCACTCCAGCACCGCATCGGGGAATCGGAGCGACTCATCGTCGGGATCCCACTGCACGGCGCCGAGGCGGCGGCCGAGCGCGCCGAGCCCGCGTCCCATATCGACCGCCAGCCGCGCGGCTAAAAGCGCGACGATCGCGAGCGGCCGCAGGAGCCGGCGCCGCGGCGGCTGGAAAGACTTTCGGTAGCGGTCTAGCCATTTGAGCGCGGTCGAGAATCGCGGCGGCCGCGGCAGGAAGCCCGGCAGCGGTCGGCGCGGATCGTGGCAGACGAGCGCGCCGCCATGCGGCAACGGCAAGCTCTTGCGTAGGCTGTACACGGCGAAGTCGCCCGCGACGCCGATCGGCGTATCTCCGTCGCAGCTGAAAAGCGCGTGCGCGCAATCTTCGATGAGCGACAGGCCTTGGGCGTCACAGAGCCGCCGAATCGGCTCGATCCGTTGCGGGAAACCGAAGTAGTGCGTCACCAGCACCGCGCGCGTGCTCGAGTCGATCGCAGCCGCGAGGTCGTCGAGATCGACGTCGAGACGCGCGTCGACTCCATAGTAGCCGACAGCCGCGCCGGCACGGAGCACGGGCTCGAGCTCGTGCCCGCAGTTGTAGGAAGGGATCAGGACCTTCTCGCCGTCGGCGAGGCGCAAGGACCGCACCGCCTGGTAGACCGCCGCCGTGCCGTGGAACGTGAGCAACACCCTGCTGTCGGCGCGGCCCGGCAACGACCAGCTCGCAGGCTCCGCTGCGGAGCGCAGCGGCGCGGGATCGAGCCTGACCGGCAGCGGATGGAACAGAAGCTTCAACGGCCCGATCATGCGCGAGCGCTCCGTCGAAGCGCGGCCGCGGCGGCGCGCGCCCGCTCGAGCGCGCGCTTGGCGACGGGTTTTACGCGCTCATACAGCTCCACGGCGCGCATGCGCGGATCCGGCCGCGCCAACCTCACGCAGACGCTCGGCACGGCGTCGCCGGTCCAGCGCAGCTTGTTCCTCAGCGCGCCGCCCATGAACTCGTAGCGCCGCGCGTCACGCTCGCGCAGCAACAGCTCGAGCTCGCGAGCCTCGAGCAGCGTGCCGGGAGAGTAGCGCGCATAGGCCTCGTCGTGCACGATCTGGAGCGAGTAGTAGACGCCGTCGAAGAGCAGCGCGAGGGTCGCCGCGACCGGCCTTGCCGCGACCGTCAGGATCAACGCGCGCGCGCCGTGACGTCGTGCAAAAGTGTCGAGCACGCGGTCGTAAAAAATCTCATAACGCGCATCGTCGGCCATGCCGATCCTGGCCTCGTGCTTCCAGCTCAGGCGCGCGAGGTCTCGGAACTTTTCGAAGCCCTCGTGAATGTCTTCGGGCATCCGATAGACCTCCAAGTCCACCGGCCCCATCTGCGCGAGCTTGCGCTCGCCGGCACGCAGATTCTTGCGCAGCTTCTTCGAGCGCCCCTGCCAATACGAATCCGGTGTCTGCGAAGACAGGTCGAGAAACGGGCAAGGATGGAACGGTGTTTTCCGGTGCAGGTACCCGGAGCAGCTCGCGAGCTGCTCCATGCTGTCGATCAGCAGGTCCGCGCACGTCAGCTCGTCGAGCTCGAGCACGTCCCAGCTCCGGCGGTGCTCGGCGAGAAACCCGTTGAGGGCGGCGAGCAATGCCTGGCGATGCTCCGCCGGAAACAGCATGGTCGGGCGCAAGATGTCCTCGGTCATCGCCAGGAACTGTAGAGCTCGATACGCCTTGCCGAGAATCCGGCGCTCGGCGAGCTGCAGCGGCGCTACGCCGACGAGCTCATCGCCGTCGTAGAACGCGAGGATCCAGAGCTTCCGGTCCGCCGCAAGGCATGCCCACCAGGTCGACAGGAAATCGAAGCTCTGCAGGCCGGTGTACTCTTCCGTGGCACGCAACACCCGGTCCCAGGCTGCGGCGATCTTCCGCCAGCCGTCGATGGTCGTGACAGTCTCGACTCTGAAGCGCGCGCTGGACGGCGCGTTGCCGGGCGAGACGCCGGACTCAGGCATTGCCCAGCTCTGTATAGCCTCGAGGATCACGCGGATCGAGGCGAAGCGTCGCCTCGACGTCCGGATCGCGGGGCACCAGAGTTCCGCGGCCGAGCAGCTTGGCCGCAGCGCGAAAGCCGAAGTAGAGCGCTCTTTTGGTCATCGCTCCCAAGCCCTCGATTTCCAGCGAGCGCGTCGCCACGCCGAGGCGATTGCGGAAAAACCAATTCGCCGCGGCGACCTGTCGTCGAGTGCGCGAAGCCGGAGTGTGATGCTCCGTGGACAGCGACACGTTCAAACCCGAAACGTTCACGACGCGATGCGGGGTGCTGTGCGGCCACGTGACAGCATCGCCCGGCTGCATTGCAAACACAGCCGCGAGGTCGTCGTATTCCGCCTTGTAGAGATCATCGACGAGCATGCCGAGCAGGCAAAGCTCACGATTCTCGCGGGACAAGCAGCGTTCGTCCCAGGGCGGGTAAACCAACAGGCGCTTCTCGCCGCGAATGTGCCACAACGCCGTGTGCTGGGCGTCGGCATGGTAGAAGACCTCGGCTTTCGGTGAGGAGATGAGCAAGTTCGCCAGTCTGGAGGCCGGCAGCGTACGCAGTTGCGATTGCCGCTCGAGCTGCCCGTAGAGCTCGTGCAGGAGCTCGGCATACTGGCCATGCTGCTCTATATGTATCAGGCTCATCCACAGCTTGCCGCGCCGAATGGCGGCTAGCGCCTCCTCTCCCGTGATCGAGCCGAGCATCGCATCCAGGTAGCCAGGCGCTTCGCTGGTGCCGCTCATATGATGGATATGGATGCTCTCGCGTGGGTGCACGTCGATGAGGCGCGCGAGCGCGGCATCGGAAAACAGCGCTGCCTCATGCAGCGCGTGGTGGAAAGGAATGATGCTCTGCTCGACGTCGAGCGAAGCGGAGCCGGGGGCAACACTCACGAGCCCGGCGCCGGAATGCGATCTGGTCGTCAAATAGGCTCCTTCGTCCCAAAGATCAGCTTACTCAAACCGTTCTTGACGGCGACGGCGAAACGGAACAGACCCAGCCGCTTGAAAACTCGCTTCAGCGCCGGCTCGATTCGAAAATGCCAGGCATAGTGCATCGTGAACAGCGGCTCGCGCCGGTAGGCGTAGAGCTGGCAAGTCTCGCGCGTGTTCGCCGTCCAGCTCGTCTTGTTCTCGAGGAACCCGCCGAGCAGCTCGTATTGCGCGTGATCCGCCCTGCCGTAGCACTCCTCGAGCTCGTACGCCGTGAGCAGCACGCCGGGAGAATACTCGCCGAACTCTCCGTCATGGGTGATATGCAGCGACAGAAACTGGCCCCGCTCGAGCACGCCGAAGGTCGCCGCGATGGGCCTGCCGTCCAGAGACAGAATCCGGAAAATGATCCGGCCGCTCGGGCCGAGCGCATGCACGAGCGCCCGATGGTATTCGAGCGAGGCGGCGGTCTTCGCCACGCCGAGCTTTTTCTCCTGCTTCCAGCTGCGGCGCTCGACGTCGAGATAATCGCGAAACGCATCCTCGACCGCGGGCCAGGTCTCGTGCGTGGTGAAGCTCACCTCGCCTCGCGCCTTGAGTCGCGCGAGCTTGCGTCTCAGCGACTTCCTGAAACCGCCGGACTTGGACGCCAGAAACGCGCTCCAAGTGCCTCCCAGGTCCACCCAGGGGCACGGCGGCCCCGGCACGATGCCGACGAGCATGGTTTCGGCGAGCAGCGCCTCGGCGACGGACGCCACGGTGCCGTTCACGGGCTGCTCGTAGAGCATCAGCGCATCCCAGGCATGACGCTGGCCAATGAGATGCCGGAAGATCGCTTCGACCGCCTCGCGATCCTCGCCGCGGCGCAGCACCGTCGGGCGGTCCATCTCGCCGTGCTCGCCGATGAACTTGACGAGCCTTCTCGGGCAGCCGTAATAGACCGTGTTCACGATGCGCAACGGCGCGATCGCACGCACGCCCCGGCCGTCGCGGACGACGAGGATCAGCAGCCTGCCGTCGTCGGCGAAGTGATCCCACCAGATCCGCTGCAGCTCGAACGACTGGAACGCCGTCCAATTCGGGGCTTGACGAAGCAGCGCGTCCCAGTCGGCCGCGAGCTTGCGCCACCCGAGCTGCGTCTGCACGGTTTCCACGCGCAACTCGGCCCGTGCCTCCAGCGGCGCGACGGCGAAACCGGGGCTCGGCTCGAAGCGCACCAGGAACGTCTCGTGAGGCGGGCCGTCGAGCTGGTAGCGCTGCGCGCCCGCGTAGGCGTAGCCGAAACGCGCGAAGGCTTTCTGTCGGGCGAGCCATCGCTCCAACGCCGATTGCGCGCTGAACGCGAGCATCGGCAGACCGTAGTAGTCGCGGAACAGGGACATGCATTCGGCAAGCAACCGCCACATGTAGCGGCTATAAGGCCGCCGCACGACGAAATCCGCGACGTACAGGCATTCCTCCGCGGCGAGCCCCGGCGGCCGGGCGACGCCGAAATAGTCGAACAATCGCCGGCTGTCGGCTTCGTAATACAGCAGGAAAATACCGACGAGCGTATCGCCGTCGAACAGACCCATGCCGAGGTTGCAGTCTTCCCAGTCGGCGTCCTCGATATCGAACTCGATCTGTCTGCGCCCGGCGCGAAGCTCCACGGGGTAGGTATCGTCTTCGAGCGCCGCGATGGCTTGGGCGTCGGCCGGCATCAGCCGCCGCGTATGCACGCGCCGATCCCGGTCTGCCTGAGCCATGCTGCGCCGCGCCGTCACGATCATCCGCCCCGCCAGCCCCTGCCGCGCGCGGGCGTCGGCGCGAGGACTCGCCGCACGGCAGCCGCGTAACGGGCACGCTCCCAGCGGCTCATCGTGGTCCAGGCCACGCCGACGACGCCGCACAGCCCCGTGGCCGCCACGCATGCGGCGGCGCCGATCCAGCCGTCGAGATCGACGTTGCCCGCGAGCCAGATACCGACGATGAGCGCCGGCAGGCCGCCGATGACGGGTCGGCCCAGTGTTCTCCAGAGATACGGCGCCAGCTTCAAGCGCGCGAGCGCGCACGCGCCGGCGACGAAGTACGCGAAGCCGATGAGCGCGTTGCCGATTAAGCCCGCGAGCGCGAGACCCGCCAGCCCGAGCCTTGGTGTGAGCGCGAGGATCAGCGCCAGCACGATCGCGACCTCGAGCACCGAGGTCCAGAAGATCCGCTTCACGAGGCCGGAGCCCATGAGCACCGCCAGCGCGGACCAGAAGTAGGTTGAAAGAAAGAAGCTCAGCACGGTGAACCAGAGAACCCGAGGATCCGCGTTCGTGTACTCCGCCCCGATCCACAAGTCCAGGATCGCCGTCCCGAAACACAAGAGCACGATCGTCGTCGGCAGCGTGACGGTGTTGACGAGCTTGCTGCCGCGCTCGAGCACGACCCCCAGAGAGACGGTGTCGCCCTTGCCGTGGCGGCTCGCCGCGAGCGGCAAGAGCGTCTCGGTGATGGGCTCGGCGACGACGAAGACCAGCGCCGCCACGGTGACGATCAATGAATAAGGTGTGACGAGCGCGCTCGCCAGAAGAATCGGTATCAGCAGCTTGTCGAGCTGCGCCGTTCCCTCGGTGACGATGTCGTTGAGGCTGTTCCAGAGGCTGAAGCTCCGAATCGAGCGCCACGAGGCTCGATCGAAGCCGAGCTTAGGGAACGAGCTCGGCGGAAATACGCGGCGCACGGTGAGCCACTTGCCGGCAGCGCCGAGCGCGCTCTCGGCAACCCGCACGACGGCGAGCCCGAGCAGGCCGTAGCCGGCATAGAGGACGGCAAAGCTCGCGATCGCGCCGAGCACGGCTACGACGATGCCGACCGCGTTCATGAGGTCGTAGCGCTGATGGCCTTCGAAAATGCCGTTGGCGGCGGCCTCGACGAACGACAGCAGCACCGCCAGCCCGATCAGCCGCAAGACCCAGGCATAAAGATCGCGCGCGTCGAGAGGAATGTCGAGCAGCGCGGCGCTCGGCAACACGGAGACGACGGTCGCGAGCACGCAGGCGACGATGCCGGCACCGAGGAACAACACCAGCACCGTGCCGTGCAGCTCGCCGAGGCTCGCCGATTGATTGCGCGCGGCGAGCACCGAGTGGCGCTGCACTTGCGCATCGACGACCCCCAAATCCAGGAATCCGAGGTAGTAGCCGATCGTCTGGACGATGACCCAGACCGCATACAGCGGGGTGCCGAGCTCGTGCACCACGAAGGGTGTGAGCAGAATGATGATGAGCCCGTGGACGATTGCCGCGAGGTAGTTCGAAGAGACGTTGCGCAGCTTTTGCAGAATGGCGCTCACGGCAGTCTCAAGAACGCTTCGAGCGCGTCGTTCCGGCTTCCGAGCGCGCACAGCCTCGTGCGCTTCGGCGCCGCCGCCGCCCTCTCTGTGGCGCCGGGAAAGGCGACGAGCATCTCGTCCACGCCCGCCCGCTCCGCCAGCGCCGAGATCTCGCCCAAGGCCTCGACGCCCGGCTCGCCGGCCATGCGCAAGCGCCGCACCACGTACCGTCCCGCGCGGCGCTCGATGAAGCCGTTGCGGCTCAGGAACCCCAGCGTCGCCGCCGAGGCCCTCAACGGGCGGATTCGAATCGCGCTCTTGAGCGCGCCGGGCGGGACCAGCCGCGGCCGCCACTTGGCCTTGTACAGGAGCACGCCGTCGTCGAGCTGCGGCCGCGTGAGCCCGAGATCCAGCCAGCGGCAGCCCAGACGCTGCGCGAGCACCAGGCAGAAGAAGTCCAATACTTCACTCGGCACGACCTGCGCCGGTGAAAACGCGGTTCTGCCGATGAAAAGCGTGTCGCCGTCGCGTTTCAACAGGCTCGCGCCGAGAAACTCGTCGGCAGCGCGAAGCTCGAACAGCACCGAGACGTCGGCTTCCCCCCGGTAGGTGTGTCGATTCGGCACGACGGCGGCGGCGCCGAAGCGCTGCTTGACCTGCGGCAACAGGTAGCGCTCGTAAAACTCTAGCTTGGCCGGCAGGTCGGAGACGATGCGGGCGCGATAGTCGCGTTTACCGAGCCAGCGCCGCAGCTCTTTTTTCAGGCTCGCCGGCAGGCACTCGAGCGTTTCGGGCCAGGTGCCGCGCAGCTCGGAGCGCTGCCGCAGCCAATGGCACACGCGAATCGCGGGGCGTAGCGCCCATGCTCCGCCGTCGAGCAGAGGATGATCCGTGACCAGCACGTCGCAGCCGCCGGCCGGCCTCGCGCTCGCCTTGCAACGCACGAAGTCTTCGCTGCCCAGGATATGCCGGGCCGCGAACTCGAGGGTTTTGGATCGGCCTCTGAACAGAACGTTCATCGCGGCCCCCGAAACGGTTTCCGTGCCCCTGACGATGCGGCTTTGCACGCGGAGCTTCGAGAGGTCCGCGTTGCCGGCATCGGTAACGAGCCCGCCGACCGCACCGAAGACGCCGGCAAGGTACGGCGCGCGTGCAGCAGGCGCGTCGCCGTCGAGCTCGCTGCAGCGATAGGCGTGGTCCAGGTCGCGACCGCCGTGAAGCTCGGCGCCGTGCAGCACAGCCAATGTATTGCGCACTCAAGACTCCGTCAGACCGCTGCTCGCGATGCGCCGCTTCGACACGCGTCGCCGATCGCGCAGAGGCTCGCGGCGGCAAAGGCCCGCAGAGTCTAACGCGAAGCCGCTTGGGAGCGAAGGAAGCCGGGGTGTTTTCAGGCTAGCTGGATTCAAGCCTACGCATGCGGCCGGTTTCGTCTATCGGCCGCGGGACGTCTTGGCCCAACACACGGCGGTACAAAGTCTCGTACTCGGTCGCAACCGAGGTCCAGTTGTACCGCTCGCGGGCGTACGTCGCGTTGTATCGGCCCATCTTGCCGAGTCGTTCCGGGAATGCGATCAGGGAGCGGACGGCCTCGACAATCGCTCCGGGGTCGGCGGGCGGAATCAGCAGGCCGCCGCGCTTGTGATGGATGATCTCGGGGATGCCGCCGACGGTGGTCGCCACGACCGGCAGGCCGGTGCTCATTGCTTCGAGCAACACTTGACCGAAAGATTCACTCAGGGAAGGCAGCACGAAGATATCGGCCTGCTGATAGAAATTATAGAGCCTTTCACGGCGAACGTAGCCCGGCATCCAAATGCAGTTTTCGAGCTCATGGCGCTGCACCAGCCTGACGATGTTCGCCTGTTCCTGCCCGCTGCCCACCAGCCAAAGCTCGACGCCGCTGTGCTGAAGCTCGCGCATCGCTTCGATGAGGTGCTGCAAGCCCTTGCGGCCCACCATTCTGCAAACCGTGATGAGCCGGACTTTGGGTTCGTTCTTCCAGGCGGTCTTGCGCGGAAACTGCTTCTCGTCCACGCCGTTCGGAATCAGCTTGAATTCGACGTCGGGCACGGTTTCACGGGCGAGCTTCATGAGCCCCTTGCTCAGCACCGTCAGGGCGCTCGCATGTCGCCACAGATAACGCGTCAGCGGCCGCAACAGGCGGTGCAGCGGCGCCATGAACCAGCCGGAATCGTCGTAGCCGGGGACGTCCGAGCCCCTGAGCGCGATCACATAGGGTTTTCCCAGCACCCAGCGCACGTACAGCGCCAGAAGCCCGGTCGGCAGGCTGAAGTAGAACTGGTACAAGTCATAGTCGTAGCTGCGCGCCAAGCGCATCAGCCTGAAGAACGCGAACAGCAGGTAGCTGGCGGCGCCGGCGAGGCCGCATTCGAGCATGCTGGTGCGAAAGCTCGGCACGCGCCAAACGACGACTCCGTCGATGGTCTCAACGGCGGACTGCCCCGGCAGGGCGGACGTCAGGACGTGGACGCAGTGCCCTTGCTCGACCAGATGCCGCGCCGTCTGGTGGGTGGCGTTGCCCGCGCCACCGCCCATGGGCGCATACTCGTAGTTGAGCAGCAGCACGTTCAGGGGGCGCGCGGTGCTGCCCGGAGACGGATCCAATCTTGGCGTGTTGCGCGTGGACGGCAACCGGTCGATCATGAAGCTACGCCGCCCCGTTTCGGTGGATTGTGTGTGTGGCGCTCAGACTAACCCAACCGCTTCCGCAATATGTAATCCCGCAGCTGCAAATTGTGAATCGCGTCACAGTGCTGGAGGGTGCGCGTTCAATCACTCCAAGTCCGCGGAGCGGATCAGGATGCGGTGCTTGCCTGCCGCTGTTCTTTCGATCCGATCGACGCGGCTGAACGAGAATTCGAGCCTGCCTTCGGCGGCCGACCGCAGCGCGCTGCCGAGCCTGGTCACGTCCGCCGCGGTCGCGCCCGGCCGCAGCTGATACTGAACCTCCACCTCCGTGGCGGAGCGCTGCAGCAGCCGGTAGCGGGCTATCGCGGCATCGGTCTCGATCAGCGTGCTGAAAGCATACGGTGAGATTTTCCGGCCGCCGGTGAGCTCGATGAGATCGACCTCGCGCCCGCCGATATTCTCGATCCACGGCGCCGCTCTGCCGCAGGGGCAGGGGCCGCTCGCAAGCTCGCCGACGTCGCCGATTCTGTAGCGGATCAGCGGCATCGCCCGGTTGACGAGATTCGTGATCAGCAGCGAGCCGGGACCGCCGCCATGATCGCGCATCACCTCGACGTAGCTCGTCTCGAAGTTGACGTGGCGCCGGCCGAAGCTGCATTCGACGGCGACCTCCTTGAACTCCGTGCTGCCGTAGACATCCCGAACACGGCAACCGAAGCCGCTTTCGATCTCCGTGCGCGCCGCGGCCGTGAGAACCTCCGCGCTCGTCCAGACCGTGCGCGCGGCAGGCAGCTGCATGTCGAGATGCCGGGCCGTCTGCACGATCTCGAGCAGCCATGACGGCGTTCCGTAGATGCCGTTCGGCCGGAAGCGCCGGATGACGTCGAGATGCGCCTCGACGCCGTCCTCGATCGCGATGTACCGGACACCTGCCAGAGGAAAACCCGGGCCCGCCAGCGGCGAGGCCGGGCTTTCGCCGATGACGAGCACCCGATACGGCGGCAAGCGCAGATGCGACAAGGTGCGCCGTAGCTTGAGCGCATGCTTCATCAACAGCCATGCATCGGTATCGTAGAAAGTCGAGGTCGGCTCGCCGGTGCTGCCGGAGGTGCGCGATACGCGTAGCCCGGCGCGATCGTGCGCGTCGCTGATCAGCCGTGCCTCGTGCTGTTGCACGAGCTGCTTGGTCAATATCGGAAAGGCCTCGATGGCATCGTCACCGCGCAAGCTCGACCTGCCGATGCCGAGCTCGCGATAATAAGGAACCGTCGCGACCGCATGTTCGAGGATCGCCGCCAGCGCATCGCGCTGATAGGCCCGAATTTGCTCGATGCCCCAATGACGCGTGCGAGCCAGCCATAGCAGATGGCGCGCACAGCGCGCCGCCTCCCGAGCACGCATGGCCTAGCCGCTCACCGTCCCGCTCATCGCTGCGCGAGTATAGCGTTGCCGTGATCGATCGCACGCGCGATCCGCGCCAGGGTCCGCTCGCGCCCGACGAGCCTGAGCGTGACGCCGATGCCCGGCGATGCGGCCTGCCCGACCAGGGCGACGCGCAGCGGCTGAGCGACCGCGCCGAGCTTGAGGCCGAGCTTCTCCGCCACGCCCTTGACGGCGGCTTCCAGGGCCTCGTCCGTCCATTCGGGCAGCGCGCGCAGGGCGTCTGCGAGCGCCGTCAGCGGCGCCGCGGCGGCCTCACCGAGAAACTTACGCGCCGCGGCTTCGTCGTAGCCCTCGAGCTCACCGTAATAGCAGCGGGCGCCCTCCGCCATCTCTCGCAGCGTCTGGGCGCGCTCGCGCAGCGCCTCGGCCGTCTCCTCCGGCGGCGGCCCCGCAGCAGGGTCGGCGCCGATCTCCCGGAGCTGCCAGCCGAGCAGCTCGCCGAGCTGCGCCGCCGGCCGGCGCATCATGTGCTGCTGGTTGACCCAGCGCAGCTTCTCCGGGTCGAACCGCGCCGGCGCCGCGCTGACGCCCGAGAGATCGAACAGCTCGATCAGCTCGTCGAGCGCAAAGATCTCGCCGTCGCCGTGCGCCCAGCCGAGGCGCGCGACATAGTTCAGCATCGCCTCGGGCAGGAAACCTTCGCGGCGGTAGTCGAGCACGTCGACGGCGCCGTGGCGCTTGGAGAGCTTGGCGCCGTCCGGGCCGTGGATCATCGGCATGTGCGCGTACGCCGGCGCCTCGATCTCGAGCGCGTCGAACAGGTTGATCTGCCGCGGCGTGTTGTTGAGATGATCGTCGCCGCGGATCACGTGCGTAACGCCCATGTCGGCGTCGTCGACGACGACCGCGAAGTGATAGGTCGGCCCGCCGTCGGACCGGACGATCACCAGATCGTCGAGCTGGCGGTTGTCGAACACCACCTCGCCGTGAATGAGATCGTGAACGCGCACTTCACCGTCGCGGGGGTTCTTGAAGCGGATCACGGGATCGACGCCTGCCGGGACATCCTTGCGGTCGCGGCAACGCCCGTCGTAGCGCGGCAGCGCGCCGCGGCGCTGCTGCTCGGCGCGCATCGCATCGAGCTCCTCGCGCGAGCAGTAGCAGCGGTAGGCGCGCCCGGCATCGAGCAGCCCGGCGGCAACCTCGGCGTAGCGCGCGAGACGGTCTATCTGGTGGACCGGCCCCTCGTCGTAGCCGAGCCCGAGCCAGGACATGCCGTCGAGGATCGCCGCGGCCGAGTCTTGCGTCGAGCGCGCCCGGTCGGTGTCCTCGATGCGCAGAATGAAGCGGCCGCCGTGATGGCGCGCGTAGAGCCAGCTGAAGAGCGCGGTGCGCACGCTGCCGATGTGCAGCGCGCCCGTGGGGCTCGGCGCGAACCGTGTGACGACCATTCGCTACGCCGCGCGGGCGTTCTCACCACGGCCGATTGCGTAGTAACGTATTCCCTGGTGCTTCAAGAGCCGTGGATCGTAGAGATTGCGGCCGTCGAAAATCACCGGGTCGCTCAAGCTGCGCTTGATGAGATCGAAATCCGGGCTGCGAAATTCCCGCCACTCCGTGACGATCGCAAGCCCGTCGGCGCCGTCGAGCGCATCCTCGAGGCGCTCGCACAACACCAGATCCGGACGGTCCCCGTAGATTCGCTGCGCCTCCTTGCGTGCGACGGGATCGTAGGCCCGCACCTTAGCGCCGGCCGCCCACAGCTCCTCCATGAGCGTGCGGCTCGATGCCTCGCGCATGTCGTCGGTGTTGGGCTTGAACGCGAGCCCCCAGAGCGCGATGGTCTTGCCTTTGACCTTGCCGCCGAAGTGCGTCGTGATCTTCTCGAACAAGACGTGCTTCTGGCGCTCGTTGACGCGCGTGACGGCGTGCAGCATATCGGGCTGATAGCCGGCGGACGCCGCCGAAGCCGCCAGCGCCCGAACGTCTTTCGGGAAGCAGGATCCGCCGAAGCCGCAACCGGGGTAAATGAACTCGTAGCCGATGCGCGGATCGGAGCCGATGCCGACGCGAACGTGCTCGATGTCGGCGCCGAGCTGCTCGGCGACGTTCGCGAGCTCGTTCATGAAGCTGATCTTGGTCGCCAGCATCGCATTGGCCGCGTACTTCGTGAGCTCGGCCGAGCGCACGTCCATCACGAGCATGCGATCGTGGCTTCTGTTGAACGGCTCGTAGAGATGCCGCAGCAGCTCCGCGGTGCGCGGATTGTCGGTGCCGACGACGATGCGGTTCGGCTTCATGAAATCCTCGACGGCGGCGCCTTCCTTCAAGAACTCGGGGTTGGAGACGACGTCGAACTCGTTCGGCACACCGCGCCGCTCGAGCACGGCTTGGATCTCCCGCCTGACGATGTCGGCGGTGCCTACCGGCACCGTCGACTTGTTCACGACGATGCGGTATTCGTTGATGTGCTCGCCGATCGAGCGCGCGACGGCGCGCACGTGCTGCAAATCCGCCGAGCCGTCCTCGTCCGGCGGCGTGCCGACCGCGACGAATTGAAACAAACCGTGCGCGACGCCGGCTTCGGCGTCGGTGGTGAAATCGAGACGACCGGCTTCGCGCGAGCGCTTGATCAGCGTCTCCAGACCCGGCTCGTAGATCGGGACCTCACCGCGGTTCAACCGCTTCACTCTGTCTTCGTCCACGTCCACGCACAGGACGTGGTTGCCGGCGTCGCCGAAGCACGCACCCGTCACGAGCCCAACGTAACCGGAACCGAATATCGTCACGCGCATCTTGCTGAATCCTTGATCGAAGCCCCAGTAGCGTCGCGTAGGCTACTACAGAAAAGTGGGGAAATCAGGGCATTCGTCAAGGACTGAGGGCCGTCCGGCGCGGGGCGAAAGACCTGGAAACGAGCGTTTCGGCAGCGGCGCTCGCGGTGCCTTGCCTGCCTCGCACGGAATCGCGGAGAATAGTGGCCGGCGGGCGATTAGCTCAGCGGGAGAGCGCTCCCTTCACACGGGAGAGGTCGCTGGTTCAATCCCAGCATCGCCCACCAATCACGCTACAGGATCATCTTGGACGCGATGTTGGAGAAGCTGCTCTCCAGCCCCTCGGTGTCGAACGCGGTCGCGACGAAATACCACCTGGCGGGCACCAGCTGTTCGATCATGAAGCTCGTCAACCCGGGGTTTGCGATCGTCATCGAGTTCGAGAGCCCATCCGGATCCATCCCCCAGTAAATTTTGAACCCCGCGAGATTCATCAGCGGCGAACCGTCGGCGCGCTGTGTCGGTGATTCCCAGCTCAAAGTCGCCGAGCCCAAAGCCGTCGCGACGACGTCGATGCTGAAGGGGCTCAAGTAAACATTCGCGGCACCATCGGTCACGCCGATCCTGATACCGGTGATGCTGCCAAGATCGCCGAGATCCGGCGTCCCTTTGATCCTCCCCGTCGACGAGCTGAAGCTCGCCCATGACGGCAGCCCCGTCACCCAGAACGTGAGCCGGTCTCCGTCGGGGTCGCTCACCTTCGGAACGAAGACGTATTCCGTGCCTTGCAGTATCGCAGAAGGAGGATTGCCGCTGATCGACGGTGGCTTGTTGCCGGTACTGTTGCTGCCGCCGAAACCGTTCGAGGTGCCCGTGCCGCCCGTGGCAGTGGTTCCACCGGAAGCTCCATTGCCACCGCCTCCACACGCGCCGAGCATGCCGACCAATACGCCGACGATGGCGATCGTGAACACAGACCTCCACCGTCGCTCTGCTAAGAGAGCGCTCGTCACCAATCCCCCTGGTGATACGAATCTAGACCAAGCGATTTTTCTGGCTATCGGTGCCGAGTGCGTAGCGGCACAAACAACCGTGCGTAAGAAACAAGTAGCCTGCATTTGCTGGCAACCCCGCTGTCGTAGGAAATCCTGTAGACCGGTGGCTTTGCGTCTCCGCCTTTCGACGGATTTGCCTTTTTCAGTGAGGCCATTGTGCAAATCGAAGAACGCGACGCCAACTGTCGCAATTCACAGACTTCGAAGAGAAAGGCTCGGCTGCTATTACGTAAGCGTTTGATCGGCTTTATGCCAATTGTCATAACGCCGGAAATACGTGACATAAGATCATGAAATGACTGCACAAAAATATGTTGAAACTGTGGACCAGTTCCGTTTTGCAAGTTTGTCGAGCAACGGAGATTTCGCTCGAATGAACGAAGATCGAGAGGTTTGCGTCTTACGACGCTCGCGAATTGAACGGATGAGTTGCGCTAACGCGTGAAACTCGCGCGTCGCGTCGCAACTGATCAGGTGCTAGTAAGAAGAGCTAAATGGGTTCTCGACTCTCACGCCATCGTAATCTTGCCCATCGCTCAGATCCTCAGTCAGCAAGGTCCGGCAAGACAGCGCCCGCGCTGCTTCGACGACGGCTGCGTCCCAATACGAGATGCCGAACCGTTGCTTCGCAACCAGCGCGGCCTGCACGAGAGAAACGGTCGTCTCTTGGACTGGGAACCGAAGATGGGCTTCGATCAGCGAAGCCGCTTGATCGTGACTGATCCGGTCGCGTTTCGAGGGTCGTGTCGCCTGCACGTAGAACTCTTGCAGGACTTGAACGGACGTGGCCAGATCCTCCGCCTGCAAAATGTCCAGCGCGATGCGCGCCTTATCCTGCTCATCGGGCGCCTTGCTCAGCGCATAAAGCAAGACGTTGGTATCAACGAACCGCATCGCGGTCGTGAATCGCGTCGCGACTCAGGCGATCCCCGGCGCTGAACGCCTTGATGGAGGCAATGACCTCGTCCTGTAATCGCTTGCGGCGCTCGAAATCGTTTTCCCGCGTTCCGAGGTTGGTGAGAAACTCCCGCACCAGCGCGCTGACCGACGTGTCACACTCGGCCGCCCGGATGCGAGCACGCCGGTAGACGTCATCTGGAAGCGATACGGTAATGTTTTTCACGTTTTCACAGTATCACAGTCTCGCGCCTGTTCGCAACGAGCCACCTACACGAGCGCGGAGATTTCCGGCGTACTTATGGGCTAGTGATATGGTCCGCGGCAGATCTAGCCTACGGAATTCACCGCTAATTCTTATTTGCGAGCCGTTCCGTAATCCGCTTCACGTCCTGAGCACGGTCATGCGGCATCACCAGCACCGCGTCTTCCGTCTCAACGACGATGCAGTCCTCGAGCCCGATCACGGCGACGAGACGGCCGTCCGACGCGACGAAGCAATTGCGGCAATCGTCGGCGATCACGTTGCCGCGCAGCACGTTGCCGTGCTCGTCCTTGTCGAGCACCTCGTGCAACGCCGCCCATGAGCCCACGTCGCTCCAACCGGCAGCCAGCGGCACGACCGCAGCCGAGCGAGTCTTCTCCATGACGGCGTAGTCGATCGAGTCCGACGGCGAATCCAGAAATGCGTCGCCGAGCCAGAGAAAATCCGCGTCCTGCCGGGCCGCGGCCAACGCGGCATCGCAAGCCGGCCGCATCCCCTCGGTGTGCTGCTCGAGCTCCTGCAAATACTGAGGCGCAGCGAACAGGAACATGCCGCTGTTCCAGAAGTAGTCGCCGGATTCGAGATAGGACTGCGCCGTCGCCAAATCCGGCTTCTCAACGAACTCGGCGACATCCGACCAGCCGTTGCGCGTCACTCCGCGGCGAATGTAGCCGTACCCCGTCTCGGCATGGGTCGGCACGACGCCGAAGGTAACGAGCTTACCCTCGCCCGCGGCGGCCGCGGCGCGCTCGACGGCGGCGATGAACTCTGCCTCATCGAGTATCACGTGATCGGCGGCGAGCACGAGCAGCAGCGGCTCATCGCCCGGGCCGGCGTCTTTGAGCGCGAGCAGCGCCGCAACGGCGACGGCAGGCGCGGTGTTGCGTCCTTGGGGCTCGAGCACGATCGCCTGCGGCGCGACCTCGATCTCGCGGAGCTGCTCGGCGACGAGGAAGCGGTGGGCCTGGTTGCAGACGATGATCGGGGCGCCGATGCGGTTGCCGAGGTTTCGGGTTCGCAGGATCGTCTCTTGAAGCAGCGTGCGGGACGATATGAGCGGTAGGAGCTGTTTCGGTTTAAGAGGCTGCGAGACCGGCCAGAGGCGGGTTCCGGAGCCGCCCGAGAGGATCACGGGGACGAGGGTTTGGGGCATAGCGGGCGTCGTGCTCTGGAGGAACGATGCAGCAAAGAGCTTAGCACGGGGTAGTATGCACTTAGCCCAATCGACAGTGTCGACCGGCGACTACGACGCAAAATCGGTTCGACTACCGCGTTGCTTGGGGTTCAGGGTCGTAACGTTAGCCGCCGCATCCGGCTTGCTATTGCGCTCGGTCCACACGAGGTCCGCCAAATCAACGGACGGTGCGTATCCAATGACACTTCGCAGCAACAGTCGCCGCCCTTCTTCACAATCCAGATGGCGACAGGCACTCCAGAGCTGATCAAGAATCGGCTTCAGCTCCGACCACGACAATGATTCTTCCTCTGCCCGCATGATCATCGGATGATCGGTTCCGGACACATTATTCCCTATCAAGAGTTCCTCGTAGAGCTTCTCGGCTGGCCGAAGACCCGTGTACTTGATCTCGATGTCGCCGTCCGGATGCTCGTCGTCTCGCACCGATAGTCCCATCAGGTGAATCATTTTTTCCGCCAGATCGGCGATTCGAACCGGCTGCCCCATCTCCAAAACGAACACGTCTCCGCCTCGGGCCATCGACCCCGCTTGAATGACCAGCTGAGCGGCCTCCGTGATCGTCATGAAATAGCGGTACATCTCCGGGTGGGTCACGGTCAGTGGTCCCCCACTGCGAATCTGCTCGCGAAATAGCGGCACGACCGATCCCGATGAAGCCAATACATTCCCGAATCGCACCATCGAGAAGATGGTTTCGCACCCGCGCTCATGAAGCCCCTGCAACACGAGCTCCGATAGGCGTTTGGTAGCTCCCATGACATTGGTCGGCTGCACGGCTTTGTCCGTGGAGACGAGGACGAAAGACTCCACGCCGCTCGAGACGGCAGCTTCAGCCGTGTTCAACGTTCCGAAGACATTGTTGTGAATTCCTTCAATCATATTGTGCTCGACCAGCGGCACGTGTTTGTACGCCGCAGCGTGATAGACCGTCTGCACATTGTATGCCCTGAAGACTTCCTCGACGCGCCCTCGATGATGAACGGAGCCGAGTAGTGGGATGAGCTCGACATCAAGCTTCTCTCGCCTGGTGGCGTCACACAGTGTTCGGTGAATTGTATAAAGGACGGGTTCGGCGACATCGAGCAGTACCAGCTTCGACGGTCCGAGCGTAACGATCTTGCGGCACAGCTCCGCTCCGATAGAACCGC
>DASWKF010000061.1:0-25100 GCA_036396795.1 Gammaproteobacteria bacterium | reverse complement strand
TAGCTGGGCAGCCCTTGAGAAAGAGCTACAATCTCCTCGCGTATCCGCTGCTCTGCCCCTCCGGCGTCGAACAGCAAGCCGGGAGCGCGTTCAGGGACCACTACGCCGACGAGCCGCCCACCGTGCTCGAGAACGCCGATCTCGCCGATGTACGGAGATCGCTCCAGGATCTGCTCGAGGTTCTCCGGGACGACATTCTCACCCCCCGGTAGCACGATCATCGACGAGGCTCTGCCGACGAGGTACAACGCGCTGGATTTGTCGAAGTAGCCCAGGTCGCCGGTCCGGAACCAGCCGTCCGCGGTGAATGCTTCCTGGGTCTTGTCCGGTAGATTGCGATAGCCCGAGAACACGTTGGGCCCCTTCGCCTGCACCTCACCGTGCCGAAACCCGGACGCGGGCTCCGCGAGCCGAAGCTGCACGCCCGGCAGAGGCTTGCCCGCGCTGTCCACGGGGCACACGCCAGGCAGATTGAGTGTCAGTATGGGTGACGTCTCGGTGAGGCCGTAACCGCTAGCCACGGGCCAACCCAGACCCTGAAGACTTTGTGCCAGATCCAGGTCCAGTGGGGAACCTCCGGACACGAGTAATCGGAGCCGCGGCGCGATCCTGTGTCTCAGTGCAGCGAACAACCAACGGCCCAAATCGATCCGCAGCGCCTTGCGCGCGCCAATCGATACACGCATGGCGACCCGAAAAGCACTGAGAAGCATCCGCGCTCTCCCCTCGAAACCCTGCTCGATTGCATCGAGCAACGCCGTATACAGGCGCGGCACACCGAGCAATATCGTCACTTCGCCCTTGTTCATGGCCGTAAAAAAATGTGCGCCGATCAACGAGCGCGGAAGGATCACGCTCATGCCCACGCTCAGCGGCGTAAGCAACCCCACCACGAACGGATAGACGTGATGCAGAGGCACCGGCAAGAGCAGCCGATCGTCCGGTCGCACGAGATCCTCCTCCAACAGAGCCGCCACGTTGCTCAAGAGATTGGCGTGACTGAGCGGCACGCCCTTCGGCGGGCCGGACGTTCCGGAAGTATAGAAAAGAACCGCGCAATCCTCCGAGTTGACCTTGGGATGCTCGCAGGAGTCCTCGGCGAGCAGCTCGCGCCAGAACAGGCCATGCTCGCCGGTCCGATCGAGAAGCACGACACGAAGCCTTTGGGAGACCTCGCACCGGCTCAATCGCTCGGCGCCGAGCACCGTGGTAAACGCCCAGGCCGACCTGCTGTCTTCGAGGATGTGCAAGAGATCGTCCCGGCTGATCTGGCTGTCGACCGGCACGGGTATCAAGCCGGCCTCCAGCAACGCCAGGCAGGCGGTCACCCACTCAATGGAATTGGGCGCGAGCAGGATTACCCGTTCGCCGGGCGTCAGCCGGCGGGCGCGCAACCCAGCCGCAAGACGAGCCGAGAAGTGAAGCAGCTCGGAATAACTCCACTGCTCGGCGTTCACTTGCCGCATCTGCAGCACTGCGGTTCGCGTCCCGTGCCGGGCCAGACCAGCTACGACCGACTGTAGCGTCCCGCTAGCCAGTGTCACGATACGACGCCCGTGATCAGTGACTCACACCCCATGCCACGGCTGAAAGGCATTTGCTACGTAACATGATAAAGAATGCATAAGCAATTGATACTATGAAATATAGTACCCCCATACCTAGCTCGCTTGCCGACCGGCTCGGCGCGCGTTTCGGTCAGCCGCCAGCGGCGAGCCACGCCCCCGCAGCTTACCCTGGAGGAAGCTGGTGAGCCCGAGCGTGCTCAGCAGCGCGACGAGCAGACCGCTGACGGTGAGCAGGAGCTTATAAGCGAAGCTCCCCAGCTTGCCGGTGTGCAGCGGATAGATAGTATTGTAGGTGCGCTCGATCAACGGCAACGCCGTTGCATCGTAGCGGACGTCCATCCAGCCACCGGCCTCATCGACGTAGACGCGACTCATACCGTCGGGATGCCACTCTTCGGGCTGCTTGACGCCGATGATGCGGTAGTTGCTGATGTCGTTGGCAACCTGCACCGAGCGGACCTCGCCCGCGCGAAACGTTGCGAGCGCTCTACGCATGGCCGGCAACCAGTCGCCCGAATCTCCGCCGGAAACGTCATCGACGCCGAGGCTCAGCGCGTCACTATAGTCCTGGCTCATGCGTACGGGCTGGAGGAAACGCTCCTCGACCTGGGTCGGGAAGGCGAGCACGATGCCGGTCACGAGCGTGAGGCCGAACGGCAGCGCCTCGACGATACCGATGTTGCGGTGCGCAGTCAGAAGATGCGGCCGCGCGGTGCTACGAATCCGAAATCCGTGCCGAAAGCCGCGGCGCATCGGCCAGAACGTCACGACACCTGCGATCAATAGAAGCAGCATTGTCATGCCGACAAAGCCGATGATCGTGAGCCCGGCGTTGCCGAGTAGTAGACGATGGTGCAGGTCATAGAGCCATTCTTCCCAGCGCTCGTTCAGGAACCACTCGTCGACAATGTTGCCCTGCGTATCGACGTAGGCATAGTGCGTGTCGAACATCGTGACCTTGGCGAGCGCGAAATCGCGTGTCGGCAGTTGAATCTGCACGATCTCGTTCGGATCTAGCTGCGCCTCGATCCGCTCGATGAGCGGCGCCAAGGTCTCCGGCGTGGGATCGAAGTCCGCCCGCGCCGCGGGGATCGTGAGCTTGAGATATTCCGGCTTCCAAAGAAGCAGCGTGCCTGTCACGCTGCTCATGAGCAGCAGTAGAGCCAGCAGCGCGCCGCCCCAGGCGTGCAGCGACCGGGTGATTGCGAAGAAAGGCTTCACGCTCAGACGGCGGGTTGAAGGTGCCTGGTGACGTGGTCGACTTCCGCAGGGCTGCCGAGGATGACCGGGCAGCGCTGGTGGATATCCCGAGGCTGCACGTCCATGACGCGACTCCGGCTGGTGTCCTCGCCGAGGCCCGTGAGCGCCTTGCCGCCCGCTTGCTCGATCAGCATCGCCATGGGATTGGCTTCGTACATCAGGCGCAGCTTGCCGCCCGCGTCGCTCCTGATGATGACGGGCTCCTCATTACTCCTCCGAGGCGATGATCGCGACACCCTCGCGCGTTCCGAGCGTTCGGATGAGAACCTCGTTTGATATCACGTCGAGCTTCTGCTGCTCTTCGCCTTGGACGTTGTCGGATCCCATTTTGCCGAGGACGTCGACGAGCCGGGCGCGCCGAATCTGATCCGCGATGACCTTGGCCGAAATCGAAAGTGCTGACAGTATCCAGGACAGCGTGCCCGTGGATTCGGGATGATTCGCCTGCTGGGCCAAGATGTGGTTTGCAGCGTTACGATGTCTCGGGTCGTCGTGGTCATGGGGAGCCTGGGACTCTCGGGAGGCGCCATAGTGTGCCAGAAAACAAGGCGAAAACGCAGACAGCGCTTCGGCGTCCGCGCACTCCGGCAAATTCAGGCATCCGAAGTCTGGACGTCCCCAGACCTCATTGAACACGAGAAACTAGTCGCGGCGAGTATCCCCGGCGTCCTCGACCGCATCTTCCACGTCATCGACCGCGTCGTCGATCGCCTCGCCGGTATCCTCGACAGCTTCGTCGATTCCTTCACCTAGGCGCTCCGCAGGACCGTCTCGGCTGCACCCGAGGAGCGACCACATCATCAGCAATACCGCAAACCCTTTCACTGATATCTCCATTGCCACTTCATTGCCATTTCCGAGTGCACGAATCGTTGCCGCTCAGGAGGCTCAGAGTCTGTACGGTAGAAACACATAGCCCATTTCGCGCACCGTCACTCCGTGTGCCTCCAACGCAACGTGCGCCAGCGTACAGACGTACCTGCCCGTGCGACATAACTTGCTTGTCATTGCAGACTATCCAGAGGCGGAAGCATGAACATCGTCGTTTGGCTACTGCTGATGGGCGAACTCATCGGCTGGGCCGCAAGCATTTTCATGGGCACGAGCAACCGGCAAGGAGTCCTGCCCAACGTCGGCGCGAACCTTTCGCGGAGCAGGCATGCGTAGAGCCACTACTGCGAAACCGTACGGCCGCATGCTGGAGACGGCTTGCTGGTCGGCAGGCGTACTGCTGACCGCTATGTACTTCGGCACGCGAGCATATGGCGAGGTCGAGCGACGACAAGCAGTCTCGAGCTTCACGCAAGCGCGTTCGGTAGCGCCCGATCAAACGCACTGGTCGGCAAGCCGCATTCGGGCTTACGCAGTCCCAGCCCTGACGGCCGAATCGGCGCCGCTGCCGGCGGCGCTGTTGCGCATCCGGCGCGTCGGGCTCGAGGTACCCGTTTACGCCGATACCAGCGAGCGCAACTTGAACCGCGGAGGCGGGCTGATCGCCGGGACAGGGGTCCCTGACGGCGACGGCAACGTCGCAATCGCCGCACATCGCGACGGTTACTTTCGCGCGCTCGAGCACGTAGTGGTTGGAGACGTCTTAGAGCTCGACAGCTTGTCACGGCAGCGACGCTATCGGGTTACGGAGCTCGCCATCGTCGCGCCGACCGACATGTCACCACTCGACGACGTGGATGCGCCAGCGGTTACTCTCGTTACCTGCTATCCGTTCTATTTCGCAGGCGCTGCGCCGCAGCGCTATATCGTGCGAGCTTTGGAGATCTATTGAGAAGCCGGGGCTGCAACCGCGGTGCCCGGGCAACTAAATGCTAAAACGTAAGGGAAAGAATGAATGAAGACGACAATGAGTAAGGCCGGTGGAATCCGGATGGCTGCGGCGCTGATCGGCGCCGCTTGTGTAAGCACTGCGAGTGCGCAACAGCAGCCCCTCGATACGCAGAGCCTGCCCGCATCGAGAGTTCAGGCCGCAAGCTGTGCCGAAGTGACTTGGGAGAAGGACTTGCTCGCGCTGTATCCGCGGATCGCCGAGGGCTGCCAGGAAGTCGTGGTCTCAGACGATGTCAAGTGGGCTCGGTTCGAAGCGGACTACATACAAGGGAATCGCGACGGCTCGGTCACGCTGGATTTCAAGAACCGTCAAGGCCAATCCATCGAAGAGCTCACCTTGATGTTCGCTGCGGAGCAACGCGTGCTGATCGACGGGCGCCCATACCCGTTTTCCGATCTCACGCGCGGCCAGCGGGTGAGCCTATACGTTCCGGAAGGGACGTTCGCAGTCGCCGTCGAGCCCGGCGCTCCGCCCGAGCAACTCGCGCAGATCGTGCGCGACCCGATACGTGTGGCCCAGGCGGATCCCGCGCCGCAACTCGCGCAGGCCGATCGCACGCCGGCGCAAGTCGAGCCGCGGCTCCCGAGCACGGCCGGCCCGCTGCCGTTGCTTCTGCTCGCGGGGCTCGTGTCCGCGCTCGTGGGCCTCGGTCTCACGGTCCGACGCCGATTCAAAGCCAAGGTCGTCGTGTCATGAACCCGACGACGATCAGCGGTCACTCACCGAGAAGATGAGCCAGACGAGAATACAGAGCCCGACCTCGAGCCACGCAGCGCACGGCCCGAGGTCCGCTGCTGCCGCATCCGTTCCAGCGGACGCGTTGCAAGCGGCACAGAGAAAAATCGACGCGCTTCGCGAGCAAGAGCGCGTTCTGAAGCGGCAGGTGGCGCTCCTCACGCAGGCTGTCGCAAGAGCGGAACGGTCCGCCAATCGCGACGAGCTGACCGGGCTTCCCAATCGCCAGCTGCTCGCGGACCGTGTCAACCAGGCCATGGCACTGGCGGCGCGGCACGGCCAGCGCGTCGCATTGCTGTTCCTCGATATCGATGAGTTCAAGTACATCAACGATTCGATGGGACACGACGCCGGAGACAAGCTGTTGCAGCAAGTCGCAGCGCGCCTGACGGCGTGCCTGCGCAGCTCCGATACGGCGTGCCGCTACGGCGGCGATGAATTCGTCGTTTTGCTGCCAGAATTCGAAGGCCGTGAATGCATCATGGCCGTAGCGCAGAAAATCCGCGCGCGCCTGGCACCTCCCTATCTGATCGACAGCACCTCGATCGAGGTGACGGTGAGCATCGGCATGGCCGTCTATCCCACCGATGGAGACGGCTACGGCGACCTGTTGCGCGTTTCGGACCTCGCCATGTACCAAGACAAGGCCCAAAGACGTTGCTCGAGCGAGTCTTCTCGCACGCATGTGGAAACCGCTAGTCGCGGATAGCCCAGGGCGTCAGAAGAGAGTGACGTCCGCCGAAATGACTGCTCATCAAGCAAGCGCCGTCGCCTGGACGGCTGTGCATATGCGCGCAAGCGTACAGACTCCCTCGCGGGTTGCCGGTAACGTTGCAGTTAACGGCAGGAAAATCCTGCGCAACATGACACTAAGAGGATGATGCGATGTTTGGCACGAAGAAAACGGTAATCGGCGCGATGCTGCTGGCGGCAACTGCCGGCTGCGCCGGCGTCGCGAGCACGACGAGAACGGGTGCGATTCACGAGGTAAGATTCGCCGAACGTATGACCCCTGCGAACCTGCGGATCGAGCCGGGCGATGAGATCCGCTGGATAAACGCGCGCAGCACGCCGGTTGCGGTGGAGTTCCTTGAAGGTGCCTTGAGCCAGGTATCCTGCGAGGAGGGTTTCTCCAGCCGCGGACTTACCAATCTGAGGGGAAGGCTCCAAGACTCGATCACCCTGAGGCCGAATGACAGCGCCAGTCTGTGCTTCACGGCGGAGGGAACGGTGACCTATAACGCGCGAATGGACTCCGCCGTCGCCGGCGGCCAAACGATCGAATCAGGCACGATCCGCGTCGGACGCTAACGGCACTTTAGTTGGCGCGCAGCGGGCTGCGCAAAATGATTTGACTGACTTTTACCGGCTTACTGATTACACCAACTGAAAGTGAGCACTAACATGTACAGCATACGTAAGAATATCCGCGCGCTAATGCTCGCGACGGCGGCCGTCGCCTCGATGAGCGTGATGGGTCAAGCAATCGCAGCAACCGCTGAGGACCTGGATCAGGATTCCCAGCAGGCCCTGAAGACGCTCTATGACTCCGAACCCTTAGCCGAGACGCTTTCGCGCACGGCCAAGGCTGTGCTGGTCTTCCCGAATATGGTGAAGGCTGGCCTCGTGTTCGGCGGTAGCTACGGCGAAGGCGTGCTGATGAAGGGCTCGGCTGTCGTCGATTACTACAACTCCGTTACGGGATCCTGGGGTCTGCAAGCCGGCGCCCAATCGTACGGATATGCCGTGTTTCTGATGACGGACGAGGCCGTTCGCTATGTCGAAGAATCGAGGGGCTGGGAGCTCGGCGTCGGCCCCACGGTGGTCGTGGTCGACGAAGGGATCGCGAAGAATCTTTCGACGTCCTCGCTGCAGGATGACGCCTATGCGTTTATTTTCAGCCAGCAAGGACTGATGGTAGGGATCAGCATTGAGGGAACAAAAATCTCCCGAATTCATCGGTAGGCCAGCAAGAGAACACCACATGCAAAGAAACACATTAATCGGCGTGGCTCTGATCGCGCTGGGACTCGTCGCCCTGGCCTATCAAGGGATCACCTACACCACGAGAGAGAAAGCGATCGATCTCGGTCCTTTGCAGGTGACAAGCGAGAGAACCAGAACCATTCCGTTGCCACCCATCGTAGGAGCCCTCGCGCTGGTGGGCGGCGTCGTAGTTTTGGTCATGGGGAGAAGACTATGAGTCTTACGACAATACTGCTGATCGTGCTGGTGCTGATGCTCCTGGGCGTTCTTCCCACCTGGCCGCATAGCAGGAGCTGGGGTTACGCACCCAGCGGTCTCATCGGCACTGTGCTGGTGGTCCTGCTGGTCCTGTTTCTGCTGGGCCGAATCTGACCCGAACGGATCTGCTTCCCGCAACTACCGACTTGCCTCGAGCGGCATACTGTCGCTGAGCGCGAACCCGCCCTCTAGGCCACGGTCGCCAGAAAGCCGCTCGCTCCCGTGCAACTCGCAAATGGTACAATGCGTTCTGCCGGGATTCATTGATACGCAGCGCATGGCGTCGGGAAACGAAGCCAAAACCACCGTCCTTTGGGTTGCCGCAGCTTTGCTGAGTCTCACGACTGCGCATGCGGCGGACTACCCGGCGCCGCGGGAAGGTGACTGGATCGTCAGAGATTTCGTCTTTCGAAGCGGCGAGACCATGCCCGAGCTGCGCCTGCACTACATGACGATCGGCGATCCTGCGGGCGAGCCGGTACTGATCCTGCACGGCTCGAGCCGTGCAGGCACGAGCTTCCTGACCGAGCGCTTCGCAGGCGAGCTCTTCGGGCCCGGTCAACCGCTCGACGCAGGCCGTTACCACCTCATCCTGCCCGATGCGATCGGCGCAGGAAGCTCGTCGAAGCCGTCCGACGGCCTGCGTGCGAAGTTTCCGAAGTACACGTATGACGATATCGTTCTCGGCCACTACCGGCTCCTGACCGAGCATCTCGGCATCACCCACGTGCGCCTCGTGCTCGGCTCCTCCGCCGGCGGCATGCAAACGTGGGTCTGGGGCGTGACCTATCCCGACTATATGGACGCGCTCATGCCGCTGGCAGCGCTGCCGATGCCGATGTCCGGGCGCAACTGGATGATGCGGCGCATGGTCATCGACGGCATCGTCAACGATCCCGAGTGGAACGGCGGCAACTACACGACGCAGCCGCGAGCCTGGCAGCGAGCGTATGCGTACTTCGGCATGGCGACGAACGGCGGGACGCGCGCGGTTTACAAGTCCGCCTCGACGCGGGAGGAGACAGACCGGATCGTCGACGAGCGGCTCGCCGAAAGCACCGACGCCGACGCGAGCGATATCCTCTACGCTTACAACGCCTCGCGCGACTACGACCCGACACCGCATCTCGAGCGTATCGAGGCGACCATCGTTTCGATCAACGCCGAGGACGACGAGCGCAATCCCGTCGAGCTCGGCGTGCTCGAGCGCGCGTTCGAGCGAGTCGAGCGCGGCCACTACGTCGTGATTCCGGCCGGCGAGAATACGCGCGGCCACGGCACGACGCAGGACGCGAGACTCTGGAAGGACGAGCTCGAAGCGCTTCTGCGCATGACAGGCGGCTAAAGCGGGCGCTTCCATCCTGCCGCTCGATGCAAGTACAGTACGCTGGTCATCGATGGGGAGCGGAACATGAAACCCAAGAATCGGCTCACGCGGCGCGCGTTCGTCGGCAGCACGGCGCTGAGCGCAGTCGCCTTGGCGGCTTGTGGACGGCGCGCCGCGGCGCCCGAATTCGCGTTAACGCAATTCCATAATCAAACAGCCGAGAGCACGCTTCATCGCCGCCTGGTGGAGATGTGGGATGCGGTCGGGAGCGAAACGAGCGGCCGTGTCACGACCGAGGTCGTACCGCAAAACAACCAGATAGCGGGCAGCGACCCCGAGGCGCTGCAAATGCTCGTTCGCGGAGAGATTCAGTTCTTTACGCTCATGGGCGGCATTCTGGGCAATGTCGTGCCGGTCGCGGAAGTGCAGTCGGTGCCGTTTGCATTTCGCTCCGCCTCCCATGCGCACGAGGCGCTCGACGGCGCGCTAGGCGAATATCTGCGCGAGGAGATGGCCGCCAAGGGCATTGTCGGCTTCCCGGTGGGCGCCTTCGACAACGGCATGCGGCAGATAGGCTGCAGGCTGCGCCCGATCAGGGTGCCGGGAGATCTGACCGGGATCAGAATGCGCGTTCCGGCGGGACAAATCTTTGCGGATACGTTCGCGGCGCTCGGAGCGGAGCCCGTCACCATCAACAGCAGCGGCATTTACGAGGCGCTCAGAACCGGGGCGGTCGATGCGCAGGAGAACCCCCTCGCCTACATGGAACAGTTCAGGCACCAGGAGGTCACGCGCTACGTCAGCATGACGAACCATATGTGGTCCGGGTTCAATCTTCTCGGGCACCTGCCGACGTGGCAGCGTCTCCCGGCGGATATTCAAGACGTGATCACACGCAATGCCGCCATCTATGTCCGCCTGCAGCGCGAGGACCAGCAAGCTGCAAACGATGCAGCGCGAGCGGTGCTCGAGGACGATGGGCTCGTTTTCAACGACACCGACCCCGCGCCGTTTCGCGCCCGGCTCTCGGGCGTCTACGCCGCCTGGAAGGAACGGCTGGGCACCCAGTGCTGGTCGCTGCTCGAGGAAGCTGCCGGCCGCCTCGCCTGAGGCATAGCCGACATCCGCCTTGCGATGGGGCCATGCGCGTAGCGACTACCACGCGCATTCCACGGACTCCCCGCCGACGGACTACGGCTGCAGCGTCGACAGCTGCTCGAGAAGCTCGCCGCGTGGACTGTCGGCCGGCACGAGCCGTTGCACGCGCTTGCCCGCGAACACTTCACCGGTGTAGATGTTGTTGCGCGAGTCGGTAACGGACAGCTCCAGCCCGAAAAACTGGCCACCGTTGTCCCCCATGCTCCCGTAGCGACCTAGAACCGTACCGTCAGCACGATCGACAAACCAGATCGTGTTGTTCTTCATGTCGGAGACGTAGAGATACCGCTGCTCTGAATCAGCCGAGAACGTCACGCCGCCGGCCACGCCACGGCTGCCGACGTCGCCGCGCTTGGTCCCAGGCGGCGAGAAGAGGAACTCCTCGACGAACTCCCCCTCCCGCGTCGTCACGTGCACGCGATCCGCCGCGCGGTCGGCAGCATACACCAAGCCGTCGCGGGAGACGTTGACGGTCAAGTGCCCCTGGAACTCCTTCGGCGGCGTGCTGCCGACCCACTCGTGATCTGCGGGATCGAGCGAAATCTCGGCAAGCGGCTTTGCATACGCACCCCAGCCGCGCTTGAACGCCAGCGTGTCGAGATCGAAAACGAGCACGCGGCCCTGGAGGTAGTTGTCGGCTACGTAGATCTCGTTGTGCGCCTCGTCGACGCGAATCTCTTCGATCGTCCCGACGATCATCGGAGTGGACGGCGGATACTTCGCATAGAACGCCGCCATCGCCTTCGCCTCCTCGGCCGTCTGCTGGGCGGGAGCCGGACCGTGCGGTGGCTGGAGAAACCGAGTGAGCGGCGACGGCCCGCCCTGTCCCGGGATGCGTTTCGGAATACTGAAGGGCCGGTTCGGAGCGCCGCCCGGGCGCTCCGGCGTGCGCGCGATCTCGCCGACCAGCTCGCCCGTCCGCGTGTCGTACTTCCGGACCGTATCCTGGCCGAGGTAGGCAAACCCGCTGTCGTCGACGTCCATGCCGTGCCCCTGCGGCGCATCGAACGAGCCGATCACGCTCCCGTCCTTGCTGATGTGAATCATCGAGGGCGGGCGTACGCAGCAGTCCGACACGCCGAGCTCCGCCTCGAGCTCAAGGCTCGTCAGGTCCGTCGGCCGGTGGTACACCCAGACGTTGTCGTCCTGGTCGATACCCAGCCCAATGACCCCGCCGAGCTTCCAGTTGTTCGGCAGCGGCTTCGGCCAGTCGGGATCGAACTTGTAGTGCGGGGCGGTTTGCGCCTGCGCGCCGCCCTTGACGTACAGCCCCATGGCGAACACAGCCGCCGTCACAATGACAACGTTTAGAGGAAGGTGTCTCTGAATCCGCATACAAGCCCCTCCTGGCCCTCGGCGCGAACTGCATCGCTCGGTCAGGACTATCTTTCCCGATCCCGCCGGAGACACATTACATGACGTGCGGCAACCTGGGTCAACCGTAAGAGCGGCGGATCCGAAGGGGATCCTCGCCGCCCAGACGGTATTGGATCAGACTGTTGACTTGCACCGAATATTGAGCCAGTTAGGGCAGATATCTGCATCGTGCCGCGACCCGGGACGTACGTGCTGCAGCTTGTTCTACGGCCTGGATATGTGGGTCAGGCTGCCGGACAGACGAGAGCCGTGAAGAACACCGGTACGACCGTTATCGAACTCGTCGAGTTCGAATTCAAATAGCGCTGGACAGTTGAATCCACGGCCCGACACCTTGCCTAGGACACTGGCCTCCACCTTGTTGGCCAGTTTGCGTCGTTGCGGCCGAGTAGGCCGGCACCCGTTCCGTTCTCCCCTCGAGTAGAATGCCATGGAAGATCACGAACGATGATCGGGGGTGTTTCCAATGTCAAATACTAGCGCGTTAAACGTCAGCCTCGCGGCTGCAATAGGGTCAGTCGTGTTTCCCTTCACCGCATCCGGGCATCATTCGCGTGCGGAGTTCTCGGACGAGATACTGGACGTGCCGGGTGAGCTCGTGACCGTTGCCTGGCGAAACCCTCACCCCGTACTGACCATCAAAGTCACCAACGGCGCGGGTGAGGAGGAGCTGTGGAGAGTGGAAGGGTGGAGCTCTGCCAACTCTCTTGATCGCCAGGGGGTGACGGCGGATGCGTTTCGTGTCGGCGATGAGGTCAGGGTAGCGGTCCAGGCCTCCACTCGGCGCGAAGGCGTGTATTTGGGGCGCAGCGTCCTACTTCCCGACGGCGCCGAGGCGATTCTGCGCCCGGGGCGTGAGCTTTTCTGGAGCGGGGCGGACCTGTTGGCGCCTTCGCCATCAGGCGTTCCGGATGCTGGAGACAACGAGGCGCGCGGCATTTTTCGCGTGTGGACGTTCGTCGACCGCGAGGGCGGCGGCGGGCCCAACCTGCCACTGACCGAGGCCGCCAGGGCACAGATCGAAGGCTTCGATGAACTGCGTGACCACCCGCTGTTTCGCTGTGAGCCAGTGGGCATGCCGATAGCGATGGATTCGACACTACCGATTCAGTTCGTCGAGCAACGTGGAAACATTATCATGCGAAGCGAGCAGAACGATGTTGCTCGAACGATCCACATGAGCCCGGGGGCCACTGCCCGGGGTCAGGCCGCCACGCCCCTAGGTTATTCTGTCGGTCGGTGGGAAGGGAATACGCTGGTCGTATCGACGAGTCGCATCGACTATCCGTATTTCAACGACGATGGTGTGCCGATGAGCGACGGGGTCGAGATCGTGGAGCGGTTCATCCTGAGTGAAAACGAGCAGACACTGGATTGGCGCGCTACGGTGACCGACCCGCAGAACTTCACCGAGCCCGTCGAGATCACCGCCCGGTGGCGATCGGTTCCGGATGAGACGATCAAGCCATGGAATTGCGCGCGGTGGCCGGAGGTCCGTTGAGTTCAATGGGATGAGCCGTGGGGCGCCGCCTGCACGATCCACAGCTTCGGGCGCGTTGACACTGACAGATTCGGTATGACAGAGTGACCACAGTTGCAGGAATGGGAGGCGTTCCTGCCCCGTTCACACTCGATTTCGACTAAGGAAAGCCGACTTCCGGGCGCAGCTCTGGGGGTAGACGGGCTCTGACGAATCATCGCTCGAGCGGCGCGAGGACTGTGGCGATGGCCGCAGCCGCCGTGCTCGGCCTCGTGGCGATGGAGCTCGCCGCCGCTCAAACGCCTGCCGACGAATCTCGCGCGTCGCTGCCACGAACGGCCGACGGGAGGCCCGATCTCAGCGGAATCTGGCAATCCTTCACCACGGCGAACTGGGATATCCTCGCGCATTCGGCGCAAGCGGGTCCGCACCCCGAGCTTCTCGGCGCCTGGGGCGCCGGGCGGGCCGCTCAGAGCATCGTGCACGGCAACGAGCTCCCGTATCAACCGTGGGCGACCGCGAAGCAGAAGGAAAACTTCGCGAACCGCACGCTCGTCAATGTCACAAACGACCCGAGCCGGTTCGATACGGGTGATCGGGAGCTACAGTGCTTTCGCGCCGGCATCCCGCGTGCGAACTATATGCCGTATCCGTTTCAGATCTTCCAAACGCCGGATGAGATCATCATCGTCTACGAGTACAAGGGCACATACCGCACGATCCACATGGATTTCGACTCCAGCCCGCCGAGCGACACGTGGATGGGTTGGTCGAACGGACATTGGGACGGTGACACGCTCGTCGTCGACGTCACAGGCTTCAACGGCTACACGTGGTTCGACCGGGCCGGCAACTTCCACAGCGACGCATTGCACGTCGTCGAGCGCTGGACGCCGCTGAGCCCGTATCACATCCGGTACGAAGCGACGATCGAGGATCCGAAGGTCTTCACGCGACCGTGGACCATGAGCTTCACGCTATACAAGCACATCGAGCCAGAAGCGCAGCTAATCGAGTTCAACTGCGTGCCCTTCGTGGAGGAGCTCATGTACGAACCGCTCGGGCTCATGGGCAAATAGGAACATGGCATTGGGAGGGATGTCAGATGCGTAAGCGAGGTTCTGCGACGCCGAGCGCCACGACGACCGTCGTGATCGCGGCCGTGCTCGGCATGCCCGCGCCCACGCTCGGCCAGGGTCAGGCACCGCCGTCGGCGCTCGTCAATCCGGGCGCCGAGGAGGCGGTCCAGGCTGCCCGCGCGGCCTCGCTGCGGACATCGGAAGAGACCTTCGCTTACTTCGAAAAGGACGTCGATGCCGCGCTCGCGAGAGCGATCGAGGGGGTCTGGGACCCGGAACGGCCACGCGAGCCCTCCCCGCGCACGCCTTGGGGTCATCCCGATCTGCAGGGCTATTGGATCAGCGCGACCTACACGCCGCTGGAAAGGCCCGCCGAGCTCGCCGGCAAGCCACTCTATACCATTCCGGAAGCCATCGAAGCCTTCCAGAAGGCCGGGCTCGTCGATGCATCCGTCGATCCCGCGACGGTGCACTACGATTGGACCGAGTTCGGCATGGACAACTGGCAGAGCCCGATGTGGCCGAACCGGCGCACGGCGCTGATCGTGGACCCACCCGATGGAAGAATCCCCGCGCTGACGCCCGAAGGGCGCGAGCGGTGGGAGGCGCAGGCGCGGCGCGACACGCTGCAATCTCGCCACCCGACCGAGCGCTGTATCGTCGGCTCCGAGGGCCCGCCGCGTGTGCCGTTCGAACAGCAGATCGGTGAGTCGCGCATCGTCCAGACTCCCAACTACGTGATCCTGATCACGCAGAGCAACAGCGACGTGCGCATCATCCCGTTGGACGGACGGCCCAAGCTACCGGACGACATCCGCGCTTGGCTCGGGGTCTCGCGCGGCCACTGGGAGGGCGATACGCTCGTCATCGAGACGACGAACTTTCACGAGGATAGGACGTGGGTACGTCCCAGGGGACTCGGTGGAAACCTGCGTCTCGTCGAGCGCTTGACGCGCGTCGCCGAGGACACGCTTCTGTATGAGGCAACGTTGACTGACCCGACGACCTGGGAAGCGCCGTGGACGCTCGAGATTCCCTGGCCCAAGATGAACCCACCGGGGCTATTCGAGTGGGCCTGCCACGAGCACAACTACGGCATTATTAACGTAGTCAGAGGCGCCCAAATTCGGGCAGAGGAATATGAGGCTCAGTCGGGCGACTGAGTCGTGTCTTGGAACAACAGCGGGGAATGAACCCATGCCGAGAGCAAGCATACTAGTTTGCACAGCCCTTGCGACCGCTTCATCGCTGGTAGCGACGTCGACTCTCGCCCATCATTCGTTCGCGGCCGCGTTCGACGAGAGCAGGCCGCTCAACCTACAGGGAGTGGTCACGAAGGTTGAGCTCGTCAACCCACACTCGTGGATCTGGATGGACGTGACGAACGAAGACGGCACGGTAACCAATTGGGGGCTCGAAGGTGGTCCGCCCGTCAATCTTTTCAGGAACGGATTGACCAAGGACAGTTTGCCGATCGGCTCCGAGATCAGAGTTTTCGGCTATCAGGCCAAGACCGGCGAGAACAAGGGTGTCGGCGTATTCTTCGAGTATCTCGACGGCCGCAAGGTCTTCATGGGCGGGTCCGCGCCGGGTGCCGACGGAAATCCGCCCGCCAACAGCCGGGATTAAAGCGCGAGGACGGGCTCTCGCGTCGGGAGCGTGAGCGATCACGTTGCTCCCGCCATGTCGATCGTCACCTTTCTTGAATGGCTCGCAGCGACACCAGGGAGTGTTGCGCTGCATGAGTCCCGCTATGTATTCCTCTCCGTCTTGACGGTACACGTCATGACGCTTTGCGTCTTCGCGGGGATGGCCGTCATCATCGATCTGCGCTTGCTCGGGCTTACAATGCTGCGCGTACCGGCGTCGGAGCTCGTATCTCGGCTCGTTCCGTGGGCCTTGGCGGGCTTGCTTGTCATGGTCGTGTCGGGACTGCTGCTTTTCTATGCGGCACCGCTCGAGAGGTACGGGAATCTGTTTTTTCGAGCCAAGATGGTCCTGCTCATCCTGGCTGGCTCGAACGTCTGGGTGTTTCACAAGACAGTCTACAGGCGCGTCGCCGAGTGGGAGCTTGATCGCGTCCCGCCGCGAGGCGCTAGAGTCGCAGGTGGGTTGGGGCTCACGCTCTGGGCCGGCATCATTGTGGCCGGGCGCATGATCCCGTATCAACAGTACTGGTTCTGATGTCGCTGCTCGCCTTCTTCGAATGGCTGCAATACTCCCCATTGCTCGTGGCGATGCGAAGCTCACCGTGGCTCTTTCCGATGATCGCGAGTGCACATCTGCTCGGGCTCGCCATGCTCGGCGGCGCCGTGCTCGTCGTCGATCTCAGGCTCTTAGGGTTCGGGCTCACGCGCCGGCCAGTGGCCGAGATCGGGCGCGAAGCCGAGCCGTGGCTGCTTGCGAGCCTGCTTATCATGTTGCCGACAGGTCTGCTGCTTTTCATGTGCTTCGCGACGAAGTACTACTACCTCACGACTTTCTGGGTCAAAGTGGCTGTCGCACTTCTCGCGCTTACGTTCACGTTCTCCGTCCGCCGCCGCGTGATCATGGAGGATGAGGGAAACACAAACGCGCTCAGCCGAAAGCTCGTCGCCTCGGTGTCGCTCTCGCTCTGGGCCACGGTCGCGCTGGCGGGGCGGCTGATCGGGTTTCCGTGAGAGCGGCTAGTTCATAGGCCCTGAGCGCGCTCGTGCATTCGCCGCAAGCGGCTGGGATAGAAGTCCTCCACTACAGAGAGCAGCTCATCCACCGAACGAGTCGACACACCCTGGATGTAGGCTCGTCTTCTGGACGCAGGCTGCGTGGCGCTCGCGTTGCGGCCGATCGTGTGCACGTCGTGCAGGCCTTCGTAGAACGTCTGTCCGGGCGTGAGCGTCACTTCGGCGCCGCCCTTCACCTGCATGACGATCGAGCCCTCGAGCACGTAGACGAATCCGTGCGCGTCGTGCCGATGCACAGGATCGGCTCCGCCCGGCGGGTATTCCACCGTCAGCATCAGAACCTCTTTGCCGGGGATATCCGCCCTCGCGATGCTGCTCGCGAGCGTCGTCCTGCTATTCGTCTTGCTGTCACGCTTGAGGTCCTGCCTGGCGGCGTGCAGCCCATCGTAAAACTCAAGTACTCCACGCCGGTTCAAATCGACGCCGGCGACTTCCCGAACTTGATGCTGTTCGAGACCTGCATCGATGGTACGGGGACCGTTGTTCAGGAAAATTCAAGGGCAACACACCATCGCAATCAAACGTTGCCTTTGTCACCGGATCTGTGTACGAAACTCGAATTTGGAGCGCAATTCGCACAGAGGTCCGTTCGTGTCAATTTAGAGTGTGTCGAGTTGCTATGCAGTCGATTGATACACTCATCGCTTGACGGGCCGTTGAGGTTTGAGCTATGCCCGTTCTCCGCTGAGCTGGAACGCATGTGGACGGAAGCGGGGTCTCTTATCATTGCTTATGAACGAATGTGCATAGATTTACCACGAGCGGCGGCCGTTACTTTCGATGAGTTCATGCTCTCCCTTGTGCTCACTCGACATCCGCACAATTACAGCGAATACCTGCGCGAGAGATCACCAACTGCCGCACCGCGCGCAGTGCGTGAAGCCGAACATTTGATGCAGGTTGAAGGGGCGGACCAAACTGTCAGTAGTCTTGCCCCGTTTCCGTGGACGGTTTAGGACTTGGGTTGCCACTGCAAACGCCTCCCTCGGATTTCCCACACTAACGACGCACATTTCGGACGCTCTCGTGAGCGCTCGTCCGCAAGGGATCTTGGATATTCGCCGAAAACTGGTTCGTCAACAACGTTAAGGAACTACGGTTCCCGGCTTGATTACGAATTCGCCACCCACACGCTCGACGTCAGTCGACCGGTGCCAGCACGTCGAGACGCTGCATGATCCAGGGCTGGATCACGTTCTCTCTGATCCAGCTGCCGGGATAACGCTCGGAATCACCCATGTGCCCGCCGTCGGGATTCACCCAGACGAGCTTCGGGTCGCCGTGCTTCATCAATAAATAAAGGTCACTGATCGGCTGCTGTGTATCCTGCTCGCCGTTGATTAGTAGCATCGGCGCTGAGGGTTGGTCGATCAAACCGCGCTCGACCAATGACAGCCGCGGCCCGTACGCCAGAAATTCCTCCATCGTTTCGACGCCGTAGACGACGGCCCGAGCTGGGAACAGGTCGAACAGATATTCAGGACTCATGATGGCCGTGCGCTGCCACTCGGGCTGAAAATAATGATGGATACCGACTCCATGCACGACGGCGCCGCGAATCCGGTCGCGCTCGGTGTAGGCTAACACCGCCGCCCAGTAACCGCTCCAGCTGCGGCTTTGCACGACGATACGCGAGCCGTCGATTTCCGGACGCGTCTGAAGATAATCGATGGCAGCAGACAACATGCGCTCAGAACCGACATCGATCAGCAGCGGCGCCTGACCCGTGCCGGGCATGTCGATGGCCGACGCCGCTAGGCCCGCTTCGATGTAGCTGTTGGTGCCGGCGATGACGTCCTCTTTGCGTGAGTCGAGCCCGTTGATGCCGAATACGAGCGGCGCGGGACGCACCCCTTCGGGCAGGCGCAAATACATGACGAGCTCCGAGTCCTCGAACGGCACGCGGATCGTTTCGATCGGCGGATCGAGCAGCTTCCCATACTGCTGAAACGCCTCGAGCCCGCGCTCGTACGCGCGGCGCTTGCCCGCCGAGTGCTTCTCCGTCGGCCAACGCCCAGTATTGAACAATCGCCACGCGTAACGGTAGTGGTTCCGCGCCTCGGCCGGAGAGCCCGCCGCGGCGGCGCGCGCCATGTACTCCTCACCGATCTCGGACCAAACCGCCGCCCAATGATCGCGCTCCAGCGACTCGAGCGCGGCCACCGCCCGCTCGGCTTCCGAACGCTCGATGCCTCGCCAGCCCTCGCCGTCTACGCGGCAGAATTTCAGCCTTCAATTCCTCGAGGCTGCGCGGCCCCCAGCTCTGCGCCGCCGCCGAGCCGCAGACGGCCACCGTCAACAGCGCAGCGAGCCATTCTTGCATTCGAGTCATAGAGAGGTTCATCGGTCTTCCCTCCCGCCGGCACGAAGCGCGCCGATCAACAAAAAAACAATACCGTACGTACGTTCATTCACTTCATTTGGTTATCGAAAAATGAAGTCGAGTCGTCCATGGCTATCCTGAGGTGCACAAGCGGCTCGGCGTGGTGCTTCGCGACCGACCGCCTAGTTGCTCTCGATTTCGCGGTAGATCCACTCGATGATCTTGTCCATGGTCATGAGCCGCGGCATCGACCACTGGTATCCGCGCGTCGGATCCTCGGCGATCGTCTGCTCGACGTTCTTGCCTTCGGCGATGGCGGCCGCGATGCGGTCTCTGACCGCGGTGAGACCGTCACGTACTTCGCGCAGCTGATCGCGCGTTGCGAGGCCACCGTGCCCCGGGATGATGCGCGTGTTCTCGCCGACGACGCCGAGTACCGTGTCCAAGGCGCGAATCAAGCCCAGATAGGAGCCGCCGTTGTTCTGGTCGAAGATCGGGCCGCGCAAACGTAAGACGTCGCCCATGTGCACCACATTGGAACCGCGAAAGTAGACGATCGAGTCACCGTCCGTGTGCGCCGCGGGCACATGGAAGACTTCGACGTCCTCGCCGTTCAGATGAAAGCGAACGCGATCACGAAACGTGATGACCGGCAGCGCCTGTTCGGGGAAAGCCGGGAATATGGTCTCGACGGTCTCGATGAAATGCGGGCGAGACAGCGTGATGCGAACGTTCTCGTGCGCGACGATCAGCGCGCCGATCTCGGCGAAATTCTCGTTGCCGTTGGTGTGGTCGTCGTGAAAATGCGTGTTGATGACGAAACGCACGGGCTCGCCGCTGATCTCGGCGATTGCAGCGCGGATACGCTCGGTCAGCGGCGCAAACTGATCGTCGACGAGAAACACGCCGTCCTCGCCGACGAACACGCCGATGTTTCCGCCGTCGCCTCGAAGCATGTGCACCTGGCCTGCCACATGCTCGGTCGTGATGCGCACGACGTCGAAATCGATATCGAACCCTGGCCCTTGCTGCTGAGCGAAAGCGGCACCGGCTGCAAACGCCAGCGCACATGCCGCCCATCCCTGCTTCATGATCGCGTGCTCCCCCCCAGGTCTTTGCAGCGACGCCGGTCGAGAAAAACGGCGCCTCCGGGGAGGCGCCGTTCCATACGGCCAGAGGCCTAGTTGGCCCCGAAGCGGGCCGAGAACTCGACACCCCAGGTCTCGGGCTGACCCCAGTGGTAAGTGAACGTACCGGCGCGCGCACTGCCGCAACCCGTGAAGTACCGCTCATCGGTGATGTTGTAGCCGAACAGCGATACATCCCAATCGCCGCCCGCAGGCGCGTAGGTCAACCGCGCGCGCCATCGGGAATACGCGTCCTGGTGACAGAATGACTCGGGCGCGTCCTCCGTCAAGCCACCCTCCCACTCGAAGTCCCCTTGGTAATACATGCCGAGCTGCGGCGTGAGCGTAGCGCCGTTCGCGAGCGCGAACGCATGCTCGATCGAAGCGTTCAACGTGAGCTCCGGCGCGAAGTCGGCGATGGACAGGTTGGACTGATCGATCGTGCCGCCCGGAGCATCCGGGTCGAACGACGTGTAGTCGCCGTACTCACTGCTCAGATAGCCCAGGTCGAGCGTGACGAAGCCACCCTCCCACGGCTGGGCGCGTAGCTCAAACTCCATGCCGTAGATATCGACGGTCGCCGCATTCGTGACAATACCGATCTGGGGATCGGACCCGAAACTTCCATCGGCGTTGTCGATCGACACGTTTTCCTGCTTGTCGGTGTAATCCATGTAAAAGAGGGCCGATGCCAAGCGCACGGCTCCGCCACCGAGCGTCGCCTTGAACCCGACCTCGTAGTTCGTCACGTGCTCGGGGTTATAGACGATCAGCGGCTCCAGCGCCGGCTGCAACGCCAAGTTGAGCTCGTCGTTGAAGTTGCCGGTCAAGAAGCCTTCGGCGTACAGAAAATAGAGGATGCCGCTGTCCAGCGTGTCGCCCGGAGCCAGGGTCCGTGTAAAACTGAGCATCGGTGTCGTTTCGCTGAACGTCGCCGCTCCATTGTTATAGAAACCGCCGAGAACCACTGTATCGAAGCTCAGGATATGGTCCGGCTGACAAAGGGCCGTGGGGGGCGGATCGCCCGGCTGGGTGAACGTGCAGGTCGAGCCGATGGTCTCGTACTCGATTTGCTCGAAGGTGCGGTCCTCCTCCGTCCAACGCACACCCGCTTCCATGTCCCAGTTGTCGTTCAGCGCATAGGTCAAATGCCCGAAGACCGCTTGGGACTCACCCGTGACGCGCCCGCTCATGCCGGCGTTCCCCGGTCCGCCCGGTACCTGCCGTTCCGACAGGAAGTCGAACTGCACCGCACCGTCCGGCTCACACTGAACCTCCAGGTCGGGATCCATGTTCGCGGGGTCGGGAAAATTGGCGTTGAATGCTTCGAGACATATCCCTGACCCGTTATAGCCGGTGTCATCGAAGAAGTGCGCGCCCACGACGAAATCCATTCGCTCGCTGACGTCGCCGTTGAACAGCACTTCGAGCGTCTTGTTCACGCGCTGGTATCCCGGGGTGCCGGTGGCCGGATTCGTGCCGATCGCATCTACCGGAAGTGCGGCGAAATCGCGATCCTGGAGGTAGTTGTACTCGGTATCCAGGTAACCCGCGTTGACCGTCACGGCCAGGTTGTCGAGCCCCCCGACCGCGCCGCCGGAATCCCACGCCGCGGTGGCGTGAAAGCCCTCCTTGTCCACGTTCGAGAAGGTAAACTTCTCCTGCGACGTGACGAAGCCGCCCATCGCTTGGTCGGCCTCGCAGGCTTCCCAGAAGTCGATCGTGGCTCCCGGATAGAGCCTCTCCACGTGTCCGTTGCCGCCGCCCCATTGCGGCACGCCGTCCGCGAAGGCAGGACCGTCCCAATCGAACCCGAGCGCAGCGAGGGTATCTATCTGCTCCTGCGTCGGGTGGACTTCGCACTGGCCGGCTTTGTTGTCGTCTCGCTGCTCCACGAGGCTCGCCGATATGTCGATGGTCCAATTGTCGTTCGGCGTGAAGCGCAGCGCCCCTCTGAACGCGGTCATGTCGGTGCCGCCGGTGTCCATGTCGTGAAATCGGTTGTACCAATGACCGTCGAGCTGCTCCGAGGCGGCGGTGACGCGGGCAAACACGCGATCGCCGATCGGGAAGTTGAGCATGCCGCGTAGGTCCTGCTGACCGTAGTCGCCGAAACGCGCCGTGACGCTCGACTCGAAGTCGGGCCCCGGCTTGGCGCTGATGATGTTGATCGCGCCGCCCGTGGTGTTCTTACCGAACAATGTGCCCTGGGGTCCGCGCAACACCTCGACGCGCTCGATGTCTAGCGTGCTCATGAAGGCACCCAGCACCTGCGGAAGGTAATGGCCGTCGATGTACAAACCGCTGCCGAACTGACGCAGCTGCCCGGGGCTCTGACCGCCGACACCGCGAATGAAGATCGCGGCGTGAGCCTGTCGGTCCGTCGTGTTGAAAGTCAAATTCGGTACGAAGTCCGCGAGCTGCTCGATGTTGTAGATACCCTGCGCCCGCATTTGCTCGGCGTTCACCGCTGCGATCGACAACGGCAGCGTCTCGAGGTTCTCTTCGCGGCGTCGTGCGGTCACGACGATTTCCTCCAGCATCGCGGCCGCGCCCGCGGACTGCCTTTGCTGTGCACCCGCGTCCCCGGGCGCGAACAGCGCCACGATCAATGGCGCGACCAGAGCGCTTGTGAAGCTTCTCGTTTTCATTGGGATTCCCCCCTTCGTTTAGACGCCTACTCCCCCTCCTGCCGGCTCCACGCCGGCACACTGCTCCAACCTCTTCGAAAAGATGTCGAGGCATCGTAAAGAATTGAAACACTGGAATCGTTCTGCGTCGAGGAACTCGACGCCGTGAAAAGCCGGGCTATCTGGGCCGATACAGGTGAAGGAGCACCCGAAACCACCCGGCACGCGCCGAGGCTCGCGCACGTTGCCGTCACGGATGCATGGACGCATCTTCCCCCCTGCTCGTGAGCTATGTAATACCAGCTCGTCGCCGCTGTCAAGCAACGATGGTGGCGCACAGGCAACGGCGGCGACACGGGACCGAGAGGCTTCCGATCACCGGTCGGCCGCGCTTCATCTTCATATCGAAATCGTTTGCAGGACTGCTGTCACGTCTGCGCGGAACGCGGGGGATCGGACGGACCCGCACGCACGAGCGTGCGCCGAAGGGGATCAGGATGCGCGAATTGACGGCTCTTCCGCTTGCCGAGTAGTATCGAATCGTCCCGATGCGCGCGCGTGACGGCGCACACGAAAGCGCGAGTATGGTCACAGAACAACAAGCGCTAGGTGGGGGAACGGAGCGTGGCTCAATCAGACAGCTTGCCGCAGAGCTCGAACAGCGCAGCACTGTTCCGGGAACGCCCTCGATTCGGATTCAGCCATAGGAGATCCTGAAGATGGAAGCGCATACGCTCGTCCGCAACACGAAGGTCTTCTCGTTGGGCGCGCTGCCGATCGCAGCGGCCGCCTTTGCCGTGAGCGCCGCTGCTCACCCCACCTACGAAGATGCCCAGATGGGGCATGCGCGCTTGGTGAGCGAGCTCGACCGCAATCAGTACGCCGAGAACGTGACGCTGCTCGAGCACTACTTCGACGGGGAGAACCACGGCACGAAGCTGCAGATGATGGCGATCGGCGAGCGCCGTTATTTTTTTCAGGGGCTGTACGACGGGCGCACCATGGTGCTCGACGTGACCGACCCCATGAACATGACCGTCGTCGCGCGCGACAGCTACGCAGGCCGCCAGCTGCAGCTCGCCTACAGCCAGTCCGCAGGCAGGTGGATCCTGATCAGCAGTGCCGAAGCCGACGACAACGGCGAGGGACTGCAGGGCGTTCGCATCTACGACGCCTCTGACCCACGCAACGTCGTGCATCTCGCGGATTGGAGCACGGACCGCGGGGACCCCTCGCGCAGAGTCCAGGAGGGCTCCGGCACGCATCGCAACTACTACGACGGCGGCCGTTACGCCTATCTCGACAGCCAGATGGACGACGAGCACTCGGTTGCGGAGCGCGGCCGCGCTAACGGCGTGCAAATCATCGACGTCGAGGATCCGAGTAACCCGCTATTCGTGAGCTACTGGTGGGTGCCCGGCATGCGCGTCGACGAAGTGGAGGAGTACCGTCAATGGCGCGAGCACGGCGATGGGCTGTCCTCCACCAGCCAGCACGGGCCTTTCTATGTCCCCGAGCGCGCCGAGGACGGCGGACGCTATGGCTACAGCACCTGGGGCTCGTTCGGCTTCAAAATCTTCGACCTGAGCGACATCACCGCGCCGAAGCCGATCGGCGAGTGGCGTCCGGCTCAGTACCGGCCGGGCCGGCACATCGAGTTCCACGGGACCAATGTCGCTTTTCTAGACCGCAGCTTCGTGATCACGAATCCGGAGCCGATCATCCCGCATTGCCTGGCGGGACCCTGGTACGACAGCTATGTCATCGACGTTCGCGATAAGGCGAACCCCCGGATGGTCGCCACGCTGCCCGTGCCCGTGCCGCCGGAGGAGGCGCCCTACGATCACTTCTGCGACAAGCGCGGACGGTTCGGCACTCACAACATGCCGCATTTGAAAGCGCCGGGACAGCCGCACCCGGACATCACGGCTTATACGTATTTCAACGGCGGGCTTCAGTTCTACGATCTTTCCGATCCCGCCAACCCGTCCATCGAGGGGTATTTCATCCCGCGCCAGGGCGGGACGATCGACGACATTTTCTCTTACTACCGGGACGCCGATAACGTGTTCATCGAATGGGACCGGCGTCTGATCTGGTTCGCCTCCAACACGGGGTTGTATCTCCTGTCGACGCCGTTGCTCGGCGAGCCGATCTTGGAGCCGATGCCCGTCCGCGAGTGGGCGGCTCCGGGCGTGAATATCGGTTTCGAGGAATTCCAATAAT
>DASWKF010000060.1:0-46733 GCA_036396795.1 Gammaproteobacteria bacterium | reverse complement strand
GGAATGCGGCCACGTCATCCTGCCAGGCGCTCTTGTCGAAGTCCGCCGCGAGAAACCAACAAGTCTCGTCGGTGAGGAGTGGGTAAACGCCCATGACATGACGGCCCTGCAAGTGATCGAGAACTGCCTTGTCGGCGACGGGCACAAACGCCTGGTTCGCGCAGTCACCGCACTTGCCGCCGCTTCGGAGTGCGCAGATCCCGGGCTCCCATTTGTTCTCACAGGCCGGCGAGTATCCAGGCTTGCCGGTCTTCTTGCTCACGAACCGCGTCGGAAACACATCCGGTCGGCCGCGAAACAGGGATTGAAACAGGCCAACTTTCTGGGCTGATGTCTGCGGTAGCTCCCGCGCCCCGTTCGGTTGGCGCCGTCGCGACGCATCCGTAGCGCCCGTGGAGCGGAGGTCCGCCTTCAACTCTGCAATGCGATCCGAGGCTTGCTCGCGAGCCCGGTCGAGCTCGGCGAGCCGAGCTTCCTCTCGGGCGATCTCTTGGCGGATGTTATCCTTGCTCGGAGGCATGTTCTTGTGGGCTGCAGTGCCGAGTCTCTGCGCAGCTTTGCGCACACGCGATAGGCCGGGTCCGCTTCGACTTTCGGAGAAGATTTCTGTGCGCAGTGAGGTCAGTCAGGAGACTGGGCTAATCAATTGTTTCCAAACGCTACCCAATGCCAGCTAACACGAGGCGGCCACGGAGCCAAAAACTTTTCTGTATAGCAAAACACGTCTGGAAAAGCAGCGATAAATTGAAATCCCGTTTGTCTGAGTTTCTCGTAGACGTGCAAGGCCAGTTTTGTTTCTGATCCGTCCACCGAGAATCGCCAAGGAGTGTGATAGGTGAACAGAGATCAGAGGATCGAGACGGTGAGGCGGCTGGAAGACACGCTCACGCAGAAGTACGGCGTGTTGCTCTCCCAGACCCAGTTGGCCGAGCTCCTGAACAGGACGCCCGGCGGGCTCAGGTACAGTCTCTGCCACCCGCCCGACTTTCAGACCAGGAAGCTCAAGGCCTGTGGACGGCGGATCGGCCGGCGTGTCTATTACCCTGCAGCGGAGGTGGCCCAGATCATCGGGGCGGCAACCTCGCTCGAGTGAGTCCTGTCCATTATTGACCTGTGTCCACGTAACGTGGACAATGCATTAAAATGGACAGACGCACTGAAAACCTGTTGAACGCAGCCCTTACCGTGGCCGAGAAGCTCGGCGTTCCGGCAACGCTCGAGCGCGTCCTCGACACCCAGTTTGACGCCGATGCGGTCATTCAGATCGGCCGTGGTCGCCAGGCGAAAAAGTATCTCGCAGAGGTCAAGCGCGGGCTCAGACCCGCCACCCTCGGAGCCGCTCTACATCAGATCGAACGCTACGACGAGCCCGGCATCCTGATTGCCGACTACGTGACCCCGCCCATGGCCGAGAAGCTGAAAGCCCACGGAATCGCGTTCCTCGATGCCGCGGGTAATGCGTTTCTCGACCAGCCGCCGATCTACGTCTGGGTGAAAGGGGAGCGGCCGATCGAGCAGCCCGCCACGACCACGACTACCGGCCGGGCGTTTCGGCCGGGCGGACTGAAAGTCCTGTTCGCTCTGCTCTGCCACCCTGAATGGGTCGATCGCCCGTATAGGGAAATCGCCGCCGAAGCGGGCGTCGCTCACGGCACCGTCGGTTGGGTGATGACCGACCTCCAGAAACTCGGCTTCGTCGCGGACCTCGATGAGAAGCGACGGCTCCTCCAACGCGACCGGCTATTGCAGCAGTGGACCGAGGCCTACGCCCGCACATTGCGGCCCAAGCTCGTGCTGCAACGCTACCGAGCGGATGTGGCAGGATGGTGGAAGCGGCTCGATGCCAAAAGGTACGGCGCCCAGCTCGGCGGTGAAGCGGCGGCCGCAAAACTGACGGGGCACCTGCGGCCCGAGACCCTCACGCTCTACACAAAAAAAGCCGACCCCCGGCTACTCATGGAATTCCAGCTCAAGGCGGATCCCGCTGGGCCGGTCGAGCTCGTCGAGCGATTCTGGGCGTTCGAAGAGCCCGACGAAAAAACGGTTCCGCTGCCTCTCATCTACGCTGATCTGGTGATGACCGGCGATGCCCGTTGCCTCGAAGCAGCCGATCTCATCCACAAACGAATCGTCGATGGACCTGTCTGACAACGCCGATCTGCGCTGGTTGTCCGAGCTGATAGGCGATATCCGCTCAGTCGCACCCAATCATGATCCGCTGATGGTCGGCGCAATGGCACGCGACCTGCTGCTTCAATACGGGGGCGGCGTGCAGATACACAGAGCGACAACGGACATCGATCTTGCGTTCGCTATCGCGAACTGGGACGAGTTCGCCGCATTCCGCGATGCGTTGTTGAGCTCAGAGTCGTTCGGTGAGACACGCCATGAGCACAAGCTGTTGCATCAGGGGACGCTTTCGATCGATCTGATTCCCTTCGGTGGGGTTGAAGATGCCGAGGGCAGAATCCTGTGGCCAGCCAGCGAGACCGTTATGAGCGTGCTCGGATATCAGGACGCACGTGCGACTGCGCTGGAGATAATCCTGCCTGAAGGTCAGCGGATATCCACCGTGTCTTTGCCCATGCTCGCGGTGATGAAAGTGGTTGCATGGACGGATCGTCACCTGCTGCAACCTCGCAAGGATGCGAGCGATTTGATGCTGATCCTCAGGAACTACCTGCACGGGAAGAACACGGACCGCCTATACGTTGACGCCACTCACTTGCTGGACATGGATGACTTCGATTTCGAGGTTGCTGCGGCATGGTTAGCCGGGTCAGATGCTGCTGCCAGCATTGCGAGATCGAGTTCTAATCCGGCGCGATTGCTCGAGGTCGTAAGAGAGGTTCTGCAGGCCGAGACGGATGCAAACGGCCAGCTTCATCTTGTCGGCGAGTGCGGTATCGAACCGGCTGCGGCGCTTCGTTTGCTTCGCTCGTTTCGAGACGGCGTACTTGCCGAGGCCGCAATCTAGCGACCTCCTTGCCACTGGCCACCAAATCTTGTTGCCTCCGTGCAATTCTGGAGCGTGGCTCCACGATTGCACGGCAATTGGGCCGTTCGACGGCCGCCGGTCGCGCCAGCCACTCCTTCCAGCGATCGCTATATCGCGATATTGGGCGAGGGCACGGAGCCACTTTGATGCTTATCGCGTATCATGTCCCCACCTCCCAAGGGCTGATCAAAGTTCGTGACCAGGCGATCGAAAATGGCTGATAGGCGAGAACTGCCGGCCTATGCATTGTCCGAGACCGCACACTATTTAACTGTCCCCAAGTCGACGCTGCGCTACTGGGCCATGGGTCGTGCGAGTGAATCGAAGCCGCTTATCGATCCCGCACAACACCACCCGCTCATTCTTTCGTTCCGCAATCTCGTCGAGCTTCACGTTCTGGCCGCGATGCGGCGGGAGTTCGAGATTACTTTGCCGAAGGTCAGATCGGCCCTCGACTTTCTGACGCGCAAGTTCCGAGTCAAGAATCCCCTGATTGCCTACGAGTTCGCGACTGACGGCGTGAGCCTGTTCGTCGAACGGTATGGACAGTTGATCAATGCCAGTCAGGAGGGTCAGGCCGTGATGCGCGAGGTCATCGAGTCGTCGCTGAAGAGAATCGAACGCGATACCAGCGGCATTCCGATCAAGCTCTATCCCTACACGCGAAGCGACTGGCGAACGGCGCCTGCCCTGGTGGTCATCGATCCTGAGCTGTCGTTCGGGCGGCCGGTGATCGCGGGCACGGGACTGGCGACTGAAGTGATCGCCGACCGTTACAAGGCGGGCGAGTCTATCCAGGAGCTGGCAGAAGACTATGGCCGGCCGGCGGAAGAAGTCGAAGAAGCGATCCGCTGCGAACTCGAAGCGGCCTGAGCTCGTCATTTTCCTTGACAGGAATCTTGGCAGGACGGTCGTCGCCGAACGGCTGCGCCGAGAAGGCGCTCGCGTGGAGATCCACGACGATCACTTCCCCGACCAGAGAACGCCAGATGAAGCCTGGCTGCGCTTCGCGGGCCAGCGCGGTTGGGTCGTGATCACGCCAGACGCGCGTATTCGGTATCGCGCTAACGAGAAGGCCGCGGTCGAGTCCGCGAGGGTCCGACAATTCGTCTTGACCGCGCGGGGACTGACCGGACGCGAGATCGGCGAGCTGCTGGCGAAAGCCTTGCCGAAGATTCGGCGCCTCGTGGAAGAATTCGAGCCGCCCTTCATCGGCAAGATCACCAAGGGAGTGAGCGTCTCGCTTTACGAGAGCTTCGGGAAGCCGAGGCGCAAGTAGATTGTGGGCGTAGACGATATTCGGCGGAATCGCTAACCCCCCGGCGTGTTGCTGTTCAATTCAATGTTAGAAACCCCTGGGCCGTAGCCCAGAGGGGGCCGGATAACCCGTAGGTCGATCCGGGGATGGTTGATCCGGATTATCGGAGCGTCCGCTCGTCGCTTCAACGTTCTGACAAGGTTGCGGGCACGTCTCGAGGAAGGCGCCGCCGTCCGCTATCCCGGCAAGCTCGGCGGCCTCCCAACCTTCAGATCGCTCCTATCCCCAGTCGGCCTCAACCAAGGCCCTTTGAGCCGCGGCTCCCAGTCATCGCTACGCCCGAGCGCATAGACCAGCGCCCGAATCGTCAACCAGTGCCGATACCGCGTACTGGCTTTCATCCCGTCCGTCCGATGCTCGAGATACCAGCGAAGGTGCTTGACCTGCCATTGCCACGGCCCGACCTGCCAACGGCGCCATATCACTGCAGCCGCCCGCTCGGCGCGAATGACATGCTCGCCGGACCGTCGTCGGATCGAGACCCGGCATGCGCCGCGAGAGAAGCTCACGGGCCTTCTTGGCTGCCACCTGCTGATTCGGCGGCCGCGCCATTACCGTGCCGACCCCACATAGGCGGCCACGACGTCGGCGCGACCGTGCCCGAGCTCGTGCGCGATCATCTGTCGCGCGCCCGCGTCGTCCTCCTTGCTCGCGCTCCGGTGCCCGCCGACAACCGGCGCTGCGCATCCAGTGATGTCGGAATACCGCTCGCAAGCATACGCGGCGCGCAGATCGTGAAACCCTCGAAGCCCCTGCTGCGACGCTGCTCGCTGCCAAACGTGGTACGCGTGCTCGCGCCATTGCCGATAGCTCTGGCTGGCCGGTATCAAGTTGGCGTCGGCCCCCTGCACATGAGCCGCCTGCTTCAGCGTCTCGACGGCGCGATCGGAAACAGGCACCCACCGATCCACCTTCTTCCCCCGACCGCCCTTCGTCCCAGCCGTCACGTTGATCTCGCCACGCTCGATCGCATCCCGGAGAGCTCGTCGGCTGTCGAGCATGCAAGCCTCGCGAAACCGAAGCCCGAAATAGCGCGCGAGCGCCGCGACCAGTGCAGCTCGATTTTCGCCCTGGTCGTTCAGCGCCAGGATCGCGCGATCCACGACAGACCGATCGAGTCCCTCGGGTGCCTCGGAGCGGACGTTCCGTCGTTTGCCGACCAGCGCCGCTGGCGTGACCCGGACGCAGCGGTCGCCGCGCATCGTCTCCATCACAACGTTTACGGTCGAGAGCAGATTCTGCGCATAGCGAACTGAGAGCTCGCCGAGCCCCACCTTGGCACTCAACGCTTCTCCGTATTCCACGATCAGCTCCCGGGTGACGTCGCGCGCATCCTTCACGTCCCGGCACTTCGCGTACTCCGCGAACTGACGCCAGCGCGCCTCATGCGCCGCACGAGATCCATAGCAGCCATCGCCGTATCGATCTCGCAGCGAATTCTTGCCGGCCCACCAGAGCCGCTTTCCGTAGCCAAAGTTTCGGCGTCCGCCGACCTTCATGTTTCGCGAGTCCCAAATCGAGATCCTGAGTTCGTTGAATGTTGAACCGGGTAGAGCGCCGGCCACGCTGTTTGAGTCTCTGACGCTCGACTCGGCGGCTGTCTCAATCCCGACAGCGAGGCAGACTCTCTATTGCTTCCCAGGCGCCTACTTGATGCTTCAGGACGATCCGAATTCAGGACCGCAGATTGAGCATTGACTGCATGAACGCTAAACGCGTTTCCATCGTCGCAGGCGTCGGTTTGCAGGCTTTTGCAGCGGGCGGGAACCCGGCAATGCCTCGTGGTAGCAACAATAGGTTAGCTGCGCGCTAAACCACCTCATGGTTGGGCGATCCAGCACATGGTCAGCATGGTCCTATTTCTTGGCGAATGAGCTGCTATTTGCGGGCGTATTCGACGCCGCCGTCAGCGAAAATGTGCTCCATGCGATACCGTTATATTCGTGTCTTGGAAGTAAATGGCCAGACCGCTCGTGTTAGCGCGGTCAGCGAGCGTGTTGTGGATGGACAGCCGGAGGCACGTATCGAACTCGTTGTGCGCTCACCTCAACCGATAGACCAGCGAGAGGCCAAGAAGATTGCGCTTATGTATCTCGATCTTCCGTAGTCTATTCGTCACAATCACGCCTCAGCTTGCGATGGGGTAGTGGAGTGGATGAAGCACGAGAGCTGACCTTCGACTTTGATGGCTGGGCCAGCCGCCAATTTCAGTCGACCTCAGAACGCCTTGATGCGTACCGACAGGCAGACACAACCGTTCCAGTGTTTTTCACCGGCGCGGCACTGGATGTGCTACGTGAGGTTCCAGACGAGTACTTCGACTGCGCGATGACTAGTCCGCCCTATTGGGGCCATCGTCAATATGCCGCGGCGGGTATCGGTCAAGAGAAGACGTTCAGTGAGTACATAGATAGTCTGTGCGATGTTCTCGTCGAAGTCGGTCGCACACTGAAGCCTAGCGGTTCCCTGTGGTTGAACATCGGCGACACATACGCCGCCAAGAACCTGCTCGGGATACCTTGGCGCGTGGCAATGAAACTAACGGACGAGCATGGCTTTATCCTCCGCAATGATGTCATCTGGCACAAGGTGAAAGGGGCCCCGGATAACGCTAAGGACAAGCTCCGAAACGTGCACGAACACGTTTTCCACTTCGTAAAGAGACGAAGCTACTATTACGATGTAGATGAGATTCGGCGAGCGCCACGTCAAGCCAAAGTCGAGAATGGCCGCGTAATTTCGGCAACGGGAGTGTCCGGTATCCGGTATAGGCGCCAAATCGAGCTTTCCACTGCTCTAGCGGAGGATGAAAAGGAGAACGCACTACTCGCATTGGATACGATGCTCGATGCTGTTCGGACGGGGGAGTATTCCGATTTTCGAATGATAATCCGGGGGCAGCAGCGAACGACGCACTCAGATGCTGCGTCGGTGTCTGGGCGAGCGCGTGAGCTGGAGGAGCGTGGTTTCTATTTTCTGAAATACCATCCAAACGGATCAAAGCCGGGCGATGTGTGGGATATCATTCCGGAGGATACGCAGAAGCGGGAAGCGCACTTCGCACCGTATCCAGAGGATCTTTGTAAGCGCCCCATACTAGCGACTTGTCCGAACGGTGGAATAGTTCTCGATCCGTTCTGCGGGACGGGAACTACCATGAAGGTTGCGCGAAGCCTGGAACGAAAGTCCGTTGGGATCGACGTGGCAGAAGAGTACATCCGACTGGCCGAACGCCGATTCGAACCATGAGCAAAGTCGCAGAGCTATTCGGCCACTACAGAGCTGAAGATATCGACTGGCGTAGGATAGTTGAGCAGCGCTGCCCGTTTCGCGAAGACATGCATAAAAGTTCGAAAGAGCCAGCCTGACCGAAGCTGACAGGGAAGCGTCGGAACCGGCTCTTTTCATACGATCGCTATCTAGCGATTCTGAACGAGGGAACGGAAGCGCCGTGATTCTCCATGGGCACCTGGTTGCGTTCGACAAACCGATCGGCCTAGACCAGTGCGTAGTAGCAGAACGTCACGAGGCCTGCCTCCTTCATCGCAGCCGTGCCGACAAACCATTCAGCGTCTCGGCAAGTCCGCTCCTACGCTTCAGCGTGACGGCATCGTCGTCGTCCCGACCGAGCGTCCGGGCAAGCGACTCCAACCTCGTGGCCAGGGTTCGGTCGCTCGCGCCGTTCTCTAGATGCGACGCAGCGAGAGCGAGCGCCTCGTCGAGATCCACGATAACCGCGTTCGGCAGGCCGTCGCCGCGCCGAAGCTGATCGACGTAGGCTCGCGCCACGGCCGGCGCGGCCGGCCAGGTAACACGGAACTGCTGCTGCGGGTTGAAGAGCCGTCCCTGATCGGCCATGGCCGCCGCGGCGATCTCGTTCTCCGTTAGAAACTCGCTCGGCGTCAGCGCAAACACGTCGAGTCCGCGAACGATCTCGGTGGCGTAGATCTTGCCGTCGTACCAATAGGACGACCAGTATCCGCCGCCGATCAGCTCCTCTTCATCGATGGGACCGCGATCGAAGTAGGCGATCTCGATCGGGTTCGCAGAGTCCGTGAAATCGAAGACCGAGATACCGCCCTGGTACCAGGACTGGACCAGGATGTCGCGGCCCGGCACCGGGATGATTGAGCCGTTGTGGGCTACGCAGTTCTCGACGTCGACCTGCGGCGCCGGCATCTTGTAGTGGCTGCGGTACTCGAGCTTGCCGTCGACGATGTCGTAGATGGCGTCGGCGCCCCACTCGAGCGGGTCGTGGGCGCGGCAGCGCGGACGAGCACCGCCGCCCCACTCGTCGGTAAACACGACCTTGGTGCCGTCATTGTTGAACGTAGCCGAGTGCCAATAGGCGAAACCCGTATCGACAGCGACGTCGATACGCTTAGGATTCAGAGGATCCGAGATGTCGAAGACGATGCCATTGCCCGAGCAGGCGCCCGCGGCAATCCCGGCTGCCGGGAACACCGTGATGTCGTGACACTGATCGGTTACATGTGTTTCCTGTGTCTCGTCGCCGTGGTCGCCGCCACGCCAGAGTCCGGCGAGCACACCCGTCTCGGGATCTGCGAACACGCTCGGGCTGTCGACGATGCGTGCCCGTGACGGGTCGCCGACCGGGATCTCGATGACGTCGATGCGAAACAGCGCCGTACGTGCGTCGCCGGCGACGTCGCCGATGCAGCCCTCGAGCTCCTCCTCGTCGCGCACGACGGCCGTGCCCGAGTTGTAGACGATGATCCTGCCGTCGTCGTCCGGGCCGGAGACGACCGAGTGCGTATGCGAGCCGCGGCAAGTCTGTACCTGCCCTACCTGCAAGGGTCGAGTCGGATCGCTGATATCGAAGATACGCAGGCCGCGGAAGCGCGCGGGGCTCACGTCGTCGCCGACGCCTTCGAGCCCGCAGTCGACGCGCCCGCGCGTTTGCTCGACGGACAGGATCAAGAGCTCGCCGATGAGGGAAACGTCGCCCTGTCCGCCCGGGCAGACGACGGATGCCGTGAGCTCTGGAATGCGGCTTTCGCTCAAGCGATAGACGTTGAATCCGTGGTAGTTGCCGACGACCATGACGTCGTCGCGAAACGCCAGGTCGGTGTTGGCGAACGACAGCAGCGGTCTGCGATCATCATCGCCGCCTCCAGCGTCTTCGTCTTCTTCCGTGTTCTCGTCTGCATCGCTTTCCTCCTCTTCGGCGGGCTCGCCGGCAAGCGCCGCCAGCCGCTCGGGCGGCAGATTCGCCGGGTTCTCGGGATCGTAGAAGCCCGGTGGCTTGGGCAGTGAGGCGACGAGCTGCATGTTGAGGATGGCTTCTCCGGCGTCTTCGAGCCCGGCCTCGAGGCCCGCCCGCGGATCGTCGGAGATGCTGACCAGCAGCGCGTTCATGCGCTCGATCTCGGCGTTCTGGTCGTTGGTGACGTCCGTCGTGAACTCGAACAGCGTCGGCTCGTAGGCGGAGCCGGGCTGGTCCAAGAGCTCTTCGACCATTGTCACGGCGCCTTCGTGATGCGTGATCATCAGCTCCAGGAACAAGCGGTCGAAATCCGTGCCTTCGGCCGCCGCGAGCGCGGCCATTTGCGCGGGCGTTGCCATGCCCGCCATCGCGTGGCTCGTATGCATCGCGTCGTGCGCGGTCGGTTCGGGCACATGCGCGCCGCGCTCTCTGAGCCAGCTCTGCATGAATGCGATCTCGTCGGCCTGCGAGGCGTCGATGCGTCCGGCCGCGTCGAGCAGCTCCTGCCGGTTCGTGCGGTCGCCCACGAGCGCAGCCATTTCGATGGCCTGGTGATGGTGCGGGATCATGTCCTGCACGAACTGCGCATCGGCCTGCGTGTAGCTCGTGTCGGCGAGCTTGATGGCTTCTTCCGCGCTGAGCCGCCGTGGCTGATCGCCCGGCGCGCCCGGTTGGACGATGGGCGCCTGCGCCAGGCCGGACGCCGAAACGAACGCAACAGCGAACACGCACAACGGCTGAAGAGACCGTGCGGAATCAGGCCTTGCGGTCACGGCAGTCGCTCCTGATCTTCGTTCTTGTTGTCGGGAATCCGTCGCCGTGCAGATTAGCGCAACGAGGAACTGTGCGCGAGTCCGCCAAACGGCGCCCGTTAGCACCGTCCCGCGCCTCGGTTGCCGGAAGCGCCGCCCGGGGTGGGGCTCGTGGCGCCAGACCTGCCGCGGCGAAGCGACGCACGGCGCATCAAGGGTCTATGGCCGCCGCTTGACACGCGGAGTGCCGTATCCGACAGTCAGGCCCCGGAGACATAACAACACAAGGAGGGGGCCATGCTCCCATCGAGGTCCGTCAGACTTTCAGCCTCCGTCGCTTTCGCAGCATTGCTCTGCGTTCTCGGCCTGACCGCGAACGCGCAGACGATGAGTGGCAGGGAAGAGGCGTTCAACATGCGCCTGGTCGGCTACAACGATCTGCAAGGCCGCAGCGCCTACCAGCCGGTCATTCAGCATCAGGCGGATCGTTGGATCGCCTATATCGGCCATCACGCCGGCCAGCACATGAATCCGCTCACGGGCCGGGAAGAGGGCAACGGCACGTCCATCGTCGATGTCACCGATCCCGAGAACCCGCGATATCTGCACCATCTTCCGGGGGCGGACCTGCTCGGCGACGAAAGCGAGGCGCAGATGGTGCGCACCTGCGCCGGCAGCGATTTGCCCGGAGGCAACGACGGCAGCTTCTACCTGCTGCGCGCGGTCGGCAATACCGGACATGAGGTCTGGGACGTCACCGACCCGGAGTCCCCGGAGGTGGTCGCGCTGATCGAGCAGAACACCGGGCTGACGGACACCCACAAGAGCTGGTGGGAATGCAATACCGGCATCGCCTACCTCGTATCCGGCGTCGATGGCTGGGCGACACGGCGCATGCTGCAGGTGTACGACCTCTCCAATCCGGCCGAGCCGCGCTTCATCCGCAACTTCGGCCTGCCGGGCCAGCAGCCGGGCTCGCCGAGGCAAGAGGAGATGTCGGAATACGACCTGCACGGCCCGATCGCCGTCGGCGACCGCATCTACTTCGGCTACGGCACGTTCCTCAACGGCGTCATCCAGATCGTCGATCGCGAGAGGCTCTTGCGCGGCAATCCGGCGGTGGCCGATCCGTTCGAGCCGACCGACGAGAACCTCGAGTATCCCGTCATCACGACGATGTACACCGGCCCGCGGCTCGGCGCGCACACCGCCTTCCCGGTGCTCGGCATCGAGGTGCCCGAATTCGCGGACAACACCGAGGGCCGCACTCGCGACATGCTGCTGGTCATCGGCGAATCTCTGCGCAACGAGTGCCGCGAGAACCGGCAGATGATGTACATGGTGGACATCACCGACGAGACCAAGCCCTGGCCGGTGGGGAACTTCCAAGTCCCCGAGGAATCCGGCAATTTCTGCGAGCGCGGCGGGCGCTTCGGAACGCATTCCTCGAATGAGGACATGGGGCCGATCTACTACGGCCGTGTCGTGTTTCTCGCGTATTTCAACGCCGGTATCCGCGCGGTCGACATTCGCGATCCGTGGGCGCCCAAGGAGATCGGCTACTACATTCCGGCGACCACCGAGAGAACGACGCAGCGCTGCGTTCAGGTGGACGGCGTCGAGCAGTGCAAGACCGCGATTCAGACGAACAACCTGGAGGTCGACGATCGAGGCTACGTCTACGCAGCCGACCGAGCGAATACCGGGCTGCACATCGTGGAGCTGACCGGCCCCGCCCGTGAGGCCGCGAACTTCTAGTGAAGCTCGTGGAGCAGATCGGCAGGCTATCCGGCATCGCGCTCCTGTGCATGGGGAGCGCGATGCCTGTCGGCGCCCGGGCGCATTCGGAAGGGGTCGAAGCTGCGGACCCTGCGACCCCCACGGCGCTGTTGACGCTCGACAGCGCCGCTTCCGGCTACACGCCGCCGAGCCGAGCGCCGCTCGATTGGCGGACCTTGTTCGAGGATCAAGGCGGCTCGAGCGCAGCCGAGCACGGCGCGCACTCGGCTCATGCAGGCGCCGCTCACCACACGCCGGCTACGATGCAGCAATGACCTTGCGGGCCGTCCGCGCTGCCGTCTGCGGCATCCACGCGGCATGTGCTCTCGCCTTCATCGCCGCTCTCGGCGGCTGCATTTCCGTCCCGCCGGCATCGAGCAGCGGGGGCCCATCGACTCAGCCCGTCGCGTTGACGCCCGAGCAGGTCGCGATGCTCGCGCGCTGGACCGAGCGCGAGCAGGAGCTGCTCGGCGCGACGCTGACGGCGGATGCGGCCGCGGAGATCGCGCTGCTGCATCATCCGGCCGTCGATCGCGCGCTCGAAACGCTCGGCCTGGAGAACGTCGATCGCCTGCGCGTGGCGCATGGCGTCAACCCGGACTTCAACGGCGGGCGCCCGCCGACCACCGTCGACACGCGGATCGAGCGTGCGATCTCGGTAAATCTGATGACCTGGCTCAGCGTTCCGGCGTTCGCGCCGGGCTTGACGATGGCGGAGCGCACGGCGCGCGTGCAGGCCGCCGACGAGATCGCCGCGCTGCTGTTTACGGCAAGGCGCGCCTGGGTCAACGCGGTCGCCGCGCGCCAATCGGTGCGCTACTTCGGGGACGTCGTCGCGGCGGCGGAAGCGAGCCGCGAGATCATGCAGAGCATGCGCAGCGTCGGCAATTCCTCGGAGCTCGAAACTCTGCGCGCGCAGACGCTGTATGCCGATGCGGTCGCGCATCTAACCGCCGTGCAGGTGGCGGCCGCGGTCGAACGCGAGCGCTTGGTGCAGACGCTCGGCCTCTGGGGCCCGGATGCGGAGCGCGTGCAGCTGCCCGAGCGATTGCCGGATCTGACCACGACTCCCATCGGGCCCGACGGGCTGGAAGCGCGGGCGGTCGCGCAGCGCTTCGACGTTCAGTCCGGGCGGTTGCAGGGGCTTTCGGGTGAGGCGGGCGTGAAGGCGCGGGGCGAGGTGCGCAGCGCCTGGCTCGCGTATCGCGGTGCTTATGATCTCGCGCGGCACGCGCACGATGCGCTCGTGCCGCTCGCGCAGCGCATTTCCGCGGAGCAGCTCAAGCTCTACAACGGTATGCTCATCGGCGTGATCGACCTCGTCGCCGACGTGACCGAGCGCATCAACGCCGTCAACGCGGCGTTGGATGCCGAGCGAGATTTCTGGCTCGCCGAGGTCGAGCTGCAGCGCGCGATGTCCGGTGTCGGCGTTCCGGCGGCGGCGCTGCCGGGCGTGCAAAGCGGCTTTCGGCCCGGCGCCGCGTATCATGTCCACTGAGGAGAGCTCCGCATGCTGTCTCGGCGCAATTTTCTGACGACCGCGGGCGCGCTCGCGGGCGCCGCCGTGGTGTCGCGCAACGCGCTCGCGCAAGTGCCCGAGGCGCCGCTCGCCGATTCTCCCGCCACGCAGCCGCCGCCGGAGCCGGCGTCGGGACGGCCCTACCGGCCGGTGGTCACGCTCAACGGCTGGTCGTCGCCCTGGCGCATGCGCGACAACGTCAAGGAGTTTCATCTCGTCGCCGAGCCCGTCGAGCGCGAGATCGCAGCGGGAATGACGGCGCACCTATGGGGATATAACGGTCAATCGCCCGGGCCGACGATCGAATGCGTCGAGGGCGACCGCCTGCGTATCTTCGTCACCAACAAGCTGCCCGAGTACACGACGATCCACTGGCACGGCGTGCACCTGCCGCACGGCATGGACGGTGTCGCCGGCATTACGCAGCCGCCGATTCAGCCCGGCGAGACCTGGGTGTACGAGTTCGACATGCAGCGCGCGGGCACCTTCATGTACCACCCGCACGCCGACGACATGGTGCAGATTGCGATGGGCCTGATGGGCTTCATCGTCGTGCATCCGCAGGATCCGAGCGAGCATGCCGTCGACCGGGACTTCGTGTTCCTGATGAGCGCTTACGATGTCGAGCCGGGCAGCTACACGCCGCGCGTCAACACGCATACCGATTTCAATCTGTGGACCTGGAACAGCCGCGTCTTCCCCGGCATCGCTCCGCTGGTCGTGCGCCAAGGCGACCGCGTCAGGGTGCGGATCGGCAATCTCACGATGACCAATCATCCCATCCATTTGCACGGCCACAGCTTCGAGGTCAGTTGCACCGACGGCGGCTGGGTGCCCGAGACCGCGCGCTGGCCGGAGGCGACGATCGATGTCGGCGTCGGTCAGATGCGCGCGATCGAGCTCGTTGCGGATACGCCCGGCGATTGGGCTTTCCATTGCCACAAGACGCATCACACGATGAACGCCATGGGTCACGAGGTGCCGACCTATATCGGCGTGGATTTCGCCGAGGCGGCGTTGAAGCTGCGCCGTCTGATACCGGAGTACATGGTCATGGGCGACCGCGGCGGCGCCCACATGGCGTCGATGCACATGCAGCTGCCCGAGAACACCCTGCCGATGATGACGGGGCAGGGTCCCTACGGACCGATCGGCATGGGCGGCATGTTCACGGTGTTCAAAGTACGCGCCGATCAGTCGCGGGACGACTATTCGGATCCCGGCTGGTACGCGCCGCCGCCCGGCACCACGGCCTACCGCAGCACGACATAGCGCTTCGAGAGAGGGGCCGTGTCGCCGCCCCGCCGCGGCGATCGCAAAGAGAAGCATTCGTAACAACTGATGATTCTTGTTCCGCAACAAGATCATCGAGACCCGCGTTTGATGTGATAGCCTCTCTGGTACCGGAACCCGGATGAACGAGGTCGAGATGAAAGGCTCGCAGAAGGTCGTAGAGCTTTTGAACAAGGTGTTGTTCAACGAGCTCACGGCGATCAACCAATATTTTCTGCACTCGAGGATGCTCAAGAACTGGGGCGTCACCAAGCTCGCTGAGTACGAGTACAAGCAGTCGATCGACGAGATGAAGCATGCCGACGAGCTCACGGAGCGCATTCTGTTTCTCGAAGGTTTGCCGAATCTTCAGGACCTCGGCAAGCTGATGATCGGCGAAGACGTTAGGGAGATTCTCGAGTGCGATCTCAAGCTGGAGCAGGACGCCCTGCCGGCGCTGCGTGAAGGTATCGCGCTATGCGAGCGCGAGGCGGACTATGCTTCCCGCGAGCTCTTGGTCGGGATTCTCGAGAGCGAGGAAGAGCACATCGATTGGCTCGAAGCGCAGTTCGACCTGATCAAGCGCATGGAGATCAAGAACTACGTGCAGCTCCAGTCCGGCGCAGCCGACTAGGCGCAGCGGCACGGCCGCCGCGCGCCGAGGACGCTTAGGCGGATTCGGCCAGCGGCCCGGGCTCGTTCGCCGCGGCGTGCACCTCTTCGACGACCCGCGTGGCAAGCTCCAGGCAACGCCCGCAACGGGCGGGCTTGCCGAGGTGCGAATAGATCTCGCGGGCGCAGCGCAGGCCGGCCGCGGCGGCTTCGCGGATCTCGCACTCCCGGTGCCCATTGCAGATGCAGACGTACATACGGCGAATCCTAAATTAGACGAGAATGGTTTGCAATTGCGTTTGATAGTCTTTAGCAAGAAATGTGAACTCGATCCATTTCGGGATTCCGCGGCGTCGATCCGGTCTTCGAGGTATTTGGCCTTTTTAATCAACGTACTAGGCTAGCCTTGCCGCTGCCCCGCAAGGCAGCGGCGTTTGGCCGAGATCGGGCCGGATGGCTGAATTCCCGGCCCCGGCAGAGGTCCTAACTCTCAAGTAGGGATCGATCGCCGGGGGGACCGCCAGTGCCGTTCATCAATCGCCGCCGATTCTTGCAAGCGACCGCGGCTTTTGCGTTCGCGCCTCACTTCGCCGCACGCGCCCAGTACGCACAGGCGGTGCCCCGCAGCGCTTTCGGTGCCGCATCCACGGCCGAGGAGGTCACGGCCGGAATTGACTTCACCGGCAAGACGGCGCTCGTGACCGGCTGCAACTCGGGCATCGGTTACGAGACGATGAGAGTGCTCGCGCTGCGCGGCGCGCACGTGCTCGGCACGGCACGAACCGAGGAGCGCGGTGCGGAGGCCTGCGAGAGCGTCGCGGGACGCTGCACGCCCTTAGCGCTCGAGCTTACCGACTTCGACAGCATCGCAGCTTGCGCGGACCGGGTTGCCGCGATGAACGTTCCTGTGGACATGCTGATCTGCAACGCCGGCGTGTTGTTTCGCGAGCTCCGGCAAGTGGACGGCCTTGAGATGCAATTCGTCGTCAATCATCTCGGACACTTTATCCTCGTCAATCGGCTTCTGAGCGCGGTCCTTGCAGCAGCGCAAGGCCGCGTCGTCGTGGTCGGCAGCACCGCGCATCGCAACCCCCCCGACGGCGGCATTCAGTTCGACGACCTTTCGGGCCACGGCTGGGCGCGCTCGGCCTACGCGCATTCCAAGCTCGCCAACGGGCTGTTCTCCCTGGAGCTCGCCCGGCAGCTTGCGGACACGAATGCAAGCTCGAATTCGCTGCACCCCGGCCTCGTCGATACCAATATATTCCGCAACGTCGACACGCGGATTTCGAGCGGCCGCTCCAAGACCGTCGAGGAGGGGGCGGCAACGACCTGCTATGTCGCGACCAGCCCGGCGCTCGCGGCCGTGAGCGGCTACTACTTCGCGGACTGCAATCCGGAGGAGCCGAGCGCGATGATGCAGGACTCGGAGATGGCGGCCAGGTTGTGGGCCGTCTCCGAAGAGTTGACGGCCGGCTATCTGGGTTAAGGGGAAGCACGATAATGGTGCAGGGATCAGCCCCGGCCGCTCCGTTTCGAGCATTGGCAATTCGAATATTCTTGCAGTATCGTCAATGTCTTACGACCGAACCACAACAATCTAGCCAACCAACGGCATGGCGACAGCGGCGGAAAGACACGGCCTGTTCTCGCACTACGATCCGGGCGTGTTCTACTGCGAGATGTTCGGCAGTCCGAGTCAGCCGGCTCATCACACCCAGGAGATCCGAGCCCGACTGCAGCGCATGAAGCCCTCGGCGCTGCGCCGGCGTTCGCGGGCGAGCGACCGCGAGCTCTTCAATCTGGGCATCACCTTCACCGTTTACTCGGACAAAAACGCCATAGACCGCGTGCTGCCCTTCGACGTCATTCCCCGCGTGATCTCTGCCGGCGACTGGGCCCATATCGAGTCCGGCTGCAAGCAGCGGGTCGCCGCGCTCAACGAGTTCCTGCACGACGTCTACCACGAGCAACGCATCCTGAACGACGGCGTCATTCCACGCGAGCTCGTCGTCGGCAACGCCAACTATCGGGCGGAGATGGTCGGCCTGGATCTGCCGTTCAAAGCCTATGTGAACATCTGCGGCATCGACCTCGTGCGCGACGCCGAAGGCGTATTCCGCGTTCTCGAGGACAACGCCCGCACGCCGTCCGGCGTGTCTTACGTCGTCGAGAATCGCAAACTGATGCTGCGGGCTTTTCCGGACCTGGCGGATCGCATCGGCTTGAGGCAGGTTTCCAACTACGGCATGAAGCTGCGCTCGGCGCTTGCCGAGATCGCGCCCGCCGGGATCGAGCAGCCGAACATCGTGCTGCTCTCCCCGGGCGTGTTCAACTCGGCCTACTTCGAGCACGTATTCCTGGCGCGCGAAATGGGCGTGCCGCTGGTCGAGGGCAGAGATCTCATCGTCGACGCCGGGCACGTCTACATGAAGACCACCGGCGGCTTGATCCGCGTCGACGTCATCTATCGGCGCATCGACGACGATTTCCTGGATCCGGATCGGTTCAATGCCGAAAGTCTTCTCGGCGTCCGCGGAATATTCTCGATCTATCGGGCGGGCAAGGTCGCATTGGCCAACGCCGTCGGCACCGGCGTTGCGGACGACAAGGCGCTGTACGCGTACATGCCGCGCATCATCCGTTACTACTTGAGCGAGGACCCGATTCTTGAGAACGTCGAGACCCACCTTTGCCGTGAGCCCGACGGGCTCGCGTTCACGCTCGAGCATCTCGAGGAGCTCGTCGTCAAACCGGTGGGGGAGTCGGGCGGCTACGGTGTCGTCGTCGGACCGAAAGCCTCGAAGAGCGAGATCGAGGAATGCCGCGCGCGAATCAAAGAACAACCCGAGAATTACATCAGCCAGCCGGTCGTCGGCCTGTCGGTGTGCCCGACGCTGATCGACAGCGGCATCGAGCCCCGTCACGTCGATCTTCGCCCCTATATCATCACGGGCCGGGAGAGCTGGGTATTGCCCGGAGGCTTGACCCGGGTGGCGCTGCGCCGCGGCTCACTGGTCGTCAATTCTTCTCAAGGCGGCGGGACCAAGGATACCTGGGTACTTGAGTAGCCTGCTCGCACGATTCGCCGAGGACAGCTTTTGGATGGCGCGTTACGTCGAGCGCGCCGAGAATCTCGCCCGCATTCTCGACATCAACGAAACCTTCGCCAGAGACGCCCAGGGCGAGAACGACTGGCTGCCGGTGTTGCGGCTGAACTGCGACGAGGAGCGATTCCTGGAGCGCTACCGCCGCGTCGAGGCCGGCAACGTCGTGCGTTTTTACATCATCGACGAGCGCAATCCCAACTCGATCCGTCGAATCGTGCACGCCGCCCGCGAGAACGCGCGCAGCATTCGGCATTTGATCAGCCTCGAGACCTGGGTGCAGCTCAACGTCTTCTACAACTGGGTGCGAGGGCTCAACAGCCGAAATCTGCGACTGACGGAGCTGTCGCGCGTCTGCGCGCAGATCAAGGAAGGCTGCCAGCTCCACTACGGCATCGCCAACGGCACGCTGTATCGCGACCAAGTGTGGTCGTTCTACCGGCTCGGGACCTACATCGAGCTCTGCAATCAGACGACGCGCCTGCTCGATATCAAGTACCACTCGTTGCTGCCGAGCTGGCGGGACGTCGGCACGCCGATCGACGTCGCGCAATGGAATGCGTTGCTGCGTTACGCGGCCGCTTATCACGGCTACCGGCGGGTCTTTCCGCATCAGATGACGCCGACGACGGTCGCGGGCTTCATCCTTTTCAATCCGCGTTTCCCGCGCTCGATCACGCACTGCGTGCGGGAGTTCAAGGCCGCGCTGGGCCATCTGCTGGCGAACGAGGAGCTGCGTCACGTCGAGTTCCCGCGGGCCGCGCTCGATGCCCTGGAGGCGCTCGCGGCCCGCACGCCGGAGGACGTCATCGGCACGGGGCTGCACGAGTTCCTCGACGACGTTCAGGTGAAGCTCAACGCCTTGAGCACGCAAATCACCGCCACCTTCTTCCTCGCGCGCTACGCCGCTTGACTCGTCAGACGACCGGAGTGACGTCGACGCCGACGGTAACCTCGTGCGCGCCGCCACCGATGATGAAGCCGTTGATCGGGCTCACGTCGCCGTAGTCGCGTCCCCAGCCGACCGTAATGTGCTTGGTGCCGGGGATCAAGTCGTTGGTCGGATCGAAGTCGACCCAGCCGGCCGGGCCCGACCACAGCGACAACCAGGCATGCGAGGCGTCGGCGCCGACGAGCCTAGGCTGCCCTTCGGGCGGGTGCGTGAGCAGGTAGCCGCTCACGTAGCGCGCCGCGAGCCCTAAGCTTCTGAGGCAGGCGATTTGCAGATGCGCGAAGTCCTGGCATACGCCTTTGCGCATTCGCAAGACCTGGCGCACGGGCGTGGAGATGTCCGACACGCCGCCCTGGTACTCGAACTCGTTGAAGATCCTCGACGTCAGGTCCATCGCCGCGTCCAATATCGGCCGGCCGGCGGGGAACGACTGCGTCGCAAAGGCTCGAATGTCCCTGTCGACGGCGACGTAGGGCGAATCGAACGCGAATTGTTGCGCGTCGAGTGCCTCCGCGCTCGAGGAGCTCATCGGCGAGGCGAGCTGCTCCCACGGCAAGCTCTGCCGGAGGTCGAGCGGAATCTCTGGCGCCTGCACGTCGACGCGCGAGCGCGATTCCACCGATAGCTTGTCGTGCGGCGCTTGCAGCGTCAGGTAGTGGATGCTGTTGCCGAAATAGTCGCGGCCCGCGGATTGTTGCGTCGGCTCCGGGTCGACGTTCAGCAGAAACGCCACCCGGCGCTGGCGGGCGCTCTCGCGCGGCATCAAGTGCAGGACGTGCTGAGCGACGGACACGGTCTGCTCATAGCTGAAAGTCGTCTGATGCCGCACGTCATACAGCACGCCGCACCTGCTAGTCCGCTTGGCGGCTGCCGGAGATCCGGGTGGCCGAGGAGTGACTGAAGAAATAGCGGGAAATCTCGTCGGATAGATCGGTGACGGCCTGATCCACGCGCCGCGTCAGGCGCGTGAGCTGGAACCGCGCGCCCGACGGGTTCGTCGTCACGCTGATCTTGAACATGTCGGCGAGCTTGAGATCGCCGGTCAGGCGCGTGACGATACGCTGGTCGGCGGTCATCATGCCGTCGTTGCCGGTGTGCGGCAGCACGCCGAGATGCTGATCGAGCGTCACCACCTGGAACGAGGCCGCCCTCGGGTTGGAGTCGTCGGCGAGCAGCAGATCCAGCACGCGGGCGAGCTGCGGCGCGGAGTGGTAGCGTCCGCGGTAGGTCATCGTGCTGTCGGCGAGCTCGAGCAGCAGGTCCAGCGCGCCGTCCTGCTCCGGGTTGCCGGTGACGGTCAGATGCTGCACGAGCTGCACCATGGTGCGCACGCGCTCGATCCGCCGCCCCATGTCGAGGAAGCGCCAGCCGTAGCCGCGCGTCATGTTCTCCATGATCATGCCGCTGAACGCCGCGAGGTACTGCACCAGCCGATTCAACAAGCGCAGTGCCTCCTCGGTTTCCTGCGCGCGCGCGTGACTCGAAGGGCGCGGAATCGTCGTGAGATCCGTCAAGATGCGGAACGCGTCGAACGACAGCCGCTCGCGGACGACGTCCGCGGTTCTGCGGACGTTGCTGAGCACGTTCGCGAGCCCGTCGCGCGACTCCGGGTCGAAGAGAATGGCCCAAAGCTCGCGCTCGACGGCGCTGCGGCCGCCCTGCATCGCGCGCTTGCCGCGCCGCGCGGACATGTGCTTTTGCGCCACCAGCAGCGAAACCAGGCGCTCGTGAGAAACCAGATGCCGGTGCCCGCCGGTCTCGCCGTGCAGCCGGATCACGAGACTGCGAAACAGCCGCACCGCGGCCTCGGCCCGCTCGGTATAGCGGCCCAGCCAGTAGAGATGATCGGCCGCGCGCGAGGGCAGATTGCGATGGCCGCGCTTCAGCCGGCCTTCCTCCTGGCGCTGCGCCAGCAGGCTGAAGGTTTCCACCGGCTCGTCCGACAGCACCCAGGTATCCTTGGTGACGTCGCTGGCCGACAGCCAGGCGGCGTGCGGATCGGATTCCACCGACACGCGGGTAAGCCCGCCGGGCATGACGCAATAGCCCGAGCTCGTCGCCGCGACGTACATCCGAAGCACCACCGGCGCGGGCTTCAGCGAATTCGAATCCCTCCAGACCGGGGCGGTCGAAAGCGGCAGCGGTTCCTGGCCGACGTAGTCGTGCCCGCTGCGTTGCAGCAGCTCGACGAGCCGCTCGCGCGCGACCGTGCGCATGTATTGGCCGATGCGGCCGTCCTGGCCTTTGCTCAGCAAGCTGCGCGTCGAGGAGATACGCCTGATGAGCAGCTCGTCGAGATGCTCGACGACGTAATTGCGCTCCGCCTCCTGGCCGCACCACCACGTGGCCACGCTCGGGATCGTGATCTCCTCGCCGAGAAAGAAGCGGCTCAAGCCCGGCAGGAAGCTCAGGAACGCCGCGCTCTCGACGACACCGCTGCCGAGCGAGTTGGCGATCGTCACGCTGCCCGCGCGCGCCGCCTGAAGCAGCCCCGGCACTCCGATCATGGAATCCGACCTGAGCTCCAGCGGATCGGACATCTCCGAGCGCACCGTGCGCAGAATCAAGTCGACCTGTTGCAGGCCGTCGACGGTTTTCAGGTACACGCGGCTGTCGCGCACCGTGAGGTCGGAGCCTTCGACGATGTTGTAGCCGAGATAGCGGGCGAGATAGGCGTGATCGAAGTAGGTCAGCTTCCCCGGGCCGCGGGTGAGAAACACGGCCAACGGCTCGTCTTTGCCCGCAAGCCCGAGAAAGTGCTCGTTGAACGCGCGAAAGAAGCTCGCCTGGCGGCGGACGTTCTGGCCGGCGAACAAATCCGGCAGGCAGCGCGACGAAACGACGCGGTTCTCGAGCGCATAGCCCGCGCCGGACGGCGCTTCGGAGCGATCGCTCAGCACCCACCAGCGGCCGTCGGGTGAACGCGCGACGTCGAAGGCGAGAAAGTGCAGGTGTATCCCTTCCTTTGCCTCTATGTGACTGCAGGCCGGAAGGAACCTGAGGTTTCCGAACACCACGCTCGGCGGCAGTATGCCTTCCTTGAGCGCGTGCTGCGACCCGTAGATGTCCGTGAGCACGGCGTTGAGCACACGCGCGCGCTGACTCAATCCGGCCTCGAGCAGCTGCCACTCGGCCGGCGAGATCAACATCGGGAACAGATCGAGCTGCCAGGGCCGGCTGGTGCCGGCATCGTCCTGGGCGACGAAGGTCACACCGTTCTCGCGCAACATTCGCTGCGCGGTTTCCTGCAGCCGATTGCGTTCCGTCTCGTTGAGGCCCGAGAGCGCGTCGAACACCGGTTGCCAGGACGGTCGGATCGAGCCTTCGCCGTCGAGCAGCTCATCGAAGCTGCCGGGCGCCGGGTGGTAGGCGTCGAGGAGTCGATTGCCGAACGCCATGCCGCGGCCCGTAGCGCTGTGGGGAGTTGACATAATCAGATCAAGCTTACCGGTCGAGCGCAGTTTACCAGTGCCGGTTCACGCATTGATCAGTGAGACCAACGCAAATCCAGGGTGCAGGGGAACTCCGGCCGGCGGGCCTCGGCCGGGGCCGCTTTCGGCCCAACGCTGTGGCCGAAGGCAAAGAATCGCGCCAGACGGCGGCTCTCCGCCTCATAGGCGTTGACGGGAAAGCGCTCGAAATGGCGCCCGCCCGGATGCGCCACGTGATAGCTGCAGCCGGCGACGGCGCGTCCGGACCAGCGGTCGTAGAGGTCGACGATCAGCGGCACGTCGACCGGAATCGTCGGGTGCAGACTGGCGGCCGGCTGCCAGGCGCGGTAACGAACGCCGCCGACGAGCTCGTCGGTGCGGCTCGTCGTAACCAAGGGCACCGCGTAACCGTTGCACGCGATCACATAGCGATCGCCGTTGAGCCCGGTGACCTTGATCTGCAAGCGCTCGACGGAGGAATCGACATAGCGCACCGTGCCGCTCATCGCGCCTTCTTCTCCGAGCACGTGCCAGGGCTCGAGCGCCTGTCGCAGCTCGACCTCGATCGAGCCGAAACTGATGCCGCCGTAGCGCGGAAAGCGGAATTCGAAATGCGGCGCGAACCATTCCGGGTCGAGCGCGTATCCCGCGCGGCTCATGTCCTCGCAGACGTCGAGAAGATCCTCCCAGACGAAGTGCGGCAGCATGAACCGGTCATGAAGCCGAGTGCCCCAGCGAACCAGATCGCCTTCGTAGGGCGACTGCCAGAACCGGGCGACCAGGGACAACAGTAGCAGCTGCTGGGCGAGACTCATGCGTGGATGAGGCGGCATCTCGAAAGCGCGAAACTCGACCAGCCCCAGCCGGCCCGCGGGACCGTCGGGCGAATACAGCTTGTCGATGCAGATTTCTGCGCGATGCGTGTTGCCGGTGACATCGATCAAGAGGTTTCGGAACAAACGGTCGACGAGCCACGGCGGCGGCGGGCTCGATGCGGTCTTCACCTGCTGAAACGCAAGCTCGAGCTCGTAGAGCGAGTCGTGGCGGGCCTCGTCGATGCGCGGCGCCTGGCTCGTCGGCCCGATGAAGAGGCCCGAAAACAGATACGAAAGCGCCGGATGATGCTGCCAATAGGTGACGAGGCTGCGCAGCAGGTCGGGACGGCGCAGGAACGGGCTGTCGGTCGGCTTGCTGCCGCCGAGCACGACGTGATTGCCGCCGCCTGTGCCGGTGTGACGGCCGTCGAGCATGAACTTCTCCGTCGTGAGCCGGCTGAAGTGAGCATCCTCGTACAGGCCTTCGGTGATGCTCACCATCTCATCCCACCCTTGCGCAGGGTGAATGTTGACTTCGATTACGCCGGGGTCGGGCGTGACCTTGATGACGTTGAGCCGGGAGTCCTTGGGCGGCTCGTAGCCCTCGAGGTGCACGCTCAAGTCGAGCTCCGCGCAGGTGTCCTCGATCGCGGCGACGAGATCGAGGTAGTCCTCGAGCTCGACGACAGGGGGCAGGAACACGCACACACGGCCGTCGCGCGGCTCGGCCGCGAGCGCCGCGCGCGCGTGACCGCGGCGCGGGCCGCCGCTGGATTGCGGCACGATCTGCTGCCAGGCGGCGGCGCCGGCGGGAAGCCGCTGGCCGCTCCGGAACGGCTGGCGTCGCGGGTCCGGATTGGGCAGATCCGGATACTGTGCCGTCGGATCCCCGGCGATGACGTAGGGATACTCGAGCGGCGCGAGATAGGTCAATGAAGGCAGAGGCAGGCGGAAGCCGACAGGCGAGTCGCCGGGAGTGAGAAACAATCTCCCGGATCGTGTCGCCCACGCCTCACTGATCCAGCGGCGCGCGGTGTCGGCGGCATTCCAGCGCTGCAGCGGCAAAACGAAGCCGGCCGCTTTGTCGAGCCCCCGCTCGAACACCTTGGCGAGCCGCGCGCGCGCCATCGGATCGTCGAGCCGATTGGTCGCCGCTTCGAGATTCTCCGGAAGCTTGCGTTCCTGGCTGATGAAATGCCAGGGATCCTCGTAGACGGCGGCGACGTTGCCCGGGTCGACCTCGAGCCGCTCGGCGACGCCGCGCAAGAGCATCTGCGCCTGCTCGAGCGTCGGCGAGTAATCCTTGGCCTCATCGGCAGTGCAGCCGTTTTCCGACCAGAGGGGCTTGCCGTCGCGCCGCCAGTAGAGCGAGAAAGCCCAGCGGGGCAGCGGCTCTCCCGGATACCACTTGCCTTGCCCGAAATGCAGCAGGCCATCGGGGGCGAACCGCGTCTTGAGCCGGTCGATGAGGCCGGCCGCGAGGCGGCGCTTGCTGGGCCCCGTGGCCGCGGTGTTCCACTCCGCGGCGTCGGGATCGTCGACGGCGACGAAGGTCGGCTCACCGCCGATGGTCAAGCGCACGTCGCGCGCTTTGAGCTCGGCGTCGATCTGCTTGCCGAAGGCGTTGATGGCTTGCCACTGCTCTTCGGAATACGGTTTGGTCACGCGCGGGGATTCCGCGATGCGGGTGACGCGCATCTCGTGCCGGAAGGTCGTCTCGCAGTCGCCGAGCTGTCCCGTGATCGGCGCGGCGTTCGTCGGTTGCGGCGCGCAGGCGAGCGGGATATGGCCCTCGCCGGCGAGCAATCCTGAGGTCGGGTCGAGCCCGACCCAGCCGGCGCCGGGCAAGTAAGCTTCCGCCCAGGCGTGCAGGTCGGTGAAATCCCGCTCCGGCCCCGACGGGCCGTCGAGGGATTTGACGTCGGGGACGAGCTGGATGAGGTAGCCCGAGGTAAAGCGGCTCGCGATGCCGAGGTGCCGCAGGATTTGCACCAGCAGCCAGCCGCTGTCGCGGCACGACCCCGAGCCGAGGGAAAGGGTTTCCTCCGGTGCCTGCACGCCCGGCTCCATGCGAATCACGTAACGGATCTGCTCTTGAAGCTTGCGATTCAGCTCGACGAGGAAATCCACGGTCCGCGGATTGCCGCCGAGATTCAATTTCTCGAGCCAGCCTTCGAGCAGCGGGCCGACCGGGTCAACGTGCAGAAACGGTTTGAGATCCGGCTCAAGCGCCGGCTCGTAGCTGAACGGGTAATGCTCGACGTCCGGCTCGAGGAAAAAATCGAACGGATTGAAGACGAGCATGTCGGCGACGAGGTCGACCTCGACGTGGAATCGGTCGACGGGCTCGGGGTAAACCACGCGCGCCATGAAATTGCCGTGGGGATCCTGCTGCCAGTTCAGGAAATAGCCTTCCGGCTCGATCTTGAGCGCATAGCTCAAGATCGGCGTGCGGCTGTGAGCGGCGGGGCGCAATCTGATCATTTGCGGACCCATCTCGACGCGGCGATCGTAATCGTAGAGCGTCTTATGATTTAAGGCGACGTGCAGCGTCATTTTGGAGATCTGTGCCGGAGTAGGGTCGTGGAGATCAAGGTCATCGATTATATCGAAGTGAGACTCGGGCGAGAGTTGAGTTTGGGTCACGTATACTTCGGCGTGAGCCTTGAGACAGGGGAGCCCTGATGGGGATCGTTGTGCAGAACATCCGCAGAGCCGCGGCGGAAACCGTCGCGGCTCTCGAAAGCTACGGCGTCGCGACAGTGCACGAGGCGCAGGGCCGCATCGGCCTGCTGGCGCCGCGTATTCGGCCGATCTATCCGCACGCCCGGATCGCGGGCTCGGCGGTCACGGTGAGCGTGCCGCCCTGCGACAACTGGATGATTCACGTTGCCGTGGAGCAGTGCAAAGCCGGCGACGTGCTCGTCGTCGCGCCGACGTCCTACTCCGATGCCGGCTATTTCGGCGAGCTGCTCGCATGCTCGCTGATGGCGCGCGGCGTCAAGGGGCTCATCATCGACGCCGGCGTGCGCGACATTCAGGCACTGGAGGAGATCGGCTTTCCGGTCTGGTCCAGATGCGTCTATGCGCAGGGAACGGTCAAGGAGACGATCGGCAGCGTGAACACGCCGGTCGTCTGCGCCGGCGCGATGATTCATCCCGGCGACGTGGTCATCGCCGACGACGACGGCGTTTGCGTGATTCGACGCCGCTCGGCGGAGCAGGTTCTGGCGCAGGCGAAGGAACGCGAGCAGAAAGAGGCCGCGACTCGCGCGCGGCTCGAGGCCGGCGAGCTCGGGCTCGACATCTACGCGATGCGCGAGCGGCTCGCGGCCAAAGGCCTCAAGTACGTCGACCAGGCGGATCTGGATTAGCGCCCGTGTTGACCGCGATTCCGGTGACGCTGATGCGCGGCGGCACCTCGAAAGGCGCCTATTTCGACGCCCGCGATCTGCCCGCCGACACCGCTACGCGCGAGCGGGTGCTGCTCGCGGTCATGGGCTCGCCCGACGTCCGTCAGATTGACGGGCTCGGCGGCGCTCACCCGCTGACGAGCAAAGTCGCGGTGATCTCACGCGCGTCTCTTGCCGAGGCCGACGTCGATTATTTGTTCCTGCAGGTCGGCGTCGACCGTGCCGAGGTGTCGAGCACGCAGAACTGCGGCAACATTCTCGCCGGCGTCGGGCCGTGGGCTATCGAGCACGGTTTCGTCGCCGTCGCCGGGGCGGTGACGCCGGTGCGCATCCACATGGTCAACACCGGCGGCATGGCCGTGGTGCACGTGCAAACGCCGCGGGGCGAGGTCGAATACGCCGGCGACGCGCGCATCGACGGCGTGCCGGGCACGGCCGCGCCGATTCCATTGGACTTTCGCGACGTCGCGGGCTCGAGCTGCGGCGCGCTGCTGCCGACAGGTAACGTCGTCGATGCGATCGACGGCGTCGAGGCGACCTGCATCGACAACGGCATGCCCGTGGTCGTGCTCAGAGCCGCGGACTTCGGGCTCAGCGGCGCGGAATCGCCGGCCGAGATCGAAAGCGACGCCGAGGTGAAGCGGCGCGTCGAGCGAATCCGGCTGGCGCTCGGCCCGAAAATGAATCTCGGCGACGTGAGCGCCAAGACGGTGCCGAAGATGACCCTGGTGTCGCCGCCGGCCGCGGGCGGCGTGATCTCGACCCGCACGTTCATCCCGCATCGCGTTCACGAAGCCATCGGCGTGCTCGGCGCCGTCAGCGTCGCCACCGCCTGCATGCTGCCGGGGTCGGTCGCGGCCGCCGTCGCGGGCCTGCCGCCGCGAACGGGCGCGCAGCGGCTCGACGTCGAGCATCCGTCGGGGTTCTTCACCGTCGAGATGGAGCTCGAAGGCTCCGGCGGCTCGATCGTCGTGAAGCGCTCGGCGCTGCTGCGCACCGCGCGCAAGCTCATGCAGGGGCGGGTGTTCATTCCGTCTAGAATAGCCAACCCATGATTATCGACTGCCACGGCCATCAGACGCTCGCGCCGAAGGCGCATCTCGAATTCAGGGAAGCGCAGCTTAAGAGGCTGAAGAGCCCGTCGCTGCCGCGCCCCGTGCCGCACGGCGCCTCCGACGACGAGATACGCGAGATCATCGCAAGCAACCAGCTGCGGCTGATCAAGCAGCGCGGCGGCGACCTGACCCTGTTTTCGCCGCGCGCCTCGACGATGGAGCACCACGTCGGGGACAGGGAAACCGTGTGCGACTGGGCGCGCGCCTGCAACGATCTCGTGCATCGCGTTACCGGGCTCTTCCCGGATAACTTCGCCGGCGTGTGCATGCTGCCGCAGCGGCCGGACGCCTCGCTGGCCGACTCGGTCGCCGAGCTCACGCGCTGCGTCGAGGAACTCGGCTTCGTCGGTTGCAACCTCAATCCCGATCCTTCGGGGGGCCGCTGGACGGCGCCGTCGCTGATCGACGGCTACTGGTATCCGCTCTACGAAAAGCTCGTCGAGCTCGAAGTGCCGGCGATGATCCACGTGTCGGCGTCCTGCAACCCGGCGATTCACGCCACCGGATCCTATTACATCGCCGCGGACACCAATGCCTTCATGCAGCTCCTCCAGGGCGATCTCTTCAGGGATTTCCCGGACTTGAAGCTCGTCATCCCGCACGGCGGCGGCGCCGTGCCCTATCACTGGGGCCGCTATCGCGGGCTCGCCGACATGCTCGAGCGCCCGCCGCTCGCCGAGCACGTCATGAAGAACGTGCTCTTCGACACCTGCGTCTACCATCAGCCGGGCATCGATCTATTATTCCGCGTCATCGACGTCGACAATATCCTCTTCGGCTCGGAGATGGTCGGTGCGGTTCGCGGCATCGATCCGGAAACGCGGCACTACTTCGACGACACGGCGCGATACGTCAATGCATTGGATATCTCCGACGAGGACCGGGCGAAGATATTCGAGGGTAACGCCCGGCGCGTGTATCCGCGCCTCGATCGGCTGCTGAAGGCGAGAGGCCTGTGATTCCGGCGGCGGAAGTCTTGCAGAAAACTCCGGGCTGGCTCGACTGGGACGCGAGCCCGTCGATCCCGGCCTTCAAGCCGCCCGCCGGAGCCGTCGACGCGCATTGCCACGTCTTCGGGCCCGCCGAGCGTTTTCCCTACGCGGCCGAGAGAAAATACACGCCTTGCGACGCCTCGCGACAGCAGCTCATGGCGCTGCGCGAGCGCCTCGGCTTTGCCCGCAACGTCGTCGTGCAGGCGACCTGCCACGGCGCCGACAACCGCGCGCTCGTCGATGCGCTGACGCATTCGCGCGGCACGATGCGCGGTGTCGCCACCGTGAAGCCCGACGTCGGCGACACCGAGCTCGAGGTGCTCCACATCGCCGGCGTGCGCGGCGTGCGCTTCAATTTCGTCAAGAGGCTCGTCGATGCGCTGCCGCGCGAGCCGCTCGAGGAGATCGCGCAACGCGTCGCGCGGCTCGGCTGGCACGTCGTCATCTACTTCGAGTCGCAGGAGTTGCCGGCGCTCTACGATTTCTTCGCCGCGCTGCCGGCGACCGTGGTCGTCGATCACATGGGCCGGCCCGACGTCGGCAAGCGCGTGGACGGGCCCGAGTTCGGTCTGTTCCTGCGGCTCATGCGCGAGCATCAGAACTTCTGGTCGAAGGTGTCCTGCCCGGAGCGCCTGTCGCGCACGGGCCCGCCGGGCTATGACGATGTCGTGCCGTTTGCGCGCCGCGTCGTCGAGGAGTTTCCGGATCGAGTGCTCTGGGGCACCGACTGGCCGCATCCGAACATGAGGTCGCACATGCCGGACGACGGCAAGCTCGTCGATTTCATCCCCAGGATTGCGGTAAGCGCGGACTTGCAGCGCAAGCTTCTCGTGGACAACCCTATGCGCCTGTACTGGTCCGAGGAGAAGCGCTGATGGCGCTGTCGAAGCCCTACGCCGATATTCCCGGAACGACGGTGTTCGATTCCGACATGGCCCGCCGCGGCTACCACTTGAACCAGTTCTGCATGTCGCTCATGAAGGCCGCAAACCGCGAGCGCTTCAAGGCGAACGAGCGCGCCTACGTTGACGAGTGGAAGATGGCCGAAGAGCAGAAGCAGGGTGTGCTCGCGAGGGACTACAAACGGCTCGTCGAGCTCGGCGGCAACATCTATTTCCTCGCCAAGCTGTTCTCCACCGACGGCAAGACCTTCGTGCACGCGGCGGCTCAGATGACCGGCATGCCCGAGGACGAGTACAAGAAGATGATGCTCGAGGGCGGGCGCTCGCCGGACGGCAACCGCTACGTCGGAGAGAAATAGGCGTGGCGAGAATCACCGCAGGCGTCTCGACGTCGCACATCCCGCTGATCGGCCGGGCGATCGACACCAATAGCACCGATGACCCTTATTGGAAACCGGTGTTCCAGGGCTACGAGTTCACCAAGCGCTGGCTCGCGGAGAAACCGCCGGACGTGATCTTTCTCATCTACAACGATCACGCCTCGGCCTTCGATCTGCGCATCATTCCGACATTTGCGATCGGCTGCGCCGAGGAGTTCAAGCCGGCGGACGAGGGCTACGGCCCGCGGCCGGTGCCCCTCGTCAAGGGCGCGCCGGATCTGGCGTGGCACATCGCCCAATCCGTCATCGAGCAGGACTTCGATCTGACCATCATCAACGAGATGGACGTCGATCACGGCTTGACGGTGCCGCTGTCGCTGATGTTCGGAAGACCCGAGGCCTGGCCATGCCGGGTCATCCCGTTCGCGGTCAACGTCGTGGTTTACCCGGCGCCGAACGGGCGCCGTTGCTATCTGCTCGGCAAGGCGATCCGCAACGCGATCCAGTCCTTCGACGAGGATCTCGACGTGCAGGTTTGGGGCACGGGCGGCATGAGCCATCAGATTCAGGGGCCGCGCTCGGGGCTCATCAACCAGGCCTGGGACAAGCGCTTTCTCGACCGGCTTGCCGACAGCCCCGAGGAGCTGGCCGCAATCCCTCACGTCGAGTACATCCGCGAGGCCGGCTCCGAGGGCATCGAGATGGTCATGTGGCTGATCATGCGCGGCGCGCTCGGCGACGAGGTCAAGGAGCTGCATCGCCACTATCACGTGCCGGCGTCGAACACGGCCGTCGGTCACATCGTGCTGGAAGCCTCGAAATGAAAGTCGTCGTCGCCGGTGCCGGCGCTTTCGGCCTGAAGCATCTCGACGGCATCGAGAGCATCGACGGCGTCGAGGTCGAGGCGCTCGTCGGCCGGCGTCTCGAGCCGACAGAGCAGATCGCCGCCGACTACGGCGTCCCGCATGCGTTGACGGATCTATCCGCGGCGCTGGCGCTGCCCGGTATCGAGGCGGCGATCCTCTGCACGCCGACGCAGATGCACGCGAGCCAGGCGATCGAATGCATGCGCGCCGGCAAGCACGTCGAGGTCGAGATCCCCGTCGCCGACAGCCTGGCCGACGCGAAGAGAGTCGCCGACGCGCAACGAGAGACGGGCCTCGTCTGCATGGCCGGCCACACGCGCCGCTTCAATCCGTCGCATCAGTGGATTCACAAGAAAGTCCGGGCGGGCGAGCTTGCGATTCAGCAGATGGACGTGCAGACCTATTTCTTCCGCCGCAGCAACATCAACGCCAAGGGCGAGCCGCGGTCCTGGACCGATCATCTGCTCTGGCATCACGCCGCGCACACCGTGGACCTGTTCCAGTATCAGACCGGCGAGCGGGTCGTCGAGGCCAACGCCGTGCAGGGGCCCCTGCACCCGGAGCTCAGGATAGCGATGGACATGTCGATCCAGCTCAAGACCGAGAACGGCAAGCTCTGCACGCTATCGCTCTCCTTTAATAACGACGGGCCTCTCGGGACGTTTTTTCGCTACATCTGCGACAACGGCACCTATATCGCGCGCTACGACGATCTCGTGACCGGCCGCGACGAGCCGATCGACGTCTCCAAGGTCGATGTGTCGATGAACGGCATCGAGCTCCAGGACCGGGAGTTTTTCGCCGCCATCAGGGAAGGCCGCGAGCCGAGCTCGTCGATCCGCCAAGTATTGCCGTGCTATCAGGTTCTCGGCGACCTCGAGAGGGCGCTCGGATCTTGAAATGCCAGGTCGCGATCGTCGGATCGGGCCCGGCGGGCTTGCTACTCGGACATCTGCTGCGGCAGGCGAGCTTGAGCGTCGTCATCGTCGAGCGGCACTCCGCCGAGCACGTGCTCGGGCGCGTGCGCGCCGGCGTGCTTGAGCAGACCACCACCGATCTGCTCGAGCGCCTCGACCTCGACGCGCGCCTGCGCGCCGAGGGCCTGGTGCACGACGGCGTCAATCTGACCGACGGCGAGCGCCTGATTCGCATCGACCTGCCGCGATTGACCGGCAAGCACGTCACGGTCTACGGCCAAACCGAGATCACCAGGGATCTCATCGATGCCGCCGAGGCGCGCGGGCTTAAGATCATCTGGGAAGCACAGGACGTGGCGCTGCACGACATCGACAGCGACACGCCATACCTCGAGCTCACCAATGGCGGCGCCCACGAGCGCGTCGAAGCGCGCTTCATCGCCGGTTGCGACGGTTACTACGGCCCGTCGCGCAAAGCCGTGCCGAAGCGCGCCGGGCGCGAGTACGAGCGCATTTATCCTTTCGGCTGGCTCGGCGTGCTCGCCGACGTGCCGCCGTGCAATCCCGAGGTCGTCTACGCGAATCACGAGCACGGCTTCGCGCTCGCCTCGATGCGCTCGCTGACGCGCAGCCGTTGTTATGTGCAGATACCGATCGACGAGCCCATCGAGAACTGGCCGGACGAGAGGTTCTGGGACGAGTTCGAGCTCAGGCTCGGGCCCAAGGCCGGCGGCTCGGTGACGCGCGGGCCTGCGATCGAGAAATCGATCGCGCCGATACGCTCCTATGTGTTCGAGCCGATGCGCCATGGCAGCCTGTTCCTCGCCGGCGACGCCGCCCACATCGTGCCGCCCACCGGGGCCAAGGGTCTGAATCTCGCCGCCTCCGACGCCACCTATCTCGCCGATGCGCTCATTCGCTGGTTCGCCGGCGGCGACGAGTCGGGCGTCGATAGCTATTCCGAGCGTGCCCTGGCGCGAGTGTGGAAGGCGGAGCGGTTCTCGTGGACCTTGACGAACCTCTTGCACCGCTTTCCGGAGACCGGGCCTTTCGAGAGGCGCATGCAGGTCGCCGAGTTTCAGTATCTCGCGAGCTCCGAGGCGGCGCAGAAATCGCTCGCCGAGAACTACGTGGGGTTGCCGTTGTGAGCGTCGAGCTGCGTTCGCTCGCAGGTCGCAAGGTGCATCCGATCGGCCTCGGCTGCATGAACTTGAGCCACGCCTACGGCGAGCCGCCGCCGCGCGAGCAGGGCATTGCGGTCTTGCACGCGGCCGTCGAGCTCGGCGTGACGCATTTCGATACCGCGGCGCTCTACGGCTTCGGCCGCAACGAGGCACTCGTCGGGCCCGCGTTGAAGCCTTATCGGGATCGCATCGTGCTGACGAGCAAATGCGGCCTGCACGGCGTCGACGGCAAGCGCGTCATCGACGGGCGGCCAGCGACGCTGAGGTTGATGCTGGAAGCGTCGTTGACGCGTCTCGACACCGACGTCGTCGATCTTTACTACCTGCACCGCTGGGACAAGTCCATGCCGCTCGAGGACAGCCTCGGCGAGATGGCGCGGATGGTCGAGAGCGGCAAGGTGAGGGCGCTCGGCTTGTCCGAGGTCTCGGCGGCGACGCTCAGAAAAGCCCACGCGCTGCACCCGATCGCCGCGGTGCAAAGCGAGTATTCGCTTTGGACGCGCAATCCTGAGATCGCGATGCTCGATGCCTGCCGCGAGCTGGGCGTCGCCTTCGTTGCGTTCTCACCGCTAGGGCGCGGCTTTCTGACGGAGGTCGATCTCGATCCGCCGGGCTTCGTCGCCAAGGACGTGCGCCGCACGATGCCGCGGTTTCAGGAGCCGTTCTTCTCGGGCAACGCGCGAATGCTCGAGCCCTACAGGGAGATCGCGAAGGCCGCGGGCTGCACGCCGGCGCAGCTCGCCCTAGCGTGGCTGCTGCACAAGGCGCCGCACATCCTGCCGATCCCGGGCACGACCTCGATCGAGCATCTGCAGCAGGATCTCGCCGCCGCGGCGATCATGCTCGGCGCCGAAACGGTCGAGAAGCTCGATGCGTTGATCAACGAGCGCACGATCGCCGGCAAACGCTACTCCGACGCGAGCCTCGCCGAGATCGACAGCGAGGAGTTCGCCTGACGCGTCTCCCGGCGGCGGGCATCCAGGCCTAGATCTCGCCCCAGACCTCGCGCGCGACCTCAATCACGAGCCTGAGCTTGTCGGCTTGCGCGCCGATCTCGATCTCGTTGCCGTGCACGGTCGAGGAGAAGCCGCATTGCGGCGAGAGCGCCAGTTGCTCCAGCGGCAGGTACTGGGCCGCCTCATTGATGCGGCGCTTGATGTCGTCCTTCGATTCGAGCTCGCCGAGCTTGGTCGTCACCAGCCCGAGCACGACGGTCTTGCCCTTGGGCACGAAGCGCAGCGGCCGGAAATCGCCGGAGCGGTCGTCGTCGTACTCGAGGAAATAACCGTCGACCTGAAGCTCGTTGAACAGCGCCTCGGCTACGGGCTCGTAACCGCCCTCGGCGGCCCAATAGCTTCTGAAATTGCCGCGGCACAGATGCACGCAGACGGTCATGTCGAAGGGCTTGTCGGCGATGCAGGCGTTGATCCAGCGCGCGTAGCTGCGCGGCAGCTCGTCGGGGTCGTCGCCGCGCGCGCGCGTCGCTTCCCTGAGCTTCGGGTCGCAGAGATAGGCGAGGTTGGTGTCGTCCATCTGCAGATAGCGGCAGCCGGCGTCCGAGAGTGATTTGATCTCCTCGGCGTAGGCCTTGGCGACGTCGGCGTAGAACTCGTCCATGTCCGGATACGCCGCGGTGTCGATGGCGTCGCGGCCGCCGCGAAAGTGCAGCATCGTCGGTGACGGGATCGTCACCTTGGGCACCGCGCCTTTGGTCACGATCGGCTTCAGAAACTTGAAGTCCTCGAGTTGAATGGGCTTCGAGTGGCGGATCCTGCCCCTGACCTTCATGACGGGCGGCGCGTAGTCGAGCTCGCCGTCCTGGCGATGAAACTTGACCTGAATCCCGCCTTCCTCGACCACGCCGTCGAGCTGCGTCAGAAAATCGACGTGGAAGAAGGTGCGGCGAAACTCGCCGTCGGTGATTCCCTTGAGACCGAGGTCCTCCTGAAACCTGACGACGTCGCGGATGGCGGCATCCTCCACGGTTCGAAGCTCAGCAGCGGTGATCTCACCGTTCTGACGCCGCCGGCGCGCGTCCAGCAACTGCTTCGGCCGCAGGAAGCTACCGACGTGATCGGCCTTGAAGGGCGGTTGCATCGACATTGCCGGGATCTCTCAAGTCGCCTGACGGAAGAAGCTTAACAAGAATACGCAAACGCCCGCGATCGCGGCGGCCGGCACCATGACGAGAATCACCTGCGTCGCGGTGAGCCCCTGGCTCAGCAGCGCGCCTGCGAGCAGCGGGCCGACGACCGAGCCCACGCGCCCGACGGCGACGCTTGCGCCCGAGCCCGTGCCGCGCACGGCGGTCGGGTAGTAGGCCGCGGCGACGCCGTAGAGCGAATAGTTCGCGCCCATGAGAAAAAATCCCGCCGCGCCGCTGAAGAACACGATCGCCTCGAGGCCGCCGGCGTCGCCCAGCAGGATCAGCGAGCCGACCAGCGCGACGTAGGACGTCGCGAGCGGCCAACGCGGGCCGAACTTATCGACCAGCACGCCGAACAGCAGCGCGCCGGGAATGCTGCCGAAGTTGAACCACAACGACGCCTGCGGTGCGATCACGCGGTCGAGGCCTTTCGCCGCGACCAGCGTCGGCAGCCAGTTGAGAATCAGATACAGAATCAGCAGGGTCGGCAGGAAGGTGAGCCAGAGCAGCAAGGTCGGCGCCGCGCGCCCTTCGCCGAATAGTGCGCGGCCGATGTCGGTACGCTTCGACGCCGATTGCTTGCTGCGATCGAGCGTCTCCGACATCCGGAGATAGAGCGCCGGCACGATCACCAGCGGCAGCGAGCCGCCCATGTAGAACAGCACGCGCCAATCGAAATCCGGCGGCAGGATCTGGGTGACCAGCGCCGAGGTGCCGCCGCCGAAAGGCAGCCCGGAGAACATCGCCGCGGCGATCACGGTGCGCCGCTGGGGTGCGCTGATTTCCGCCGCGACCGCCATCATGTTCGGCAGCGCCGCGCCGAAACCGAGCCCGACGAGGAAACGCACGATGAACAGCGGCGCGAACCCGGGCGCCATCGCCGTGCCCAGCGTGAAGATGCCGAACGTCGTCACCGCGCCCATGAACACCGGCTTGCGGCCGATGCGGTCGGCGAGCCAGCCGCCGATCGAGGCGCCGATCACGATGCCGATGTTGCTGATCGCGAAGATCCAGCCCATCTGCCCGGACGCGAGGCCGAGCTCGGGTGCCAGGCGCGGCGCGGCGACGCCGATCGCCTGGATATCGAAGCCTTCGAGTACCGCAACTGCGAAGCACAGCGCGACCGTCACGACGGCTGAAGACTGACGGCCGGGGCCTGCGGATTGAATGGTGCTGCTCAGCCGCGCCTCCCTTGGCGTTCTTGTCGTAAGGCCGTCAGGCCTCGCGGCCCGCAGCGGTGAGGATCGTGACAGTAGCATAGAACTCTCCGGGGCCGCGCAACGGCAACCTGAAGGTTGCATATCGAGGAAATCGGCGTTCGAGAAAGTCGTCGAGATCAATGCGCCGGTTGGGCGTGTCTGGCGCGCGCTCACCGACTTCGAGGAGTTCGGCGAGTGGTTCCGAGTGAAGTTGGACGGGCCCTTCGAGCCGGGCGCCGTTTCGAGAGGAGAGATGACCTATCCGGGCTTTGAAGGCTGGCCGTGGCTGGCCACGGTGGAGCGCATGGAGCCGGAGCGGCTGTTCTCGTTCAGGTGGCACGACTACGACTCGAAATCCGGCGTCGATGTTGCCGAGCAGCCGGCCACGCTCGTCGAGTTTCGCCTGCAGGCGATACCGGAGGGCACTCGGCTGACGATTACGGAGTCAGGATTTTCGGCGATACCCGATCCCCGCCGGTTCGAAGTGCTGCGGGACAACACCCAGGGATGGAACATCCAAGCCCGGAACATCCTCGCCCATGTCGCCTCGGCACACTGACTTCATTCCCGCGGAAGCGGCACCGGTGTTCGCGGCGCTCGGCGACTCGACGCGATTGTCGCTGCTGTCGCGCCTCAGGGACGGCAGGCCGCGGTCGGTCGCCCAGCTCACGCAAGGCATGGGACTGACGCGCCAGGGCGTCAGCAAGCACCTGCGCGTGCTCGAGCATGCCGGCATGGTGAACTGCGAGCGCGTCGGGCGCGAGAGCAGGTATGTGTACGAGCCCGCCGGAATTGCCGAAGCGGCGAACTATCTGGAGCGCGCCTCCAAGCAATGGGATCAGGCTCTGGCGCGGCTCAAGGCGGCCGTCGAGAACGAGTAGGCCGGCGCGGGCTATCAGCGCGCTCCCGGGCAGCACGTCGAATCGATTCTTCGGTAGCCGCTCACGAGCCCGTTCTCGAACTCGACGTTACAGCATTGCAGGAGCGCCCTCCTGAGCATCGCACGTGCGCGTGCGGCTCTGCTCTTGACCGCAGAGACTGAAACACCTTCGGCCTCCGCGAGAGCGCGCATGGTCGCGCCCTGAAACTCGGCGGCGATCAGCGTGTCGCGGTACAGCGGCGGTAGCTTGTCGATGAATGGCCTGAGGCACAACGAGAGCTCCTGATGCATCCTCGGGTCATCGGTTTCCTCATTCGGGATGTCGTCGCTCAGCGCTTCCATGGGCATTCCCGACGAGCGGAAGTAATCGGCCAGCGTCGTGCGAGTCGCCGCATACAGCCAGCCGCCGAGATTGTCGATGCGTCGCCCGATCTGCTTCGAAGACAAGGCCTTGAGGAAGACGTCCTGCAACAGATCGTCCGCGACGGTCGGATTGGGCAGGCGCCTTCGCAGATACGCTCGCAGGCTTCGTCGGAGCCCCGCGAAGGCCGCCGCCAAGTCCTCAGTGGCCGGCTGGGTTGCCATTAGTCGTCAGCAGCATTGCGCCCGGTCTTGCGCCGTAGGTTGAGGGACGCAACAGGGCGCTGCCGTGGCCGATCCGTGAAGCGGAATGCAACAGGCGGTGTCGTGCGGGGCGGCATCCTCACCGAAAGTCGGCGCATCCAAGATCGTGCGGAAATGCTCCCACGCCAAGCCCTGCGGGTCCACCACCCAATGCTTCTCGCTGTTCGCATAGCAGCAGGCGGCCGCGCCCTGGTCCAGCACCGCACCTTCGCCCGCGGTGTCCGCCAGCCGCTTGAGGCTCTCCAGCTCTTCAGCGGATTCGGCTTGGATGCCGAAGTGATTGACGCCGGGCGAGCGCCCGCGCGCCGAGATCGCGAAATTCAGGAGCGGATCCTCGAGCATCCATTTGGCATAGTCCCGCTCCAGCTTCGCCGGCTCCTGCCCGAAGAGCTTGCTGTAGAAACCCACGTTGGCGGCGAGGTCTTCGACCGTCACGTGCACATGAAATCGCCTCATTTTTCGTCTCCTATCCCAGGGTGCCATGACCCATGTCATAGCTTTAGACGGAGAAAGCGGCGAATGGTCGCACGGAATCCGCATAGACGGCGCCGGTGGTAAAAAAGAAAGCGCCTCGGCTAGTAAGGGCGAAGTGGTGTCCCGGTCTTGCGGGCTGGTCAAGCGTCGTGCCTGATCCTGCTGCCGTAAACGCGTATGACAGGAATGGACGGCAAGTCCACTCCCTCTAGACATCTCACATTGATCGCCCATCCGTCAAACGGCAGTATGCCTTGGCGTAGCTCCTGTTCCGTTGGATCGCTCGGCCGGCGGAATGGCAGGATTCCGCACGCGTGGCAGAAATAGTCTTTCGCGGTTCTCGATCCCATCGGTAAAGCGAAAGCTCATCCCAAGACGTCAGCAGTCTTAGCGCCTGCTTTGGCACCCGATGAGCAAGTGCGCCTCGTTTCTGGCAGATAGAGCAGTCACACGAGCGAACGTGATCAATGTTTGCGTCCACCTCGAATCGCACAATGACACGACCCTCGATATCTCATCGTTGTGCTGCCGTGGCATCTGCGGCTGAACGACGGAGCTCGTACCGGTGCTCGCCGCCATCCGTGCTGCCGGCGTATGCCCACCCTGCCACTTCGTAGAATCGTTGTGCGCGCGTGCGAGGCTCCGTCGTTAGCCAGAGCCGGTCGAGTCCCTGTGACCACAACCAGCCAATCATCGTGTCATGGAGCTTGCGGCCGTATCCGCGCTTTTCGTGATTGGGATCGACGAACAGCGCCCAGATGCTGCCCGTTCGCGCATTGCCGATTGCAAAGCCGACGATCCTTGCATCGAGCTCGACGACCCAGCCGCGGCCGGTCTCCTCGATCGCAGCAACGTAGTCTTCTTCATTGATTGCGGTTGATATGAGCCGATTCTCACGTACCGACAAACGTATGCGATGCATCGCCTCGATATCGTCGCGGCGCGCTTCTCGTAGACGGGCGTTCATGCACGCGTCCGTCAAGCGGCTCCCGGCGGATGCTCGGCGAACCACTCGGCGATTGCGGGCATGCTCTCCTCGAAATCGCCCGGCGCGGAAAAATTCAGGACGCCGGCGCGGCTCGAAGTCCGGTTCTCGAAATCGTGCGTGATACCGGCCGGCGCCAGCACGAAGGATCCCGTCGGTGCATCGACCCAGCGGTCTCCTATCAGGAAGCTCATCGTGCCCTCGATGACGTAGAAGACGTCGTCCTCGTCATGGGCGTGCGCTCCGGGTCCCTGCGTGTGCGGCTCGAGCCACCACTCGGAGATGGAGTACTTACCCGCCGTTTCCGCGCCGTCTGCCTTGAAGACGGCGCTGATGCGGCCCATCGGATACGGCCGCCCGGCGCCCGGAGGCAGGAAAACCGCGACACGGGTAGCTTCTGGACGCTTAGCACTCATCGCGTTCTCCGGAGCGGGAAATCTTCCGCGGCACGTTCGATCACTTCGACTGACGTGCGTAGCTCACGGTCAGAATCTCCCAGACGTGACCGTCAGGCTGGCCCCAATAAACGATCCTGCCGCCGTAGTCCGTGTTTATCTTCATGTCGGCCGGGCCGTGCGGGTTGCTGCGGTACGCGATGCCGGCGGCCCTGATCCGCCCGAGTATGGTGTCGAACTCGTCGTCGGTTACGCGGAAGCAGTAGTGATTTGTCGGGATGGCCTCGTCCGAATCGATGAAATCGAGCGTCAGCCCGTCATTGACGTAGACCGGCGAGAACGGCCCGAGCGCCGATTCCGCCCATGAAACGCCGAGAAGCTCGGCCAGCAGCTTCGCCGAAGCCGCCTGATCGCGAGAGGGCACTATCGTGTGGTCGAGATGAATGGTCATCGCAACTCTCCCGAATCCTATTCGAGATATTCACCTACTCGATAGGCTGCGCGCAAACGATTCGGGCTGCTCCGGCGTGATGAGCCAGGGCCGGCGCCCAACGCGCTCGATCCAGACGAAGCGGTCGGTGCGCGAGACGTACATCTGGACGATTCCTCGCCGCTTGGTCCAGAGCCAGCCGAAGCCTCCCCAGAGGCCGCCGGCACCGACCCGCAGACCCCATCCGATCTCTCTCTTCAGCTCCGGCCCGTTCAGGACTCGCACGCCCGAGATCTCCTCGCGGCGGATTCGACGGCGCTTGAGGGGCCAGGTGATCAGGAGCCCACTGTTGTCGACGGTAAACTGGCTGGGTCGGAACCGGAGCCAGACCCAAGCATATGAGGCGATCATGAGCAGGGCCGGCACGGCGAGGAAGGGAGTCCAGTACAGCGCGCCGGCGAGCAGCGCGAACGGCAACGCGAGGAGAAGCACCGTCAGTACCAAGATCGGCGAGGACATCGGTGCGAGCGGGAAGCTCTTGCTCATGCCGGCGTTTCTCCCAGGCCGGTGCGGTCGGCGCATGTCACCCGAGTGCCCGAAATAAGGTCCAGGTATGAAGCTCCGGCGTCGCGTGCGCATCGGCTATCACCCGGAACCCGAATCGCTGATAGAAAGCGAGATTTCCGGCAAGCTCGGTCGTGAGGTCGACGCCGGTCGAGGAGGGGTCCGATTCGGCCATCGCAATCACGGCTTCGAGCAGGAGCTTCCCCAGCCCCGTGCCCCGAAACGCCCGCCTCACGCCGATCATGTTGAGATGATGGTGCCGGCCGGTCGCGGCACAGGCGCTCCAAACATCGACCAATGTTTCATAGCGTCTGCGGGCATCCGCTCCCAGTTGCGACCACGCGCGCTCGCGAAGCGTCAGAAACTCGTCCGGCGGATCGATCGAGTCCGGAGGCGTGGCCAGCGCCACGGCCGCGAGCGATCCGTCGGAAGCCCGCACGCCGAACATCGGCTCTCGGCGCAATGCGCGCCCGCTCGCGAACAAGTGGACCAGGAGCGGAAGCTGCTCCGAGTAGCTTTCCGAGGGACCTATGACGTAGCGCATCACGGGATAGTCTCCGAAGGCATCGGTCAGCACGGTGACTATCTCGTCGAGCGAGTCGCGCTCGAGGGTTTCTACGTCAATGCTTGTCCGCATGACCGAGGTTCTCGTCCGGTGCAATTTCGTCGCTGACGAGTTGCTTCCGCATCGCTCATCGATGCTTAGGACAGGTTCATCTGCGCCAATACCGCGCGCCCCAGGAGACCGTAAGGATTAGCGAACGTCTCCAGGATCTCGAAGTGGTTGTAGCCCTCGCCGACGAGGAGCTGCGCGGGCTTGCCTGCGGCCTGCACCGCAGCAGCGAAATCGCGCGATTGACGTTGGAACTCCGGCGTCTCGAGCGTTCCGTAGGCGACGATGACCGGGGTGTTGAGCCTGTCGAAATGACGCTGCGAGCTCAGCGCCTGCTCGACCTCGTCGGTGAAGTCGACATACGAGCTTCGCGCCGAGAGACGAACCGGTTTCAGATCGAACATACCGCTGCAGCACAAGCCGCCTTTCACAGTGTCGGCAGGCAGAGCGAAGTCCTTGCGCCAGTCGGTGACGAGCACAACGCCGGCCAGATGACCACCTGAGGAGTGGCCCGATACATAAATACGCGTGGGATCGCCCCCGAAGCTCGAGGCGTTTCGATACACCCATGCAACCGCTCGGCGTACCTGGTCGGCCATCGGCATCAGATTCCCGTCGGCTTCGACCACATTGATGAAGTCGGGCACCACGTAGTGAGCGCCGGCGTGAACGAACAACTCGGCCGGGAAACCGAAATTCTCGGCAAGCCCGCCGCGCCAGGCCCCGCCATGGATGAAGACGTTGATTGGCGCGTTGGCCCGATTGGTCGTGTAGACATCCAGCGCTTCGATCGGTGTGGGGCCGTAGGCGTAGCGCCGCGGCGCCCCCAGACGAGCACGGACGGCCTCGCTATTCGTAGCGTAGCGCTCGACGATCTGTGAGAAATTCGGCGCGTAGTTGATCTGATCATACGCGGCGTCCAGGTCGGCCTGGTCCATGTCGAGCCACACGGCTGGGCCCTTGGCGCGTGGTGTTTGTTGCGCCGGTGCAGGTTGCTGAGCGAACGCGGGAATGCCTGCTGCGAGCGCGCCGCCTGCTACGCCAGCCGCCAGAACGGTTCGGCGCGTGACTTCAGTGGGAACGGAAGCGTGGCCTGTTTTCATCGAGTCCTTACCCAAACTCTAGACCCTTAGCGAGCCACGGAACGCCCTGGCACCATAATAAGATTGCGCACCGTTGTGATACACGAAGACGTTGCCGTAGCGGAAATCAGCAAAGATGGCACCACCGAGTTTTCTAATCTCAGGAGGTGTTTTCATCCAGCTCGATGTTTTCGCATCGAACTTTCCAAGTTTCTGCAGCTCTCGATACTGTTCTTCCGTTAGAATTTCAATGCCCATGGCAGCAGCCATATCAATAGCGTTATTTTTCGGTTTATGTTCTTTCCTTGACTCCAGCGCTTCGCGGTCGTAACAAACACTTCTGCGGCCTTTGGGGCTTTCCGCTGAACAATCATAGAAAATGTATTCGCCGGTCTTCTTATCATAGCCAACGACATCCGGTTCACCGCCCGTTCGTTCCATTTCGTTAAGCGACCATAGTTTCTCGGTATTGGCTTCCAGCTTTGCTTGCACTTTGGCCCATTCAAGACCTTTATGGCGGTTCATGTTTTTCTCAAAACGGGCTTTCAATGCTTTGAGTAGTTCTTCACGTTGTTTTTCTTTCATGTCTTTTACTCCTTGCATTTCTGTCCTTGCCTCTGCTTTGTTTCATCGGTCTTTGCCGCCGAGCGGGTGCGTCGGCTGCAACCGAATGCTAGGTCGCAGTGGCACGAACTCACGAGCGCGACAGAAGCCACGCAAGGTAAGCGGCCGCCACGACATCGTATGAGAGGCAAAACGAAGGCCACCAGGCGGGTACCCCTGGGTTTATTATCAAGTGGCCATGGATGAAATCAAACAGCCCGTGCGCTGCTAGCGCCGCGACGACTAGCCATAGCGATGTTCGAAAACCCGCAATGGATGCGACCTAACGCCTGCGCTCGAGCATGCGTCCTCGCACGTCCCTTGCAGCGCATTGTTATACGGCAAACCGCGCTTCATAGTGCTCTACCGTCGGGAATGGATCATAGAAGTGATGGAGTAGCGTCTTCCACTCCTGGTATTCCGGAGATGATCTGAAACCGATCGTGTGATCCTGCAGCGTGCTCCAATGAACAAGAAGCAGATACCGATTTTGGGTTTCGACGCAACGTTGCAATTCCAGAGAAATGAACCCCGGCATGGATGCGATGATGTCCTTGGCCATGTCAAAAGCCGTCTCAAAGGCATCCTCTTGGCCGGGCCTCACATCAAGATGCGCTGACTCGAGGATCATCTACTATCTCCTTGCCGTATAACGCTCGCGTTGAGCGACGCGTTACCGACCTTGAGCTTTAAGGTACGTTATGCATCCCGCGTTCGCTCCAACGCGTTGCTATACGTCAGGCACCACGTTGGGTCTAAGAAATCTGCGATCCATGTGTTGCAGCGCCCCTTCAGTCTCTTTCCAATACCGACGAAACCCCAACCTGCTCTTCGGCTCGCCTCCAGATCCCAAACACCATCGCCCACATAGATTACGCGATCGGGGTTGCCTCCCAGTTGCTGAAGGCAGCTGAGCATGATCTCGACGCGATCGAAGCTGTCGTCGCTTGTCGCCAACACGAGATTCTCAGTCGAAATCCCTGCCCGTTCCAGTTTCATCCGTGCGGTATGTCCCCAGCCTCCAGTCGCAATGCCAATCCTATGGCCACTGTCCCGCAACCTCCCAATTGCGGCTCTGGCGCCCGGAGTAGCGGGACATTGATTGCCGCTAGCAATATACGTCCGAATCTTTTCGCCAAATGCCGCACGAACTGTTGCCGCTATGCCATCGACCCCTGACAAGCCTTGCTCTTCAAGAATCTGACTTACGATTCCTGCATCCGTTACGTGGCGATACCTCTGCCAGGACGTGTCAATCTCAACGTCGCCGACAACGTCGCGGATCGCCTCGGCGAAAAGCTTCCCTTCAAACGCTTCGGTCTGGACGAGTGTGCCGTCAAGGTCAAACACCACGGTCGGTTCAGCGGCGGTCGTCATATCGCACCACGCTGCTGTTCAGCGGCCGCGCGCTCACATCGATAGGTTGCAAGCTCAGCGCTCCCCTCCCGGCCCGCTGCAACCGACAACTAGCCGGCCGGCACAACGCCGAGAAAGAACGTTCATCGCTGCTCGCTCAAAACGTCCGTCCGATCGCCATGTGCGCGAGGAGAAGAAACCACCAAGAATGTAACGGGACTTGTTGATTCGTTCATAAACTGGTGCTTTGCTCGAGGAGGAACCTCCAGCCCCTGTCCGGCCGCAAGCTCAAAGCGCGCCCCCTCAACTTCCAGCACGGCTTGGCCCTGCAAAATGTAAAAGAATTGCCGCGCCGCGGAGTGAAAATGCCGACACTCCCGATCACCGGCAGGCACGCGCTCCTGAATCACACTTAAATCAGCATGATTGAGCAGATGCCATCCCTCGCTCGCGGCGCCCCATTGATAGTGCTCACCCGAACTGATGTCCACGACTCGTGGCAAGACCCCTCCAATGCGTCGACTAACGGTTAACGCCCGGCATCCGGCGTGCATAGTCGACTATCGAGAGTTCAGTCACTAGAGCGATCGAGCTCATCCCCTGAGCCTCTGGGGACGGGCCACATCGTCGTTGGCCATCGGGGTCGGTTCGGGAGCGCCTGCGCGCTGAGGCACTCCCGTCGCTGCGGCAAGAATAAGGTGCCAATGCAAATAGCAGCACCATCAAACCGGATCTAGTGGGTCGCAACGTCGTTCCTGTTCGTGAGCGATGCACGTATCCGAAGTGGCACTTTACGCATCCCGCGCTCGCTGCATCCTGTTGTATGTTAGGCGATGCGACAGATACAAAAATACGCCACAATCGCGAGCCCTGGAAGTAGCGCCGCGACGACCAGTACACTCAAGCATCCGGACCTCGAATATGCGCCAGTCGCGTGCGACGGTTGCGACTTCAACCATTGGGCGTGACAGGCACCGCAGAACAGCTTGGATTTCCCAGCGCGCCACGCTTCTATTGTGCGCTTCGTATGCGACTCCACTGACGAACAACGCGCACACCGAAAAGCCTTCTGCGGCGGCATTCGAAAAGAACCACGAAACCATTTTGCAGCCAGAATCCCGGCCACCAAGACGGCAGCGAGAACCGCAACTCCCGTCGAATTGAGCGGAATGCCATCCATGTCGCCTAACGCGGTATTGAGCGCCCGCGCGACGAGCTGTCCGGCGCGACGCGGGCGCATGCTGCACAGCACCGCCCCGCGCGATGAGCTTCCACAGTCCGCTCCAACATCCGGTTAGCTTGCTCCTCTCCGGCTATGCTGCAAGCGCTCGGTGATGTGCGTATGCCACTCCGGTGAGAGCTCCGGCACTTCGAGGGCCTGGATCAACGTCTGTGCCATATTTTCACGCCCCGGTCTCACGTATGCTTCGAAGAGTGTTCGTACTGCCACCCGACCGCGCCCACGTCCGATCACGTCCACAGTGTCTCCCGCCTCGATCACACCTGTGCGGAGCACTCTAAGATAGAACCCTGTACGCGCCGACTCCGAGAACAACCTCGGCATCTTCTCGTCACCGAGTCGAATACCAAGTTTGAAGCAGGGCACTCGCGGCTGAGTGATCGTGAAAAGAGCACTTCCTATCCGAAGTTGGTCGCCAATACATGAGTCGAACTCGTCGAGCTCAGAAACCGTGAGGTTCTCGCCGAATTGCCCATAAGGCATGTCGACTCGATTCAGAGCTCCGCGCCAGTAGTCGTAATGATCGAGCGAATAGGCGTATACCGCCTTGTATTCACCCCCATGGTTCTCCAGGTCCGCCTGGCCATCGCC
>DASWKF010000059.1:0-6525 GCA_036396795.1 Gammaproteobacteria bacterium | reverse complement strand
ATAGTCTTTCGTGTGCTCCTCGAACAACGAGAGGCTACGCAGATAGGTCTCGACAACGCCGCGCAGGTAGACGCACTCGCCGATCATGGGCCCGACGCTCTTGCCGGAACAGAGAAGCGATTGCACCAGGGTGGTGCCCGAGCGCGGGAAACCGCCGACGAAGATTGGCTGCATGACGACGCGCCGAAAACTCAGATTGCGATTGACCCGGGCTCCTCTTTAGGCGTTCTGCGGAACGAATGAAAGGACTCAGCGCGCCTTCGAGACGGCTCCGGGCAAAGCTGACTTGCATCAATTCCGGGCATTGTCATAGCCGAGCAAGGCTAAGCATTCCTGATAGTCGTCATCCCGCTCCAGGGCCTGACGAGCCGCATCCTCAAGCCGCAAGGCCGGCATCGGGGCTATGACTTCACGCGAGAATCCGCGCGACGGGCCCGCGTTGTCGCCGGTCAGCTTGTCGTAGCTCTGCCAGCGCTCGCGATAACCCGGGTCGAAAGGCACCTGCAGCCGTCGGCACAGTGCGCCCAGTTCCTCGTCGGGGTCGGCGACGAGATCTTCATACCGGTGGAAGCCCCGCGCCGCGGCCACGCGGGCGAAGGCGAGGTAAGCATCGACGAACCGTGCCGGGGTCAGATGCGGCGCCATGGCCGGCCTCGACGCCGCGCTGGCGTACTGGTCGAGCGGGTGGCGGACGAGGAAGGCCTGCCGCAGCTCGCAGCGGTCTTTGAGCGCCCGTTCGGTGAGCAGCTGTTTGGGCGGCTCGCGGACGAAGGGCACGCCGAGAAAGTCGAGGTGGCTCCAGTCGCGCAGCACCAGGTGCCCGCCCTGCGCCGCGCATCGCACGGCCAGCCGGACGACGATATCGGCGAAGGCCGTCATGGGGTCGCGTGTCGTAACTTCCCGCAGCCAGGGCAGATCGTCTCCGCTCAAGAGACCGAACCACGCCGCGGCCTCGCGGGCGATCTTGTGTTGAGGATCGAGCGGATGGACCTCGCTCAGGACCAGGATATTGCGCATGCTGCCGAGGCAGCGATTGACCAGCGTGCCGCCGGTCCGGGCCATCTGATGCACGACGGCAACGCCCGGTCGATCTATGGCTGAAGCGGCCATGGTGCGGAGATGTCGGTTCGATGGCGCATGCCGTGCCCGTCGTCAGTCCTTCGCTATGCCGTGAACCTGAACGGCTCTTTGTGGACCTGGCAAAAGTTGAGGAGTTTCTTCGCTGTTGCCGGATCGCGTTGCATCAGGCTCACAAGCACGCCCTTGGCCTGCTCGACGTTGAAGCGGTTATGGTCCTCGAATTTCGGATTCTTCCACCCTTTGTCGTCGCCGAGATGAAACGTCAGGTGGGCCTTGCGCACTATCGCCATCTGCCCCGCATTGGCCACCATGTTGTAGAGCAGGCTGCGCATCACGAACCCCCGGCCGATGCAGGCGTCGCTGCGCACATAGCGATCGAACTGGCTTAGCGGAAACACGAAACAGTCGAAACCGTCGTGGGTGGCGCCGTATTCGGCGTACATGCTGGCAAGGCGCGCCGGGTCCGGATCGATCGGCGGGATGGTCCGGCGGAAGATCGTCAAGGTCTCGTAGCCGCGGCTCACGATGTCGGCAACGACGGCATAGAAGTGCGGCATGAGGCCGATGTCGACGTTGGTGAACACGACATAGACCGTCTCCGGGTTCTCGCCCTTCCCGTCAGCCAGGGCCCGGGCGTGGGCGCAGCCGGACTCCAGGATATCGAACACCAGGGGCAGCGGGGTCGGATGAGCGAAGGTCGCCACGTCCGTGACGTTGCGCTCCAGGATTCCGGCCAGCGCGAAGCCCTCGGGAACGCAGTCCCGGTGCTCCGGCGCCACAACCGCCGCCAGCTGTACCGGTATCTCCGGCGAGAAATCCCGGGCCCGGCGCATCGACTCGTAGGAGACCGCCTGAACGCGGTCGTTCGAGGGACCCTCGGAAGATCGGAAGGGGTTCACGACATGCACGAATCGGGCCGGCCGCGACCGCGCGTCCACCTCGGGAAGATCCGCCAGCCCCTCGGAATCGCCCTGCCTGAAGACGCCGTCAATGAGCCAGGGCATGATCGACCAGGTCCTTCACGCACAAATGCCCTTTCGCTGCACCGATACAGAAGGCGAACCAAGCTATATACCGTGTGTTCGATAATCAAACATGCTACTAATTTGCGCCGGTTTGAGGTGCTATCCGGGCGATCCCAGCTTGGGACTCCAATCGATCCGGGGCATTGGCAAAATGGAGTTCCTGCTGACTTTGCCGGCCGGCCGTAAATGTCGTATCGTCAGGAGAGATTTTTGTCCAGTCATCAAACGGTTCCGCGATTTGCGGAATTGACGGTTGTGAAGTGTGTCCGAAATCCGCGGCCGACGATATTCGATATTGGCGCCAATCGGGGCCAGTCTTACAGCCGGTTTCGCGAACTGTTTCCCGAGGCACAGATCTGGTCATTCGAACCCGACCCGGACATGTATGTGCTCTTGCAAGGACTGATTGCAGGGGACCCACGGGCATGTGCAGTGGCCTCTGCGGTCGGAAGTAAGGACGGGACCACGACGCTCTACCGCAACAACCGATCTGGGACCAACAGCTTGGCCCCGATTCGAGATGATAGTGTATGGGCACGCGAAATCGGGGCGGGCCAGCGCGACACTATCACCGCGCGGCTCGTTACGCTGGACAGCCACTGCGCGCGGGAGCAAATTAAGTATATCGACTTCGCAAAGTTCGACATACAGGGCTTCGAACCTGACGCCCTGAAGGGCGCTCAAGGCTTGCTTGAGGCTCGGCGCATAGGTCTCCTACAGCTTGAACTCATTCCCGCCGCATTCTACGATCGCATTACGACATTCAGCGATGTCGAACGTTGGTTGCTCCCGCACGGCTATCGGCTGATGACCATCAATCGAATCGTCACGGACGACAGCGGCCTTATGCGCGCCTGTGATGTTCTTTACGGTTTGCAGCGATCCGAACTAAACTGAATCTTGGGGCCGGTCGCACGGCCAGACTATCAAGCGGCGCCATCGAAGAGCGATGGGTAACACCCTTTAGGACTGCAACCGACCTGAGGGGAGGTCCATGAAGTGCAGAAGTCTCCTGTCTCAACGGTGTTGTCCACGCCATTTCGCTCGACGCGTTACGTTAGGCACAACGCGCGGCGAATGGAGCATCTGGCGACGCTTGGCCTGCCCGTGAAGGGTCGAACTGTGCTTGAGCTCGGAGCTGGCATCGGTGACCATACTTCGTTCTTCCTCGACCGTGGATGCAAAGTAACAGTCATCGAAGGACGTTCCGAGAACATCGATATTCTCCGACAGTCCTTTGCTTCGGAAAAGAAGTGGGGCGAGGGGATCGATTTCACCGTCGTTCAAGCCGACTTGGACGTGCCGGAGACGACTGAGCTCGCACCACACGAGATCGTATTCTGCTATGGCCTCCTCTACCATCTCGACAACCCATTCCGCTTGCTGAGATGGGCGGCACCGCTTTGTGCAGATCTCATGCTGTGCGAGACTTGCGTCACCTACGGTGACTCAAGCCGCGGCGGTACCGTCAAGGAAAATGCATCGTCGCCCACTCAGGCGCTGAACGGCCTCGGCACTCGCCCCACGCGACGCCAGATCATGTCGGCCTTGCAGGAGCTTTTTCCACACGTCTATGTTCCGGCCACGCAGCCCTGGCACGAGGAGTTCCCTACGGATTGGACCTTGCCGCAGCCTCAGGCACGGTCGTCGCGCGCCATCTTTATCGCGGCTCGGCGGGCTCTTCCCGCATCGCCGCACCTCCTCGACTATCTGCCGGATCACTATGGCCGAATCTAGCGAAGGAACGGAAGGACCTCCGGCCGGCGATCGCACGGACACGGAGTTCTATAGCCAGTACGGTGAAGACTACCTACTCTACTCCCTTTTCCGGGACGAGACGGACGGTTTTTATCTCGACATCGGCGCTTTCGACGGCATCCATATCTCTAACAGTTACATCTTCGAGCGACTTGGTTGGCGGGGAATCTGCGTGGAAGCGCACCCCGACTACTTCCCGCTGTTGCAGCGCAACCGACCCAATGCGACCTGCGTTTATGCCGCCTGCGTCGGTGAGGGACAGCCCGCTTCAGTGCCATTCCTGAAAGAGGAGCTCGGTCTTTTGTCCGGGATAAAGGCCGATGGCACAGCGAACATGGAGCGCCGCTATTCCGCTCGCGGCATGACCTTCACTGGTTTCGAGACGGTGGAGGTGCCGGCGCTAACGCTGAACGAAATTCTCGAACGCCATATGGCCGGACGCCGCCGCATCAGCTTTGTCTCCATAGATACGGAGGGCAACGAGCTTGAGATTTTGCGCAGTTTCGATTTTTCCGCTTGGCAGGTCGACGCCTTCGTGATCGAAGCGAATAGCGACGCCGAGCGTCGCGACCTGACCACCTTTATGCGAGCCAGAAACTATCTCCTGGCGCGACGTTTGAGGTGCAATCTGATCTTTGTGCGACGGTGGGACGATGCGACTTTTCTGCGTTACCGTCGCGTCGATTGCACCATTGCGGACACACTGCATCCAAAGGGCGAGCTGGTAACGCCGGCAACCTTTCGCGGCCGCCGATTGCGCGATCGGGACTCCTGGCTGACAAAGAACGTGCTCTGTCAGGCTCCTGATCAGCCCCTGTCGACGCTGCTCGACTACGCGCCGCGAACGCGCCATGCCCCCGGCCGCGCTGATTTTGGACTAGTTCACTTGCTCAACCTCTATTCTGCGCCGTCCGAATCGAGGGCGGTTCAGAATGCGGTAACGGCCAGCATGCGCGAGGCGCAGTCCGCGGATCAGAATCCAGTTAGCCTCGTCAACGTGCAAGCGGAGACAGATCCGGATCTGACGCCTGAGGGATTCCGCCGTGCCCGCAATATCAATCGCACGGTCTTGGATCTCGGCACCTTTGGTCGAGCGAAGCCGCTACCGCTTCTGTTTGATATACTCGAGCGCGGGGCCGAGTTGGCAGGATCTGACGATTTCATCATCTACACGAACTCGGACATCTGTCTGCAGCCTCACTTCTACCGCTGCATTCGCGATTTGATCGCGCTCGGGTTCGACGCCATCACCGTCAATAGGCGCACCTTCGGTGACAGACAGCATTTTCCCGAGGGCTCGTCCTTGGTCCGGGCGGAAACGGGATTGAATCACCGAGGTTTCGATTGTTTCGTCTTCCCGAAATCCGCTTTCAATACTTATGTGCGCAATTACGCCTGCCTGGGCATCGGCAGCGTCGCGCGGGGACTGCTATACAACATGGTGGCCCGGGCTGAAGCGATGGTGATGCTGAAGAACGTGGCCCTCACCTATCATTTCGGCAACGAGCGCCGGTGGGATTCGCCCGCCTTAGCCGACTACACCACGTTCAATCATCGGGAGTACCTACGTGTCCTCGACGGGCTAGCGGTAGACAAGAAGGCCGGGCAACGGCTTCAGGCTTTTTGTCGTGCCCATCAGGAGCCCAAGCTGGCTCGCCTGCACATCGAAAAGTTGGTTGTTGCGGTTTGCATGTAATGAATGCCAGGCTTACGGATGTTGGGGTGATTTGCTCCGTACGGTCGACTGAAACCTCCTCAGCATCCAATGCTGACGCTCCGGGTAGTGCCTCGTAGTGCTTTGATGCCGTGGCTCGTCGACGCTGTCATTGATCAGGATGAGGAGGATTCGCCGAGCTGGTTTCTTGCCGAATCAAGTGAGCCTCCGAAGCGTTTGGTTCACCTGGTCAAACTTCACGTGTGTGTTCCCGGCAGCCGGACGCAGCGGCGCGGCTTCCCGTCCCTGTCACGAGCGAATACAGGCTCAACGGCTATGAGCCAGTCGTCGGCGCTGAGTACATTGTCCGGCTACAAGAGTCGGCCGCGAGGTTTCACCGATAGAGCGGATCGTAACTGTAGCGCGTGCAGGATTCGTTGATCTCCGATTTCAGATCGCCGGCGACCTCCTGCCAATCGCTGTCCGTCAAAACCGGCCACTTCGGCAGCGTCCCCTGGTAGCGCTTGTCGGTATTGACGTTCTTCGGCGGCGGCGCGACCAGGCTGCACTCCGGCGCGATCAACTGCCGGTCCTTGAGAAACCGGAGCGCGCTTTCCTCCGCATCTTCGACCCGGACGGTCAGATCGACTCGCTGCCCCTCGATCAGCTTGTTCCAGTACAGATAGCTGAGGATCGCCCGCTCCACGTCCGAGCCGGCGGCGTCCAGGTCGACGCCGAAGGTGCTCATGATATGCTTGCGGCGGAAGGCATAGGATTTTTCAGCATGGCGATTTTCCCGGATGATGCTGGGAATGGCCGTGCGAGGATTGCGGACGAAATGGATGATATGACCGAAATGCTTGTGCTTTCGGGTCAGCGCGAGTGGGTCCCGGGCCCAAGGATTTTCGTCGTCCTCGACGGCAAACATCCATGAAGATATGCCGTGCTGGCCCATACGCTCGTGGCCGACGTCGAGGCCGCAGGACTTGAGCAGCTCGCTCACGTAGC
>DASWKF010000058.1:0-11289 GCA_036396795.1 Gammaproteobacteria bacterium | reverse complement strand
GCTCGCGATGCGGAAGTACTCGTCGAGCGCCGTGATCGCCGCCGGCTTGCGCTCGGTGACCATCGCGATCGTGGCTTCGGTGACGCGCAGGTCGGCGGTCATCTCGCCGCACTCGGCGTGATAGCGGTCCATCCATGTTGCTGCGGCGATGAGATCTTCCTCGTCGATAGTCGTGGCGATCCGCTCGCGGATGGCTTCGAGACGCGCGGTCTCTCTGATCTCGGGGAAAGGCCGCTCGCCGACGCGCGCCATCGTCGTGATCGCAACCAGCGGGTTGGTCACCTCGGCCTCGAACTGGGCGCGCGGGCCGGTCGGCAGCTCCGCGATTGCGTCGACGACGTCCATGCCGTCGGTGACCCGCCCGAAGACCGTGTAACCCCACCCATCGCCCGACGCATCCAGCCGCGAGTTGTCCGCGAGGTTGAAGAAGAACTGCGACGTTGCCGAATGCGGGTCGCCGGTCCGCGCCGCCGCCAAGGTGCCGCGCGTGTTGCTCGCGCCGTTGCGGGACTCGTTCTCAATGGGCTCCCCGGCGGGCTTGCCGCGCAGGTCGCGATCGTGGCCGCCGCCTTGCACGACGAAGTCTTCGATGACGCGGTGAAAGACCGTGCCGGTGTAATAGCCGCGGTCCATGTAATCGAGGAAGTTCGCGACATGCAGCGGCGCTTGCTCGTCGAATAGCTGGATCGTGACCGGTCCCAGATCCGTGCACATCACGACGTCGGTCGCTCTGGCCGCGGGCACGAGGGTCAGCGTCAGAATACAGGCGAAGAGAGTGCGCGGAGCAGTGGTCTTACGGGTCATCGCGACGTCTGAATGATAGGGATGTCAACCGTAGCGGGGCGGGCGCCCCCTGGTCAATGGGTGGTTCGGCATTTCAATGGCTTAGAGGAACAGCTCCCAGTAGCCCACGTCGATCCAGCGGCCGAGCTTGTACCCGACCTCCTTGAACTCGCCGGCTTTCCTGAAGCCGAGTTTTTCGTGCAGCGCGACGCTCGCGTCGTTGGGCAGCGCGATGCCGCCGATCGCGCAGTGGAAGCGTCGTTCTCTGAGCTCTGCGATGAGCGCCGTGTATAGCGCGCTGCCGATGCCTTGTCCGAGATGCTTCACGTCCAGGTAGATGGTCGTTTCCACCGATAGGCGATACGCGCAACGCGAATGCCAGGGCGCGGCATAGGCGTAACCGACGAGCGCGCCTTGCTTCTCGTAGGTGAGCCACGGATGCGTCCGGGTGACGTCCTCGATGCGTCTCGCGATCTCGGTGCCGGTGACCGGCTCTTCTTCGAAGGTGACGACGGTGTTGTCGACGTAGTGGTTATAGAGCGCCGCGATGGCCTCGGCGTCTTGCGGTGTCGCTGGCCGAATCATGGATCCTGGGTTCAATCGAATATCGCCGGGCGTTCGGGGTCGGCGTGGAAGGCGAGGGCGGCTTCGATGTGCTTCTCGATCACGCGGCCTCTGGATAGCGGCGGCAGACGGTCCGGCGCGAAGAAGCCGACGTCGGCGATCTCGGAGCCCGCGATCGGCGCATTGCTCTCGATCCGGTTGCACAGGAAGAAGAGCTTGTAGAAGTCTCTCGCGTCGGGGTCATACGCGTGCTTGGCTTTGTGGAAGACGCCATACAGACCGCGCACGCCGACGCGAAGGCCGGCTTCTTCCCAGATCTCCTTGACGATGTTCTCGCTCGCGGAGATGCCGACCTCGGCATAGCCGCCCGGCAGCGTCCAAAGCCCGTCGCTCTTTTCCTGGACCAGCAGAATCTTGCCATCCTCGATGACCGCGCCGCGAACGTCGATTGTCGGCGTCGAATAGCCCTTGGCGAAATCCGAGATCAGGCCGTTGATGCGCTCGATCGGCGTCGAGCCGAGCTCGGCCAGCATCTGCCGGGCGATGCGCGCCACCTCATCGTAACGCTCGCGATCGTACACGCCTTCGCCGAAATGCATCCCGGTCGAAGCGATCGCATGCAGGCGCTTCGCCCAGGCCAGCCATTTGTCTTCCATCGTGGCAATAAGTTAATCGAATTCAGGTCTGCCTCCAACGGGATTTACGGGTTTTCCGCAGCGACTTCAGCGCATTGCGAGCACTTCCATGATTTCTGTCTAAAAAGCTTCTTCAACTCGCCAAAAAAGCTTCATTTTGCCGCTCTAGAGTGTCGGCGCCGGATCGGAGGATCAGGGATTGATGCAGCACCCGTGGCGCCGGATTGCCGTTGCTTTGGCTTCCTCATTGCAGCTTTGTGCCGCCCTGGCCGGCGGTGCGCGCGCGCCGGACGGCGGCCGCTGGTCCATTCCCCAAGCGCTCGAGCGACACGCCGCGCACAGCGCTTTCGATCTGCCCGGGCTGTCGCCGACGGAGCTCGCTACGCTCGACGCCGGGGAATCCGTCGTGGTGACCAGGGACGAGGCGAGCGACGAGATCAGCCGCATGCAGGTCGTCGGCCTTCAGGTCGTCGATGCGCCGCGACTGCTCGTGTGGTTGTCCGTCCTCGGCGGCAACACCGAGCCGCAGCAAAGACTGACGCGGGCGATGCTCGCTCGGATGCCGGCAGGCACGTACGTTCGCTATCAGCACATTGATCTGCCTTGGCCGATTCAGGATCGTCACTGGGTTATTCTTTGCGAGAAGAACGTCGCACTCGCCGCCGCCAGCGGCGGGCTCATCTGGGAGCATCACTGGTCGTTGCACGAAGACGGCAAGCGCATTCTGGAGACCGCTTATCGAGACGGCCGAGTCGTCGGCCTCACGCGCCGGGAGCTCGACGAGTCGATCTATCTTCCCGCCAATCACGGTGCATGGACGCTGTTCGAGCTCGGAGCGGGAAGAACGCTGGTCGTTGCTCACGTGAACGTGGAGCTCGGCGGCGCGTATCCGAACGGCCTCGTGCGCGCGTTCGCCAAGCGTCAGCTTCGCGAGGGTTTCGGGGAGCTCAAGGATTTGAGCGCGCGCGTGCATCACACCTACGCCGAGCAGCCGGTCATCTATGACGGCTTCGGCATGCCGATATCGAGACAAGATGCGCTCGAGGCGGCGCTGCGCCGGACGGATCTGCCGGCGCTGGCCAGAGCAGACTAAACGATCAGTCCGGCCGTCCTCTATACTAGGGGCACGCGCCCGTAGCTCAGCTGGATAGAGTACCTGGCTTCGAACCTCGTATTCACGTCTCGCGAAGAAATGGTGTCAAGCCCACTTACCCTCAGCCGGCCGCGCTGTGTGCTTAGCTCTGCGGGACCGGGCGGAAGTAATAGTTGAACGGCGAGCCAAGGCGGCCGGCATTACCGCGCGCGATGAGCATTTGCTCGATAAAGCGAGCGGCCGAGATATCACCCATGTCGACAACCTCAAAGCCGATGCCGGTCACCAGCCCCGCAATGACCGCTTTCGCATCGGTATCATTCCCCGCAATCGCAATAGTCACTGGGCCGCCGGCGCTGGCGGGGTTCGCCATGGTATCGGAGCCCAGCGTATTGAATGCCTTCACCACCCTGGCATTCGGCGCCCACGCTTGAATCATCTCGGCCGCGGACGTCTCGACGTCCAAATGCCGCATCCCCGCGTCGTCGAGACGCACGGCATTGTTCGGATCGAGAATGATCTTGCCGGACAGATCGCCCAAGCTCTTCAACGCGACTTCTGCATCCGCCCATTTCGTCGCCATGACGACGATATCGGCTGCGGCGGCCGCCTCTGCCGGTAGCATTGCTGTCGCATTACCTTCGGTTCGCGCTACGAGCGCTTGGACATCCGCACGCTGCGGTTGGCGTGAACCGTAGATAATGTCGTGGCCGAGCTCGGAGAATCTAGGGCCGAGCGCGCCGCCGACATTTCCGGTTCCAATTACGGCGATCGTCTCTGCCGATGCTGTACACCAACCAGCAACGGCGAGCAACGCGACTATTAGTGCATGAGTGATTCTGGTCATTGTTGAGTCTCCGAGGTGCATAGATCAACTGTTAGAAGCTGCCATCTAAGGATACCCCAAGCTCGGCGCAAACGGCGTCCTCCCCGAGACGTATCCGACGCAGTGCGGGAGCCTGCGCTCGAAACGGAGTGATAGCTCGGAACACCACTGTAACAGAGAACCCCGGCGAGCCAGTGATACGATGAGCAAGCTGTGACGAGACGCGGCTTTCGCCGAGCTGCACAGTCTGGGGAAGCGAGGCGGCGGCAACTTTTCCAGATGCAGACGTGAGGCATAGGAGGTTATCCATGACTAAGGTTCAATACGCATTCATCGCGCTGGCGTTGGCTGCGGCGGCCTGCTCGCCGCCTGCCCCCGAAACAACGCAGCCAGAAGCCGCGGCATCCCCCGTCCCAGCGGACGTCGCGGCGGTGGCCTCGGCCGCTGCGCCCGGCATCACCATCACGAGCGCGGAGCTCAGTGCCGGCAACGACGAGTACGAGGTCACCGGCACGTTGCCGAACGGCGATGAGATCGAGCTCGATATGGTGCAGTCGAACGGAGCGTGGACGGTACTCGAGACCCAGCGCGATGTCGCGTGGTCGTCCGTGCCGGAGCCGGTCCGCGCTGCGGCTGCCGCCGCGCCGGATTCGTTCGAGCCGGTCCGCGTCATCGAGAGCACGCAGGCGGCGGACGGCTCGGTGGTCTATGAATTGTTCCGGGCGGCTGAGGATGGAAGCCCCTCCGGGGGGCCGGCCATGGAAGTGCGCTGGCATGAAGGGAGTGCGGAGGTGATCCCTTGAACGTCGACGAACACATCCGCCTTTGGCCGATAGCGGACCTTTGTTGTGCGGGGGCGATCAGCGTTGGAGGCTCGGAAGCCGTTAGTTGAATTGATCTATGTCAGAATAGATTCGAGGGTCTATACTCAAAAAAATGGACACTGCCGCAAGGGTTTGGCGGGACCCGCAATTGGGCCGTACGGTTACGACACTTCTATTCCTGGCGTTGGGCGCCTCGTCGGCGGCGGGGGCCGAGAAGGCGTACTTGGCAGGCGGCTGTTTCTGGTGCATGGAATCCGACTTCGAAGGCCTGCCGGGCGTGCAGGATGTCGTCTCGGGCTTTACCGGCGGGGTTGTAGAGAATCCCACCTACAACGGCAATCACACTGGCCATTACGAAGCCGTTGAGATCACCTACGATCCCAGCATCGTCAGCTATCAGGACTTGTTAGATCACTACTGGGTCAATATCGATCCATTCGACGCCGACGGGCAATTCTGCGACAAGGGCCCAAGCTATCGGGCTGCAATATTCGTGGCGACTCCAGAGGAGCGACGCCTCGCCGAGCAATCCAAGCAGAAAGTCCAAGCGATGTTTCCGGACGAGCAGGTGGTCACGCAAATTCTCGATGCAAGCACCTTCTATCCCATCAAGGGCGACGAAAGTTATCATCAGGACTATTACAAGAAGAGCCCTTGGCGCTACAAGTTCTATCGCTATAGCTGCGGCCGCGATGCGCGCCTAGAGGAGATCTGGGGCGATCAAACCACGCATTGATTTTTTCTTCAGTGCGCGCGGCTTGTAATGACCAAGCTAACTGGATCCACTAGCTGACATTTAGATCCGGTCCAGACTGGTGGCGCAAGTTTGTCTGCTTTCGAAGAGAAAAGCGGACGCTCGGATAGTATAGTCCCGGAGTCGAGTCGAATGGCAGCTAAAGAAAAAAGCGGACATTCGGCTATTATCGATATAGAGGCCGCAAACGACCCAAGAAGCCGTTCGGATGAGGCAAGGGCTTGAGCACGGAAATCGCGCAAAATTTTGTTCCCTGTTTGGCTGTACTCTTGATTGTCGCCTGCACGCCAACTCCTAGCGTAATTGACTCCACAGCAGAACGCTTTTTCGAGGTTCGCTTGGCCGAACGACTTTCGGCGGCGGAAAAAAATGGCGCGTCCGGTATTCTCCGCATAGCGCAAGACGGAGAGGTCCTATTTGAAAGTGGATTTGGAGCCGCATCATGCAGCCTACCTGAAGAAGTTACACCCTCCCATGTATTTATGATTGGCTCGATTACGAAGGAGCTAACATTAGTCTTGGGGTTCGTTCTCGAAGAAAAGGGATACCTCTCCTTCGACAAACCTGTCAGCGATTACATCCCGGATTTCACTGGAGAAATCGGCAAGGTCGAAATTAGCCAATTGTTACACCACACAGGAGGGCTACCAGACCTCATCGACGAACTGGGCCAACCAGTTACGTATTCCGTAGACTATGATTACCTACCAGTTAGTCGTGATGAGTTGCTAGAACGAGCTGAACGAGCGAAGCTGATATTCGAACCAAATGAGCGCGAAGAGTACTCGAATCTGGGTTTTCAACTCTTAGCAGCAGTATACGAATTAGTAACTGGCGAAAGATACCAAACCCTTCTGCAACAGTACATTTTTGGACCCGCAGGAATGACCGATACTGGTTTCTGGTTCAAGGATAATGCGAATCGTAGATTTGCGGATGGGTGTCGGCTCGGCGGCTTGCATTGGGGTAATCCAATTGACGATGTTATGTGGGATACGACTGGTCCATCATGGAATTTAATTGGTGCTGGAGGTCTGCTCTCAACCGCTGAGAGCGTAGGCCAATTTTTTGAAGGTATTGGCAATGGCGTTTACTTCCAAAGCACCGCGCAATCCGAAAGATACAAGAATGATCGAATGGTGTATTTGGACAGCCGCAAACAGCGCGTCATGGCTCCAACTGGTTCCAACGGAATTTTTAACGCTGTGGCATTCTGGGCAGATCGCAGCAGATTCAGTATCGTTTTATTGACGAATCGGGCGGATCATCAAGCCGAGGGACAATTCTTCCGAGATATTCTCGGAATATTTCCAGCTACGTATTTTGCATCCCCCGAATAGATGTGTTTGTTTCTGTGAAAGGTCCTCTTCTGGCTGACCCGAGACTTCGACGAGGGGCCCGCGCACATACCCCTGACTGGCTCCTTCGCTCTCCAACAACGCCATTCGTCCACGGGAATGTTGCAAAATTGACGGGGGAAAATGGACCGTTGCAACGTTCGACGTTCCTGCAGAATATCCATGACATGAAAGAAGTCTTCTTGATTCGGCACGCTGAGGCCATCTACGACCCAAAGATCCCAGACGCTCAGCGTCCACTATCGGCTAGGGGACTGAGCCAGGCTGCCGATCTGGCGCAGCAGATTGAGCGGCTGGGTATCGAGGAGATCCACACCAGCCCTTATGAGCGGTGCTTACACACGATTGCTCCGTTGACGGAGAAGCTTGGATTGCATCTGAACGTCGTTCACGATCTCCGAGAAAGAGCGTTTACGGATGGACACATTCAGGATTGGGCGACCACTTGGCGAACCGCCTGGATGGACCCGGATTTTGCCTTTGATGACGGTGAATCTGGCCGGCGGGCGCAGGCAAGGATGTATGAGGCGATGATTCGCCTCGTTACGGCGTCACCGGCAAAAAAGCTCGCGGTTTCGTCGCACGGCAACGTCATTGCATTGCTACTCCAACAGATAGACTCGTCTTTCACCTTTGAGCACGCCTGCTCGATCCGGAATCCCGATGTTCTTCGCATCATGTTTGACGGAATATCGCTGTCTTGGGACAGTGAGTTCGATGTGGCCGGCCTCCGATCTTTTGCTACCACCTTTCAAGCTCGCTCCACTGAGTAACCGAGCCGCGTCGACCCGAAGCTTTTTCGAGGCGCTTATTGCGGATGACGACTTCTGGCCGACGGCAGACGCTGTCATTCCTCAGTCACTTGGTGACCTAGTTACCGCATCTCGTATCCCCGTCTTCCGCGCCCTCCGATATACTTCCCAGGCATGCTTCAGGCGATTTTATTAGACAGTTTGCGTTTTATTAGACAGTTGCTGCATCGCAGCACGTCTAAGTTCTTGATTTAAAAGCCGCGCCCGTAGCTCAGCTGGATAGAGTACCTGGCTTCGAACCAGGTGGTCGGGAGTTCGAATCTCTCCGGGCGCGCCAATTCTCCCTTTTTAAGTCAGTCAGTTAAGTCCAATCTCATTTCGAAGCTCTGTGCTTCAGTAACGTCAGTGCCGGAGTTTTGCCGGACTCGGTTCTGCAAACACGGTTCGCCGCATTGATCAGCTCGGCCAGCTCAGGCGCCGAGTAGTGCGACGTGATGTCGCCCGTCGTATGCCCGAGTAAGACCTTGCGTGTCTCCAGCGGCACGCCTGCAGCTCGCAGTCTGCGCCCGAAGGTGTGCTTGAGATCGTGCACACGGACATGGCTGAAGCCGAAGGGCGCCGGTTCGCCGGTTTCTTTCGCTAGCTTGTCCGCAGCACGCTCTCGCGCTTTTCGCCAGGCCGTGGCCATCATCTTCTTGACGGCTTTGCCCTGGTAGCTGAACACAACCTTCGGGTGCTCTCCCCGGCAACTCTCCACAACCGACCGTGCCACGTCGTTGAGCACGACGACCCGATCCTCTCGATTCTTGACGAAACGGCCGGGAATCAAAAACACTGAGGTCTCAAGCTCGGGAAGCTTGATCTCCCAGTCCCAGCGTAAGCGGCAGACCTCCTGATCTCGCGTGCCGGTGTTCACCTTGAAGAGGGCCATTCGGGCCAGGTGTGCCGGTAGCTCCCGGAACAGGCGCTGCTGCTCGTCAATCGATAGCGGATAAGGCTGGCGCGTATCCGTCAATGGCAACATCGTCAGCAGCGGTGGCGTTTCGAGCCACGTTTGACCTCGCTCGTCCCGCCACTTTCTCGCAGACAGCGTCAGTATCCGTCTGACCAGTCCAAGGCTGATGTTGACCGTCTTGTGCTTCATGCCCTGGCTGATTCGATGGGCGATGAAGGGCCTTAAGGTCTCATCGTGGACTTGCTCGAGCGGCAGATCCCCGATGAAGGGATCGAGCTGCTCCAGCATGTAGGCCTGATCGGACAGTGAACTCAAGTGCGTGTTTTCCTCGACGTATTTCGTGGCCGCCTCTCTGAAGAGCTTCTCGGGTCGTCTGCCGTAGAGCGTCTCCTGGCGGATCTGCTCGAGCCGGTAGACGTAGTAGCGTTCGGCTTCAGCCCTCTCGCTTGTTCGACAGCTCTCATAAAGTCGGCCATACCCTTGGATCTGCTTCTCGATGTGCCACGTATTTCCGCGTTTTCTAAGTCCCGCGAAAGTTCGTCCCATGGTTTTGCTCCTCTTAGCAAAACGCCAGGACGTCCGTTGCGCCTCTTATACTCGTCAGCCCACGCTTCGAGTTCAAGCCGATCGAAGGCGATGCCCTGCTGGCCGATGGGGATTTCGGTCAGGCGGGGCCGAACCTCAGCGTTGAAGCGGTTTCTGTCCATGCCGAGATACGCAGGGGCATCGCGCAACCGGACAAAACGCGGCGGCCAGCGCGGCTGAAGCGGCTCGTTGGAGCTTGAGCGTTTAGGCATCAACTCACGTCCCGTGTCTCATGGGCCGGAGTGATGCCTGATCAGGGGATGGCTGCACGCGGCCCATTCGACCTAGCGAATGGTTCGTTCCGCATGCAGACCGTGGACACGAGGCTCGTGCCGGACGGGAAAGCTTCACGGCTCATTACACCCGTCCTCGAACACTCGCCGGATTATCTGCACGATTCCCTCGGCGAGGACTGTGAACTTAGCGCCGGTCGGTGGGAGACGTCAAGGCGGGATGAATGGGGAGATCAGTCAAGGGGAGCCGCATATCAGATTGGATATCCGGACCCATATCGGCCGTATATCTAAGACCCCATGTGTACGCGGGATGACGAGCGTGCGGTCGTTTCAGCCTGCGGCGGCCTAAGGTCTAGCCTGTTGCCCTTCCGACACTTCTGGGGGGCTTTCAAGCTATATTTGGGTGTATTTGTAACCCCCCGTGTTACTTGCGTGGGGCTGGCAGGGAAGTTCCCTTCTGAGCGTGTGCGTGGGTATAGGTGTCTTTGACAGTTTTGTAGCACCCGCAGGCAGCTGCTACGAGGCCTCCATGGTTGAGAATGGTGATGGTGCCGCGGCGGTAAGCGATGACCTTGTGTTCCCGCAGACCGCTCATTGCCACACTGACGCCGACCCGTCGCACGCCCAGCATGAGCGCAAGAAATTCCTGCGTAATACGAAACTCGCTGGAGTTGACGCGGTCGCAGGTCATCAACAGCCAGCGGGCCATGCGCTGTGTGACCACATGGAAGCGGTTGCACGCCGCGGTCTGTGCGATCTGGATCATCAACAAGTGGGTAAAGAGAAACACCTCTCTCTTCAACGCAGCGCTGCTGCTGAAATTGCGGCGAAAGTTCGCTGTCGCCATCCGCATTGCCGTGCCTCCGCCTTGCACCACGGCCCGAAAAGGCGAGACAGCGATTCCCAGCGCCATCGGAACCCCGATCATGCCTTCAGAGCCGATGAGTCCGACCTCCGCCGCCCGGTCGCCATCCACGGTAGTCAGCATTGAGACGAAGCAGTCGTTGGGAAAGTACACGTGCCGAATCTGGGCCTGGGATTCATAGAGAACCTCCCCAAAGGCAAGCGCGACCGGTTCGAGGACGGGCTGCAGTTTCCGGTAATCGCTGCTGGGCAATGCGGCAAGCAGGCGATTCGGAATCGATACTCGTTTTCTTGCGCCACGCATTAAGCGCGCCCAACTCCTTTGGAGAGCCATTCTTCGAACTTCGAAGGGTCGATCACGAACGGGGCCGAACCGAAGACTCTAGAAACGACGAAATTTTACTTTACTATAATAAAAACACGCAATTATGTTCGATACCGCACAACATTTATGAACTATTGTTCCCTAGCGAACACTTCCTCTACTATCCATTCAGGTAGGCCGGTAAGCACGCCTTTTCGGCGGACTTCATCGCCCGGTGTCATGGAAAGCCGTCGCACCCCCGATGAACCTCCAGCGATCCACGGTGCCCCTGAAGCATTGGAGCGCTGCTCATGATTTCCCACCGGCCGGTCGACGACCCGCCACGCCGGGGTCGCCGGCTCACATAAGGCCTCTTATACGCACTATCCGCAAGCGTCCACGGGTCTCTCTTCGGAAGGGGAGACGAACTAGACTCTCCACATGACGCTAGTGCTGATCGGCGCCGTGCTCGGCCTTCTGGCGGGAGGCACGCGGGGGATCCTGTTGGGTGCGGCTCTCGGTTGGGCTGCCAACTGGCTCTTGCGGCAGACTATCGCCAAGCAAGCCGGCACCGTCCAGTCGCAGTTTCTCGAATCCACCTTTGCCGTGATGGGTGCGCTCTGCAAAGCAGACGGTGTCGTCACTCGAAACGAGATCGGAGTCGCGCAACACATCTTCGATCAACTGCACCTGTCTGCTGCGCAGCGTGAAGACGCGAAAGCGGCCTTCAACCGTGGAAAGTCGCCCGATTTCGAT
>DASWKF010000057.1:0-9670 GCA_036396795.1 Gammaproteobacteria bacterium | reverse complement strand
AACGTCTTTATCCTGCGTCGCCGCGAGTGGCCCGAGTACTGGCCCGACAACGCGGTGCGCCCGAAGTGGCCGGAGGCACCGAAGGCAAGCGTGTATCGCGAAGGCATGAAGCCTCGGGAGTATTGGGAGGCGCTATGCAAGGCGGAGGCGGGGGAGTTCATACACAAGACCGTAGTGGACGTTGAGGGTTTCTTGCTGGTGCGGCCGAGAGGCGCCGAAACGGACGATGCGATGCAGGACAAGTACGTGATCGAGGACGCATATGGATTGCTCGAGTTTGGATACCCGAATCGGGAGAAGCGGCCTGGTGTGTACTTCCTTAGTAAGTCGCGGCCGACCTACCGCTACGTGGAAGGTGGGGTAACCACACGTACCGGTGCTGACGTTCGAGTGCGGCACGAGATTGATTTCTCTAGATTGGCTGAACTGCGTCGCCTAAGGCCAGATGGCGTTTGGGGTGAGAAACAATTCACTAAATTAGTGAACGTAGAAACTTTCAGTAGCCGATTCGGAATTGCATGGCGTGGTATTTCGCGCGAGAACGATTTTGAGATGGGAATTTCAGGGGGTGAGCTGGCGGCGTTCGATCTAACAAGTGGCGAATTGGTCGCCTTGCGACGTGGTTTCGCCTTGGACCCCTATGCTGCACGCGGAGTGATGGACCGGCGATGGTGGTTGAGCTCGTCGGGTTGTCCAGTTATGGCACGGGAGTCTTTGACATTGAGAGCCTTTGTTCATAAAGCCCTTCCACCGAAGGCCATCGGAAAGTAAAGGATTGTTCCATGAGCAAAGAGTTGAACACTTGGTTCGAGTTTGCGCTGCAGCAGGCGGCTGCCGAATCGCACCTTGAATCGATTGATTGGACCGATCCAGAGCTAGTTGAGCAACGTCTGGATCGCGGCAATACGCGGCTTCCGTTCGAGCCTTCTGGGCACACCCGGATGCCGGCCGCGCTAGCGGCAGAGTTCATCGCGAAGAATCAAATCATTGCTCACCGCGCAAACGACGCGACGGGGTTCTCGGGAACGCTGCTGCAATGGACGAACGAACAGGGTGGCACCGAGTACACGCTGTCAATCCGGTCGACGGAGTACAAGATCTTCACCCAAGGAGGCGATGCGGAGCGAGACCACCTGCTGGGCGCGAACGGCGAGATCATCACCAAAGGATTCGCGCTCGGGCAGCTCGCGGCGCTGGAGGACTTCTACGAGAGGGAGGTCCTGCCGTTGACCGGGGCGGCGAGGATCAATGTGACCGGCTATTCGCTAGGCGGGCACCTGGCGACGGTGTTCACTGAGACGCACGCGGACGGGGTCAAGGCGGCGTATGTGTACAACAGCGCCGGCCGGGGCGCCCTTCTCGGCGAGGGCGGTACCACCGCCGAGCGGATGGGCGGGATGATCGAGCACTTTCGAGAGGTTCTTACGAGCGAGCCGAACGCGAACGCCTTCGGTGCAATACCTCCCACGGATCCGCGATGGGACCGGTACCGGTTCCTGCATCAGGCGGCGCTCCAGGCGCATCTGGCGGATCCAACCTGGAACCCGTTTGCCGCAGGCGCAACTCGTGTGTACGGCGACCCGCGCTACCGGTGGGCGCTGGTCGAAACCGCAGAGCTCGCCGGCTACCGCTCGATCCCGGGCGTGCCGTTTCGCGCTGGGCTGGGCACCGCGGGCGACGCGCTCATTACGAGCATCTACGGCAGCGCGCTCAACGCGGACACCACTCTGGTCGCGAATTCGCAGATTCATCCGTTGAACAAGAATGCGGTATTTATCGAAGGGCAGCCCCTCCTGGAGCTCGCCTCGTCGAGCGAGGAACGCGGTGATTTCGGCAATACGCACGCGATCACGCTCTTGGTGGATTCTCTTGCGTTGCAACGCGAGTTTCAGCGACTCGATCCGACCCTGAGTCGCGGGCAGATTGAAGCGATCATCCGCGCATCGTCCGCGCAGAAGGCCAAGAGCGTGGCGGTGCTGGGAGACACTCAGGCGGCCGAAGGCGATTCGTTGGAAAAGGCGCTCCTCGCCTTGCGGAGAGCGTTCGACGCCAGTGCCGTCGAAGTGCAGTCGAACGCGACGCCGGGCGGCTTCGGCAACATGGAGAACCGCCAGTCGTACTTTGAGCAACTGGCCGCGCTTCCACAGCAAGGCACCTACCGCATCAAGGTACTGGCAGGCAAGCCGTCGAGCGAAGTGGCGCTGCTCGCAAGGCGGGACGACGACACTGGACTCGCGGTTCGGTACGCGTTGCTGCAAGTGGAACCGTTTGCCGTGGTAGGCGCGGACTATTCGAGTGCACGTTTTCCGAACGGCGAACTGGAGCTGGGCGGCGCTTCAAGCGAGCGCGGCATGTCCCACAAGTGGATCGAGGCGAGAGCGAAGTTTCTCGAAGCGCTGGGGCGCTACAACGCGGCCAATGGTGACCTCAGCCTGAGCGCGATCGGCGGCTATTTCGAGGACCGGCAACGAGCCATCAGATTCGGGCTGATCGCTTCCAGCCTCCCAGGTTACATATTCGGCGCGGACTCGGCCGGACAGCCGCTGGTCGGCGCTGGCGCGGGCGATTTCCTCATCGGTGGAGCGGCAGGCGACACGATAACAGCAATGGGCGGTGACGACTATGTCGAGGGCGGGGATGGTGCCGACGTCATTGATGCGGGAAGCGGCGACGATGAGGTCTGGGGTGGCGCAGGCAGCGACGAACTCTACGGCGGGAATGACAACGACCGCCTCCACGGCGGTCTAGACGACGACCGGCTGGAGGGTGGCAAGGGCAACGACCGGCTCGAGGGCGGCGCTGGGTTTGACAACTATGTCTACAGCGCTGGCGACGGGCACGACACGATTCTGGATTCAGACGGATCGGGGCAGATCCGCTACGAGGGGCGAGTACTGAACGGTGGTCTCGCGAGCGACCCGCAGACTTACATCGATGGCTTTGGCACGCGATATCAGTTGGTTGGGGATGCCGTCGGCCAGCAGACGCTGGTCATAGACGGCGCGATTTCAGTGGAGAACTTTGTCTCGGGGAATTTTGGAATAATTCTTCCCGAGGACAGCATTGAGCCGACCACACCACCCGCAGTCGTCCCGACGCGCGACTATACGCTGTCGTACCCCTATCCTGCGGACCGACCTCCAGCACCGCCGCCGGGCGGCGACCTCATCTCGTATTTTCGCAGTAGTTTCGCCAATCTTTATGGCAGCGACGGCAACGACCTCTTCAGCGACGCGCACGTCGAGATCTGGATTGACGGCATCCATGGCCGGGCCGGCGACGACGCAATCGAGCTTTCAGGCCCGGTCGGACTCTTTCCTGTCGATGGCGGGTCAGGGGACGACTTTATCGACGTATCCGCAGCTTCGTTCCTGGGGGACGAGTTTTCGCAGCCCGTAATGCTTGCTGGTGGTAGTGGCGACGACTACATCCTGGGGGGGCCGGCTCGCGAACGGATCTGGGGTGACAACTATCAAGTACAGGACGTTCCTGCGGGGTCCTCGGGTTCGCTAGGCGCGTTCCTGATCGATAACTTCATCTTCAACTTGAAGGGTGCGTTCCCCAATCATTTTCTGGCCGAAGATGCGGCAACACTGGCAGTTCTCGCCAATGCGGGCGCCTACTCATTCAAGTTCGGACCGCCTACTGGGAGTTCTACCGAACGCTTCCCTGAGTCGCTGTTCTTGGGGGCCGCATCCGACTTTCTCTTGCCATACTTGGAGTTGGAAGGGTGGTTGTTCCCCGGTGGTCTTGCGTATGCATTGGACTATGTACTGGGCGCCGACCCGACCTTTGACGACTACATCGACGGTGGCGCCGGTGACGACATCATCAATGCCGGACGTGGATCGGACGTCGTGTATGGCGGCCCCGGGAACGATGTCATCGATGGGGATGCGACGATATCTCTGACTGCCTTAGGTCCGCTGGCAGTGCGCTTCGGCGCACCCGGCGACGACACGATCTACGGCGGCGACGGCAATGACCAGATTTCCGACTTGGCGGGCGGCAATGACACCGTGATTGGGGGCGCCGGTAACGACGTTATTCGATCCGAAGAGCGGGACTGGTATCAGGATCCGACGAAAGTCGCGTTCAACAATTTCGAAGGAGGAGAGGGCGACGACCATATCGTTGTGAGCAATGCCACGGAAGGCGGCTATGACGTCGTAGACGGGGGCGCCGGTGATGACGCGATAAGCGTCGTGTCTGCCGGAAGCGGCTTCATTCTCGCGGGTGATGGAAACGACTCGATCCACACCGACTCGCTGGTCGTCATCCTGCCATTTGTCAGCACCTCCGAAACGCGAATCGGAACCGGAGAGTTCTACGTGGCGGGTGGCGCGGGCGACGATATCTATGGTGTCTTCAACGGAACGATTGATGATTTCGAGGGCGACGACACCATGTTCTTGCGGTTGCCGAGCCTTACCGACGTTACCAACAGCTTCCTGACCTCATGGGCGAGCGATCCACTACAGCCATCGGTGCTGACCGACAAGGTCTACCGCGAGGACGACGATCTCGTGGTTCTGCAGCGATCACTCTATTTCGGCCGGGAACTGGTCCGCCACACCAGGGTGGCAGACTGGTTCGCTGGCCCGGCATCTCCGATCGAGCATGTTCGATTCGAGGAGACCGACTACATTAGCGAGCCCTTGGAGCTCGAATCGTGGGGGAGCAACTATGTCGGAACGTCCGCCGACGAAATCTTCGAAGGTTCACAGTACTCCGATCGAGTCCGTGCCGGGGACGGTATCGACCTTGTCTTCACGGGAGCTGGAGACGATCTGATTGCCGGCGGCAAGGGCGACGATGTGCTCGCCGGTGGCGCTGGAAACGACAAGTATTACTACGCCATCGGCCACGGGAACGACGTCATCGACGACGAGTCGGGGCTTGACGATCTTCACGTTGGCGCCGGCGTGGATCTGTCCGGCGTGTCGGTCGAGATCGGCGCGTCGAGCACGCTCCTGCATGTAGCCGGGAGCACTCTGGAGTTGATTCGCTCCAACGCGGGCGAGGCCGGAGACCTGCCGATCGACCGCCTGGTCTTCGCCGATGGTACCGCAGTGGCACTGAACGACCTTCTGGATGCCGCCGTCCCGGTCACCGGGACCGGGGGCAACGATACGTTGCTCGGAAACAGCGCGGAAAATGCGATTCACAGTGGAGCCGGAGATGATCTCCTATTTGGCGGAGGTGGGGACGATACCTATCATTTCTCACTGGGCGATGGTGTCGACCGTATTTCCGATAATCCTTCCTTCGGCGAGACAAACAGTGTCGCGTTCGGTCCAGGGATTTCACCCGGCATGCTTACCTTGGGCGGTGGATCGCTGTTGATTCGCGTGGGCTCCAATGGCGATGCAATTCATCTTGAAAGTGTCGACACGAACGACGTCTTCGGCGCGCACGATGTGGAGCTCTTCACGTTCAGCGATGGCTTGCAACTTACCTACAGCCAGTTGATTGCTCGTGGGCTCGACCTTTTTGGGACGCCGTCAAGCGATGTCATTGTGGGATCCAACACGGCAGATCGGATCTTCGGGTATGCGGGAGACGATCTGCTTCTGGGCGGCGTGGGTGACGATACTTACTTTTTTGGCCGTGGCCATGGTGCCGACACCATCGTGGAATCGGAAGCGTCGGGCGAGAGTATCAATACGTTGGTTCTTGCGGACGACATCCTGATAAGCGATGTGTTGGTCGCGGCCTCGGGAGACGACATTGTCATCCGGATTGGCGATGACGAGGATCGGGTCATCGTTCAAGGTGCGCTGCTCCATGACGTACTCGAACGTGTGCAATTCGGAGACGGCGCCGTATGGAGTGCTGCGACGCTCCGCGAGCAGGTTGATCCACGATCGAATCAGTCTCCGATTGCGGAGGACGACACGGCCTCCGTGGAAGAGGACGTCGCGCTGGTTGCCACCGGCAGCGTGCTTGACAACGACACCGATCCGGACTTTTCCGACGCGCTCTCGGTGGCAAATCCGGGTACATACGTAGGTGTCTTTGGAACGCTTGAGCTAGCGGCGGACGGCAGCTACAACTACGCGCTCGACAATGCGCTGGCTCAGTCGCTCGCCGAGGGTGAGGAGTTTCAAGAGACCTTTTCCTATGGCGCCACAGACGGTATCGCGAGCACGCCTGGCAGTCTGGTGGTGGTGGTCAATGGCGCGAACGATGCACCAGCTCTGGTGATGTCGATCGCCGATCAGAACGTAAACGCGGGCACGGCGTTTAGCTTCTCTGTTGCGCCAAATGCTTTCAGCGACATCGATACTGCCGACACGCTGGTGTATTCGGCAAGCCTCGTGAACGGCGCTGGGCTGCCCTCGTGGCTATCGTTTGACGCGGCTACACGCACCTTCTCCGGCGCCCTGCCGGGCGGCATGGACGGCGGCGCGCCCGAGACGCTGCAATTGCGCGTCACGGCGACCGACACGGCGGGCGCAAGCGCCAGCGGCGAGTTCGTGCTCAACATTGCGGGCGGCTCGAGCGGCGGCGGCATCGTGCCGATCGTCGGTACCGACCACGACGACGTGCTCTCGGGCACCAGCGGGGACGATGTCATCGACGGCCGCGAGGGCTACGACAAGATGAGCGGGGGCACGGGCGACGACGCGTATTTCGTGGACCGGAGCCGCAGCCGCGTGGACCTGGTCGTCGAGGCTGCGGGGGCGGGCTACGACACGGTCCACAGCTCGGCGGACTTCACTCTGCCCACGTACGTGGAGGAACTGCATCTCATCGGCGACCGAGACCTCGAAGGCCGCGGCAACGCGCTCGCCAACGTGCTGATCGGCAGCTCGGGCGACAACCGGCTCTACGGCATGGCCGGCGACGACCTGCTGCTCGACGACGCGGGCGAGGACCGGCTGGACGGCGGCGACGGCGACGACGTGCTCAACGGCGGCGCGGGCAGCGACACGCTTGTCGGCGGCAAGGGCGACGACGTGTTCGTGCATGCAAGGGGCGGCGGCCACGACCTGGTGCAGGACTCGGGCGGCGAGGACGCGATCCGCTTCGGCACCGGCATCGCCACGGGCGACGTGACGGTGCGCCGCTCCGGGAACGACCTCGTGCTCAAGCTCTCGGGCGGCAACGGCAGCGTGACGGCGAGGGATTGGTTCTACTCGCCCTCCAAGCGCGTCGAGCAGGTGCAGTTCGCCGACGGCACTGTGTGGAGCGAGGAGGCGATTCGCGCGCACGTCGCGACCAGCTCCGGCGGCAAGCGCGGCGGCCATGGCGTCTATTGGGATGACGGGCCATCGAGCTACCGAAGCGGCCATCATGGCGGGGATCGCGATGATCGCGACGACGATCACGACGGCCACCATGGGCACGGCGATGGCGACAGGCGCGGCGATGGTCCGCACGATGCCATTGCCGCGCGCCTCAAGCGCGGCCCGGACTACGACTTCACCGCGCTCGCCGTGTACCTGCAGCGCCAGGGGGGCGCAGGCTACGGGGCCATGACGCCGCAGCAGATCGCGCAGCGCTGGCTGCAAGTGCAGAACTGCGTCGCCAGCCTCGCGCCGGCGGACGACGATTACGGCGGCGGTTACGGCGGCAGGGGCCAGCACGGCGGACACGCATGGGACGACGACCGTTGGCACGACGGTTGGGGCCATTCGGGATCCACGGGCCAGAGCAACGGCTGCGGGGGCATGGGCACTTTCTCCGGGCTCGGGGAAGGATTCCGGAAGCTGTGATGCGCGCGCACGCCGATCCGCGCGAATTCCAGCCGGCGCTGGTGCGGCTGCAGGAGCTGCCGCCCAGCCCGCTCGGGCGGCGCATGCTGTGGGCGGCGCTCGTGTTTCTGGCGGCGCTGCTCGCGTGGGCGGTGTTCGGCAAGCTCGATATCGTCGCCGTGGCCGAGGGGCGCCTGGTGCCCGACACCTACCTGAAGATCGTGCAGCCGGCCGACGCCGGCGTGGTCAAGGAAATCCTGGTCAAGGAAGGCGAGCTGGTGAAGGAGGGCCAGATCCTGATGCGCATGGATGCCGCGCTCTCGGACTCCGACCTGAAGACGCTCGCGGCGGATTACCACAACAAGCGCCTGTCGCTGCGGCGCATCGACGCGCAGCTCGCGGGCACGCCGCTCATGCGGCGCGGCGACGACCCCGCGGAGCTCTTCGTCCAGGTGCAGGCGCAGTACCTCGCCAACCGCCAGGCTTACGAGACCGCGCTGGCGCAGGAGCGCGCGGTGCTGGCCAAGGCGAAGAGCGATCTCGCCGCGGCGGAGGCGGTGCGCAAGAAACTCGCGCAGGTGCTGCCGCACTACCGCGACCAGGAAGCGGCCTACGCCAAGCTGGAGAAGGACGGATTCGCGGGCAAGCTGATGTCGAACGACAAGCAGCGCGAGAGGATCGAGAAGGAGCAGGACCTGCGCGCGCAGGAGGCGGTGATCGCTTCGGCCGCCGCCACCATCGCGCAACAGGAAGAGAAGGCCGCGCAGATCACCGCCGACTACCGGCGCCAGCTGCAGACCGAGCGCGTGGACATCGCCAACCAGTTCGAGAAGGCGGGCCAGGACCTCGCCAAGCAGGAGCACCGGCACGGCTACCTCGAGCTGCGCGCGCCGCAGGACGGGCAGGTGAAGGACCTCGCCACCCACACCGTCGGCACCGTGGCGAGCCCCGGCACCATCCTGATGACCCTGGTGCCCAGGGACGAGAACCTGCGCGCCGAAGTCTGGGTGAAGAACGACGACATCGGCTTCGTGCGCGAGGCGCAGCCGGTGAACGTGAAGCTCGCCGCGTTCAGCTTCCAGAAATACGGCATGCTCGAAGGCAGCGTGGCGCATGTGAGCGCCGATGCGGCCGAGCGCGGTTCGAGCGCCAGCGCGCTTGCGCCGGCGGCGCCCAGGCCCCCGGAGGAGGCCCTCGCCTACCGCACGCTCGTCAATCTGAAGAGCCAGACGCTGGATGCCGACGGCGTGAAGTACCGCTTGACGCCGGGCATGCAGGTCGCCGCGGAAATCCATCTCGGCACCCGCACGGTGCTCGAGTATCTCCTGTCGCCGGTGCGGAAGGCGTTTCACGAGGCCGGGCGGGAGCGGTAGCGGGCCGCTTGATGCCTGGCAGCTGCAACGGGATCGAACCAGCGGCCCGTGCTGTGTGAGGGCAGTTTACATGGGGTTGATGGAAAATCTGGGAACCGAACCTCAGTTCAGCGATGGAGTTTGGACTAAGTGCGTGGTCTAGATGGAAATCCGCACATTGGTTCTGTGCTTTCTCTCGCCCGTGCAAAAAGCCTGGCACGAAGCCGGCCGCGAGCGCTAGCAAATGGGGACAGACCCCATTATTCTCATTGCGCTCTTGACCCCGAGGGACTCAGTGCCATGCCGAGCGCAGCGCAGCGGATTCCGGGAATGGTGATTTCGTCCGCAGTCATCCCGGCGCGCGCCGGCTGGAGCCGCGAGCTTTCGCGTGGCCAGGTGCTGCGCATCGTCGATCTCGAGGGCCGCCAGGCGGTGGATTTCCTCTGCTACAACGCCCGCGACTACGAGGATCGCTACGCGGCCGCCGACACGATGAAGATCAACGGCGGCATCTTCATCCGCAAGGGCACGGTGCTCTACTCGGTGAACTGCAATCCCCTGTTCACCGTGGTCGAGGATACCTGCGGCTTGCACGATACGATCGGCGGCTGCTGCTCG
>DASWKF010000056.1:0-46368 GCA_036396795.1 Gammaproteobacteria bacterium | reverse complement strand
CGGGTCCACCCAGTGGTATCACGATCATGCCCACCTGCCTGACGTGGACCTGGGGATCACGGGGCAGAACGTCTACATGGGCCTTGCCGGGTACTATCTTCTCTTTGATCAGCTCGAACAGGGCCTGATCGCCGGCGGCGTTCTTCCTGCCGAGAAGTTCGACATCCCCATCGTGTTGCAGGACAGGGTGTTTGCCGCTGACGGGTCGTTGCTTTACGATCCTGATGCCGACAACTTCGCCGGTGTTCTGGGAGACGTCTTCGTGATCAACGGGAAGGCGCAGCCGAAGCTGAATGTGGAAAGGCGCAAGTACCGCTTCCGCATCCTGAACGGGTCCAACGCCCGGTTCTGGGAGCTCCGGCTCTCCGATGAGAACATGAAATTCGTCCAGATCGGAAACGACAGCTGGCTTCTGGGAGAGGCGGTGGCGCCGGTGAGTGTCGCCCTTGACGGGAAGCGTCCGAATACGATCCATCTGACGCCGGCGGAACGGGCCGATGTGGTCATTGATTTCCGTGATGCCCCTGATGAGGTCTTCCTTGAGAACATCGTGGTCCACGATGACGGACGGAGGCCGGCAAGCATTGCCAGATCCGGCACGCCTGTCCTTAAATTCGTCGTCATGGGACCGCGCGTCGAGCATGATGTCACGGTCGACGTGGGAACGCCCCTCCGGCCGCACACCGCCATCCGCGAAGATGAAATCGTGAGGACCCGGGTCATTGAATTCGAACGCAAGGGCGGGCTCTGGGCCGTCAACGGCCGGTTCTTCGACCCGCACCGCGACGATGCGAATCCCGAACCGGGCACGGCAGAGCGCTGGATACTGAGGAACGTGGGCGGCGGATGGGCCCACCCCATCCACATTCACCTGGAAGCGCAGCAGATCCAGAGTCTCTCACGGCGCGAGCTCGCGCCTCAGGAACGGTTCAAGAAGGACACCGTCAGGCTCGAATCCAATGAAGAAGCGGTGGTGTTCATCAAATTCCGGACTTTCACCGGACGGTATGTCTTCCATTGCCACAACATCGAGCATGAAGACATGGCCATGATGGGAGTGATAAACGTGGGCGGAGAGCCCCAGACGCCTGAGGAACTGCGGCGGCTGGAGGAAGAGTTGGAGGCGGCCCAGGAAAGAAGAAGGGCCCTTGAAGAGGCCGGAAAGCTGTAAACTGACTGCGAATACACTCCTTTGCCTTTGATCACGGCCCTTGGGCTTAGGCTTGCCCAGGGGCCGTGTTTTCCATGGCTCAATGGTGCGGCATGGCGCCCATAAATCGATAGTCGTGCCAGTCCTGGGTCCTGTGGCACTCGATGCAGCTCTCCACCTTCCCGGAGTCCATGACCCGGCCGTCCGGAGCGTACCTGCCCCAGAACCAATCGCCCTCCGCCGGGTTGTAGCCTCTCACCTTGTACATGACGGTGACGGACTTGAGGGTTTCCTTGTCCTTGTCGTAGTCTTCCATGATCAAAATGGCGCCGTCAGGCATCGGTTTATCGTGTGCCTCGCTGGCGGCCTCGATCGCCATTTGATTGCCGTAGAGCTTCAGATAGGCCCCGTGGGGATTTCTGGCAGGGGTCAGGCCCCTTCGCATTGAAGGATACAAGCCCTGTTTGGGCGGATGAAGGGCCCAGTTCCGGTAAGGGTCGATTTTCGTAATATGCTCCCAAAATGCAGAGGCTTCCGGAGGGGGCGATGTCTCCTGCGGCGACTTTGCCTTCCCGGTCCCGTAATAGTGCGGTACGCAACCAACCAGGATCAAGACAGCAGACAGCATCCACAGGGCCATTCGAATGCCGGACTTATCGTTCATTGTTCGCTCCTTATGCACTGGATATCAAATCTTTCCGGGGAGGAAATCCGCACCTGGTTGCCATATTCATCAGGCAGTGGGCGTCCCCGCCTTCTATGCAGAAATTATAAGACATTTAAACGGATTTGCAATGTCAATGCAAAAGAAATGGCATTATGCGTCTTCGGCCTGACCGGAGAATCTGATTTACCGAATAACATCTCTTAACGATAATATCTCAATAGGATAATATACGCCAGTGATTAAAGCGTTCAAAGACAAGGAGACCGAAAAAGTTTTCAACGGCCTATTTTCCTCAAAACTGCCACATGCGATTCAGCGGCTTGCCGCAATAAAGCTGGAAATGCTGCACGCGGCAACCGTGCTTGATACCTTGCGGATACCGCCTGCCTGTCACACGGAGCAGCCGTTGCAGGAGCGAAAAGGCCAATACAGCATCCGCATCAACAAACAGCGGCGCATCTGCTTTACCTGGAAGGGCAGCGACGCCTATGAAGTTGAAATTACCGACTATCATTAAGAGGCGATATCATGAAGTCAAAGAAACGCGACATCCCCCCTGTTCACCCCGGAGAAATTCTTTTGTCGGAGTTTGCCCGCTCTTCCGGCGCTCACGCCTCGTATCCGATTCTTGTCCATCGACTCGCGCGTTTGCTCCACGCTTCTTTCGGACATCACCTCACGGTGACGCCCTTGCGCTTCGCTAACCCTTCGCCTCCATCAGGCTGGGTAGAGGACTTTCCGAGCTGTCGAACATGCTCGGCACACAAAAAAAACGGCACCTCCGAAGAGGTGCCGTCCTTTCAGCATCGTCCCCTCGCGAGGCTCGCGAGGAGGCGGGTTCAGGCCTAGCGCGCCTCTCCCATGCGGTAGACGAACTCGACTCCCCAGGTGCGAGGCCGGCCATAACGGAAGTCGTAGACACCCGACCGCCGGCCGTCGTTGCACCGCTCGAGATAACGCTCGTCGGTGATATTCTGGCCGAAGAGGGACACCTGCCAGTCGCCACCGGCCGGCTCATACGTCAGGCGCGTGCGGAACTTCGAATATCCGTCCTGGAAGCAGAACGAGTCACCGGCCCCCTCGTCGATACCGCCGACCCAGTCGTACTCGCTCTGGTAGTACCAGCCGAGCTGCGGCGTCAAGGTCGCGCCGTTGCCGAGCTGGAAGGCATGCTCGATCGTCGAGTTGAGCGTCCACTCGGGCGAGTAGTCGGCAATCGTCAGGCCGGACCGGTCCTCGAAGCCGCCCGGCGCATCCGGATCGAACGATGTGAACGCGCCGTACTCGTTATTGAGGTAGCCGAGATCCAGCGACAGGAAGCCGCCGTCCCATGGCTGGGCGCGCAACTCGAGCTCGATACCGCTGATATCGACCGTCGCCGCGTTGGTGATGATCGCGATGTTCGGATCGCCGCCGAAACGGCCGTCCGTGTTGTCGATACCGATCGACTCCTGCTTGTCCTCGTACTCCATGATGAACACGTCCCCGGCGATTCTCAGCCTGCCGTCGAGCAGCGTGCCCTTGAACCCGACCTCGTAGTTGAAGACGTGCTCGGGGTTATAGGGCAGCAGCGGCGCGATCTCCGGGACGAGTATCGGATTGAGCTCGTCGTTGAAGCTGCCCGAGAGGAAGCCCTCCGCGTAAGTGAAATAGATGATACCGTCGTCGATCGCATCCGATTGCAGGCTGCGCGTGAAGCTCAACATCGGCGTCGTCTCGCTGTAGTTCGCCTTGATGTTGTTGTAGAAGCCGGCTTCCAGCAACGTCCCGTAGTTGACGATATACGCCGACGGCACGCAGATCTCGTCGACCGGAGGATCGCCGGGCTGCGAGTGCGTGCAGAGGTTGCCCGACACGTCGATCTCGGCCTGGTTGAAGAAGCGGTCCTCGTCGGTGTAGCGCACGCCGAAGTCCACGGTCCACAGATCGCTGATGTCGTAGGTGATGTGACCGAAAATGGCCTGCGACTCGTTCTCGACGAAGCCGCTCATGCCCGCCAAGCCCGGACCACCGCTGACGACGCGATCACCTAGACGGTCGAACTGCGTGCCACCGTCGGGGGCGCATTCGAACTCGAATCCGGTATAGGCAGGATTCGGAATAGTTTCGTCTGGGTCGAGAAACGGTGGTTCAGACAGCTCGTCGATATTCGCGTTGATCTCACGCAAGCAGCCGCCCTCGCCGGTGAAGTTCTCATCCTGGAACAAGTGCACGCCGACCACGAAGCCGAGCCGGTCGCTCACGTCACCGGTGAACAAGAGCTCGAGCTGCTCGTTTTCCTGCTGCTGGCCGAAACCGCGCAGCGGCGGCGTGCCGATGGCGTCGACCTGCACGGCGGTGAAGTCCCTGTCCTGCTGGTAGTTGTACTCCACCTTGTGCGAGGACAGGTTCAGCTTGATGTTGAGATTGTCGAGGCCGCCGATGGGGCCCGCCGAATCCCACTGGGTCGTCAAGTTGATGCTGGTGTTGTCGAGCAGCAGGAACGTGTTCTTCTCGCCCGAGGTCACGAAGTCGCCCATCGCCTGGTCGGTGTCACAAGCGTTCCAGTAGTCCAGCGTCGCTCCGGGATAGAGGCGCTCGACGTGGCCACCGACGTTGAACTCCTCGTCAGTGATTTCATCCGTAAACGCGCCGCCCCACTGCTCGATACCCTGGTTGGCCCCAAATCCGGCTTCGTCGTAAATGGTGCCGGTATACAGATACCCCTCGTGGGTATAGGTCTCAACCAGGCCCGTTTGCGGATTGACCAGGTTGATGTCAATCGGCACGCCGTCGTGGAAAAGGTTGTCCACCTGCTCCTGAGTCGGACGCGCGCCGCACTGGCCCGGCGCGTTGTCGTCCTCCTGGCTGTTGATGCGGTAGAGCAGGTCGACCGTCCAGTTCTCGTTGGGTGTGAAGCGCAAAGAGCCCGCGAACGCCTCGACGTCGATGGCTCCCACATCACGGTTGAGCGTGCGGTTGAAGTAGTAGCCGTCTATCGTCTCCTTCGAGACGCTGAAGCGGCCCGCAAGCGTCTCACCCATGGGCACGTTGACCATGCCGCGGAAATCGGCCTGGCCGAACTCCGCCGCGCGGATCAGCGCGCTCGCGCCGAATTCCGGAGCCGGCTTTGCCGTGATGATGTTCACCGCGCCGCCGGTGGTGTTCTTGCCGAACAGCGTGCCCTGCGGTCCGCGCAGCACCTCGATGCGCTCGATGTCGAGCGTGCTCATCATCTGCCCTAGCGTGTTCGGCATGTAGTGGCCGTCGATGTAGAGGCCGGCGCCGACGGGCGTTAGATTGTTGGTCGAGTCGTTACCGATGCCGCGGATGAAAAGCGCCTGAATGCCGCGCCGGTCGGTCGTCGTGAACGTCAGATTCGGCACGTGATCGCTGATGTCTTCGATCTGGTAGACGCCTTGCGCCTGCATGGTATCGGCCGTGATCGCCGCTACCGAGAGCGGCAGATCCTGCAAGCTCTCCTCGCGTCGCCGTGCCGTGACTACGACCTCTTCGAGCATCGCCCGCGCGGATGCCGATTGAGTCTGCTGTGCCGAAGCCTGGCCTACCGGGAACAAGAATGCGCTGGTGAGCAACGCTCCGATCCCGGAGGCACTCCGTAATGTCGTCATGGATTTACCCCCTAAAGGCATTGTTCTGAATCCGGGATCCTTAGTGCCACAAATACAACACGGAGTCAAGCTCAGATGCCCCGCCTGAAACGCAGCTGGTCTCGAGCGATGCGCATCGGGCGCCAAACAACGACGACGCGCGCTTTAGCCGGCACTCTAGAACGTAACCGAGGAATACATTGTAAGTAATTTAATTATATATTTTTTATGTTGCTTTTTCTTGAGTCGAGAAGGCCCCAAACCCAGCCATCCCGTGCTGCCGGCTCGTGCCCAGCGCCGGCAGAAACACGGCGACGTGGACACCCTGACGCGCCCGCAGCTTCAGAGCAACGCGCACGCAGCGATGTGGTGTCCAGGCAACACCGAGTCCACCGGGGCGTATGAATTCACTGAGGGGATGCGACGTTCCTAGATGGGCTCAATGCACCGAGCATCGTCGTTGGCAGGCTTATTCACATACGTCGACACCGGATAAATTGCGATAGTCGTGAAGGGCTCGCCGAGCAGCGACTCGGCGTGCTCGGTCTCGGGTGACAGCCAGGCCTGGTAGTCTCGCGGATTCAATATTGCCGGCATTCTGTCGTGTATGCGCTCGAGATAAGGCAGCGCCGGCCGCGTCACAATCGCGAAATTGTGGGACCAGCCGCCGTGCGACCGCCTGGCGGTCCAGATCCCCGCGAACGCAAAGGGGCGAAACCCGTCCAAGTGAAATACATAGGGCTGTTTAGGCGACTCGCTGCCCTGCCACTCGTACCAACCGACCGCCGGCACCAGGCAACGGCGTTTTCTCGCGGCCGAGGCGAACGCGTTCGAAGAGAACAGCGTCTCGCAGCGGGCGTTGACCCAGGCTCGCTTCCCCCAGGTCGGCTGGAATCCGAAATGAAACAGCGTGACCTCCCAGGCGCCGTCGGCATTGAGCCTGATGACCGGCGCACGGCTGGTCGGCGCGACGTTCCAGATCTGCCGGTAGGCCTCCTCCGGTGTCAGCCGCCAATGCCGCTCGATGGCGGCCTGCTCAGGCGTCAAGTAACGGGCACACATCGCCGCGATCATATCGCCGGCGACCCGCACCGACCACGGATCGTGAGAAGTTTTGAAACAGGCCCAATCTGTACTAGCCGGCCGGGCAAGCTTACATTGCTGGTGTTTCGGAGAAGAGTGTCGTGGAATTCCTTTGGCCGCTCGCTAGCTTCGCGTTCGTGGCGTCGATCACTCCGGGGCCGAACAACGTCATGTTGGCCGCCTCCGGCGTGGCGTTCGGCCTGCAGCGCACTGTGCCGCACATGCTCGGCGTGTCCGTGGGTTTCGCCGTGCTGCTGCTGGTTTGCGGCAGCAGCGTCGGCGCGGTCGTCGCGCAGGCTCCGACGATCGGTTTGCTGCTCAAGGTTTTGGGCTCCGCGTACCTGCTCTATCTCGCCTATGCCATGCGCAACGCGCTCGTGCCCAAGGCAGCGACCTCCGGCCGGCCGCTGAAATTCACGGAAGCCGCGCTGTTTCAGTTCGTCAACCCGAAGGCATGGCTCATCGGCCTCACGGCAGTATCGGTGTTCGTCCCGGACATGGAGCCTCGGTGGATGGCCGTAGGTATCGTCGTCGCGGTGTTCATTCTCGTCGGATTTCCGTGCATCTGCACTTGGGCCGCCGCCGGTGCAACGCTGCGCCACTGGATGTCGGATGCCCGAGTCCGCGGCGCAGTCAGCGCAACGATCATGGTGCTGATGGTCTATTCCGTCGTCGGAATGTGGATGACCGGCGCTTGATCGCCCTCGCCTACTCGAACCGTGCCTCGCCCGGCATCAACGCCGCCTTGATCGTCGCGCCCCAGATCTGGTTGCCGAGATCGTTGAGATGCAGGTCGTCGCTCACGAAGATGTCGGTTCTGACAGTGCCGTCGTCGCTCAGGAGCGGCGTCGCCACGTCGACGTAGTAGACCAGCGGATCGCTCTCGGCGATCGCTTTGTAGCCGGCGCTGACCTCCTGCGCCAGAGGCCAGGCACGCCGGCGCAGCACGCTGGGCTTCACGGACAGAACGTAGATCCGCGTTTCAGGCAGCGTCCGATGGATCCGGTCGATGATTTGGCGAAGCTGCCCGAGGATTGTGGCCGTCGGGAACGGGCTCGCGCCTCCGGTGTCGTTGTCGCCCTCGTAGATCAGGATCGCGCGCGGCTCGTAGACGAGCGCGACCCGATCCAGGTAGTGCAGCACGTCGTGCATGATGCTGCCGCCGAAGCCTCGCGCGATGACCGTCAGGGGCGCGAGTGCCGCCGGCGCCTGATCGTTCCAACGCGCGATGCTCGAGCTGCCGGTCAAGACGATCGCACCCGTCGGCGGCGGATTCAAACGATCTTGCGTCTCGAAACCACGAATCACATCCTCGAATCGCTCGGGCTCGGGCAAGTCCTGTGCATAGAGCTGCGCGGCGGCCATCGCGCATAACAGCAATGCACCGTATCGCAGTAGGGAGAGGCCAATCTTCAACATCTAAAGTCGCTCCGTATTCGCATTAATGAAAGCTTTCAACCGGTCTCTCCGGCAATCAACACTCGGCAACCCATCATCAAGCGCGGCCTCCGTCGGTCCGGGAGGGCTAATGAGCGGATCCTCCGCAACGCTGCCCAGAATCGCCGCTCGACAGCAGGCGACCGACCTCTCTGGCAATGATGCTTTCCTCATCCGTGCGCAGCGTGAAGACGTCGCGGCTGCGCCGTGTCGATATCCGGCCGAGTGTGTTCGCCACATTGCGGCCTGCGTCGATGTCGATGTTCCAGCCGGCGAGACCCACGGCGATCCGCCGCCGTATCTCGGCCGAATGGGTGCCGATACCGCCCGCGAACGCGAGCACACCCCGGCCGTTGAGCAGCGTGAAATAGGCGCCGACCGTCATGACGACCCGCCGTACGAAGACATGCAGCGCGAGGCGAGCGCATTCATTGCCTCCGGCCTCGGCCGCCAGCAGCTCACGCACGTCGGCGGAGCCCGCTAGCCCCAGTAGCCCGGAGCAACGCGTGAGTTGTCGCTCGATCTCGTCGGGCTCATAGCCGGCGCGAACCAATCGCAGCACGATCGCGGGATCGATATCCCCCGAGCGGCTCGGCATGACGAGCCCTTCAAGCGGCGTGTAGCCCATCGACGTCTCGATGGAGCGACCGTTTTCCACGGCACAGGCCGAGCAACCGGAGCCGAGCTGCAGCGTCACGGCGGTCACCTCGGTGGCAGGCCGTCCGAGCGTCTGCGCCAACGTCTCTGTCAACGAGGCATGCGCGATGCCGTGGAATCCATAGCGCCGTAGATCGAATGCCTCGACGAGCTCGGCCGGCAGCGCATAACACATCGACTCGACGGGCCGGTGCGCGTGAAACGCGGTATCAAAGAGCGCGAAGGCGGGAACGTCCGGAAACGCGCGGTCTGCAGCCCGGATGAGCTCGAGAGCCCGCGCGTTATGCAATGGCGCAAGCGGAATCAATCGCTCGATCGCATCTACGACCGCTCCGTCGAGACGCACGCCTTCACGGAAGATCGGCCCGCCGTGCACGACGCGGTGGCCCACTGCGTCGAAAGGTGCGCTCATGCGCGCGAGCGCGGCCGCGACTGTCCCGGGTCCCGCCGCCTCGGCCCATTCGTGCTGCGCGCGATACTCCTCAGTCACCGCTCCACGATTCACGCGCAGCACGGCAACCTTCAGTGTCGCCGTCCCGGCGTTGAGCACCGCTATCCGGCTCATGGGCGCGCGGAGAGCCGCGGCAATGCCATAGCGAACGCAGAACTCACTTTGTAGCTCCGAGCGCGTGCGACGCGGACGCCGCTAAGCGCTTCCTCTCGATGGCACTATGCGTCGCGTCGAACGGCTGAACGAATTTGTCGATACCTTCAACGAGCAAACGGTCCGCGATTTCTTCCAGATCGATGCCGACGTCGTGTAGCTTGCTCAAGACTTCCCGCGCACCTGCTTGGTTATCAGTCAGCCTCGCAGCCGGCTTGCCATGTCGCTCGTACGCCTCAAGTGTCTCGAGCGGCATTGTCGATACCGTCTGTGGCCCGATCATCGGCTCCACATACTTGATGTCATCGTACTCGGGGTTCTTTGTGCCCGTGCTCGCCCATAATAGTCGCTGCATTCTCGCGCCGCCGCGGGCGAGCGCTTGGCACCGCTTCGAAGCGGCGATTTGCCGAAAAATCACGTAAGCACCGCGCGCGCAGGCGATCGCGACTTCGCCGCGCAGCTCGCGGGCGGCCTGCGCGGAGCGCCCACCCTCCGCGACAATGCGCTCGAGGTGCGCGTCGGCCATCGTATCGATGCGGCTTAGGAAGAAGCTTGCGACCGAGGCGATCGATTCGAGCCGGCGACGAGATTCTCGGACTCGCTCTAACCCTCTCAGGAAGGCACCGACAACCTGACGATAACGCTGTAGTGAGAACAGCAAGGTGCCATTGACGTTTATCCCCAAGGCCGTCAATTCTTCGATCGCTGCGAGTCCGGCTACCGTGCCGGGCACCTTGATCATCACATTGGGCCGATCCAGCATGGTCCAGAGCCGTTCGCCTTCGGCAACGGTACCCGAGCTGTCATCGACGAGATGCGGTGACACTTCCAGGCTCACATAGCCGTTTGCCCCGTTGCTGCCGCGGTACACCGCGGCAAATGCATCCGCGGCTCCGCGAATGTCGTCGAGCACCAGGGACTCGTAGATCTCAGCCGTGCCGGTAGCAGCCAACGCTGCATTGCGGATGTCCGCGTCGTAGTCGCTGGAATGCACGATGGCCTTCTCGAAAATCACCGGGTTCGAAGTAACGCCACCGAGCCCCCATCGCTCGATGAGCCTATCGAGCTCGCAGGAGCGAACCAGCTTGCGGCTGATGAAATCGAGCCAGGGGCTCTGGCCGAGAGCGTTCAGTCGCTTGACAGGGTTATCGACCACTGAAAAGGTCTCCGCTCAGCTTCTCTTTTTAATCATTCATCGTCCAACGCCATTCGCGGACCTCGGGCATGTCTTCGCCGTGCTCATGAATGTACTGCTCATGCTCAATGAGCTTGTCACGGATCGCTTGCTTGCCATACGCGGCCCGCGTCTTCAGCGCCGGCACGCGGTCGATGACGTCGGCGACGAGGTTGAAGCGGTCAATATCGTTGAGCACGGCCATATCGAACGGCGTCGTCGTCGTGCCCTCCTCTTTGTAGCCGCGCACATGCAGGTTGCCATGGTTCGTCCGCCGGTAAGTCAGCCTGTGGATCAGCCATGGATATCCGTGGTAGTTGAATATGATCGGCCTATCTGTCGTGAAGATCGCGTCGAAATCCCGGTCGGAAAGCCCATGCGGGTGCTCCGTTTCAGGCTGCAGCGACATGAGATCGACGACGTTGACCATGCGCACTTTGATATCCGGAAAATATTCGCGCAGCAGCGAGATGGCCGCAAGGACTTCAAGCGTGGGAACGTCACCGGCAGCGGCCATGACGACGTCGGGCTCGCCGCCTCGATCGTTGCTGGCCCACTCCCAGATGCCGATACCCGCTTCACAGTGTTTGATGGCCGCACTCATGTCGAGGAACTGGAGCTGACTCTGCTTGCCTGCCACGATGATGTTGATGAAGTTGCGCGAGCGTAAGCACTTGTCGGCCACGTAAAGCAGAGTGTTCGCGTCTGGCGGCAGGTAGACGCGGATGATGCCGGCTTTCTTGTTGACGGCATGGTCGATGAAGCCCGGGTCCTGGTGGCTGAAGCCGTTGTGATCCTGCCGCCAGACATGTGAGGTCAGCAAATAGGTGAGCGAGGCGATCGGCCGGCGCCAAGGGATCTCGGCGCTGACCTTGAGCCACTTGGCGTGTTGGTTAAACATCGAGTCGACGATATGGATGAAGGCCTCGTAGCACGAGAACAACCCGTGCCGCCCGGTCAAGATATAGCCTTCGAGCCAACCCTGGCACAGATGTTCCGACAGGACTTCCATGACGCGGCCGTCGGGTGACAGGTGCTCGTCAAGCGCGTCCAGCTGGCCCATCCAGGCCTTGCCCGTCACCTCGTACAGCGCGCCGAGCCGGTTCGAAGCGTTCTCATCGGGCCCGAAGATGCGGAAGTTGGCAGCGGCGAGGTTGCGCTTCATGACGTCTCGCAGATAGCACCCGAGCACGCGCGTAGACTCGCCGAACAGGGTCCCCGGTCTCGGCACATCGACGGCATATTCGCGAAAGTCCGGCAGCCGCAAGGCCTTGAGCAGCAGCCCGCCGTTCCCGTGGGGGCTCGCGCCCATGCGACGCGCGCCGACGGGCGCGAGGCTCGCGATCTCAGGGACGGGCCGCCCAGCGGCGTCGAACAGCTCTTCGGGCTCGTAGCTCTTGAGCCACTCCTCGAGCGCCGCGAGATGCTCCGGTTGTCCGCGCAGATTGGCCAGCGGCACCTGGTGCGCACGCCACGTGCCCTCCACTTGTATGCCGTCAACAACGTCGGGGCCGGTCCATCCCTTGGGCGTGCGCAACACGATCATCGGCCAGCGCGGACGTTTGACCGGACCGCCGTCCCGCGCCTCGGCCTGAATCGCCGCAATTTCGTCGAAAATGGCATCTAGCGTCTCGGCCATGCGTCGGTGCATCGGCTCGGGCTCGTCTCCCTCCACAAAATGCGGGCTGTACCCGTATCCGGATAACAGCTGCGTGAGCTCTTCGCGCGGCATGCGCGCGAGCACTGTTGGATTAGCGATCTTCCAGCCGTTCAAGTGCAGGATCGGCAGCACCACGCCGTCGCGCGCGGGGTTGAGGAACTTGTTCGAATGCCAGCTCGCCGCGAGCGGGCCTGTCTCGGCCTCCCCGTCGCCGACGACACAAGCGGCCACGAGATTAGGGTTGTCGAAAACAGCGCCGTAAGCGTGCGCTAGCGCATAGCCCAGCTCGCCGCCCTCGTGGATGGAACCAGGCGTCTCAGGCGCACAATGACTCGGGATGCCGCCCGGAAACGAGAACTGCTTGAAGAGCTTCTGCATGCCTTCGAGATCCAGCGATATTTCCGGATAGAGCTCGCTGTAGGACCCTTCGAGCCAAGTGCACGCGACCAGCGCCGGCCCGCCGTGACCCGGGCCGGTCACGTAAATCACGTCGAGATCGCGCTCGACGATGCTGCGGTTCAGATGAGCGTAGATGAAGTTCAGTCCGGGCGTGGTCCCCCAATGACCAAGGAGTCTCGGTTTCACATGCTCAATCTTCAGGGGCTCGCGGAGCAGGGGATTCGCCATCAGATAGATCTGCCCGACCGAAAGATAGTTGGCGGCGCGCCACCAAGCGTCCATTCGCCTCAGCAGATCAGGGTCCGGTGTTTGTCTCATTACACTCTCATCATCTTCAATTGCGGGCGCTGCTCTGGGACCTTCAAGTCCCTCAAACCTGGATTGGTGTTTCGAATCCCTCCGGCTTCAAGGTCAACACGGAGCAATTTACCGAGCCAAGAACTTTCTCGGCGGTGTTTCCGATGAAGAAGCCAGGAATTCCAGCACGACCGACTGTACCGAGCACTATCAGATCCGCATCGAGCTCGTTGACTGCGGCCGGTATGATGTCACCAGCTCGTCCCTTGAGCAGGTGAACGGTAGTCTGCTCGTACGGATGCTCCTCGATCAGGGATTTCAATTCAGTAGCGTGAGCGTCGCGTATCTCATGCAAGAGTTTGTCTACTCTCGCCGTAGTCACCTGCCGCCCTCTGAGTTTTGCTTCTCCGGCCAATCGCCACACGTGCACAACATGCAATTCGCTGCGCTCGAATCTCGCGAGCGAAATTGAAATCTCCATGACTTGATGAGCAAGCGACTGGGTTTCGGCCTCTACTGGATTCAGGTCTACGGCCGCGAGTATCTTGCGGTAGCGCCTCCTCCTCGAGGGTTTAGCCAACCAAACGGGGCATGGACACTTGCGCATCAATTTCAGGTCCGTGCCACCGAATAATCTGGCTAACTTGTTTGATTGGCCTTCAGGCGCCTTCAATACGAGGTCATGCCCGTGACGCAACACCGAACGGATGACGGCCACCGCAGCCTTACCCGACTCAACCTCCACTGCGACACGCAAGCCCGCATGCTTCGAGAGAATCGACTGTCGCATTTGCCTGAGCTCATTGCGTCGATCGGCAAGCAGCTCCTTGTGGAGCTGATGGATCGTCAATCTCGTCGTCTTCTCTACCGAAGCTTCCACTTCGAAACCGAGCACATCCATCAACGTGAGCTTCGCCTTATTCGACTCAGCCAGATCTATGGCACGCGCAAGGGCGAGCTTCTCTCCATTGCTGCCGTCGGCAACGAACAAAATCTTCTTGAATCGCTTCATTTCATCTGCTACTTACTTTGAGTTCATACTCAAGTCGTTATCATAACCTACCGGGTCGCACATCGATTCGTAGATCATGCCGTCCGGATCCAATTCCCAGGTGAACTCACGTCTCCACGGCGATTCGAAAGGCCGCGCGCATGGCGGCCGCCGATGCCGCGTTTTTGTGAGCGGAGAGACGCCGTCGAGCACGCGCCGCGCAGGCGTTACAATCGCCGGGCCGCACCGTGTGTCACAGTTGGGGATTCCGGAGACGAAAATGCAGCTAGGTATGATCGGCCTCGGGCGCATGGGCGCCAATATGCTGCGCAGGTTGAGGCGCAGCGACATCGATGCGGTCGGCTACGACCGCAATACCGAGATCGCGCGTGCGCTTGCCGACGAGTGCGGCATGCTGGCCGCGGACGGCGTGGAGGATCTCGTTTCGCGCTTGGGCTCTCCTCGGATGGTCTGGCTCATGCTCCCCGCTGGAGAAATCACCGAGCACGCCGTCGCTAATCTCCGGGACCTGCTTGCCGGCGGCGATATTCTCATTGACGGCGCCAACTCGCACTTCAAGGATTCAATGCGCCGCGGCGCGTGGCTTGCCGAGCAAGGCATTCATTTCATGGATGCCGGCGTTTCCGGCGGCGTATGGGGTCTCGAGCGAGGGTACGCCCTGACGGTCGGTGGATCGCGCGACGCCGTCAGTGCCGTTCGACCGCTGCTCGAGATTCTTGCGCCGGCCGCCGATCGAGGTTGGCTGCATTGCGGCCCGGTGGGCAGCGGACACTTCGTGAAGATGATTCACAACGCTATCGAGTACGGCATGATGCAAGCCTATGCAGAGGGTTTCTCCCTGATGCGGGGACGTGCGGAGTTCGATCTCGATCTTGCAGCGATCGCCGAGACCTGGCGACACGGGAGCGTGGTGCGCAGTTGGCTCCTGGACCTCACGGCCGACTACCTGGCCGAGGATGCGGAGCTCGCCACCATTGAGCCGGTCGTCGCGGATTCCGGCGAAGGCCGTTGGGCGGCGATCGAAGCCATCGAGCAAGGCGTGCCTGCGCCGATCATGACGACTGCGCTCATGATGCGCTTCGCGAGCCAAGGCCGGCTCGACTATGCGTCAAAGCTGCTCGCGATCATGCGTAGACAGTTCGGCGGGCACGCGATCAAAGAATCGTCGGAGCGATGAGCGGTCCCTGCCATTTCGCAATCTTCGGCGCGGCCGGTCACCTTGCTACAACCAAGCTGTTGCCCGCCCTTTACGACCTGGAGGTGGCCAGCCGCTCGGACGCGGCGTTGAGCTTCATCGCGCTCGCGCGCCGTGACTGGGACACGGCTCGGTGGCGCGAGCACCTGCGCATCGGCCTCTCGGAACGGCGCGGCCAACATCTCGAAACAGGAATCGTTGAACGCTTCATCGAGCGATTCGAATTCGTCGCAGGCGACCATCGGGATCCGGCCACCTATGGAGCCTTCGTCGAGACCGTCAACCGTCGGCGCGCAGGCACCTGTGAGAACGTCGTTTTTTACCTCGCCGTTCCACCCGATGAATTTCTCGAAATCGTGCGTTTGCTCGATGAAACGGGTCTGAACAGCGCGCTCGGCCGACACAGGATCGTCGTCGAAAAGCCCTTCGGCAGCGATCTGGCAAGCGCCTGTATGCTCAATGCCGAGCTCCACCGTCACTACGCCGAGGAACAGGTCTACCGAATCGACCACTATCTTGGCAAAGAGGCCGTGCAGAACCTTTTCGTATTCCGCTTCGCCAACGCAATCATCGAGCCGCTATGGAACAGCCACTATATCGATCACGTGCAAATCACCGTGGCGGAGTCGGACGGCATCGGCGCGCGCGCGGGCTACTTTGATCGAGCGGGCACGCTCCGCGACATCGTGCAGAATCACCTTTTTCAGGTGCTGGCGCTGGTTGCGATGGAGCCTCCGGCGAGCCTCGATGCGGATGATCTGCGCAACGAGAAGGTCAAGGTGCTCCGTTCCGTGCGTCCGTTTACCGCAGCGTCGGTGGATGGGGCGGCGCTGCGCGGCCAGTATGTATCGGCTGAAATCGACGGCGTTCAGGTGCCCGGTTATCGCGAGGAGCCCGGCGTGGCACAGAATTCGGCGACCGAAACCTATGCCGCGCTCAAGCTTCACGTAGACAACTGGCGCTGGCGTGGCGTACCGTTTTATCTGCGAAGCGGCAAACCTCTCAAGGCGCGGCGCTCGCAGGTTGCCATTCGGTTTCGCGATGCGCCGCATCAACTCTTCGCCTCAACCCCCTGCGCCGAGGTCGAACCGAACTGGCTCGTGCTCGGTATTCAGCCCGAGGAAAGTATCGACCTCGAGCTTCAGGTGCGCGAGCCCGGGCTCGACATGACGCCGCGGCTGCTTCGCATCGAGACCGCATATCGGCTTGCACATGAGCGCAGGCTCGACGCCTATGCTTCACTGTTGCTCGACGTCATCGAAGGCGATCGCAGCTTGTTTATCCGTTTCGATGAGGTCGAAGCGGCTTGGGCGATCGTCGACCCGATACTGCAGCGCTGGGCCGGCAGCACCGCGGTCACTAGCGCCTACTCTGCCGGCAGTTGGGGGCCGGAGGACTCCGCCAGGCTGCTCGAGAAACCGTATCAGGCCTGGCGTAACGAATGAGCGCCGGCCCGATTGGCCCGCACATGGGGAGCGCCGAGCCTATCGAGCCTCGCGGTCGCCGCCGTCAGCCTCGGCTGCCTGCAGTGCGTGCGGACTGAGCTCTCACCTATCCTCGTGCGAGACGAAGAAAGCGTCCAGGTGATGCGCTTTTTGCGGCGGGACGAGGAAGTAGCCGTAGTCCTCGGCTTGCAGCTGCCCAGCCCTCCCGGCCTCCAAGACCTCCCGGTCACGCACGATCAACACAGGTCGCGCCCATTGCGGTAACTCTGCGCCGCGGAGTATCGAGCAGCCTTCCACAATGTGATATCCGACCATCTCCAGAGCGAGCTGCCCCGGAAGATCGAGCTCGATCCGTTGCGGGGGCTGCGTCTTGGAGGGCGATGCCTGACCGAGCCAAAACGCGGCAAAGCGAATCGTCGAGCCCTGCACGATGAGCGATAGAAGCACCACGACGAACGCCACGTTGAAATAAATGTCGGCGTGCTCGATCTGAGCGAGCGTGGGAATCGCCGCAAGAAAGATGCTTACGGCGCCGCGCAGACCCACCCACGATACGAACGCCGTCTCCCGCGGAGAATAGCGGAACGGAAGAAGGCACAGCCAGACGGCAACCGGTCGTGCAACGACCATCAGAAAAAACCCGATTGCGAGCGCGGGCACCAGATACTCGATCAGCTCCGAGGGCGTGACCAGCAACCCGAGCACGATGAACATGATCATCTGGCACAGCCACGTCGCCGCGTCGTGAAAGCTGGTAATGTTCGCAAACGCTCGCGTGGGCCTGTTGCCGACGACCAAGCCGCCGAGAAACACGGCCAGAAAACCACTGCCGCCGCAAACGGCGGTTAACGCAAACAACAGCACCGCGCTTGCGACGACCATGAGCGGGTGCAGGCCGGGCGGAAGCGGCAATCTGTTGATGGCCCATGAGATAGCGTATCCGCCCGCTACGCCGAAGGCGATACCGACCCCGATCTGCCAAAACAGAAGTAGGGATACTCCCCAGCCGAGGCCATCCGCACCGACGAGCAGCGCGTTCGTCGCGATCAGAGTCATCAATACGGCGGCGGGGTCGTTGGTAGCTGATTCGATCTCGAGCGTGGATGCCACATGCGGGCGCAGCTTCAAGCCTCCCGTGCGCAGCAGAAAGAAAACGGCTGCTGCGTCAGTCGAGCCGACCACCGCACCGAGGAGGAAACCTTCCAACCGAGAGAGATCGAGCGCAAAGCTTGCGGCCGCGCCGACGATGACGGCCGTGACCATGACGCCAACCGTCGCGAGCAGCCCGGCCGCGATCCGACGGCGGTGCAGGTCCTCCGAGACCCGCGTCCTCAGCCCACCGTCGAAGAGGATTACGGCCAGCGCCAACGACCCGATCAGGTAAGTCAGCTCGTAATTCTCGAATTGGATACCGCCCGGCCCGTCCTCGCCCGCCAGCATCCCAATCACCAGAAACACGACCAGCAACGGTATACCGAAGCGCGTAGCCACCAGGCTCGAAAGGATGCCCATCAGGACGAGCAACGCCCCGAATAGCAAGAACAGGTGAATGAACTCGATCGACTCCATGGATACTCTTTTTCGGCGCGTTCACTCGGCAGTGCCTGTATCTTGCGAAGCATAGCTTAGAATCTGGACCGGCACGGGCGATACCCCACTCTTCCGAAAGTGCCGACGGAGCTAGGCGGCTTCCAGCATCCCCACCGATATGATGAAACTCTCGACGAGATCGAGTCCTTGCTGTTTCCTTCAGGTCCGTAAAGACGAACGGCCTATCGCCGCGCATGCGCAGCGTGTCTCTCTGCATGACGTCGAGCGACGCGCCGACCATCGGCGCAACATCGACCTTGTTGATTACTGAGGAGATCGGAACGCGTGATTCCCGGCCCGCCTTTGCGCGGAATCTTCTCGCCTGCGGCGACGTATCGGATGGGCACGACAGACACTGACGGGCGATCCGCGAGACCGGGCCATCAGGGACGCGCTTTACTCCGTGGTCGGGCTCTGAGCCAATGAGTTGCCGCCGTATTACGATTGTTATAACATAGCGCGACAAGGAGGGCTACCAATGGCAGCTGTGGTCAAGGTGCGGAAAGTGGGCAACTCCCTCGGCGTCATTCTGACGAAGGACGTTGTCGAGTCCCTCGGCGTTGCCGAAGGTGACGAGCTGTTCGCTGTGAAGTCCCACGAGGGAATTCGGCTTACTCCCTATGATCCTGATTTTGCGAAAGCTATCGAGTCGACCCGGGATTACATGCGGCGTCATCGTGACGCCTTGCATGAGCTGGCGAAGCGGTGAAACAGCCAAAGTGGATCACGGCCGCGATCGCGGTCGCGATTCACGATGAGGCGATCTACGAATTTGGCGGCTTGGGAGGCATACGTGATCAAGGGCTTCTCGAGAGCGCTCTTGACCGACCGCGCAATCTCCTTGCTCATGAGCCGCAAAGCTCGATCTTTCAGCTCGCGGCCGTACTCTGCGTCGGTATCGCCAAAAACCATCCGTTCCATGATGGTAACAAGCGCACTGCCCTGCTGGTGACCCGCGCCTTCCTGTACCTGAACGAGTACGTGCTCGAACCGCAACAAGACGATGAAGTGGCAACCCTTGTCGCCGTCGCAGATGAATCGTTCAGCGAGCACGGGCTCGTCGCCTGGCTCGCGCGCAACTCGAGTCCCGTCGAGTAGCCGTAAAGGTGTCCGTTGATCGCACCTAAGCGGCCAGAAGTCCGGCAGACGAACCGCGTGGGGTTCGGATGCGTCTGCCGGGACTCCGGATTGCCGGTTATTGGCCCGTTACCGTCCCCCACTCTTCGCGATCAATGCTACCGTCCTGATTGGCATCCGCGGTCGCGAAGTCGAGACCCTCGACGGCCGCTGCCTCGTCCTGATCGATGAGGCCGTCCATATTGGCATCCACTTCCTCGAACGTAGGCGCCTGAGCAAGCGCCGACCCCGCACACAGAGCGGCCAACAGGCCTAACGGAATATATGCTTTCATGTCTGTTTCTCCATTGTCTGCTACCTGATCAATAACTCGAGGTGGAACGGCGCTTCCCGCCTTCAAACCACCTCACGCAAGGGTCTGCAAGACCTGTGCCAGTAGGAGCTCCGCGTCATCAGTAGATTTGATGCGAGCACGCCGCGTCGGCGTGTTGCTCGGTGCCGACACAGCGGAGCTGACGGCATCGAAAACATACGCGGCGGATTGCCATGAACCCCGCGCCATCCTCCCTCCGCGGCTCACGGGGAGTGTCGCGCGGGGGATGGCGCTAGTTGGCAACAGTGTCGAGCTGCCACGTTGACAGTCAAGGAGCCACAAACGATAATCATTTACAAGAAGTAATAATTCTCATTCATACTTGGAGGCGTAAGTTTATGTACATCTGTGGGCACTCTCATCGGCGGTGGGTAGTCAGCCGCGCGGCGTTCGCAGAGCACGCTAGCCTTCGCGGCGGTCTGGCCGCCGCACTGTTGCTCACTCCTGTTCTTGGCCTGCCGCAGACGGCCGCAATGCCGGCCAGCGCCGCCGCTTATGAGCTCGAGGAAATTACGATCGTCGGCGACGCCGAGGCCGCGCGGCGCGCCACGGGTGCGGCGCAGTCGATCACGACAGCCGAGCTCGAGCGGTTTCAGTATTCCGATATCCAACGCATGATTCGGCAAATCCCGGGGGTCGCCGTGCAGCTCGAGGACGGCTACGGCCTGCGGCCGAACCTGAGCATTCGCGGTACGGCTAGCGACCGGAGCTCGCGGATTACGCTGCTTGAGGACAATGTGTTGATCGCGCCGGCGCCGTATTCGGCGCCCGCCGCGTACTACTTTCCCACCGCCGCGCGCATGGGCCAGATCGAAGTGCTCAAGGGCCCGGCTGCGATTACCCAGGGGCCTTACACCATCGGCGGAGCCATCAACTTCGTGTCGACGCCCATCCCGAACGAGCTCGGCGGCGAGGCAATGCTCGACGTCGGCCAGCATGCAACGCAGCGGCTGCACGGTTACTACGGGGACAGCGGCGATCGCTTCGGCTGGCTCGCCGAAACCCACCTCTGGGACAGCGACGGGTACCAGGACATCGACCTCGTTGGTAGCGACACGGGTCTCGACAAACAGGACTGGATGTTGAAGTTCCGCATCAATAGCGACGCCGGAGCCGCCGTCCACCAACAGCTCGATTTCAAGTTTCAGTTCGCCGACGAGACGTCCGAGCAGAGCTATTTGGGGCTCGCCGACGCCGACTTCGTCGACGACCCCTACCGGCGGTATGCGGTGTCGCAGCTCGACACCATGCGCACCGACCATGACCAGATCATCGTGCGATACCTCGCCGAGTTTGGGAACGGCGTGACCTTCACGGCAACCGGATATTCGAACGATCACGCCAGAGCCTGGTTCAAAACGGAAGGTCTCGACGTCGACGGCAGCACCAGCGCCGCAGATTTCAGCCGCACGAGCTGGTTGAACGTCATTCAGGCGGTCAACCGCGGTGAATCGATCGGCCTGCTCGCCCCCGCGGACCTCCAGGCGATTCTGGACGGCGGCGACACGCCGGCGGGCGCGATTCAGGTGCGAAACAACGGGCGCGAGTACTACTCGCGCGGGCTCCAACTCGGTCTCGGATTGGATTTGCAACGCGGCCGGGCGCACCACGACGTCGAGCTCGGGATTCGGTTCCACGAGGACGAGGAAGACCGCTTGCAGCGCAACAGCACCTATCACCTCGCGGACGGCCGCCTAGTGCTCGACGACCTTGGACTGCAGGGCAACGCGGACAACAGCGTGGCGCAAGCGGGAGCATTTGCGTTCCACGTGTACGATCGCATCGAATTCGGCCGCTGGGTGCTGACGCCCGGCGTCCGTTACGAAGACATGGACCTCGAGCGGACTCGTTGGGAAACGCGCCCGGGTGAGACCGCCGACCCGAGCAGTCGCGCCGACGCGAACCTTCGCGATGCGCGCGAGAATCGGGTCAGTGTCTGGATCCCCGGCTTGGGGGCGCTATTCGCCGTCAACGACAACTTGAGCCTGTTCGGCGGCATACATAAGGGCTTCACCGCGCCCGGCAACGCGCCTGACGTGAACGAAGAGGAAAGCACCAACTACGAGGTCGGCATCCGTGCCTCCCGGAACCGTCTGTACGCCGACGTCACGGCGTTCGTCACAGACTACGACAACCTGCTGGGCATCTGCACGGCGTCGTCCGGGAGCAATTGCGACATCGGCGATGCATTCAACGGGGACGCTGCGACGATCGCCGGGCTCGAAGTTCTCCTCAACTACGACTTCTCGCCGAGCTTGAGCTTTTCGTTGCCATTCACGGTGAGCTATACGTATATGGACGCGGAGTTCGACAGCGACATCGCCGACACGGAATTCTTCGGCGAAGTGGCGGCCGGCGACCCGATTCCCTACGTGCCGGAGAACGAGCTATTCGTCTCGATCGGCCTGGAGGTTAACCGCTGGAGCGTCTACTTGAGCGCCAACTACATCGACGACGTGTGTGTTCGCGCCTCCTGCGGTCCGTTCGAGGTCACCGACGAAGCGCTGTTCGTGGATCTCGCTGGCCACTGGGCCCTCAGCGACCGGATGAGCCTGTTCACGAAAATCGAAAACGTTACGGCTGAGGATTCCATCCTGGGCCGCCATCCGTACGGCGCTCGGCCGCACAAAGATCGAACGGGCAGCGTGGGCGTGAGACTGAGGCTCTAATTAGGAGCCGACCTAGTTCCCGTGCTCGACGGGCTCGGCGTCGGCGCGACCGAGCACCTCGAGCGCAAATGCATACAGGTGCGCGAGCTCGTCGAGCTGCTGGAAGCGCGCCGCCGCGCCGGCATGACCGGCGGACATGTTCATGCGCAGCAGGAACGGCCCGCCTCGCGCCTCGTCGCGTAAACGCGCGACCCACTTGGCGGGCTCCCAGTAGGTCACGCGGTAGTCGGTGAGCCCGCCCGTCGCGAGAATCGGCGGGTAGACGGCCCCGGCGCGGATGTTGTCGTAGGGCGAGTAGCTCGCGATCCACTCGTAGCCCTCCACGGTACGGATGGGGTCGCCCCACTCCGGCCACTCGGGCGGCGTCAACGGCAAGCTCTCGTCGGAGATCGTGTTGAGCACGTCGACGAACGGCACCTCGGCGAGCACGCCCGCAAACAGCTCGGGCCGCAGATTGACGGCGGCACCGACGAGCAGTCCGCCCGCAGAGCCGCCGTGAAGCGCGATTCGCCCCGCGGAGGCGTAACCGCGCTCGGCCAGCGTCTCGGCAACGGCGACGAGATCGGTGAATGTGTTGACCTTCTTCCCGAGCTTACCGTCGAGATACCACTGCCGGCCGCGCTCCGCGCCGCCGCGAACATGGCCGATCGCGTAGATCACGCCGCGATCCACGAGCGGCAGGACGTTCGCCGAGAACTCGGCGTCGGTCGAGATCCCGTAGCTGCCGTAGCCGTAGAGGAGCACGGGCGCCGTGCCGTCGATGCGCGTCGCGCCAAGCCGCAAAATGGTCACGGGAACCTCGGCGCCGTCCTCGGCGGGCGCCGTGATGCGCTCGACGGCGTAGAGGTTCGGATCGTGGCCGCTCGGAATCTCGCGCGTCTTGCGCAAGGTACGCCGCCGTGAGCTCATGTCGTAGTCGAACGTCTGTGCCGGCTGCGCGGGAGATTCGTAGACGACGCGCGTCAGCGCCGTCTGGTACTCACGGCCGGCGCTGATATTGAGCGTGTACGCGGCCTCCTCGAAGGCGATCGCATGGGCGTCGCCTTCGTAGTCGGAGACGACGATCCGCGGCAACGCGTCGGCGAGCTCGAGCCGTACGTTATGGTCCGCGTAGGCCACGAAGCTCAGAATCTGCGCGCCCGGGCTATGCGCCACCCAGTCGGTCCAGCTCTCGCGGCGCGGCGTCGCGACCGGCGCGCGCACGATCTTGAAGTCCACGGCGCCGCCGCCGTTCGTGAGGATGAAAAATTCATCGCCGTGGTGCTCGACCGAGTAAAGCTCGTTCTCGATCCGCGGCGCGACGAGAATCGGCGTTGCGTCGGTCGCGTCAGTGCGCAGGTAGCGGACCTCGCTCGTGACCTCATTGGCGATCTCGATGAACGCATACTCACCGCTCTGGCTCCGGCCGACGTCCACGAACATGCCGTTGTCGCTCTCTTCGTAGACGATCGAGTCCGCAGCGGCGTCGGTGCCGAGCACGTGACGCTTCACGCGTTTCGGCCGCTGGTTGTCGTCGCGCTCGACATAGAGGACGGACCGCGAATCGGCGCTCCAGACGACGTAGCCGGCCGTGCTCGGAATCGTCTCGTCGAGCTCGGTCTCGTCCGCGAGCCGGCGGAAGCGGATCGCGTAGTACTCGGAGCCCAGGCGATCGACGCCGTATGCGATAAGCGCATGGTCCGGGCTCGGGTCGACGGACTCGATCCTGAAGAAAGCGCCTTCGCCGGCCTCGACATCGCCGTCGACGAGCACCTCCTCGGCCCCACCGCCCGCCGGGCGGCGCGCGAAGATCGGATATTCGCCGCCTTCTCGATAGCGCGTGTAGTACTCGAAAGGCCCGTCCTCGACGGGCACGGTGGCGTCGTCCTCCTTGATGCGGCCGCGCATCTCGGCGAGCAGTTGCCCGCGAAGGGCCACGCTTTCGGCGGTCGTCGCGCCGTAGTACTCGAGCTCCGCCTCGAGGTGCGCGCGGATGTCGGGCGCGAGCACCTCCGGATCGCGAAGCACTGTTTGCCAGTCGTCGTCCTTGAGCCACGCGTAATTGTCCACGCGCGTGCGCCCTTGCTGCGTGATCTCGACGGGGCGTTTCTCGGCGACGGGCGCCGCAAGCTCGGCCCAGCGCGCCGTCGGCGCTGCGAGCGGCGTCGTGATCTCGGCGCTGCGCTCAGCGCATGCGGCGAGGAGCCCGAAAGCAAGAACCAGGGGGCCATAACGGCGCTCGAAATGGAGGCGGATCGACATGGTTTAATTGCGCGGCGCGTCGAGGAAGTCGAGATCCGGCCCACCGTCCAAGATCGCGCCGCTGCGGCGAAGGTCCTTCGCCCGCACGACCACGCCTTCGCCGAAGCGGGCTGTCAGGCAATCGATCGTCGTCTCCAAATCGCGCCGGCGGCGGTCTTCGAACAGATCGGATTGCAGCGGCTGCCGGCGCCGATCCAGATCGAACGCCGCCAAGCCTACGAGCCGAAACGGACCCGGATGATCGAAGGCATCGAGCAGTTGCCTCGATACCTCGAAAAACGTGTCGGCCGTATCGGCCGGCTTCGGCAAGCGCCGCTGGCGGCTGAGCAGCTCGAATTTCGTGGTTTTCAGCCTGACGCGTATCCCACGAGCCACATAGCTCTTTGCCCGTATGCGTCGGGCGATTCTGTCGGCCGCACGTCGTAGATGAAGCTCGATGTCGGCTCGATGCACGACATCTTCGCCGAGCGTTCGATCGGATCCAATGCTCTTGGCCGCGCGCCCCCGATTGACCTGCCGTGGATCCACCGCGTGCGCGAGCTTGTAGAACTGCTGTCCAGCGGTCCCCAAACGCAGGCGCAGCTCACGTTCGTCGGACGCCGCGATGTCGCCGATGGTCGTCAATCCGAGGGCATGTAGTTTCGCGGTAGTTTTCCTTCCCACGCCCCAGAGCCGATCCACCGGCAACGGCGCAAGCCACGCGACGGCCATGTCCGGGGGAACGACGATCAAACCCTTCGGTTTGCCGTGCGCGCTTGCGACCTTGGCGACATACTTGGTTGCGGAGATGCCGACGGAAATATTGAGGTGCGTCGCCTCAAGGACAGCATCTCTGATCTTTCGTCCGATCATCTCCGGCGGTCCGAAGATGTGTTCGGAGCCGGACATATCCAGGAACGCCTCGTCCAGGGACAATGGTTCCACGGCGGGAGAAAAATCGCCGAAGACGTCCATGACCTGTTTCGAGATCTCCTCGTATCGCTCAAAGCGGGGCGGCACGATCACGGCGTGAGGACACCGGCGCAGTGCCTCCGCAACTGGCATGGCGCTGCCGACACCGTAGGGTCTCGCCTCGTAGCTTGCGGTCAACACAACGCCGCGACGACTCTTCGGCCCGACGAGCACGGGCTTGCCGCGCAGCGAAGCGTCATCCCGCTGCTCTACGGCGGCGTAGAAGGCATCCAGATCGGCATGAACGATGACTCTGCCCCACTTGGCCATGCCACGAGCTTACTCTTGCCTGTATGGAAATACAGCTTAGCTTGCTATTCGCTTGGGTACGCCGTCGGCGACACCGACCGGTGAGATAACTCCCTCCTCCGCGACAGAGGAATGGTGTTCCGCAGATCACCTCAGCCAAGGAGAACAGTCATGACGAGCACTATTGAAGGGGTTGCTAAGAGCCGTATCGGTCGAGGCACGGTTCGCGGGTTCAGAACACTTGTCGCCGCTACAGGTGTGATGATGCTGAACGGCTGCCTACTAACCAGCCCCTACTGGAACCAGGAATTCGAGGATCACACCGACGCCATACCTATGCAGGCTTTTACCTTCGACGCGTCGGAACAGGTCCGGTTTGAATGCGCCAAGGCGTACCACGGTGGTTTGTACCCGTCTGCGACGACTGCGACCTGGGTGCTGGTCGGAAACGCGACACCGCAGTCTCAGCCGCTTCTGGATTCCTACTCGGCCGGCGTGCATGGGGCGCGGAGACTATCCACCTTGCCGGCCACTTGTTGGCGTTTCGACCCGGCGAACTCGATTTGGTACGCAGCCGTTCGCGCCACGCAGAACGAGCTGGTCGCCGACGGGCAAAACTACTTCTATACGTTCACCAAAGCCGGGCTGGAGTGCTTGGGGCGGGAAGTGGGCAAAGCCGCGAGCTGGACCGGCTGGATCGGCAAGAGCTGCACCGCGTCCCAGTATTACACCATTTTTCGTGCGGTTTCTTAGTCGAGCACAGGCGGGGGCGGCGGCGGCGCCGGTCGGACGAGCACGCATGTTCCCCGTCTTCTCGATAGCGCGTGCAGTACTCGAAGGGCCCGTCCTCGACGGGCCCGGTGGCTTCGACGGCATTATGTCGATCTTCGTGCTATGGGGACGGAATCGATGCTTGCTAGAATGCCTCACGCAAAAGCTAAGCGTAAGCGCGTACTTGCGCGATTAGTTGCGGAAAGAATTAGTGAATCGATGCTTTGGCGCAGGGAGTCAGCTGATGGACGGCCGGGCAATCGCGCGATATGCGAATTTTTCAAGGTCAATCCGCCGCAAACTAGTGCTGCTCGTCGGCACGCTCTCATTGTGTGGCCGATGCCCGAGCGGGTGTTTGCACATTCTCCGCACGACGAAGTGTTCTCCGTGGTCGTCTCTCCAAGCTTCGATCGCGACGGAACGATATTCGCGATCCGCGTATGATCTTCCGCGGATAAGACGCATATTGTGCTTTAGATAGATTGCCCGCCGATGTCAGTCGACTTTAAACAACGAAACAGTGCCGTCTCACAGTTGGCTCGTGAAGGTGTTCGCTTCATGGCAGCTGGCCTGTTCGTGTTCCCAGTTGGGCTTGGGGTATCCGCACTCTCCCATGAAGTTCTCGGCCTAAGCGAGCAATTCGCCGGCGGTGCGGCGCTCGTGACGCTTCTGGCAATCGGGTTCGTCGCGGGCCGACAGTTTGTTTTCCGGTCACGCCACGCGATCCGTCGACAACTTCCGAAATTTCTGCTGATTGCATTTCTGATGCGCGCCGCTGAATACTGCCTTTTTCTGTCGCTGTTCGAGTTTCTGGAGACCAACTACCTCATTGCATTGACGATTGCACTTGCGACTTCGTCTGTGTCCAAGTTTTTGCTTTATAGATTCTGGGTTTTCCAGCATGCGTGATGAGTTGAAGCTAATTATCCAGATTCCTTGCTTCAATGAGCAGCAAACACTGGCGCGCACGCTTAGAGATCTGCCGACGTCCGTGCCGGGAATACATAGAATAGAGTATTTGGTTGTCGACGATGGCAGCACGGATGCGACCTCGAAGATCGCTCGCGATCATAATGTTCATCATGTGATCCGGTATCCCAAGAATCAGGGTCTGGCACACGCGTTTCAGACCGGCCTGGACGCCTGTCTGCGCTTCGGCGCGGATATCATCGTGAACACGGACGCCGACAATCAATACCCCGGTGGCTATATCGAGAATCTGGTTGAGCCGATTGTGAAGAAACAAGCGGATATAGTCGTCGGGAACCGCCAGACGGACACCATTGAGCATTTCTCGCCGGTCAAGCGCTTTTTGCAAAGATTGGGAACTTCAACGGTCCGAGCGCTTAGCGGCACGGATATCGCCGATGCGCCGAGCGGGTTTCGTGCCTACTCCAAGGAAGCTGCGTGGCGCCTGAATGTGCTAACTAAATTCAGCTACACTCTGGAAACCATCATTCAAGCGGGGAACGCCGGCTTGAAGGTGGTCAATGTGCCGATTACGACCAACGCGCCGACCCGGCCCTCACGGCTCGCGAATAGCACGGTGCAGTTCGTCGTTCGGCAAATCTCAACGATTCTGAGACTGTATGCGTTCTATGCTCCGCTAAGAACCTTCTCGCTTCTATCGTTGCCGTTCCTGTTCGTGGGCGGCGGAGCCTGGGCGAGATTCTTGTGGCTATTTTCCACCGGTCAAACTGACGTTGGAAGGCACATTCAATCGCTGACGATTGGCAGCGGCCTGATTGTCATGGGCGCTCTTATTATTTTGTTCGGTCTTCATGCCGACATCTCCAACAAGCATCGACAGCTTACGCAGACTGTTCTGTATAGGCTCCGCAAACTCGAATCTCGGCTCTTTCCCGCCGATCACTAGGCGAAGCTGCCCCTGGTGCGCGACGGCCGCCCGCTTTGTTCATGAGGCTGCTTGCGGGCGCGTAGCCAGTAGGTCAGCGCCAAACCGAATATCACGGATAGAAAAGGCAGGTAGGGTATGACATTCCTCGTGTTGTTCCACTCCACCTGCCAGTTGAACCACAAGGACCCGAAAAAAAACAGGCCGGAGAACGTATAAACGACGCCGCTCGAAGACGGCCTGAAACTTTTCAGTTTCTCGGGATTCGCCGCCGCCGTGCGAATGATTTGAAGTTGCAGTATTAGGACTATTGCGCACAGCCCGAGTGTCATATAGAAGTCCACGGCGTTACGTGCTCCAGCAATGACCAGGCCGATGAGCGGAACGCCAAGCAACAGAAAACTTATTACTGCTGCTGTTCCCGGCTTCAGATCCTCCCGCTGTTTCGAGGGTTGAAACGGCAAGACACGCGTGCGTTGAAGAAGCAGCATGACGTAGGTGCTCAGCACGAAGAAGATCACGACGGGGTAGAGCTGCCTGCTCGAGAGAAACACAAGCCGAAACAGGCCCGATACCGACCTTATGGCGGAGCGCGGCAATATCGTCTCGCCAACAGCCGGCAGCGGCGTTTCCGTGTTCAGCGGGTCATAGTGGGTGTCTCTTTCTCCGAACCCCAACCTGTAGGGCGCCCTGCCGACCGTTGTAACGAAGTCCATCAATCCCATGCGCAAGTACATGAGCGGCGCACTACGAATGGCGTCTCTCGCGAGCCGGCCCAACAATTCCTCGCCTTGGTACTCCCGCCTATCGTCGTCCGGGAGTCGTATCTCCCAAAAACGCTTGCCTTGAAGGCTTTGATTGATTTCTTTGAGCTCCAAATACTCTGCCGAGTCCGCTGAAGCTAAAGCGCGTTCGATAATCAGAGTTACGCCCTGCCACAGATGCCGACCTGACGAGTTCGTTAGCTCCGCGCGGCCGAACCGCAGCTCATTGCTGGCAATCATCCCGGTCAATAGCAGTGCCGTTATGACCGAGGCAAGCCCGAGGTAGGCGAATAGCCGCTTGTAGCTCAGCCGCCAAAAAAATAGGAAAAAGAGAGCAGGAATCATGAAGATCGGTGTCATGCGCGTGACCGTGAGAATGCCGACTAGAAAACTGCTACCGATCGCTAACGGCCAGAACCCGCGCGCGGACTCCGCGCGCTCATAGTAGATCTTGAGATTAAAGTACAAGACCATTGAAAAAAGAAAGAGAACGAGGTTCTCCGACCAGAACGCTTGTGCTAGACCAGTAGACAGCACGAATACCAAGAAGAGGAACGCCACCACGCCGGCTGTCGTCCCGATGCGCAAGAGCTTGCAGGAATAGTAGACGAAACAGGCAGTGAGGAAGAGAAGCGCGTTCTGAGTCAAACTTACCAGATACAGCTCTCCCCTCGTGTCCAGACCCAGCGCCAGCGCGCACAGGTGAATCATTTTGAAAAAAACAGCCGGTGCCGCAATCGGAGTGTAGTTGTCCGCCCCGGGGAAGGTTCCGAACAACCAATACTGCGTTTGAAACCAGAAATCTCTCGGCCAGGGATTGACCGGCAGCGATAGGGCGGATACCAGCGTCGTAAGGAGCAGAATGGCGATGACGGATCTGTCCTCGCCGGCGCGGTTCAAAAACTTGGCGATGTTCTTCATAGGTAGTCCCGGGCCTGTGAAGTATGGCAAAAGGGTGCCGGCCGGCGGCGGAAAATCTTTTTCACTCTGTAGATGTCTTTCCAGCAAACAATGGATTATATGGGCTTGGCCAGTATCGTCGAAATGGTTTAATCAACGTAACTTCGCAGACCGAGCTTGGCCTCATTAAGACCTCATCGTCGAGTAGAGAGAGGTCGCCGCCGCGTAGCCTAAGCGCGCGCGGTTGCTGGACCGACCCAAGCTCGTTGTGTATGCTCGGTGCCAGTTACGGGTCCGGACCATGACTGGGAGCGGGACCTCAAGCCACGGAGATCCTGATCGTTGAGGCCGTTTGCCGTCCTGCGGAATCACCCCCTGCTCACGGCCCTGTCGACCGGCGTGTTGCTCCTCGGAGCCTTCATCATCGTGAGCGCGGTCTCCGGCGCGCAATGGCCCGTGGCGCTCGCGATGTGCATGGTCGTCGCCGCGCCCGGCGCGAAAATCTGGCCTGCTCGAGCCTGGGCATGGGGACTGGTCGTCAGCAGCGCTTTCGCTCTGTTCCTTGCCGCCGTCTCGGTCGCGCTTGCGATGGACGACGAGTTCAGCTGGGTTCCCGTGGCCCTCGCCGTCGGTTTTCCGGCGTGCGCCGGCCTCAGCGCAGCGCTCGGGTCGAGGCTTCTAGCGTCGATCGCTCGAGGGAGTGAATGAGTCATGTTGGGTGACGCCCGTGAGGTTCCCGACGGCTCGGTGCTCGACACGGATGTTTGCATTGTCGGTGCCGGGCCGGCGGGCATCACGATCGCCCGCGAGCTGACGATGTCTTCCCCTAGTGTCGACGTAACTCTGCTGGAGAGCGGCGGACTGTCGTTCGATGCGTCGGCGCAAGCGCTCAACCGGGGATACAACGAGGGGTTTCCCTACTATCCGCTCGAGATTACGAGGTTGCGCTTCTTCGGCGGAACGACGAACCACTGGGACGGCTTATGCGGACCTTTCGATACGATCGATTTTGAACCGCGCGATTGGATAGCCGACAGCGGGTAGCCGCTACGTCGTGCCGACCTCGAGCCGTTCTACGTGCGCGCCCATGAGCTTGCGCAGATCGGCCGCTTCGATTACGAGCCGGACGGCTGGGAGGTCGACGGCAAGCGAAGGCTCCCGTTCGATCCGGAGCGCATAGTCACAGGCATGCTTCAAAGCAGCCCGCCGACCCGCTTCGGGACCGTTTATCGCGAGGCGATCGAACAGTCTGCGAACGTGCGAGCATTGTTGTTCGCGAACGTGGTCGAAATCGTCGCCGCGCCCGACAGAGCACAGATCGAGAGTGTGCGTGTGGCGACGCTCGACGGCCCGCGCTTCACCGTGCGCGCCCGGCAATTTGTGCTCGCCGCGGGCACGATCGAGAACGCGCGGCTGCTGCTCGCGTCGACCGCGGTCCAGAGCTCGGGGTTGGGGAACGAGCACGACTTGGTGGGGCGGTATTTCGCCGAGCACATCGTCGCTCCGGGAGCGATCTTCCTGCCGTCGGATCCGAGCTACGAGTTGGGCATCTACAATTGGCGGTCGCGCAGCCTCACGATCCGGCCGTCTGACGGGGCCGTCGGGGTAGCGTATTTGTGGCCGACGGAGCGAATTCAGCGGGAGGAACGCCTGTCGGACGTTCGCGCGCTGATCGAGCCGATCACCGAGCCCTTAGCGCTCGTTGCATCGTCGGACGCGCTCACTTCGCTACGATGGCTGGCCGAGAGGGAGCTGCCGTACCGATACGACCGCGAAGCGTGGCAGCCGGAAGACCTGGATTTCGCCACGAACTTGTCGAGAATCATCGGCGGGCTAGACGAGCTCGCGATCTTCGGTTATCGAAATTTCTTCCAGAGCACCAGCGATTTTCGCGGTCATAACATCGTCTTCAGCATCGAGCAGGCGCCAAACCCCGACAGCCGCGTGACGTTGACCGATGAACGCGACGCGTTCGGATTGCCGCGCGTGAAACTGGATTGGCGGCTCAACGAGCAGGACAAGCACACATATACGCGCTTCGCACGGATTCTTGCGGCAGAATTCGGAGCCGCGGGCGTAGGCCGGCTCAAGATGATCAGCGATCATCCGTTGCTGGGGTGGCCCGCTACCAGTGCCGGTGCGCGCGGCGGCTGGCACCAAATGGGCACGACCCGAATGTCGGACGATCCGAGGACAGGCGTTGTCGACGCCGATTGTCGGGTGCACGGCATTTCCAACCTGTATATCGCGAGCAGCTCGGTGTATCCGAGCGTGGGCTCGGTAAACCCGACGCTGACGATCATCGCGCTGAGTCTGCGTTTGAGCGATCATCTACGAGCAATCTTTGGTTGAACCATGTTTCCGAGAAACAGCAGACGACGGTTTTTGGCGGCGGCTTTGCAAGTTGGCGCGGCGGCGCTCGCTTGGTGTCTGCCCAAGCGCAGCGTAGGGGATGCCGATGTTGCGCCCGTTTCGGACGGCAACGAAGCCGTGTATCGCCGGTTGCTGAGCGTCTGCGGTGCACCTCGCGAAATCGGGAGCCTCGCGGCCGCCTGCCGCCGCGCGTTGCCGGAGGGCGAGTGCGCCGACTCGATCGTTGCGGCGATCGCCGGCACGGATGAACGACACCGCTGGTTCCAGCGCGCAGATCGCGCGTCCGTAGCCCAGGAGCTGTGCGCCATGATCCGGCGGGACTTCACGGCGGGGCGCGTGATCGATGTGCAAGGATGGGTGCTTGCGCAAACCGAGGCGCGGCTGTTTGCGCTCCATCATCCCGTCATGGATGCAGGCTAGATACGTAGTTTGCCAGACGACAGTCGGGCTCGAGCCTTGCCCCTCTTCACTCTGGTCGAACGACGTTACGGGCGAAACTCGACCGAAGCTGCTTTTCCACCTCGATGATCGCCTTTTTCTTGTCCGGGATGCGCAGCGCCCGCTCAGCGAGCGGCACGCAGCCGGTCTGGCTCGCAAATTCCGCAATCGCATCGGGCGGCCCCTGCATCAGCAGCACGTCGCCGGCTCCAAGCATCGTCGTACGTAATCGGGACATTGATCGGCGTCCCTCACGCGACGCGGCGAGCAGGTTGATGCCGTAGCGCGTGCACAGCCGCAGATCCCTGGCCGATCGGCCGACGATGTCCGCCTGCGGCAGCACGGCAAGCTCGACGAGCGCGAGTTCATCTCAACCAGACGGCTTCTGCTTACCGGAGCCGTCATCCGGCGCCTCGTCGGCCGCCGTTGCCGGCGTCCCATTATCGCCGCGCTTCTTCGAGCGTCAAACCGAGATTGACCAATGCGCTCGAAAGTTGTTCCGCCTCCGCCTCGATGACCAGGATGTCCGACGCGCGCACCAGACGGCCCGAGTTCGGTGCCGAGATGTGTAAGTTGCCGAGGATCGAGCCGAACGCCAGCGGCATCAGCACGCGGCCGGCCGGTATCTGCTGGCGCGCGGCGATCTGCAGCGCCGCAGGCATCAGCAGTGCGAGTGCACCGACGTTGTTCATGAAGCTCGACAACAGCGCCGGAGGTCTGCAAACCCTTACTCAACACGAGCACACAGGCGACGGTCACGACGGCCGGATGCCCGAAACCGGCGGCCGCGGGCACGAGCCCGGCCGCGATGGTATCGCGTTCGGTATACTTTCCGAATGAGCGCGCTAAAAAGCGAGCTTCCCGATCGAGTCTGGCATGCACTGCCCGCCGAGGCGGCGCTCGACGAATTCGGAACGACGGCGGCGGGCTTGAGCGAGGCGGAAGCTGCGTTACGGCTTGCCGCTTTCGGGCCGAACCGCCTGCCCCAAGCCGCCCGACGCAGCGCCGCGATGCGGCTTGCGCTGCAGTTCCACAACCTGCTGATCTACGTGCTGCTCGCCGCTGCGGTGCTGGCCACCCTGCTCGGCCATACTATCGATGCAGCCGTCATTCTCGCGGTGGTCGTTATGAATGCATTGATCGGCTTTATTCAGGAGGGCCGTGCCGAGCGCGCGCTCGAAGCCATCCAGGGCATGATCGATCCGAAAGCTTCGGTTGTCCGCGACGGCCGGCGCATCACGGTGGCCGCCGACCGGATCGTCCCGGGAGATGTCGTATTGATCGAGGCCGGCGACCGTATTCCGGCCGATCTGCGTTTGATGCGCGCTCGTAACCTGCGGATCGAGGAAGCAGTCCTGACCGGGGAATCCGTTGCGGTGGAGAAGGGGCCGGCGCCGGTTGGCGCGGAGGCCGTGCTCGGCGATCGCTCCTCGCTCGCCTTCTCCGGCACGTTCGTGGCCGCGGGCCAGGGGGCCGGAATCGCGGTCGGCACCGGCGCGAAGACGGAGCTCGGGCGAATCAGCGAGCTGATCGGCGCCGTCGAGATGCTGAAGACGCCCCTGATCCGGCAAATGGATGTCTTCGCGACGCAGCTGACTGTCGTGATTCTCGGAATCTCCGCGCTGACGTTCTTCTTCGCCCTATTCATGCGCGCTTATGCACCGGCCGACGCGTTCATGACGGTCGTCGGTCTCGCGGTGGCGGCGATTCCCGAAGGACTGCCCGCGATCATGACGATTGCGCTGGCGATCGGCGTACAACGCATGGCAGCCCGCAACGCGATCATCCGCCGCCTACCCGCGGTAGAAACGCTCGGCTCGGTGTCCGTCATCTGCTCCGACAAGACGGGCACGCTGACGCGCAACGAAATGACGGTGCAATCCATCGCGATCGCGGAGGCCGCGTTCGATGTCACGGGCGTCGGTTACCAGCCGAGCGGAGGCTTCGGCAGTAACGGTGTGGCAGTGAACGCCGGGAAGGATCCCCGGCTGATCGAGCTCGTTCGCGCGGGGCTCTTGTGCAACGATGCGGAGCTGCGCCAAGCCGACGGATTCTGGCGCGTCGACGGCGACCCCATGGAAGGCGCACTCGTCACCCTCGCAGTCAAGGCAGGACTCGACCCCGCGCTCGTGCGTAAGCAGCTGCCGCGCACCGATGAAATCCCGTTCGATGCAGCCCATCGTTTTATGGCGACGCTGCACCACAGCCATGATCACGGCGCGTTCATCCTGATCAAAGGGGCCCCCGAACAGCTTCTCGACATGTGCGCCGAAGAACGTACACGGGACGGCAGCCGGCCGATCGCACGCGACGCATGGCGCAAGCGTATCGACGAGCTCGCCGCACAGGGGCAGCGCGTGCTGTCGTTCGCGCTGAAACCCGCTCCTGCAGACAGGCAGACCCTGTCCTTCGACGACGTCCAAGGCGGCGGGATTCTGCTCGGGCTCGTCGGTTTCATCGATCCGCCGCGCGAGGAGGCGATCGAAGCCGTCAAAGACTGTCGTTCGGCCGGCATTCGCGTCATGATGATCACCGGCGATCATGCCGTGACCGCGCGCGAGATCGCGCGCCAGCTCGGCCTTGCGGCCGACCCGCGTGCTCTGACTGGCCAAGACGTCGAGGAACTCGACGAAGCGGGATTACGCGCTGCCGCCCGCGAGACGGCCGTGTTCGCGCGCACGACGCCCGAGCACAAGCTGCGTCTGGTCGAGGCGCTGCAGGCGGAGGGTTTGACGGTCGCGATGACCGGCGACGGCGTGAACGATGCGCCGGCCTTGAAGCGCGCCGACGTCGGCGTCGCAATGGGCGAGAAAGGCACTGAGGCTGCCAAGGAAGCCGCCGAAATGGTGCTTGCCGACGACAACTTCGCGTCGATCGTCGCTGCCGTCCGCGAAGGACGCACGGTCTACGACAATCTGATGAAAGTGATCTCGTGGACGCTGCCAACGAACGGCGGCGAGGCGCTGACGATCCTCGCCGCACTTGCGCTCGGCCTCGCGTTGCCGATCACGCCCGTGCAAATCCTCTGGATCAACATGGTAACGGCCGTCGCACTCGGCCTCACGCTCGCGTTCGAGCCGACCGAGCCCGGCACGATGCGGCGGCCGCCGCGGCCCGCCAATCAACCCATTCTCGGATGCCGCCTTCTCTGGCGGATCGGTTTCGTTTCGCTGTTGTTCGTCGCCGGCGCGTTCGGCATCTTCTTCTGGGCCGAAGCGCGCGGTTTGCCAATCGAAACCGGCCGCACGATGGTCGTCAACACGATCGTCGTCATGGAGATTTTCTATCTGTTCAGCGTGCGCTACGTGCACGGAACCGCGCTAACGATCGAAGGCGTGCTCGGGACACCGGCGGTTCTGATCGGTGTGACCGTCGTGACGGCCGCTCAGTTCGTATTTACTTACGTGCCGTTCATGCACGCTACGTTCAGCACACGGCCCGTGACGTTTACGGATGGCCTCGCGATCGTCGGCGTCGGTGTGGCGATGCTCGTGATCGTGGAGATCGAAAAGTACATCCATCGTTTTATCGCCGCAGGCTGACGCCTGTCCTGAATCAAATATCGCGGCGTTTCGTCGGTTCACCAGTACGAACAGCAGCGCCTCTCGCCATCCTACCTCGCTTGCCGATCGACCCGCCGCGCGTTTCGGTAACCCACCAGTGGCGAGCGACCCCCCTCGCAGCTTACCCTGGAGGAAGCTGGTAAGTCCGAGCGTGCTCAGGAGCGCGCCGAGCAGCATTGTCATGCCGACAAAGCCGATGATCGTGAGCCCGGCGTTGCCGAGCAGTAGGCGATGATGCAGGTCATAGAGCCACTCCTCCCAGCGCTCGTTGAGGAACCACTCGTCGACGATGTTGCCTTGCGTATCGACGTAGGCGTAATGCGTGTCGAACATCGTGACCTTGGCAACCGCAAGATCGCGTGTCGGCAGCTGGATCCGCACGATCTCGTTCGGATCGAGCTGCGCCTCGATCTTCTCGATGGGCGGCGCCAAGGCCTCTGGCGTCGGATCAAAATCCGCGCGAGCCGCAGGGATCGTGAGCTCGAGATACTCCGGTTTCCAAAGAAGCAGCGTGCCCGTCACGCTGCTCATGAATAGCAGTAGAGCCAGCAGCGTACCGTCCCAGGCGTGCAGCGATCGGGTGATTGTGAAGAACGGGTTCACGCTCGGCTGTTCACTCATTCCGATCTACGCGCGCTTGGCGTCGGCGTCATCGATGCCATGAGCGCCTGCGAATGCACGTAGCCTTGTGGAGCGTCGCAACTCGCAGCGCTATGTGCGCTAACGCACCGAACGAAGCGCGATTCCCTCGAACGGGTCCCTGCTTCTTGCGGCGCCTACCTCAGATCCGTGTTTCTAGACAGCGAATGGATGCCAGACGATGTCGGCTGGGCGGGTCCGCTCTGCGCGCCGATCACTGACCGACGCGAATAGTGCCCGACTCGATCACCTGGCCGCCCGCCACGGGGGAATCCATGCGGGCGTTGTAGGTTACGGTGCCGACCCTCCCGAAACAGAGACTGGCGCTCTCATTTGGTCTGATCGTGGCCGATTCTTGCTGCCTTCGGAGGAGACTCGAGAAGCCCGATTGGCAAGTCACCTCCTCCAGGGCGTCCCCGAGGAACTCTACCGTCACCGGTGTGCTCCGCTGATTGACCCATCGGACTTCATCTCCGGGCTGAACCCGCAGGTTGACCGGCGTCATGCGTTCCTCGAATCTCACGTCATGAATGATACCGGTCCTGGTGGTGCTCGCGATCCCGCCGGTGCCTGCGATAGCGGCGCAGCCCACGGTCGTCGCCAGCAGTGCGGCGCCTATCATCATTCTGTTCATGCTTAACATTGCCGTCACCCTTTCGTATCGTTCGGCGCAGAGATTATTTGCTTCCCACAAGCCTCAAACTTGCGCTACCTCAGGAAACATTACCTAGCGCTTGCAGCGCTGTCTGTACGCTGGAGTACATAGTCACCCGTCGCGATTCGCCTGCTTCGGGATCGATAGCCGAGCTAGGCGGGAATCAGTCTCTGATCTCGTCGACCGCGTCCTCGACATCGTCGCGAACTTCGTCGATCGCGTCGTCGATCTGATTACCCGTAGTCTCGCCGCCGGCTCTGGCGTCTTCGATCGCCTCGTCGATTTCTTCGCCCGCGCGCTCGAGCGGCCCGCCGCGGTCACAGCCCCAGAGCAGTAACGCCAACAGCAATGCTGCAAACGCTTTCATAACGAATCTCCACTTCAGTGTTTCAAATCAGTGCCCATTTTCAGGCCTCGACGCGGATCGTCGACTCGCCGTGCCGGTTCTGTCTGTACGGTGGCGCACTAAGCGCGCCTTGCTCTAAGTGTGCGACCGTACAGACGCCGCCGCGAGCCGAGCTCAACCTAGTCGCCTAACAAGCAGAAGCGAGATCCCGCATATGAATACTATTGTCTGGCTCGTCGTCGGCGGCCTCATCGGCTGGGTCGCGAGCATGGTCATGGGAACTAACGACCGGCAAGGGATCATCCTGAATGTCGTCGTTGGAATCATCGGCGCCTTTCTGGGCGGATGGCTCCTGAGCGGTTTGTTCGGCACGTCGACGATCAACGAAGGCAATTTCAGTGTCGGTGGATTGTTCGTGTCGTTTCTCGGCGCGGTGATCCTCATCGCACTGGTCAAGCTCGTACGCGGCCGATAGGACGATGACGAAGAGACCGATAGGCCGTGCGATGGAGAGCGCTTGCTGGATGCTCGGGATCGTGCTGCTCGGGGCCTATTCCGGGGCGCGCGCATATGGCGAGCTCGAACGCCGGCAGGCGTTCGCGCACGAACGCACACCCGATCAGGCGCTGTGGTCGGAAGGCCGAATTCGCGCGTATGCAGCCCCCGCGAGCGAGCCCCATGCAGCCGACCCGCTACCCGCAGCCCTGCTGCGATCGATGGAGGAGCTGACCTTGATGCCGGCAGCCGGGCAAACCGTCGCAATCGGCGGGCGGAACTATCGCTTCTCCGAGCTTGTAAGCGGTCAGGAGTTGAGCCTGTACGTTCCTGAAGGAGTTTTCGCCGTTGCGCTCGAACCGGGCGCAGCGCCCGAGCGTTTGGCCCAGATCGTGCGCGAGCCGGTCCAGGTCGCGCAGGCAGAGCCCGCGCCGTCACCAACAGTGCTGCTAGCACAAGCCGAGCCCGCGCGCACGCCGGCCCGGCTGCCGAATACCGCGGGCCCGCTACCGCTGGTGGCATTGGGCGGCCTCGTGGCCCTGCTCGCCGGGATGGGGCTCACGGTCTCAGGCGCCGACTGCGCGGGTAGAGCGGCTGCGGCCCGGGAAAGTGGCCTATACGAAGGTTTCCGGGCCCAACAGATGGCGTTGGTAGCAGGGGCAGGCTGCCACAATCAGCGGTGGCAAGGCGTTTGAAACTCTATACTGATAGTTCGCTTGCTGGTTGATCGATGAACTGCCGATACCAGATTTCGAGCGCCAGCATGCGCCAGAGTATGCCCACGTGACCTCGAACGAACTCGAGGCCCCTGCGCCGCGAGCCGAGACAACGGCGCAAAGCCTTTGCGTCGTAAATGCCTCGACTCAGGCACACATCGGACAATAGCATTGCGACAAGTTCGTCGTATGCCGCCGATTGGGTCAGCCACTCTGCGTAAGGCGCCGGAAAACCCAACTTGACCTTGCGCTCTAGAATGGACGCCGGCAAGCGTCTGCGAAATGAATCGCGCAGAATCTTCTTTGTCGTACCATTCGATATCTTGTGCTCGCTGCCCAGCGAAAAGCAGTACTCGACCAGGCGGTGATCGAGGAACGGCGCCCTGCTCTCGAGCGAAAACGCCATGCTCGCTGCATCCGCAGCATGGAGCGATTCAGGCAGGCCACAATGGAAGAACTCCAGCCAGAGAGCGTTGTTGAGATTGCTTGCGAACGGAAGCGACAGCCATTTTGAATTCCAGGACGAGCGCAGCCGCAACGGGTCGATTGGGGCACGATCGGCGGTAAAGTTCCGATCCAGAAATGGCTGCCAAGTACCGCGGGACAACACTCCGCGTACAAAATTGCGTACGAGCGTGTGCGGGAGCGAACGCCGACTGCTTTGGACCCGGTTCATTGTCACGAAGTCGCTCAGCATTCGATGCAGGCCCGTGAGCGACGGCCGCCCAGCAAGCCTATTCAAACCGTCGGCCATGTACGGCGCCAGGAAATAAGCGTAGCCCGCCAGGAGCTCGTCACCGCCATGGCCCTCGAGGATGACGGTCACGTGCTCGCGCGCCGCGCGCATAACCGCCCACTGCGGCAGGCGGCCGCGCATAGGCGGTGGCGAATCGTGGTGCCAAACGATCTCACGCATGAGGTTCATCGTCTCCTCGGGCCGAGGTTCTACCCAATGAAGTCTTGCCTGACACGCATCCGCCACCGCTTTGGCGTGGCTGCTCTCATCGTAAGGTTGCCCGGGATAACGGAGTGAAAAGCAGTCCAGTTGCTCGTGGAGTCCGGCGGCCACCGTAACGACGGCTGACGAGTCGAGTCCACCGCTCAATGCGGCTCCCACAGGCACGTCACTTCGCATTCGCAAGCGAACCGAATCATCGAACAGTTCCCGGAACCGATCCGTGGCGGTCGCCGGATCCACTACACCCTCGCTAAGGGGCAGTTTCCAGTAGACCTCGGTCACGCATTCACCCGCGTCGCCGAACGTCACGCAGGTTGCAGGACTAACCGCAAGGATATGTTCGAAGAATGTTGCATTGCCGAAATCGGTCGTCGCATTGCGCAGGTAGCTTAGAATCTCCGCCTCATTGGCGCGCGCTGTCGCACCCATTGCAGCCAGAATCGCCTTTGGTTCCGACGCGAATATGACTTGATTCTTTTTGGCCGTGTAATAAAGCGGCTTGATGCCGAATCGATCTCGCGACAGCAACAGCCGCCGGCGCGGCTGATCCCAGATCGCAATGGCCCACATGCCATTAAAGCGCTCGAATGCGCCCCGCCCCCATTGGCGATACGCCGTCAGCACAACCTCGACATCGCCCTCGGTGCGAAACCCGTAGCCGAGCGTTTCTAGTTCTGAGCGCAGCGCCTCGAAGTTATGAATCTCGCCGTTGTAGGACAGAGCGACTTCACCACCGGGACTCTCCATCGGCTGCGCCGACGAGTCACCGATATCGACGATGCGAAGCCGGGTGTGCGCCAGACCGATCGATCCGCGCTGCCAGTATCCTGTCGCATCCGGGCCGCGGTGCTGGAGCAGCCGCGCCATCCGTCGCAAACTGCCGGGATCGACGGGTTTCCCGTCTCCGTGCAATATCCCGGCAACCCCGCACATCAGCTCGTCAGCCAAGGTGCCTGCAAGTGTAACAGGGAGGAAACAGCCGGCAATCCTCGCGCCAGCAAGTAACTTCGCGCATGTGAGAGAAAATCAAGCGCGATAGATGATCCCGGCGGTGGATGCCTTTGACAAATACCAGATCACCCGGACGTAACGCCGAATGCAAGAACCGGTCGGCCGCCGCGACCGTCTCGAACAGATTGACGCCGTTTTCCGGCACCATGTACCGCGTATACTTGCCGATGAGGACGATATGATCGGCGCAGCGCCCGCTGTTTTCGATCAGGCGTCGGGCCAGCTTTGCCGGCTTTACCGTATGGTCCGAGACACTGCCGATAACGAGCCATTTACGCGGCGCTTCGGCGGCATTCAGAAATTCGTATATCGCGGATAACGACCAATAGGACGCTTTGAAGCTATCGTCGATAAAGCAGATGCCCTTCGAGGTCTCGTAGTAGCGCATGCGCCCATGCTCCGACACGACGGAGCGGATCGCGCGCGCGCCGTCTTCGAGAGGCACGCCCAGTCGCGTTCCGACGGCGAGGGCCGCGAGCACCGAATACAGCATGTGCTCACCATACAATTTGGTTTTGACGTGCACGGCTTCGTCCCCGACGTCGCTATTCAGGACGTCGAACGTCAGGCACTGCGGAAAAGCCGAACGGACGTTCATCGCCCGAATATTCGCCGAAGTATCGCGACCGTAGGTCAAGGTTTGAACCCGAGTCTCTTTCGCGATCGCAGCGATCTGGCGATCGTCAATATTGAGCACCGCAAGGCCGTCGGCCGGCAAGATCGAGATTAGCTTGCTCTTCTCTCGCGCAACACCTTCCGTCCCGCGGAACCCGGAGTAATGGTCGCTGCCGATATGGGTCAATACGCCGATGCTCGGCCGCAGTACATTGAGCGCGGGATCAAGGCTGCCGGGTTCGCTCGCGCCGACTTCCTGTACGCAGTAGTCGTGCCACGGCCGTGTCCTGATCAACGTGCGGGCCACCGAGTAGTCGTTGTTGGTTGTGCTAAAGCTGGCGGCGCCGGAAAGCTTGGTTTTCAGCACCGCATGAATGAAATCCTTCGTCGATGTCTTGCCCACACTCCCCGTTACGCCAATTCGGGTCACTCCGCCGAGGCTCTTCCTCCATTGGCTGGCTGCGTTGACAATTACTGGCTGATAGATATTCTTGATTCGTCGAATGACTGTCATCGCGTTCACGCGAATCTGTCGATTTTGACGGCACGCAATGCTCCGTTCGACACCTGTTGGCTCAGCAAACGCGCCAGCGTCAGTACCGTGCGAACGGCTAGCGTGGTCACGCCCGTCAGATCACTGAATTTCACGACTCCGCAGCCACGGTCCCGCACGAATTACCTCAAGGGTGGGACAATGCCATAACAGTAGGTGGACCGCAGAAGTGTGTCAACGCTAAGTACTTGTTTTAATAGTGCCTAGGGGCGGAATCGAACCACCGCTACCCCTGTGAAGTCCCGAATATTCAGCTTTTCCGAATTCGGTGGCGCAACGAGCGCTTTCGCTTGTCAAGAAGTGCTACATGTAGCACAATCGCTCAATGAAGCAAGCAGGAATACGCGAGGCCCGCCAAAACCTGTCCGCGCTGATCGCGGAGGTTCGCAAGGGCCATGAAGTCACGATCACGGATCGCGGTAAGCCCGTCGCACGGCTCGTGCCGCCCCGTCCCGCCGAAGCCAAGCCGTTTCGGGGCCGCGGGGCGTTTCGTCGCAAAATGCCGGCGCTGGCAGCCCCGCTTTCGGAGGCCGTTCTCGATGGCAGAGCCGAGCGAAACTGAGCCACCGGCACAAGAGGAAGCCATCGGCGTCGATGCCGCCATCTACGTCGATGCCAGCGCCCTGGCGAAACTCTACGTGCCCGAAGCCGAAAGTGACATCCTCGACGCCTTTCTGCGCGCCCGACGACGTCTCATGATCTCGGAGCTTGCCATTACGGAAGTGCTTTCCGCCGTTGCTCGAAGGAAACGCGAGGGCGAGCTGCACGCCAAGCAAGCCAACGAGATCCACGAGGCTGTGCTCGGCGACGCCGATTCCGGTTCTTTCGGGCGCCTGGATCTGAGCCCTGAAGTGCACCGCGAAGCCGAGCGGCTGCTGTTCGCGACCGACTCGCTGCCCTTGCGCACGCTCGACGCCTTGCACATTGCGCTGGCCTTTTCTGGCGGGGCCAGTCATATCCTGACCTTCGATCGCCGCATGGGCGAGGTGGCCGTCCAAGCGGGCCTCAACGCAATCGAACTCTAGGAGAACTCTTGCGCCTCGGCCTTCATTCGATCATCGAGACCGGCTGAGAACAGCGCGAGGAGCGACTTCCACTCGTCGACGAATCGCTGCGGCTTGCTCGGAGGACGGATGCCGGATGCCGGACCGCTACCTCGATCAGTGGCAGGATCTGCTCGAAGCCAGCGGCCTTGACCGCGTCGATCTTGGCGGCCTTTCAGCGCTCCTGCACCTCGGGCGTACAGTATTTGGCGTAGGCGTTCACTCCATGGGTGGGTCAGTTTTAAATGTAAATCAACACGCACTGGCTCGGCGAGCCCGAGCTCTCTGCCCTCGTCATCGACTTCACAACCGCGCATCCCCGACACGGCGGCGACGGCGCCCTCTATGTGACGCTGCGTAGGAAGCAGGACCGGAGCATCTGCTCGCGAGCGCGTGCAACGGATCTGTTTGCGCGATCTGGTCTTACTCACTAGCATTGCGAAAACTGGGCTGGGGTGGCGCAACCGCACCGTCCCGGCTGCTCGACCTTCAAGCGATCATCACTGGGAGAACGCCGGTATGGGCAAGCAATACGATATTCTGATCATGGGCGCTTCCTACGGGTCGCTACTCGCCTCCAAGACCCTGTTCGGCGGCCATAGGATCCATCTCGTGTGCCTGCCCGCGGAGGCCGATCTGATCAACGCCGAAGGCTTCCGCGTGCGCCTGCCGGTCAGGGGCCGCAAGGACCCGGTCGAGCTCCACTCGCGCAAGCTCCCGGGTAAGGTCACGGCCGGCGGCACAGCCGGCGTCGACCCGAAGGCATTCGACCTCGTCGGCCTCGCCATGCAGGAGCCGCAGTACCGCTCGCCCGGCGTGCGCGAGTTGCTCGACGCCGTCGCCAGGTCGCGCGTGCCGTGCATGTCGATCATGAATATGCCGCCGCTGCCCTACATGAGGCGCATCCCGGACCTCGACGCCGACAAGCTCAAACCCACCTACACCGACCCGAGCGTGTGGGACAATTTCGATCCCGCGGTCCTGACGCTCTGCAGTCCGGACCCGCAGGCGATCCGTCCGCCGGAAGAGAAGGTCAACGTGCTACAGGTGACCCTGCCGACCAACTTCAAGGTCGCGCGTTTCGCGTCCGACCAGCACACCGCCATCCTGCGCCAATTGCAGGACGACATCGAGGGCATCCGATACGACGTCGGCGATGCCAAGATCGAGCTTCCGGTGAAGCTCAAGGTGCACGATTCGGTGTTCGTGCCGCTCGCCAAGTGGGCCATGCTGCTCGCCGGCAACTACCGCTGCATCACCAAGGACGGCATGCGCACCACGCAGGAGGCGGTGCACAGCGACATCGAGACCTCGCGCTCGGTCTACAACTTCGTCAACGACCTGTGCGTGAAGCTCGGCGCCAAGCCCGAGGATCTGGTGCCGTTCGAGAAGTATGCGGCCGCCGCACAGAGCCTGACGCGCCCGGCCTCCGCCGCGCGCGCACTTCAGAACGGCGCAGCCAACATCGAGCGCGCCGACAAGCTTGTGCAACTCACCGCCATGCAGAAGGGCCTGAGCCATCCAGAGATCGACGCCCAAGTGGCGCTGGTCGACGCGCGCCTCGAAGCCAACCGCAAGAAAGCGTCCTGAAGCTGTCCTTCCCAAAAATCCGTCTGCCTTGATTCCATTGGCTTTTTCTAGAGATCGCGGCGAACCCTGTTCGAGTTCCGTGAACAATGTTAAAGATTTCGATTCGTGCTTAGTTACGAATTCGCACCCCACACGGCCGTTCGTGCCCTGATGACCTTCGGCGCCGGCTGCTGCATCGCTTGCCACAAATCGTAGTCAGCTTGCATCTTCAGCCAGCTCTCGGCGCTGGGACCGCGCTTCGGGCCTCCGAGCCATGCTTCCAATCGCCTGGCCATGTCGGCGGAAACACCGGACCGGCCGTGGATCAGTCGCGACAACGTCACGCGCGCCACACCCAGCTGCTTCGCGGCCTCCGTCACCGTGATGCCCAAAGCCGGCAAGACATCTTCACGGATCGACTCGCCCGGGTGCGGCGGATTAAACATTCGTCCCATGATCCTCGTCTCTCAGTGATAGTCCCTATAGTCGACCAGAACGGCGTCTTCGCCTTCGAAACTGAAGGTCAGTCGCCAGTTCCCGCTCACCCATGCGGCCCAATGCCCTTCTTGATCGCCCTTCAATGGGTGCAGCTTCCAACCCGGCACGTTCATGTCCTGGGGACGCCGTGCGACATCCAGTCGCTGTAGCTGACGCGCGAGTTTCGCGGCATGTGCCGCCTGAATGCCCGCCTTGATCCCTTTGGAAAAGAAGCGCTCGACGCCCTTGTGGCGGAAGCTCTTGATCACCGCGCGATTGTATCGCGTACCGATACACGCGTCAAACTGGCGCCGAACGCCACAGGGATGGGCACGCCGGCACAGGCGGATGCTGAATCCCAAGGCATACAGCATTCGGACCCCGCCGATCCCGAGCACGGCTTCCTGCTTCAGTCGGTACGCCTCATCCCCACCATATAGATAATGTGTGAGTTGTCTGTCCTCAGGAGGGTTCTCAATATCTGCTTGAAATAGCCGGCCCGGCTCACGAGTGTTACAGCCACCTCGGCAGCTCCAAATCTGCCGCCGACCGCAGCGTGTCGCCCGCCAATACCCCGAGGCCTCCCGCGTAGGTCGGAACGTCGTTCGCCGAATGAATCGATATGCACTCGCCTAATGATCGTCGGAGTGACCGGCCCTAGGCGCCGGTCCTAGGCGGGCCAATGGAAGCTCCGGGCGCCCGTTTCGCGGCTTCGCCGAGCGCATGCACTCGCGCCCGCAGCCCGCTGGCGATACGTTCCTCGGGCGTCTCACCGGACCCCTCGCCTTCCAGCTGCGCCGCGAGCACCGGCTCACCGAACCACAGGGATACAGCCGAGCGTCGCGGTCGTAGAGTTGCCGGGGGCAGCGCCTGCCGGCTGCCTTCGATCCAGACGGGAACGACCGGCACCGAATAGACCCGTAACAGGAGCCCGATACCTGAGCGAAAGCGTTGTAGCTCACCCGTCGGCGAACGCCCGCCTTCAGGAAACCATACAAGATCGCGTCCGCTGCGCAGAGCCGCCGCTGCGAGGCCGAGGTTGGATAGCGGCCCCAATCGAGGCTCGACGGGCAACACGCGCATAGCATGACTCAGCACGCTCATCAG
>DASWKF010000055.1:0-3670 GCA_036396795.1 Gammaproteobacteria bacterium | reverse complement strand
GCTCCTGCGCCGGCGGCTTTTTTTGCCCGCCGCAACACGCCTGCGCCCATCTTCCTCGAATCTGGCACGCCGCGCAAAGGACGCGGGAGGAGGATGTAGGTCCTCGAAGGAGTGTGAAACTCCGACTGAGAGGGCCTACATCCTCACTTCCGCGTCGTGCGATCGCGCATGGCGTGAAGGTGGGGCTATTGGCACTCTCAGTCGGAGCTTCGCACTCCTTCGAGCACCAATAGCCCCGCCTTCACGCCCTCCCTGCCGATGAGCGGCATTGAAGAGCGGCGTGCCAGATTCGAGGAAGAGGGGCGCGGGAGGATACGAGAGTTAGAGCGCGTCGGCGGATGCGGTCGAGGCGGGGGATGAGGCGAATTCTGGAATCCCGCGCAGGCTCGCGGCCGCACGTTCTGCAAGCTCCCAGCTGAAGTCGTTGCTCTGCCCTTCTTCCACCATGGCGATATACGCACGCGTCAACTCGGTAAGGCTGCCGGTCTCGTCGAGCGTTTCCTCGGTCAGAGGCGGATGCGCCTCGACGTAGAAGTCGCTGCCGCTTCGGCCGAGCTTGATGGGCTGGTTCACGATACGCACCGGGGTTCCAACCGGGACCTGATTGAACAGCGCCTCGATGTCCTCGGGAAACATGCGGATGCAGCCGTGAGTGACTCGCATGCCGACGCCGGAAGGCTTGTTGGTGCCGTGTATGAGGTAGCCGGGGATCGCCAGACGCATCGCGTGCCTGCCCAGCGGGTTGTCCGGACCCGGCGGCACGACTGCCGGCAGCGGATCGTTGGCGGCGGCATGCTCGTCACGAATCGATTGCGGGGGATACCATGCGGGATCCATTACCTTGCTCTGAACTTGCGTCAAGCCCAACGGTGTCCGCCACTCCATGCGGCCGATGCTGATCGGATGCGTGATCACTCGGCCTTGCTCGCCGTCCGGAAAGTAGTACAACCGCAGCTCGGGAAGATTGATCACGATACCCGTCCGCGGAGCATCGGGAAGAATGAACTGTGTCGGCAGGACGATCTCGGTGCCCTCGCCCGGCAGCCAGGGATCGACGCCGGGATTGGCCTGGATGAGCTCCTCGAAGCCGAGGTTGTATTGCCGCGCGATCGAAACGAAGGTGTCCTCGTATTTGGTGATCAGCCTGCCCGGTTCGCCGATGACGTGGCTGCCTTCGACCTGGACGTGCTCACCGGCGGCCGCGGTGGCCGTCACGAGCAAGGCAAGCAGGATTGCTGCGGCTGGCTGGAACATAGCGACGTATATTATATGCAATGTGGCTCTAGGAAAAACGTGCGTTTGCGCGCAAAACCTGCTGCGAGATCCCCTTTCAGTATCTGAGCAAGCTTGCACCCCAGGTAAAGCCGCCGCCGAAAGCCTCGAGCAGCAGCAAGTCCCCCCGTTGGATCCGGCCGTCGCGAATCGCCGTATCGAGCGCCATCGGTACCGAGGCCGCCGAGGTGTTGCCGTGCTCGGCAACGGTCAGCACGACTTTGTCCATGGAAATGCCGAGGCGCTTGGCGGTGGCGCTGATGATTCGGAGGTTGGCCTGATGCGGCACGAACCAGTCGATCTCACCCTTTTTCAGATCGTTGCGCTTCAGCACCTCGTCGACCATGGCCTCCAGCGTCCGGACCGCGACCTTGAAGACATCGTTGCCTTTCATTCGGAGGATCGGAGTGTGACCCTCGGCCGGCGCCTTGGAAATACCGCTGTCGGTATCGAGCAGTTTCCGATATCGGCCGTCCGCGCCGAGACTGGAGTAAATGATGCCGGGCGCCTCGCTCGCCTCCAAAATGACCGCCCCGGCCCCATCGCCGAACAGCACGCAAGTCTCCCTATCGGTCCAGTCGATAATTCGCGACATCGTCTCGGCGCCGACCACCAGCGGCCGGCGTACTTGGCCGCTGCGAACGAACTGATCGGCAATCGCGAGCGCATAGATGAATCCACTGCAGGCCGTCTCGAGGCTGAACGCCGGGCAGCCGCTGATGCCCAATCGCTCCTGCAACAGACAGCCGACGTTCGGGAAGATCAAGTCGGGCGTCGTCGTCCCGACGACGATCATATCGATGCTCTGGGCATCGATCGCGGCCGCCTCGATGGCCCGCTTCGCCGCGTTCGTCGCTAAATCACTCGTCGTTTCATCGTCGGCCGCGATGTGCCGCTCGACGATGCCGGTGCGACTGCGGATCCATTCGTCAGAGGTATCGACCATCTTCTCCAGATCGGTGTTCGAGAGCACCCGCTCGGGGAGATAGCGGCCGGTGCCGATTATGCGCGAATACATCCCGGCGCCTGATTCTCGATGAGTTTCCCGATCTGCACGGGCACGCCCTTGCGCGCCTCGACGATGGCCGTGTTGATGGCGGTCTCGAACGCGAGCTTGTCGGCGCCGCCGTGGCTCTTGATGACGATGCCGTTGAGGCCGACCAAGCTCGCGCCGTTGTAACGACGAGTGTCCAGCCGGCTTCGCAATGCGCTGAGCGCCGGACTCGCGATCAAACCCTGGAGTTTCCTGATCGAGCTCTTGCCGAACTCCTGTCGCATATACGAGGCGATCAGGCTCGCAACGCCTTCCATCGTCTTCAACGCGACGTTGCCGACGAAGCCGTCGCTGACCACGACATTGGTCTTGCCAGTGAAGATCGCGTCGCCCTCGACGAAGCCGACATAGTTGAGCCCGCTTCGACTCAGCATCTCTCCCGCCTCGCGAACGATTTCATTGCCCTTGATGTCCTCCTGGCCGATATTCAGCAATCCGATGCTCACACGTTCCATGTCGAGCATGTCTTCGGCGACGATCGATCCCATCAACGCGAACTGAAGCAGGTGCTCGGCGGTGCACCCCACGTTGGCTCCGAGATCCAGCATGAAAGCCGGTCCGTTCATGGTCGGCAAGGCGGCGATTATCGCCGGCCTGTCGATACCGGGCAGCATCTTCAGGACGTATCGGGCGGTCGCCATCAACGCACCGGTATTGCCCGAGCTCACACAGGCGTCCGCCGAGCCTTGCTTGACCTGCTCGATTGCGATGCGCAACGAGGAATTCTTCTTGCGGCGTAGCGCGTCGGCCGGCGGATCGTTCATCGTGACGACTTCGGTCGCGGGAACGTACTGCAGACGGTTGCCGTAAGAATCCTTGCTTTCTCGACGAGCGCGCTCGAGCACGTCCGGAAGACCGACGAGTGCGAAACTGACCGAGTCGTCACGCTCCAGCGTCGCCAATGCCGCCGGCACGACGGTTTGCGGCCCATGGTCGCCGCCCATGACGTCAAGGGCGATTGTGACCTTGCGAGTCATCTGGGCTGGCTCGAAGGATTTAGGCGGCGCCGGGGGGCTTGCCCGCTACTCTTCGACCTCTTCGGACTCGGGGAGCTCTCGAACCTTGCGGCCTCGGTAAAAGCCCTCGGCGGTGACATGATGGCGTCTATGCATCTCCCCGGTAACAGGGTCGACCGACAGCGTAGGCCCCCTGAGGCCATCATGTGCTCGACGCATATCACGCCGGGACGAAGACTTGCGTGACTTCTGAACAGCCATTGATCTACTCTCCTCAGTGACCCTCGAGCAGCGGCCGCTCGGGCTTTGAATCCTGCTCGGGCGACAGCGCGACGAGATTCTGAGCCAATGCCCCGCAGTCATCAATACTCGCGTGCCTCGGAATCAT
>DASWKF010000054.1:0-1614 GCA_036396795.1 Gammaproteobacteria bacterium | reverse complement strand
GGTTTGGCCGTCGATGCTGATCACCCGGTCGCCCGGCAGGAATCCTGCTCGTTCCGCTGCGCTTCCGGGGTTGACGATATCGACCTTGGCCGCCGTGATGCGCTCGCCGAACAACGCGAAAATCGCCGTAAAGATCAGGATCGCAAAGATGAAGTTGGCGATCGGGCCGGCGGCAACCACCGCGGCGCGCTGGCCTAGGGACTTACCCTGAAAGCTCCGCGTCCGATCCTCGGGCGACAACTGCTCGAGCGACTTCTGGCCGGCGCTCGCAGCATTCTCGTCGTCGATGAACTTCACGTAGCCACCAAGGGGAATCCAGGACAGCCGCCACCGTGTGCCGTGCCGGTCGGTGAAACCCGCGATCTCAGGACCGAAACCGATCGAGAAGGTCTTGACCGCAACCCCGCACCAACGGGCCACGAGAAAATGGCCGAGCTCGTGGACGAAGACGACGACGGTGAGGACGAAGAGGAAGGGAAGAAGATAGCCGAGAACGGTGTCCCCGAAGCCTGAGAGTTGAACTATCGTATCCATAAGTGTGGGGTTATCCTTGAATTTGGGCCCTTCTTAGCCCGGCCGACCGGCTTATGCAAACCGGCCTAGCAGCGAGCGGGCCGACGCTCTCGCCTCGGCGTCGATGGCGAGCACGTCGTCGACGCTTTCGGGGTGAGATGTAGTCAATCCGGCGTTTGCTGCAAGCGTCGTCTCGACCAGGCCGGCAATGGCCAGGAACCCGATCCTTCCGGCAAGAAAGGCCTCCACCGCTATCTCATTGGCGGCATTGAGGACGGTGCCGGCGCTTCCGCCCGCGGCAAGGACCTCGCGCGCCAGGCGGAGCGCCGGAAAGCGCTTTTCGTCCGGCGCCTCGAAGGTCAGCGTGCCGAGCTCCGCCAGATCGAGGCGCTTGGTGGGCGCGTGCATGCGCTCGGGCCAGGCCAGGCTATAGGCGATGGGCGTGCGCATATCGGGGCAGCTCATCTGCGCGAGCACCGAGCCATCGCTCAAGTGAACGAGGCAGTGCACGATCGATTGGGGATGGATCAGGACATCGAGCTTGGCCGGGGGAAGCGAGAAGAGATGATGAGCTTCGAGCAGCTCAAGCCCCTTGTTCATGAGTGTGGCCGAATCGATCGTCACCTTGGGCCCCATCGACCAATTGGGGTGGTTGAGGGCCTGCTCGGGCCGGGCGTCCCGCATCTCATCGAGGCTCCAGCGGCGGAACGGGCCGCCCGAGGCTGTTAGGCAAACAAGCTCGATTTGCTCAGGCCGCGCGCCCGCCATCACCTGCATGACCGCCGAGTGTTCCGAATCGACGGGAAGGAGCGTGGCCTTGGCGCGCACCACCTCGGCCATGAAGATGTCTCCTGCCGACACCAGGCATTCCTTGTTGGCGAGCGCGGTTAAGCTTCCCTGCCGCACCGCTTCGAGCGTTGGCTTCAGGCCTGCCGCGCCGACGATCGCCGCCATCACCCAGTCGGCAGGCCGGCTTGCCGCATCGAGCAGTGCCTCCTCTCCTGCTCCCACCTCGATGCCGGTGCCGGCCAGGCTTGCGCGCAAGGCAGCGTAGCCGTCAGGGTCGGCAATCACCGCAAGCTCGGCCCGATGCAGAATGGC
>DASWKF010000053.1:0-3199 GCA_036396795.1 Gammaproteobacteria bacterium | reverse complement strand
AACCTGACCCGACATGTCCTGCCACGCGAGCGCCTTCAGCGGCAGGTCAATTCCGGCGCTCTGCGCGCACTGCAAGAGCGGCGTTCCGCCCTGCGGATTGCCGAAGATCAACAACTCGGTCGGGCGCAGTGCCGTGCCGATCTTCGCCGCTCCGGCGGCGTGATCGACGCGCAGGAACACCGTCATGCCCTTTTCTCTCGCAGTCCTCTCCAGACGATCGATCGTCTCTTTGACCGGAAACCCACTCTTGATCGACACGATTCCCTCGGCCGCCGACGCAATTGGCGCCAGCGCGACAAGCATGAAACCCGCCAAGACCCACCGTTTCATTTCGTGCACCTCGCCTCAAAAGATTGCGCCTCGGCCTTGCCAACAACGGGACAAGACGCCACCATGAGCGCACCGCAGGGGAGTATAAGACATAGTCGAAGAAGCGGGCGATCGCGTTGTATCGGTCGACGACGGCAACGTTCGCCATGAAGCGGCCGAGCGCGCAGCCGATGGGGTTGCTCCGACATTTTCGCCGGCGCACCGCTCTGGATGCGCGGAACAACGATTGGAGCCAGGGGCCGGCGTTTTTTGCATGGATGACGTAACCCCCGCACCTGTTCATGCGAACAGTACTGGTAACGACGAGTGACGGGAGCTAGAAGCGGCTGACGCTCGACCTGTTCCGGTTCACGCGCCGGCGGTTCCAAGAGTCCCAATGGCCCGCTTTCCGCGAATCGCGTCGAGAAAGCGCGTCACCAGACGCGCAGTCGGTACCGAAGCCTAATGTAAACATCGGGAGGCAGACATGGATCGGAACCTGCGTGGCACCGCCGTAGCGACTTTGGCGCTTGCAATCGCCTCGTCGGCGGCTTTCGCCGAGGCGAAAACGATCAAATTGACCGTGATCGCCCCGGCGCCGCCGACGGTGACCTACGTCAAGATCACCAAGGAAAAGCTGCTGCCGGACATCGACAAGCGGCTGGCCGCCAGCGGACAGGACCTCAAGATCGAATGGATTCAGGCCTACGCCCAGTCGCTCGCGCTGGCGCACGAGACGTTCGAAGCCGTCACCGAAAACATCGCGCAGGTCGGGCTGATCGTGAAGAACTTCGAAGAGTCGAAGCTGCCCCTCGAGCAGTACGCGCAGATCGCGCCGTTCGGCACGGCGACCATGGCGCAGATGAACGTCATCGACCGCAATATGCGCGCGAAAGTGCCGGCGATGAACGAGCAGTACGCGAAGCACGGCCAGCACTTCGTGATCGGCGGGATATCGCCGTCCTACGAGCTGTTCACCACCTTCCCGGTGCGCACGGTCGCCGATCTCAAGGGACGCAAGATCGGCTCGAGCGGCAGCCTGGGCCAGTTCTTCCGCGGCACCGGCGCGGTCGTCGTGAACTCGGCGATGGTGGAGTCGTACACGAGCATCCGCAACGGAGTGTACGAGGGCTACCCGATCAGTATCGCGCTGGCGTTCCCGTTCCGCACCTACCAGGCGGCGAAGAATTACACCGAGGTTGGGTTCGGCGTCATCTCCTCGACCGCGCTCACGGTGAACACGGACACCTGGAAGTCCTTGCCGGACGTCGTGAGAAGGATTTTCGAGGAAGCGACGGCTTCATGGCCGACGGACCAGATCGCGATGGACGACGCGCGTATCGCGACCTTCACCGCCAACATGAAGAAGGATGGCGTCACCTTCTACGAGATGCCCCTCGCGGAACGCAAGCGCTGGGCGACGATGATGCCCAACATCGCCAAGGAGTGGGCCGAAGCGCAGGAGAGCCGCGGCCTGCCCGGCCGCGCGGTGCTCACAGCCTATATGGACGAGCTTCGCGCCCTCAAGACCGAGATGATCCGGGAGTGGGACAAGTGACGGGAGTTTTGCTCCAAGAGTATCGGCCCAAGCCCGAGAGGCGGCTTATGCCTCCGACGAGTCGACAGGTGCCGCGTTCAGAATCAACGGGAGGCAATCATGGCAACGACTGTTGATACGTCCGTCAAATGGGCGGTCAAGCGAGACGACGGGCCGATCGTCGTAAAGGCCGAGCGGCTCCCCGAACTCGAGGCGATGAAGTTCGAACCGGCGCAAAAGCCGCGAATGGGCGAACCGATCCGGTTCCAGGTCAATGTCGTCGCCGAACCCACGAGCTTGCAAGGCAAGCGGGCGTTCGTCGGCAACAACGGGCACGGATGGAGCGACTTCGAGATCTATTGCGACGAAGGGACTCCGCTCGGCGGCGAGGACAAGGCGCCGTCGCCGCTGGCCTACTTCACGGCGGGCGCCGCGTTCTGTCTGCTGACGCATATCTCGAGCTATGTCCGCATGAAGAAGCTCGACATCGACCGGATCAAACTGGAGGTGAAGGGCAAGTACATGACGACCATGGGCCAGGTCGCCACCGGAGGCCAGGGTTCGGGCGCGTGCGAGGGATTCGAGACTCACGTGATCATCGACAGCACCGAACCCGCGGAGAAGGTGAAGCAGCTGGTCGAGGTCTGCGAGAACGCCTGCATGGCGATGCAGACCGTGGTCAATGCCGTGCCGGCGTCGACGAGCCTCATTCTCAACGGCAAGAAAATCTGAGTCGTCAGCACGTTGCGCGTTGTGAACGTGCTTCGTAATGCGGTCGTGCCGGGAGTGACGATGGTGTCCGTTGCCATCGGACACGTCTCGGATTCGCGGCTACCCGGCCGGGAATAGCGGCGTCGAGCTAATCGTCGCGACTGGAGGGAGGCACCGATGAGAAATCTGATCTTCGCGATCGCGTTGGCGGCTGCGCTGCCCGCGCCCGACGTCGCGTACGCCGCCGATCCGGTTCAGCTCAAGTTCGGGTTCCCGGTGCCCCCGATGTCATTCGTGAATAGGAGAGGCGTCACGCCGTGGATCAAAGACGTCGAGGCTGCGGCGCAAGGAACGCTCGAGATCAAGTTGTTCGCCGGTCCGACGCTGGGGACCGTCCGCAACTGAAGTGGACCCCATCGATGGGACCACCGGAACCGGTTTCGTAGTTGGATTCTCGGTCGTTCCGATCTCCTAAAATTCTCAAGCTATACGTCTGTGCTGCTGCTGTTGTTGCGGCTGTGGGCATGTGGGCAACGCGCCAGCGTTGTCCAAGCGCAGCGTCATGTCCACAGCCGTCCCGCCGAGAAGGCCGTGGGCGCTCTCGCGCCACACCGCCATCGGCGTGCGGTTGGCAAGCGCCTG
>DASWKF010000052.1:0-2869 GCA_036396795.1 Gammaproteobacteria bacterium | reverse complement strand
GAGGGCCTGACGACGGCCGCTTCACTGCTGCTCGTCGCCGCCATCGGTATTGTCGTCGCACTCGGGCAAATGCTGCTCGCAGTGCTGGTGACGCTCGTCACCCTCGTGATGCTCCGCAGCGTCGCACGAATGGTCGGAAAGAGAACCTCGACAAAGGACTGATCTCCGCTCAGCGCATTGCCGCGCAGGCATCGTCGAAGAGGACTGCCATACCTTCCAGCAGAATTCCGAAAACGGACAGGAGTGTCAGCCATCGCGCAACTGCGTCGAGAAGGATCGCGGCGTCATGTTCCGCGTTCCAGACCGCGCCGAAGCGCGCGGTGAATGTGAGCGCCGTGTAAAGGCCGACATGACGACGATCGCGGCGGCTAGTTGCTCAGGACTGCGACCACATAGACGACCATTTGCCGGGCGATGGGAGCCTCGACAAGATGGTGTGCGAGCAGCCCGCCGAGTGCAACCGACCCGCCGCCGACCAGTGAGCGAGCGCTAACGCGACTCCTGGCGGTACCCGAACTCGGCGCCTGCGGCGCGGCCGTCCCGCCAGTAGCCGCAACCCAGACCGGTATCGCGAAACGCGCGCGTCGGCGCGATCGATGCATCGCACCCGTGCAACCAGTCGACCATGCTAGACAGGGAATGCGCCACCCAAGGGTCGAGCCCGGTCGCTTCCAGCTTTATTGTTTCTGCTTCGGGGTCGACCGCCAGCCGAATCGGATCGCACCCACGTTCCGAGTCTCTCTCGAAGGCCAGCCACTGCATCATCAAGCGCACGATGCTCGTACAATAAGCCAGCGATACGGATATCGGCATATGGTCGAACTTGACTTTTGATCCGGAATTGCGGAAGAAGTTGGACTTCAAGGTCTCTCCGAGATCGCATGCGTCCGGCCAGCCCGCTCCCGCGCAATCGACGCGTTGCTCCAGTGTTTGGAGAAGCAGATGGGCATTGTTCAGAACTCGCGCGGCCGGCTTGCCTATTTGATCGTCGTCACGGCTTTGGGCGATCATCGTCAGTAGCTCCGCATTGATCTGTATCGCATTGAGCTGATTTCGCATCCTGTGCACGAGCGTCGAGACCTGCTCGTCTGCCGGAGAGCCCGGCCTGTCCAGGAACATCGTTACGTCTCCGCTGACGACCACTGCATCGATCCAACTGTGATCTTCGAGCGCAAGCCCCCAGAATCCTTCGCGCGCCAGTTGACATGCCTGGGTAGAGATCCACTTTCCGAGCGTGACCCGCGGACCCGGAGACGTGACCACCGGGCCCAAGCCTTCAAGGGACGAAGCGGCGACGTCCTGCTCGCACCCGAAATAGCGGCACGCAGCCTCGTCCAGGTGCAGCTTGGGTCGATTTCGCTCGAACTTGGCAGTGAGCTTCTCGAGCGACGGTGTTGGCGCCGATGCCGCGTTACTTGAAAAAATCACGCAGGGTGGCCTCGAATCAGTAAGCCCGGCTCGCGGAGTGAACCTGAGGATAACAGTGCGAGGTTGTCAAGGAAACGTACCGAGATGCGGCCGGCACACGAGCGAACACCGGCCGGCTCGGCGGCTAGCATAGCCGGTGTCCCTGTCAGGGTGCGGGTCAGAGCCTCCTGCCCGCGTCAGCTCGTGCCGTAGAACATTCTCAAGCGTTCGGGTCAACGACCAAGTTGTTCTTGACTTCCGCGACATCATTCGCGTTGGAAGCTATCTCCTCTGCCAAGTCGCTCTGCTCCGCCGAGCTCACGCTGCCATTCAATGTAACGACATTGCGATCGGTGCTCACGTCGATACGCAGGCCTTCGATGTTCTCGTTGGCGATGAGCCGCGACTTCACGGCTGCCGTGATCGTGATGTCATTCACCCATGTGCCGAAATCCCTGTCCTGACTCGACGAGCCCTCGGCTTCGCGAGCCGACCCCGCGTTTCCGAGGTCCACTGTCAACTCGTTGTTGACCTCGGTCACGCCTTCGATTCCCTTTGCAATCTCTTCCGCCAGATCGCGATCGATATCGCTCTTGACGGACCCCGTAAGGAGAACAACGCCGTTCTCGACATCGGTATTGATTGCAAACGGGTTCAAGTGTCTGTTGAGAGTGTAGACCGCTTCGATCTTGCCTGTTATCCAGGCGTCTCTCGACGCGCCTTCGAAAGACTCGTTTGCTCCAGCGAGCGCGGCAAAGACTGCCAAGAATACGGCTGTAGTCGTCGTCAAAAGAGCTTTCGTTTTCATATCAAACCTCCACATCAATGCTGCCGGTCTCGCTACATAGAGAAGCAAGTCCTGTGCCAAGAGGCTCGCAGCGGCATGCACACAGGGACGGCGAATCGACCCATGATGGACCAATATTTGCAAGAATTGCAGCGAATTCTGGAAGGCCGCTCGGTAAGGAGCTGGCGTTCTAAGAATCCTGGTAGGAGTTCAGCCGGTTGTAGAGCGTGTTCAAGCTGATGCCCAAAGCTTCGGCCGCGGCTCTCTTGTCGCCCTCGAAATGCTCGAGTGTTTTCTCGATGAGCTCGCGCTCGACGTCGCGAATCGACCGCCCCGCCGTCAAGCTCCCATTGCTGCCGGAAGCGCCGAACGGGCTACCGAACTTTTCTGGCAACTCGAGCCTGGTCGAGCTCGTATCTGCCATGATAAACGCGCGCTGCACGACGTGCTTGAGCTCGCGGACGTTGCCGGGCCAGGAGTAATCTCGGAGACGGTCCAAGGCCTCCTCCGTGAAACTCAGATCCCCATTCCCCTGCTGCAACTCCCGGAGAAAGAAATCGACCAATAGCGGGATGTCGCTGACACGCTCCCGCAGCGGAGGAACGACGATCGGAAATACGTTCAGCCGAAAATACAGGTCTTGCCTGAGAGACCCTTCTTCGAGTGCTTCCCGAG
>DASWKF010000051.1:0-10689 GCA_036396795.1 Gammaproteobacteria bacterium | reverse complement strand
CTTGGAAACGACGCTTTCCACATTGAAATCCACACTTGGCAGCAGATAATCGAAGGCGAAATCGACACGTGAGACGCTTTCCGCCTGAACGAAGCGGAGACCAGCGCCGACGGCCCACGCTTCGAACTCTCGGTGCAACGCTTCGGCACCAGCTCGCCAAAGAGCCTCGCTTCGAAACGTGACAAAGAACGAAGGGTTATTGAACTCCCCGAACTCGAGCGTGTAGTCACGATTCTCCAGAACGAGGGGATATCCAGAACTCGATCCGTACGGTCTAAGCGAGAACTCCCAGCCGTTGAGTTCGACGGTTGCGCCTTGCCGTTGTCGGTTGGCTCTTAGCCGCTCTTTGGTGACCAGCAAGGACTCGTACGGGAATCCGCCGCCCGGCCGCGCTTCGAGGTAGTAGGCAATCTGTAGGGTATCTAATCCCTGCAAGACGCAGCGAATCTCAGTCGTCGTCATCCGATTTTTCGCTGATTACTAGCTGGTCAGGGTACAGGTCTGACAGTGACTCGTTGCCGAGGTCCTTCTCGATTTCGCGAAAGTGCTTATTCGCAAGCACCTGAAATTCTGCTCCCATGCCATGCGCTTCGTATACCCGACCGTGGTCTGGGTGCTCAGCGATGACTTTGCCCCGCTGGACCGGGAGATTGGCGATGAGCTCATCCAGCGCCGTGGCCAACAGATCTCCCACAATCTCGGTCTTGGTCTTAGTCGGGAACAGGTCGCACAGAGCGTTGATCTTGGCCGCAACGTGCGTAGGGAGCCGGAATGACTGTTGCTTAGCCGTCAGCCGGGAGTTATCCGGGGCGCCCCAGATCTTGTGTAAATCCGCCGATCCCATAGACCCTCCAAACGGTTAAATGACAGTCAAGCAACATTCTCACAACATTCGTTGCCTGTCAATACCCGCCCGTAGGGTCGCCATGGGTGCTTAGCACAGCTACACTTCTCGACTTCGAGATCATGTATCCGTAGACCCCCGTGTTACCCCCGTGTTACTCAAAACGGGGTTCGCCGCCGTCGCTGCGAAATCTCGCCGACACGGCACCGTATATGCACAATGGCATCCTTGCCGATCTCGACGATGTACTCGACTTCTACGACGGCTTCGGCCGGCGCGGTAATAGGAACCAGAATCTGACGCGCGATCAACTCGATCCGTTGCTACGCACGCTGGACGACGTCGATGACAACGAGCAAGCTTTGATCGAATTTTTGAATGCCCTAAACGATGACTCCTTCGATCGGACGATACCCGCGCAGGTGCCAAGCGGGCTTAACCCCGGCGGGCACATCTGAGGAGCCCGACGAGGCTGTCCGCGGTATATCCCTGTGCCGCGGCCCTGTGGGCGGCCTGCGGCCAACCAATACCAATAGCTTGCATACTCTGAATTGCTAGATAGAGCGGGAAATACTGGCCGTTAAGACTCAACTTCAGAAACCTGTCGCTCGACATGCAGCGCATGCACTTTCGACGTACCAGTCGCGGAGGGATCTTGGCGAAGCACACGCAGCGTGTTGCTCTCTCGCCACCTTTCCCCGTACTGATTCCCGCCCGAGCACTGATTGAGAAAATCAATGACACAGGCGACAACACTCGTCTCATCAATGTCGCCGACGCGGGGGCTGATGACAAGACTAACCTTCGGCAAACCCTGCTCCTCGGTTTCCAGAAACTGATAGTCCATTAGATTTCCGCCAAATTTATTGGGAAGAATATCTTCGAGAAGCTTTAGAAGATCGCTACCAAGAAAATTCATGCCCTCGCTTGTGAGTTTCTCGTAACTCTGAATGGTATGAAAATGCAGGGAATAGCCTATTTCTCCAAGTTTGCAGCTACAGGCCCGATGCTCCAGTGATCCATAGTCGTCCGACTCGACGTTCAACATCAACTTCGGTGGTGTACGAATCAATGTCGTGTAGAGATTTCCGAGAACGGAAAAATCCGGTGCCAGAGATATCTCTCTCTGAATTACAGCCACCTTATCGAGAAGCATGTGGACATCGTCGACCGCATTGGGTGATGCGCATCCGATGCCAAGGAGTCCTTGTTCGCCCATAGCGTAATGGCATGCAACTTCACAGCCCGCTGCTCTGAAAATGGCAGCCCTAGTAACAGTCAATGGTTCGCCACCAACGCGAAAGAACGTTCCAGAGATATCGAGTTCTCTTTCCTGAGCTGCTTGGACAATCCGAATCGCAGAAGCGACATTCGTATGGAGGTATGCCGGATTGCCGTTCGCGGTGTAGCTCGCTAGCCATTCAGCGATTCTCCAAACATCGCGCGGCGGCACGTGTTCCGGAGCTGGCATCGGCCGACCAATCAGTCGGCTGACGTGAACCATCAATGCGGTCATCAGGTAATGTTTTACTGGCTGTGAAAAAATCCCGTACTTATTTTGGGAAAACCAATGCTGCACGTTTAGGCGGAGCTTGCAGCGCGTAATCGCATCTTTCACACCTGCAATAAATGGCGGCAGGGGGCGCCAGAGAGCGAAGGGGCGGTCGAGCAGCCCGAAATTCAGATCCAAGTAGTAGACGTAAGCAGCATCCTGCTCATAGTGCGCAAGATCCATACTGATTCGCGTGCCGCTCCTAGACCCGCTAGTCTGGCTAACGATCTGTCCTGCTATCAGGGGGTTGTCGAAATCACGGGGATTAACATCTAACTCCAAATTGCCCCGACGTATGGGTCTACGTCCCTTGAACTCGTTTAGAGTCAGATAGACGCCGGAGTTTAGAAGCCACTCGAGAGTTTTCTCAAGTCCCGAGTTTCTTACTGAGTGTTTGACATCATCTATTGTGATCCCCGCGTGAACGAGGAGCTTGCGGTAAGGGCTATTGTCAATCGCATAAATCCCATTCTCTAAGATGTCGAGAAAGGACTCCTCTCTAGTCTGCAAACCATGTAGCATCCGCTGCGCACACTCATCCGGTGTCATAGGTTTCCGCAGGAATCCCCTAAGATTCGCGGCAAAACCAACGAAAAGTTTTAGCTCTGTGAATGCTGAGAGTTTCGTAGTCATGGCATGTCCAGGATCTCTGAGTCGAATTTCACCATGCGGAACTGTATTCAACAACTATAGAACATCTCGATGCAATCGAAGGCATCGGCTTTTGCCAGCTGGAGACCAATAGCCAATAGCCCCGAGCAGACAAGAACCAGCAGACGATTGCGGTCTGGAGCGATATGAAGTGGTCTGTGCCGTCTCGTGAAATGGCGCGCCCGGAGAGATTGTCCGCGGCACGTCCCTGTGCCGCGGCCCTGCGCGCGGCCTACGGCCGACCAAATCGGCTGTCCTGCCGATTTGTCGAACTAGGAGTCCGAACCAAATCTCCAGGACACACCAAAAATACAAAAGGGACCAAGAGGTCCCTTTTGTATTTTGGCGCGCCAATTCACGAGCCGACCTAGACCACGCGATACCACTGCAGACCGCATTGGTCTGCGGATTTCTGTCTGCGAAAGTCTGTTCGCTGTTTGGCTGGTCGCGGACCGTGATAGCGTAAGACCGAATGACCCGAGTCTAATTAAAAGCGGACATCGGATGCCTCAGCCGTGAGGACTACGCCCTGATCTCGACCACAGCATTCCAGTGCCCAGCTTCATCGCTTATGGCGCGCCAATTCTCTCGGTGTGAAGTCCCAATAGATCGGTGACACATTAAGCTCTTTTCTCAAGGCTGACCAACCTGGAGTGGAGGGCAAATGACGAAGGCAGAACAAGCACGGGTCACGGCTTGGCGATTGAAGGTCCTGCGATATTCGCAGGGGGAACCGCGACAAGTCGCACGGACGTGCCGGCATTTCGGCATCTCACGGACGGCGTTCTACCGCTGGAAGCGACGGTTTGACGCGCACGGCTGCCGCGCGAGCTTCACGCGGCGAAGCCTGGCGCGTTTCTCCTAAGGGTCAGAGTAAAAATCCGTCTGGACGGATTTTTACTCTGACCCTTAAGCGTGGTTCGACCCTTATCGGCTCTCCAACAGCTCCCGAAGCCTGGCGACTTCGACCTCGAGGTGAGCGACTCTCTCCGCCAGCTCTGACACGCTCGCGCGTGAGGTTGTCCCGGCGGCCGTTGCGGCTTGCGCTCGAACCGCGTGTGCAGTCGTGTCGATCGGGCCGGAGAGCAAATGCATGTACTCGGAGTCCTTACGGCCCGGCGTGCGCGGCAATTTCACGACGAGCGGATTACCCTCTCGCTCGATCAGGCCGATGAGCACATCCTCCACGGCGCCGTTGTCGGCGAAGGCATGCAGACGTCCGCTTCGTGCTCTGAGCTCCCCGGGTGTCTGAGGGCCGCGCAGCAACAGCAGACAGACGATCGCGAACTGCGGCTTGTCGAGCTGTAAATCGTTGAAGACCGTATTGCATAGCCGCTGTTTGTATTTCTCCACGCCGCTGCGGAAGTTCTCCTCGACCTGCACGAGGTGCTTCGCTCCAAGATCGCGAGCGATACGCTGGACGATGTTCTTCTCGATGGACATCACGGGGTCGCGCCCGGACTTTTGATTGCAGGCATTGGTGAGCGCGTTGAGCGTCAATGGATACTGATCCGGCGTGAGCACGGATTTCTCCATGAGGCACCCGATGATACGGGCTTCCTCGGGGGTTATGGTTGGTGGCAGCAGAGGGTCCTCCAATTAACAATTAATGGGGTCCAATTAATGGGGTCAGAGTATAAACCCGGGGGAATGGCGGGATTCGGAGGTAGCTGGGGGAGGGGTGATGCGGTCAGGTTGGCGGGGGTGTGGTTTGTTGCGGGTTTTGGATGCCTCGAAAGCGACGTTGCTGTCCGCCGTGTCTGCCGGTCCATGTGGTTCAGCGGGGCGTCAGAGCCGCGCTTACTTGCTCATCTGTCAGCGCTATATCGAGCTCAACCCGGTGCGCGCAGGGCTCGTGGCCGATCCGGCGGATTGCACCTGGTCGAGCTATCGGGCGCATGCTTTCGGCCAAGCTGTCGGGCTATGGCAGCCGCACCCGGAGTATCTGGCGCTTGGGGAAACGCCGGGGGCGAGACGGTGTGCGTACCGGCGGTTTTTTGAGCAGGAGCTCTCGGCCAGGGTGCTTGCCGATATCCGCTCTGCCCTGAACACGGGCCTCGTGTTGGGGATTGGGCGATTTAGGGCCGAGGTGGAGGAACCTAAAGGGTCAGAGTAAAAATCCGTCTGGACGTATTTTCACTCTGACCCGATCCTCGCGGGGCCGACCGGTCGAAATTAGGCGCCAAATACCGGAAAATCGAGCACCGACGGTTTCTAGGAATCTGCATCGATGAAAGTATCGCTCGCCGCACTTGCCGGTTCTTTGTCCATTGCCCTGTCCTCGGCAGCTCTCGCGCACCATGGCTTCGCTGCTCACTACGATCCCTACCGCGTGATCAGAATCGAAGGAACGGTTAAACGATTCGACTTCATCAATCCGCATGGCTTCCTTTTCATCGACTCGGTCAATGAGGCCGGCGAGCCGGTTGTTTACAAGTGTGATCTGCAGGCAGCCGTGCAGCTTACCAGGCGCGGTGTCGATGCAACGCTGTTCACGGTCGGTGAGGCCATCGTTGTCGAAGGTTTTCCGGCGCGACGCGATCCTTACGGCTGCGAGTACGGCACGGGTTACTTCGCGGACGGCAGCAGTTTTACGATGCGCAGCACGGACGAAGCGCGTACCCAGTTTGCGGCGAACCGCGAGATCCGGCTCGCACCCGGTTCGACCCGCTCGATCTTCGGCACCTGGATCCGGCCGGGTATGTTCGGCGATGCCAGCGGTCGAGGCCCCACGACCGGCGAGGATTCGATTACCCCTGCCGGCGAGGCGGCGGTCGCCGCGTTCGATCCCATTGCCGATAACCCGGCCATTCACTGCTCGGGTGGCAGCCCCGTATGGCTTTGGGGGCCTCCGGGTCTCGCGACGTCCATCACTGAGGTCGATGGGAACGTCGTGATCTATCACGAATCGATGGATACGACCCGAACCGTGCACATGGGCGTCGACCAGCACCCGGATGGGATCGAGCCCAGCGAGATAGGCCACTCCATCGGCCGGTGGGAAGGCGACACCCTGGTGATCGACACGGCAGGTTTTTCGGCGGGCGTGCTGACGGGTGAGATCTTGCATACCGACCAGCTGACGGTCGAAGAGCGGCTCTCGGTTAAAGGCGACAACGGTCGGCTCCAGATTTCCTGGAAAGCCGTCGAGCCGGTCTACTATTCCGAAGTCCTCACGGGTAGTCAGGAGCTGCAGAGCACCGATCAGGCATTGATGCGCTACGACTGCGTTCCCGAGGGGTCAGAGTAGAAACCCGTCAGCCGCCGAAGGGGTCACGGGTCTCGCGCAGCGGTGGTACGCTGGGTGCCGTGTTGCGGCTATCGAACAGCGTCACCATTCCTGACGACGAATTGGTCTTTACGGCCATTCGCGCGCAGGGCTCGGGCGGACAGAACGTCAACAAGGTCGCCACCGCAGTGCAGCTGAGATTCGATGCGGCCGCCTCGCCGAGCCTGCCGGAGGACTACAGGAAGCGGCTGCTGGCGTTGAGCGACCAGCGCATTACGACGGGCGGTGTCATCGTCATCAAGTCGCAGGAATCGCGGAGCCAGTCGCGGAATAAGGAAATCGCGCTCGAGCGCCTGGCCGAATTGATCGAAAGCGCCATGATCCGCCCCAAGCGCCGCGTTAAAACCAAGCCGAGCAAGAGCGTGCGCAAGAAGCGGGTCGACGCCAAAACCCGCCACGGACGCTTGAAGAAATTGCGGACGCGCATCGAAGGGTCAGAGTAAAAACCCGTACGACGGGTTTTTACTCTGACCCCAGACGAAATGTCGAAACGATCACGCAGGGGTAACGACGTCAGCGGCGAGTCTTTCGCCGCTGGCCGCGGGGCTGATCAGAATATCCGCGACGAAATCCGCGATCCGAGCGCGCCGAGCCGCACTGCGAAAAAGAAAGCCAGCCAGAGCTTGCGGCGTCTCGGCGAGCAATTGATCGCTGCGCCCCGGGGTCTGCTGGTCGGGTTGCAGTTGCCGGAGCAGTTCGAGGACGCAATCGTCGAGGCGCGGAGCATCACCAGCATGGGAGCCAGGCGCCGCCAGACGCAATTCGTCGGCAAGCTCATGCGCCGGCTGGACGACGATACGCTGGAGGCCATACGTGCCGCCCTGGCCCTGCGGGGCTTGGGTCGAGATGAATCCGTCTGACGGGCGATCCGGCTGACGAAGCGCGAACCACGAGAATTGAAATGACATCAGGCAATACGGGTAACGACGCGCGGATCGACGAGCTGGAGGTGCGCCTTGCCCATCAGGATCAGACGCTGCACGAGCTGGGCAACGAGCTCTATCGGCAGCAACGTCAGATCTCGGAGCTCGAATCCGCCGTGCAGCAGCTCGCCGCCCGCCTGGCCGCGGCCGAAACCGACCGGGCCCCCGGCCCTCCAGCCGACGAGATCCCGCCCCACTACTGAAGGGTCAGAGTAAAAACCCGTACGACGGGTTTTCACTCTGACCCCAGGCGTCCAATTCTGGTACCCTGCCGCGTCCCGATGCGGACCAGGGCCCAAGGCCCGGTGATTCGCCCTTGCGGTCCGCGCTTGCCCCTTTTTCAAACCCTGGTCTACTACATTGATTTCTATCGCAAATCTGTCGATCCAATTCGGCGCCAAACCGCTGTTCGAGAATGTGTCCGTGACCTTCGGGAACGGCAATCGCTATGGCCTGATCGGCGCCAACGGCTCCGGCAAGTCGACGCTGATGAAGATTCTGTCCGGCACATTGGAGTCGACCGCCGGCAATGTCTCGACCGATCCGAACGCCCGCATCGGTGTGCTGCGCCAGGATCAGTTTGCCTACGAGAACCACCGCGTGCTCGATACCGTGATCATGGGCCACGAGCGGCTCTGGCAGCTGATGCAAGAGCGCGATCGGCTCTACGCTCAATCCGATCTCAATGACGCGGACGGCATGCGCGTCGCCGAGGTCGAGGTCGAGTTTGCGGAGCTCGACGGCTACTCGGCCGAGGCCACGGCGAGCGCGCTGCTCGAGGGCATCGGCATTCCGACGCAGCTGCACGAAGAGCCGATGCGAGCGATCGCGCCGGGTCTCAAGCTGCGGGTATTGCTGGCCCAGGCCCTGTTCTCGGCGCCGGACGTGCTGTTGCTCGACGAGCCGACCAACAACCTCGACATCAACACGATTCGCTGGCTCGAAGAATACTTGTGCAACAGCAAGGCCACGATGGTCATCATCTCGCATGACCGCCACTTCCTGAACACCGTTTGCACGGACATCGCCGACCTGGATTACGGCGAATTGCGGCTGTATCCCGGGAACTACGACCAATACATGACGGCTGCCACGCAGGCGCTCGAGCGAACCCAGGCCGACAACGCGAAGAAAAAGGCGAAGATCGCGGATCTGCAGGCGTTCGTCAGCCGCTTCTCCGCCAACGCATCGAAAGCACGTCAGGCGACGTCTCGCGCGCGCCAGCTGGAGAAGATCGAGCTCGAGGAAATCAAGCCTTCGAGCCGCATGAGCCCCTTTATCCGTTTCGAGCAGGAAAAACCGCTGCGGCGGGTTGCCGTGGAAGTCACGGGCTTGAGCAAGGGATTCGATGGCGAGACGCTCTTCCGGAATCTCAGTCTGACGATCGAGGCGGGCGCCAGAGTCGCCATCATCGGCCCGAACGGCATCGGTAAGACGACGCTGGTTCGCAGCCTCGTCGGCGACCTCGAGCCGGACGCCGGCACCATCCGATGGGCCGAGAATGCCAGGGTCGGTTATTGCGCCCAGGATCACTCCGCGGACTTCGGCCGGGACATGAGCCTGTTCGAGTGGATCACGCAGTGGCAGCCGCCCGGCACCGACGAGCAGCTACTGCGGGCAACGCTCGGCAGAATGCTGTTCTCCCGCGACCAGAGCGAGAAATCGGTCAAGGTCGTTTCGGGCGGCGAGCAGGGCCGCCTGCTTTTCGGCAAACTCGCGCTGCAGCAGCCCAACGTCGTCGTGATGGACGAGCCGACCAACCATCTCGACATGGAAACGATCGAAGCATTGAATCTGGCGCTGGCAAACTATCCCGGCACGCTGATCTTCATCAGTCACGATCGTGAGTTCGTTTCTTCGCTGGCGACGCGCATCATCGAGCTGACGCCCGACGGCGTGAACGACTACTCGGGAACCTACGACGAATACCTGCTCACGCAGACGACGAAGCCGAGCTCGAAAGTCGCCTGACCGAAATCTGTGCCGCGCTGACGCCTCGCCGATCCAGGCCCAGGCCATACCCTGCCTGCTCGAAGGCCACGACCTGCTCGGGCACGCGCCGACCGGCACAGGGAAAACGGCCGCGTTCGCGCTGCCACTGCTGGCCCGGCTCGATCTCGAGCTCAAGCAGCCGCAGGTGCTGGCGCTCACGCCGACTCGCGAGCTGGCTATTCAGGTCGCAGAAGCGTTTCGGCGATACGCATCGCAGCTCGAGGGTTTCCATGTCCTGCCTGTATACGGTGGGCCGCTTATACGCACTATCCGCCAAGCGTAGCTTTTGAGCTACAATGGTCGGTGTGAAAGTCCGTCGATACCAGACGGCAGAGGGCAAGGTCCCGCTGTCGGAATGGTTGGATGGACTGCGTGATGGCCGGGCACGCGCTCGGATCGTCGCCCGGCTGGATCGGCTGAGCGTCGGATTACTGGGCGATTGGAAGAGCGTCGGCGAGGGTGTATCCGAGCTCCGTGTCGACTATGGTCCCGGCTACCGCGTGTATTACGGGCAAGACGGCAAGACGCTGATCTTGCTGCTTTGTGGAGGCGACAAGCGCATTCAGACGAAGGATATAAAGAAAGCTCATGGCTACTGGAAAGACTACAAAGCCCGCAAGCCTGCCGTTTCGAGCGGCGGACCACCTAAAAAGCCAGGTTGAGATCGCAGAGTACCTGGAAGCGATGCTGGCCGATGGCGATGAGCGGGCCGTTCCCGTCGCACTGCGTACAGTGGCAGACGCTGTCGGTGGAATGACGGCACTCGCCGAAAAAACCGGGCTCTCCCGCGAGACGTTGTATCGGACGCTCTCCGAGAGAGGTAATCCGCGGCTCGATACGCTGGCCGCGATCCTGGCCGCTTTCGGTCTGCGGTTGTCCGTGCAGCCGCGTCAAACTCGCTCGCGAAGGCGCGCACACGCTTGAGACTGGTGTTCGGCAAGACCCGACCCGTCGGCTCGACTACACAGGCAGATACTGGATTCGCGTCCTCTGTTCCAGGTAGGCGCTCCAGTGAGCCAGCGTCTCCAGCAAAGAGTTCGAAGTTTGTCCTCCCGGGCGCGCCAACTTCCACTGGGGTCCAGCCCTGTCCGGTAACGTCTTGGCCGATGCGTTTCATCCGCAGGTAGTTGTTCCAATCCGCCAGCGTTCTCGAAGTTTGTCCCTCCGGCCGCGCCAAGTTGCAACTCATCGAACTGGCCCGGTCCTGACGTTGACTGCGTAAGAACGTGCAGCCTTCTTGTACCAATCCATGATGTTGCAGATATAACCCATTGGGTTATAATGCGCCGTGCAAACGGTCGTCGAAACACCCGTATTCATTCGCCGGGCGGAAAAGCTCCTGAGCGAAGATGAGCATGCCGGATTGATTGCCTTTCTAGCGAGCCATCCGGAAGCTGGTGACGAAATTGTCGGTACGGGCGGCGTGCGCAAAGTTCGG
>DASWKF010000050.1:0-1931 GCA_036396795.1 Gammaproteobacteria bacterium | reverse complement strand
GTCAGCGATGGTTTCGTAAACTCCGATAAAAACTCCTTAGGACGCTTGCTCGTATTCAGCGCGATCGATCGAGCCGTCCTGGTTGGCGTCGGTCTCGGCGAAGTCCAGACCCTCGACGATGCTGGCTATCGTGAGCTTCTTCACTGTCGTCTCCTTTCCGTATGAATCCATTGCTGTCTTCCAACTAGCAAAAAGCATGCCAGCATGTTTTTTCCGTTGATCTTGCACGGCGCCGCGAGAAGCAACGCGCACCCAAGAACACTGAGGAGTTGTGAGCGCACAAGCTTTGTAAATTGCCATTCAAATCTTGTAGCTCATTCCATCGTTGGCGGCAGCATGTCGACGAGGCCGCTTCGCAGGCGCGGTGTCTCCGCATCGAACGATGGCACGAGGATTGCCCATCTTGAGGTAGCAGTAGGAGCAAGCGATGACGCTCGCGGAGACCAACATCAGGCAGGCTGAACAAGCTGGAGCGGCCGAGTACAGCGCCCTCGAGTTGGATCGAGCCCGGCAGAAACTGAATCAAGCGCGCACGGCACTGCAGAACGACGACAACGAAAACGCCTTTCGGTTGGCCGAGCAGTCTGCCGCCGACGCAGAGCTCGCGGCCGCCCAAGCGCGGGTTGGGCAATCGGAAGCAGCGGTCGCGAATGCCGTGCGAGACGCGTTGCTCGAGCGCGGCGTGGCATTCGACCGGATCCATACCCGCGGCCTGGGAGAGGACTCCCTCGTAGCGAGCAACGACACGGCGGCGGGGCGCCAGCAGAATCGGCGTGTCGAGGTCGTTATCTCGGACGAGAACGGTCAGTTCGCTCGCTAGGGCAGTCAACCCGACCCGAGCTCCCGCCCCGTGACCGTTACGGGGCGACGAGCGTTGCGCAAGGCTACTCGGGCCGCTCACGCGGATCCGCGCTTCGAGGCCGATTTCGGTTGCCCGGAAAGTGGCGGATGTCCTAAAAACTCTATACAGTTTGCAGCAGGGCAAGCCCGTTCGTGGGTGGGGTCGCCCTCCGGAAAACCGGCTGTAGATCTGGTATATCCGGGATTCTCACGCGAATTGCGGCCGCAAGCCTGCGGCCCAGAGGCGGAGTGTACCTTTATGGCACGTGTATTGCTCGTCGACGACGAGCCGGATTTCGTCGCTGCGGCTATAGAGATGCTGCAGGTTCACGGTCATGACGTGGACACCGCGGGATCGCTCGCCAATGCGCGTGAGACGCTGAATCACTCCTTTCCCGATGTGTTGTTGCTGGACCTGATGCTGCCCGACGGCAACGGGCTGGAACTTTTGAGCGAGCTCAGGGGCACGAGCCTGAAAAAGGTCGTGCTGATTACCGGGCACCCGGGCATCAAGTCCTACATCAAGCATCTCGGTGGTCCGACCGTCTCTTACCTCACGAAGCCGGTTCGCGGCGCCGACTTGGTCAGATCGCTGCAGGAAGTTGGAACGTCATCGGATGATTCGAGCGGGCCGGTGGCAGGAAAGCACTACGGGCTGATAGTCGGCGAGCACCCGGAAATGCACGCAGTCTACGAGCAGATCAAGAGAGTGGCGACGACCGCGTCACCGGTATTCATCGTCGGGGAGACCGGTACCGGAAAAGAGCTCGTCGCCGAAGCGTTGCATGGGCTGAGTGGTCGAGAAGGCGATTTCGTGCCCGTCAACTGCGGTTCCCTGTCTCGCGAGCTCGCGGGAAGCGAGCTGTTTGGTCATGAGAAAGGAAGCTTCACGGGTGCAGTAAGACGTCATCTCGGGTTTTTCAAGCGCGCCGAGTCGGGGACGCTGTTTCTCGATGAGTTGACCGAGATGCCGCTCGATCTTCAGCCGCATTTCTTGCGCGTGCTGGAGACGCGCCGAGTACGGCCCGTCGGCAGCGAGCGTGAATTCCAGGTCGATACGAGAGTCATAGCGGCCACGAACCGCGAGCCTC
>DASWKF010000049.1:0-29579 GCA_036396795.1 Gammaproteobacteria bacterium | reverse complement strand
GGATGCGGCTCACCGGGCCGTCGGTTCGCCAGTCGCGAGGCGCGATCGAACAGATCGCCCGATCCCGATAGATAAGAATCGTAGTGTCCCAAACCCGGGTCAGCTTTCGGTGCAAAACAACATTTTTTTGGCTCAGAGCCGGCCTCGAGTTCCGACTTTAGCGATTCAAGTACTCCCAGGGTCGCCGCTACATCATTGCGAGGACTAGATCACGTTCTTCGCTATGCTTTGCGCGCTCTGCCGCGCGCACTTTTGGCTTGCGAACGACTGGACTGCTGCTTGAGTAGGCTTTCCGCCGGGATCCCGAACTTCGCATGGAGGCCTTCGATCATTCGAAGTGTGAGCCGACGTCGGCGGCTGAGGACCTCGTAGACGCGGTTCTTGCGGCCGATCACCGGCTCGAGATCCTCCACTGTCAAGCCGGACTGCTCCATTCGGAACTTGATCGCCTCCACTGCGTCGGGGAGATCCATCGGGAAGTGCGTACGCTCATACGCTTCGACGAGCGTAACGAGGACATCCAAACGATCACCGTCCGGAGTGTTTCGCTCCGTCGACATCAACGTTTCGATCTTCTTGAGCGCGCCTCGATAATCCGACTTGGTCCTTATGGGCTTGATATCCATGCCACCCTCAAATTGTTTGCGCATCGATCGCGTCGTACTGCTCATGCGTCCCAATGAACCGGATGTAAACGACTCTGTACGGGTAGTTGATCCAGACGACGATCCGGTACTTGTTGCCGGCGATGTTGAATACCACCCGGCCGTCGCGAAGGATGCTGGCGCTACCGAACTGTTGTTTCACGTCGCTCGGCTTTGCCCAGTCCGCTTCGAGCACATCACGGTACCAAGCGAGCGTTGGTCCTTCGGCATCACGATATACAGAACGTTTCGTCCAGAACGCTTTGAGCGTCGAAACGGCGATCACTCGCATGTGCAACTACTATAGTCCCATTTTGGGACTATGCCAAGGTGCAATGGCGTCGTTGGTTGCCCATGTTGGGCAGGATCTTCCAATACTTTGGCCGGGAAACTCGGAGAAACTCGGAATTCCGCGCGATTTCGCGGGGGAGTTTATTGGAAGCCGCAAATGCGGTTTCTCTTTTACGGACAGCTACTTAAGTCGATTCGACCCGCGGATTATGAATCCGCCGCTCTAACCAGCTGAGCTACATCATCACGCGAAAACCGATTGTAAAGCAGAGAGCTACAGCCTTCTCGCGCTGCTTGCGACGGCCATGATCGATCGTCAGACTGATCTGCCGATCGGTTCGATCCGTCGACTACCTTTGTCTAGCCCGTCAACGATAGGCTGAACAGGCAGGCATGAATAACCGCAACGTTCTGTATGCCGCAGCGTTTTTGCGTGCGCTTGCGACCGGCATGGCGGGTGTGTTGCTCGGCATCTACTTGGCCACGATCGGGTATGCCCCCGCTCAGATCGGGATCGTCGTTGCCGTAGGGCTCGGCGGCGCCGCCACCGCAGCACTGCTGGTAACCCTCCTCGGCGATCGGATTGGACGGCGCAGCACACTGGTTGTCCTGTCACTCCTCAGCGCGGGCGGTGGCGCGATCGTGGCCGGCGCGTCTGAGTTCGGGATCATCGCTGTGGCGGCATTCGTAGGAATGGTCAACGGCATGGGCCGTGACCGGAGTGCTTCGCTGGTCATCGACCAGGCCATCCTCCCTGCGACAACGACGGACCAAGAGCGCACCAAGGCCTTCGCCTGGTACAGCGTGCTGCAGGATGCTGGACACGCGCTCGGCGCGCTCCTTGCCGTTACTCCGGCGCTATCGCAAATGGCATTCGGTTTCGATGAGACAGTCGCAATTCGGTCGAGCGTAGGCATATATGCGCTGCTTCAACTCGCCGTGGCTCTTCTGTACACACGGCTTTCGATCGCTATCGAAATACCGCGTTTGGTGCGCGAGCATCGGATGACCAAAGAGACGCGCCGGATTCTGTGGAAGATCTCATCACTCTTTGCAGTCGATAGTCTGGCCGGTGGGTTTCTGACGACGGCGTTGCTCGCGTTCTTCTTCTACGAGCATTTCGGCGCCTCGGAGCTCGCAATCGGTTTTTTGTTCTTCGGCGCCCGCATTGCCAACGCCGTATCTCACCTCGCGGCAGCGTGGCTCGCAACGCGCATCGGTCTCGTCAACACCATGGTATTCACTCATATCCCTTCGAGCCTGTTGCTTGTGACGGTGCCCTTTGCACCAAACTTCGCCGTAGCTGCCGTGTTGTTTCTACTGCGGGAGGGGCTGGTCGAGATGGATGTCCCGACCCGTCAGTCCTATGTGATGGCCGTCGTGCATCCGGCGGAGCGGACGTTAGCATCCGGCGTTACGCACCTGGTGCGCCTCTCCTGCTGGGCTGTCGCTCCCGCGTTTGCCGGGCTGTTGATGCGAGGACTATCGCTCGGAACACCGCTTTACGTCGGTGCCGCGATGAAGATCACGTATGACGTTCTACTCTTCGTGGGGTTTCGCAAACACAAACCGCCAGAAGAGCGGGGCGGCGGCGATTTGTAAGGATGCAACGCGCTCGGGTTTCTGCCGATTCGCAGAATGCTTTCAAGGGACTCTATGAAGTCAGCACATACTCGTAATTGAGAATGCCAATCATTTGCAAATGAACGATTGGACAACGCTGGATGATCTCATGTTCTTCTGCCTTGGCTGTCGACGTAGTCGTGGAATGTCACGTGCAAAGCAAGGTTCGCGATTTGCTTCGGCTGGATCGCGTCCAGGTCCCCTCTGGTATCATTTCATCACGTAAGAGCCGGGGCTCGATGTTGAAGCGTCGAATGGTGATGCTCGTTTTCGCCGCGGGATTGATTGTGGCAATCCTGTTCGTCTGGCTGCGCGGCGTCGACCCGGATACCACCGGCACCTCGGACGACGTTGTCGTCGTTGAGCCCCGATCATTCGCCGCCACGGTCGTCGCCATTGGCGCCGTAAAACCTCGTATCGGGTCCGAGGTGCGAGTGGGCTCCCGTATCTCAGGGCGGGTGTCGCGATTACGCGCAAACATCGGTGACCGCGTGGAGAAAGGCCAGGTCATCGCGGAATTGGAAACAGCTGAGCTTGATGCCGTGATCGCGCAGCGTCGCGCCGAGCTCAAGCTCGCGGAAGCGAAGCTGGCCGCGCTCGAGTCACTCGCGCCGGACGAGGAGGCACGCGCGCGGGCGGACGTCGCGCGTTTCGAGGCCGCGGTAACGCTCGCCGCTGAGGAATGGGAGCGACAGCAGATGCTGCTCGAGAGGCAACTTGCACCGAGCGCAACGACCGACGCTGCGCGCGATCGGCGCATGGTGGCCGAAGCCGAGCTCGAATCGGCGCGTCGCGCGCTCAGTCTGGTCCGCACGAGCCACATCGAAGGCATCAAGCAAGCCCATGCCGACGTCGAGCGCGCCCGCGCGGTGCTGGAGAGCGCTCTGGTAGATCACTCTTTTACCGTCCTCACGTCGCCGATCGCGGGTGTCGTTGCTTCGGTCTCGACGCAGGAAGGAGAAACCGTAGCGGCGGGCCTCAGCGCGCCAACGTTCGTTACGGTGATCGATCTCGATCGGCTGCAGGTAAACGCCTACGTGGATGAAGTGGACATCGGCAAGATCGAGTTCGGCCAGCTTGCGCGGTTCACCGTCGACGCCTTTCCGGCGCGAGATTTCACGGCTCGCGTCGCGGCGATCTATCCCACTGCAACCATCCAAGACAACGTCGTCAAGTATGTCGTGGCTCTCGATATCGACGACGACTACGCAGGATTACTCCGTCCGGAGATGACAACCAGCGTAAGTATTGAGCTCGAAACCAGGAACGTGCTGGCAGTGCCGACGAGAGCGATTCGCCAGGAAGACCGCCGGAGCGTGGTGTACGTGTTGCACGACGAGCGGTCCGAAGCGCGCCCGATTCGCGTGGGCTGGCGTGATGGGCCGTGGGCTGAGGTCGTGGACGGGCTGGTCGCCGGAGAGCGTATTCTGCTGGATGGGCCGAGGATGAACGGGGAGCAGTAGCGATGGGTCGATCACAACGCATTGCCGGAGATGTCCTTGCCTCGCTGTTGGCACATAAGCCGCGCACATTCCTGATGATGCTCGGACTCGTGGTGGGCGTCGCCGTGCTCTCCGCGGTGATCATCATCGGCCAGGGTACGCAGGAACGCATCATGGGGCTGGTCCAGATGCACGGCCTAGACATGCTCATGGTGCGGGCCGGGGGAGAGATGCAGGTTTTCGCACCCCAGGCCGATCGCGGTCTGGCGTCGCTAGTCGAGGCCGACGCACGCGCCATCGAGGCCGAGATTCCCAATATCGAGATGGCGAGTGTGGTGCAGAATCAGCGTGGCATCACCGTCGTGCACGAAGATCAGTCCGTGACCACGCGCGCTTTCGGTGTCGAGCCCGCTTGGATGGAGATCCGCCGCTGGGGCATCGCCGAGGGCGACTTCATCTCGGAATCGGACATCGGCTCGCTCGCACGCGTCGTCATGCTCGGCGCCAAAATCGCGCGCGAGCTCTTCCCGGAGGGCGGGTCCGTCGGACGCATCGTCCGCGTTGCGGGCGATCCCTATACCGTGAAGGGTGTTTTCGTTGAAATGGGCGCGAGCGCAGGTGGTGACGATTGGGACGATCGCATCGTCGTTCCCTTCGCGACCTCCTCCCGGCGCCTTTTCAACCGCCCATACCTGGAGCAGATCGTAATCCGCGTGCCGGATGTGCGGCGAATGGCCGAAACCGCGGCGCGGGTCCGCGCGCTGCTCCGTGTCCGGCACGGTATCGGCCCGAGCGAGAACGACGATTTCTTCGTGCGGGAGCCTGAGGACGTGGAGGGTGCGGCGCTCGAGACTTCCACTACCTTGATGGCGCTGCTGATCGCAACCTCAGTCGTGGCGTTGATCGCGGGAGGCCTGGTCATCATGAACCTGATGTTGATTGCAGTCTCGCAGCGCTCGCGTGAAATCGGATTGCGTCGTGCAGTGGGTGCGCGAGCCTCGGATATCACGCGCCAGTTCCTTCTCGAGTCGCTGTTCATTGCGTTAGCGGGGGGGCTCTTGGGGACGGCGCTGGGCGTCGCGGTCGCGGCAGCGCTCGGTGCCCTTGGCGTGGCAAACAGCCGGATCACATGGGTGCCGTTCGCGTTGGCCTTGGGGGCGTGCATGGCGATCGGCATAGCATTCGGCGTTCGCCCCGCCCGGCAAGCAGCGCGCATGGACCCCGCGGCAAGCTTGCGCGGGCACGCGGCCTGATCATTCACGGAAGCGGGGGACGTCATGATCTTTGCGCAGAGCCTGATCAAGAGCTATCGCAAAGGTGCGCTTGTCACGAATGTGTTGAAGGGTGTGACCTTCCGCGTTGCGCAAGGCGAGTTCGTCGCTATTATGGGGCCCTCCGGCTCGGGAAAGTCGACGCTGCTCAACATCCTAGGGCTTCTCGATCGCCCCGACGGCGGGCGCTATCTTTTGGGTGGCGCCGACTTCTCGAGCGCCGACGACGATGCGCTGTCCGCAGCGCGTAACCGGACGATCGGATTTGTTTTTCAGCAGTTCCACTTGCTCGAGCGAGCCTCGGCGCTGCGTAACGTGACTCTTCCGCTGCTCTATGCCGATGAGAACACCGGCGACGAGATGGTGCTCGCCGAGCGAGCACTCGAAGCAGTCGGCCTCTCGGATCGCGGCGACTATCTTCCGAGCGAGCTGTCCGGCGGTCAGCAGCAGCGTGTAGCTATTGCGCGCGCGCTCATTAACGATCCGGCACTGATTTTGGCCGACGAACCGACAGGGAATCTCGACGCACAAAATGCAACGGAGATTCTCGATATTTTCCGGCGGCTCGCTGATTCTGCCCGAACCGTAGTGCTGGTCACGCACGACCGGGGCGTCGCCGAGCGGGCGGACCGCATCCTTGCATTCGAGGACGGCCGAATTGTCGCCGATGAGGCGATGCAGTCGCGTCCGCGTGCGAGCACCGCCAAGGTTCCATGATCAGCATTCCTGCCCGCCGTAGGAAGTTCGCGCGCGGGCTGCTCCTTTCCCTCCAACTGCTGGCCACTCACCGGCTGCGTACCGCGCTCAGCGTTTCGGGTCTGCTCATGGGTGTGGCCGCCGTCATCGTGATGGCCGCGATCGGTAAAGGGGCTGAGCAGCGCGTGCTCGATCGACTGCGTGCAATGGGGACAGACCTACTCGTCGTGAGGGCCGCGCCAGCACAGCGCGTGGCGGGCCGGCAGCGTCAGGTGGATAGCCACACTCTGCTGCGCGCAGCCGACGGCGACGCTATCGTGGGGGAAAGCGCGTTCGCGATCGCCGCGGCGCCGGCTGTTGATCAGTCTCTGGTGGTACGTTGGGGGCGGCTCAATACTGCGACAACCCTAACTGGTACTACGGCTCAGGGACTTCGCATCCGGAACATCGAGGCCGAATCGGGCCGCCTGTTCGATGACGTAGACGGCCGCGCGCGGCGGCGGGTCGCTTTGCTCGGCGCCACCGTCGCGCGGAATCTCTTTGCGGGCTTGGATCCGGTCGGGCACATCGTTCGTGTGGGGAGCGTGCCGTTTGAAGTGATCGGCGTCACGCGCTTGCGCGGAACCGACCCCGGGGGCTTGGATTTGGACGACGTCGTGGTCGTGCCGCTTGAGACGGCCATGCGGCGACTACTCAACATTGCCTACGTGCACGCGGTGTTCGTGCAGGCGCGATCCAGCTTAGAGCTGGAGGTACTCGAGCAAGACGTCCGCGAGATTCTACGCAGCCGTCTCGCTGTGCGCTCGGGAGTGCTCGACCCGTTCGTCATTCAGAATCAGGCGGTGCTGCTGCGCACTGAACGGGGGGCCGCGCGGGCTATGAACCGGCTCGTCATGGGCACTGCCGTGCTCGCGCTCGTCGTCGGCGGTATCGGCATCCTGGCGGTCATGCTGATCTCCGTGCGTGAGCGCACACGCGAGATCGGGTTGCGCCGTGCGTTGGGAGCAAAGCGGAGAGATATCCGGCGCCAGTTCGTTTTTGAATCGGCGATGCTCGCCGTAGCCGGCGGCACCGCGGGCGTGATCGCGGGAATCGCAGCAGCCGGAGCCGCAGCTGTCCTCGGACCGTGGGAGCTGGTGGTTCCCTGGAGCGCTGGCTTGTTGGGCCTAGTCTGCTCGATGTTGCTTGGTCTTGCAGTGGGCGTGATCCCGGCCACGCGTGCGGCGCGCCTCGAGCCCGTCGAGGCGCTCCGTGCCGTTTGACAAAACAATCGGCGTGCGTCGCGAGCACGACGGCAAAAGAGAACCCCGCATAAGCGGGGTGAATCGATAGTGAAATGGAAGCTCAACGGTTTCGTCAGAGATTCACCTCGAGATGGCCGGGTAGTGGAGATTCTCGTCGCACAATTCTGCCCTACCCCGTTTGCGCGTCACCGGCACGCTTGAGCTCACCCACGACCACCACGACCACCGTCATCCCCGCTAAGGAGCCGCCCGGTTATCGTTATGGCAAGGTACGCATAATATATGCCATCAGTTGATAAGCGGTCGTTTGCACAATGGCAACGTTAAACATTTCGCTGCCTGATGCGATGCGGGAGTGGATCGATGCACAGATCGACGCTGGTGAATACGCAAACGCCAGTGACTACATCCGTGACCTCATACGCCACGACCAGCGTGAGCGTGAAAGCATTCGCTTGGCACTCATCGAGAGTGAAAACAGTGGGCGCAGTGATCGGTCGGTAATGGACATTGCGCGACAGTCGAAGCGTAAGTTGAGGCGTGCGTAAATATCAGCTCAGCCTCGCAGCCGACGGCGACCTCACGGAGATCTACTCTTACACGTTTCGCGAATTCGGCGAGCGGCAAGCAAGATGCGTACTTCGAATCACTCGAATCGTGTCTATCAAAGCTTGGAGAAAATCCGCAAATCGGGCTCGACATCAGCTCCTTGCGACGAGGATATCGAAGATTCATCCACAGGCAGCACGCCATCTATTACACGCCGTCGAAGTCCGCGATTCTTATCGTGAGGATACTTGGCCCGGGCATGACGCCTGATCGTCATCTTCCCTAACTTCGAAACAGTTATGGGTGGGTTAGTCAGCACCAAGGAGAACGCCAGATACCGTCCGATCGAGGCGCGGGCCGCCGAGGCGGTGTCATAGGCCCGCCGATAGACTTCCTCGTACTTCAGCGTCCGCCAGAAGCACTCGATGAACACGTCGTCCCGCCAGCAGCCCTTGCCGTCCATGCTCAACGCGATCTCATGACGATGCATGAACTCGACGAACTCGGAGCTCGTGACTACCCTGGTCGGTGTTGACGATCTCAGGCGACCCATCGGGACTCTCATGGCCCATGCTCCGGCCTTGCCAGTTCAAGCCGAAACCCTCCATAGACAAACGCGCCGCGGATCGTTTCGCAGTCTTTTTCGGAGATGCCTTCCCTGCGGGCGATCCCATACCAGCGGTCTCGTACGGTTTGCTCCATGCTGTCGACGATCGCTCTCGCGTCATCGGTGCTCACGAGAAAACGTGCGCTTTGTGAGCGGAGGTTGTCCGCGTGCGCGTAGCGGCCCATGTCGCCGCAGGCAAGGGCGAGGTCGCGGCGTTCGATGCTGATCTGCGGGTTCGGGATCAGATCGTAGGCGGGCGAGAGGCTCCACTCGTTCTCCAACGCGATCACCGCGTGATTGCGTGGGTGATCATCGTTGTTGCTTATGAGCGCGTTGAAGCACATCCGTTTGAACAGTTCGGGCGCGTCTTCCTTCGGCCGCGCTGAAATCCGCCGCAGTTCCTCGGCGAGCGGCACGTACGACCATTTCGAGCGGTCGGTGTGAGTGTCCTCGGCGCGCAGCAGCGTGAGCGCGCTCAGCATCCTTGCGCGGCGATAGCCTTTGTCTGTGTTCTCGCGGTCAAAGCGCTTGACGAGTAACGCGTCGCGGTCGCCGATCGTCGTGAGTCTGTTCTCGGCTGTGTGGATGCCGCAGGCGCACGCGAGCTCGAGCATCGCGCGCTCGACCCGTGCGTGGTTCCACTTGTCATCCGGGCGGTTGAATTTCGCGATCCGCAGCGCGCCGTCATCCTCGACCACCGCCTTGGGGCGGGCGCCGCCCATCGAGGTGCCTTGCAGCATCAGTTCCTGCGCCTGCTGCGCATCGGAGTCCTGCGGCAGCTCTTCATCAGCGATGATCTTGTCCGCGAACTCCTGGAGTTTTTGCAGGTCGATCGTCCGGTTGAATTTTCGCCGCGGGGTAGGGGGCTCGGGCCGGGTGCCGAAGCCCAGCGCCCCGGCGCGGTCGTCCGGCGAGTAGAGCAAGTAATCGATCTCATTCAGCTGTGGTTTGCCCGCGTGTTTTTCGATCACGCGGCGGCCCCAGTAATCCGGGCTCGCATCGCGCAGCGCGCCGAAGATTCCCTTGAGCAATCTCGTCTCGTAGATCGCGGTAGCCAGTTTGAGTTCGATCGGGTCGATCGGCACCGCCTCCGCGCGTGCAAGGTAGCTCTTGCCGTAGACAAAGCGGCCCGTCGTGATACCGTGGCGGTCGGTATCGAGCCGGAAGCGCCCCGCCGTGACAAACTCCGTTTGGCCTGGCAGGACGATATAGACGAAGCATTCCTGCGTCTTGTCCTTAGAAATCACTGTCGAGCTCCTGCGGTCCGTGCGCGCGGGCGCGCTCGCGCTGCGCCGACAGCGCGATTCCTTCCCGGTCCGAGGCCGGGTCGGCAATCGCTTCCATCGGCATCAGCAGGTCATAGGCCCAGAGCAGAGCCATGTAGACCGCGGCACTGGTGGACGCCTTGCCCTTCTCGGCATCGGAGACCGGCCGCGGGCCGGTCCCGATTTTCTCGGCGACCTCCTCGATGGTCAGGTTGCGGTGCAGCCTTGCCGTGCGCAGGTTCGTGCCGAGGCGCTTGAGGGCCTGGTCGACCGGGTAGGGAGGTGCCGTTATCAGCGTGTTGATCTTGGCCATCTGCGGTTTAAAGCGTCTTAAATGGGTTAATCTGCTTTAAAAAGCATATCGGCTAATTTGGGGAGAGGCAAGAACAATCTGCGCTTTAAAGCAGACTAAAGAGGATAAGCTGCTTTAAATAGCATATATGAATACCGGGCAATGAGAATGTCGGACATGGGCATGCCACCCCGCGGAGACTCCTAGCATATCGTCGCGCGTTGCCAGCCGGCCGTGGGTCAATACCAGCCGCACCTTGCTGGCTTGCCGGCTCAGTTCGAAAGTGACCTGCGAGGGCTCATCCGAACTCTCGCTCCAAGTATAGGCGAGCAGCTTCGGCGGGTCGCAGGCAGTGATGCGACCATGTATGTCCGCGTTTTTCCGAATCGGTCAGGTAACTCCAAACCCTCTCGATCGGGCCGGGCAACAGACGTTCCAGGTGGACGGTGTCCGGTGCGGTGACGACGCCATAGTCTCGTGAGGGAGTTACATCGTTATCGACTTTCGCTTGCATGCTCATCGTTTGCTCCTTGGCTTCTCGGGACTCCCTCGCTTCCGCCCAGAGAATGAATCAGCTTGACCTGACGCCCCGTTCGCGCGTCGCAGGCGCCCTCTGCTCGTCATGGCGAGACTTTCGACGTCTCCGTATCGATTGTATTATCGATCCATGAGGTGGCGAACGATGAGCATCAAGATTTCTTCCAGCTTGAGGAAATTGAGCGTCGCTTCCGGAAGTATAGTGCTCGTTGCTGGACGGCGTGTGGTGTTGCGTATCGCCGCTTCGGTTGCGGCATTCGCTGTTCTTGCCTTGTTCAGCCTGCTCGTACTTGGCGGGTGCGACCGTGATCCGGCGTCGAGCTCTGCGGCAGGCTCCGGAACCGGTCCTGATCTCACGGCGATCCGCGCCTGCGAGCTGTTGACGGCGGCAGACATCGAAGCCGCTACCGGCATCGCCGCTGCGGCCGGTCAAGACGTGAGCCAAGTCGACGGGCAATTGCCCATATGTAATTGGCCGCGGGCAGGCGGCGCGCAGTTCGACACGTTCGTGAACCTGCTGGTGACACGCAGCAGCATCGACGACTACGAGGAGTTCCTGCGAAATACGCGCGACACGCTGTTCGGCGAGGTGTTCACGGAGGACTCGCTCCAAGAAATCGACGTCGGCGATTTCGGCGTCTGGATCGACGAGACGAACATGCTGCAAGTCTATGAGGGCGGAGTGATGGTCCAAGTCACCGCCGAGGCCGCAGCAGGCCGCGACGAGCTGGAAGCCGCGCGAGCGCTCGCCGTCGCGGCGCTCGACAAGTTGCGGTGAGCTGCGCCGCGACAACGATGATCGTGATCGCAAACGCGCTCGGCCGCCGCTGTGCAGCTATTGCGACGGCCGCGCTCATTGGCTGCACTAGCGTGCCTTCAACCGGCGACATCCCCGCCACGAGCAGCGCTCGCAGGGAAGTTCCGGCGCCGATCGAAGCAGCCGAGCTTCTCGTGCGCGAATCATTCCCGCTGCAGTATGCCGTGCGCGTGACCTCGGGGCTGCCGAGTGGCTGTGCCGTATTCGATCGCATCGATATCGAGCGCGCAGCGAACGTCGTCGAGCTCACTGTTTGGAACACGCTTCCGGCCGATCGCAGTGTCGCATGTACGATGATCTACGGCACGTCGGTGAACACCGTAGATCTCGGCAGCGACTTTGAGTCGGGGCGGTCATACGAGGTGCATATCAACGGTGAGGCCGGGGTCAACTTCATGACGCCGTAGCAAGCCGTAGGCTGCCGACTCCGGCGGATTGACTGCGTCACAATACCTGCGAGCGTAACGATTCCTCGTAGCCGACCGGTGCGCTGAACTCGAAGTCCTCGTTCAGGGCCCCGAGCAGACGCGCGTCGCGATTGTAGACGTCCAGCAGGAAGTAGATCTCGCCGTCTTCCGGCACGACCGTGCCGTAGATCAGAAGCACCGTCAGCGGTCGCGGCAGGTTCACGGTGCGTTGGCGCCCGTCCGCGACCGCACGGTCGATCGCGGCCCGATCCCACTGACCCGACTCGCGAAGCAGCAGCTCAACGAGCTCCATTGGGTTCTCGAGGCGGATACAGCCCGAGCTGAACGTGCGGTCCGCGCGATCGAACAGCTCGCGCGCCGGCGTGTCGTGCATATAGACGTGATGCGGGTTCGGGAACATGAATTTCACACGCCCGAGCGCGTTGTCCGGGCCGGGTTGTTGACGCAGCATGTACGGAAAAGCGCGGGCGTTCCAGTCGACTTCGGCCGGGTTTACCTCGTCGCCCGACGTGTCGAGCACGACCATACTGCGACGCGCCAGCGCACCCGGATCGCGGCGTATCTCCGGCAACAGATCGTTGCGCAGGATGCCCGGCGGCACGGTCCACGTCGGGTTCAGTACCAGATAAGTCATGGTCGCGCGGAACACCGGCGTCTGCCGGTACGGGCGGCCGACGACGGCGCGCGTCGTCCAAACCACCTCGTCGTCCTCGATCAGCGACGCTCTGAAGCGTGCGATGTTGGCGACGATATAACGCGCCTCGAGATCCCGGAATATCCAGCGCACGCGCTCCAGGTTCACACGCAGCTGATCGATACGTGCCTCGACGGATACGTTCAGCGCCGCCACGGAGCGCGCACCGACAACGCCGTCGGCATCGAGGCCGTGAAGCCGCTGAAATGTCCTTACGGCGGCGTCCAGCGTCGCGTCGAACAGGTCCGGGTTTCCAGGGTCACTGCCGGCGTCTCCAAGCGGGTATCCGGCAGCCTGCAAGCGCTGGCGCAGCAACGCGACGCGCGGTGAGCGCATGCCGGCGCGCAGCGTCTCGCCGTCCGGCACCTGCGGCCAGCCGCCAGCCTCGGCGAGCACCCTGTAGTCACTCAACGCCTTCAGCAACTCGGCATAGCGCGCTTCCTGAGGCGCCAGTGCGCGCAACGCGGTGCCGATGTCGGGCGCGTCGATCAAGTTCTGCACGGCATTGACCGGGCTCACACCCTCGAGCGTCCGGCTGAAGTTCCACGTCGGCTCGATCGCTTCAGGATTGACCTTGCCGAACCGCAAATGAAATGCATAGCGGGCCAACGCGTCGGTCGCGAGGATGTCGAGGTTGATGTCCGTGTCGGGGGAAGGCTCGCGGCTGCGGCGTTCGCGATGCTCTCGCAACAGGTCCTCGTGATAGTCCGCCGGATCGAGGCCGTGCTCGCCGCTGCCCTCGAGTGCCCTGAGCAAACCGTCGAGCTTCGTGTCGGGATCCCAGGCCGGCCGAAACTGCCGGCGCTCGTAGAAGCGAATCAGAAACCACGCGTCCGCCACGGGCGTCCCGTCGATCCGCGGCTCGAGCGCCAATGCTTCGACTCGGCTGCGCAGCGCTTCGGTCGTGTCGGGCTGGGCCAGCGCCGTGTGGCCGCAGAGCACTGCATATGTGAACAGCAGCACAGTCGGAAGCGCACGCTTTCGAAAAAATGCTTCCATGAAGTAAACTGTGTTTGGCCGACCATACGGCGGGCGGCTCGGGGGCCGGACGTCGTTGTTCGAGGAACTACAGCTCATGTGCAACCACTCTCATGGCCGGTCGAATCCACTCCTGCTGAGCCGGCGAGAGCTGCTCGCTGCCGTTGTCGCCACCGCCGGGCTCCACTTTGCGCCAAGGGCACGCGCCGCAACGCCCCGCACGCTCGCCTTTTATCATACGCACACGGGGGAGCGGCTGCGCGTTACCTATGTCGAGAACGGCGTGCCCATCCCGGAGGCGTTGGCGGAGATCAGCCGCTTCCTCAGGGATTTCCGCACCGGCGACGTTCACCCGATCGATCCCGATCTGCTCGACGCGCTGTACTCGCTGCGTTCACGCGCGGGCGACAGGGGCACGTATGAGATCATCTCCGGCTACCGTTCACCGCGCACGAACGAGATGCTGCGCAACAGCAGCGGCGGCGGTGTAGCCCAACGCAGCTTGCACATGGAAGGCAAAGCCATCGACGTGCGGTTGACCGGTGTGCGAACGAGCCGCCTGCGCGAGGAAGCGCTGGCGCTGCATGTAGGCGGCGTCGGCTACTACCCGGACTCGGACTTCGTGCACGTCGACACCGGACGCGTGAGGCAATGGTAGCCTGATAGGTCCGGCGTTTCTAACCCGTTCGCGCGAGAAAAGAAACTCGAATCCAGCGCATTCGCTGAAAATGCTCAGCAAAGAGCGCCGGAGTTTACGGCCCGAGTATGGCACTATCGCCGCATGCAATCGACCGTATCGGATACCTCGCCGAGCCTGCGCGGCGACCGCGCCGCTGAGCTGCTACGCGACGTCTTCGGCTACACGGAATTCCGCGGCCGGCAGCCGGCGATCATCGACGCCGCGCTGGCCGGCCGCGACAGCCTCGTGCTCATGCCGACGGGCGGCGGCAAATCATTGTGTTATCAGATCCCCGCGCTCGTGCGCGCGGGCACGGGACTCGTCGTGTCGCCGCTCATCGCGCTCATGGAGGACCAAGTCGGCGCGCTGCGTGAGCTCGGCGTCGAAGCTGCGTTCCTGAACTCGAGCTTGAGCTTGGGCCAGCAGCGCGACGTAATCGAGCGCCTCAAAAGCAACCGGCTCGAGCTCCTGTATATAGCGCCGGAGCGGCTCATGCAGCCGCAAACGCGCGAGCTGCTGCGCGACGTGAGCCTCTCGATCATCGCGATCGACGAGGCGCATTGCGTCTCCCAGTGGGGCCACGACTTCAGGCCCGAGTACTTGGCGCTCCACGAGCTCGCTGACGCTTTTCCGGGCGTGCCGCGCATGGCGCTTACGGCGACGGCGACGCCCCCGACGCGCAAGGAGATCGCCGAGCGGCTCGCGTTGAACGAGCCCGAAGTGTTCATCGCCGGGTTCGATCGACCGAGTATCCGTTACACCGTGCAGGTGAGGACGGATCCGAAGAAGCAGCTCACGAAGTTTCTCGAGAGCCGTCGCGGCGAGGCCGGCATCGTCTACTGCCTGACACGCAAGCGTGTCGAGCAGACGGCCGAGTGGCTCTGCAAGCAGGGCTTCGACGCGCTTCCGTACCACGCGGGCCTCGACACCAAAACGCGCGCCGCGAATCAACGGCGCTTCGTCATGGACGACGGCGTCGTGATCGTCGCGACGATCGCGTTCGGCATGGGGATTGATAAGCCCGACGTGCGCTACGTCGCGCATCTCGACCTGCCCAAGAGCATGGAATCCTACTACCAGGAAACCGGCCGCGCCGGCCGCGACGGCGAGCCAGCCGAAGCCTGGATGGTTTACGGCCTGGCCGACGTCGTGCAGCTACGCCGGCTTGTCGAGAGCTCCGAAGCAGACGAGGAGCACAAGCGCCACGAGCGCCACAGGCTTGATGCGCTGCTCGGCTGGTGCGAGGTGACCGAGTGCCGCCGGCGGCCGCTGCTGAGCTATTTCGGCGATGCGCTAGACAACGATTGCGGCAACTGCGACAACTGCCTTGTACCGCCGGCCACCTGGGACGGCACCGAGGCCGCGCAGAAGCTGCTCTCGGCCGTCTACCGCACGGGGCAGCGCTTCGGCGCCGCGCACGTCGTCGACGTGCTCTCCGGTAACGCGACCGAGAAGGTCACGCGCAACGGTCACGACGGGCTTTCGGTGTTCGACATCGGCACGGAACTGGCACCGCAGGTCTGGCACTCGGTGATCCGTCAACTCGTCGTGCGCGGGTTTCTGAAGGTGGATCACGATCGCTACGGAGCGCTTGCTTTAACCGGGGAGAGCCGGCGCTTGCTGCGCGGTGAAGCCGGCTTGAGTCTTCGTGAAGATCCGAAGGGCCCGGTAGCGCGCAAGAAGCCGCGGGCCGCGAAGGAAGAGCTCAGCGACCAGGACCAGGCGTTGTGGGAGGCGCTGCGCGAATGCCGGCGGCGGATTGCAGCCGCGCACAATGTGCCGCCCTATGTGATTTTCCACGATGCGACGCTCATGCAGATGATCGAGCGCCGGCCCGCGAGCGCGCAGGAGATGCTGGCGTTGAGCGGAGTGGGGCGGAAGAAGCTGGATCGGTACGGAAAGGAATTTCTGGAAGTCGTACGATGCGCCGAAACCGTCATGCTCTGAGCACCGGAGCGCCCGGGCTAGAGGGCCCGAAGCAGCCCGTCAAAAGTGCCGATCAACGCTCCACGTTGTCATCGTCCGAGCGCGGTGGTTGTCTATCGAGATTACACGCGGACCAATTGAGGAAGATGGTCGAAGTGCTTGTCGCGGGCGTGCAGCGCCAGATTGTGCTGTAGCACCAGGGCTGCCAGCCACATGTCGTTCGTCGGAATCGGTGTGCCTTGTTTGCGAAGTTGACGATATACCGACGAATAGTGATGCGTTGTCTGATCGTCCGGAAACAAGACGTTCACGCCGTCCTTCAAGAGAAACTGCCGTAAGACGCGCTCGTTCTCGGCATGCCGCCGGCCGAGGACGAAGCCCGCGCGAAGCTCGCCGACGACGACGAACGGCAGGACGACGGTCTCGGCCGTCTCCAGCAGCTCCACGGTTGCGGGAGCCCCTTTGCAAAGATCGACGTAGCGATTCGTGTCGACGGCGATTCTCACCGCCAGAGACTCGGGTCCATCCGGTCTTGGTCGGCGAGCGCGGCATCGACGGCTTTGTCGGCTCTCCAGGTTCCGGCGATGTCGCCGAGGTCACGTCGCTTCTGCGGAGCGGCGGAGACGCCGGCAGCTTCCGCCAGCGCTTCAACGGCAGCCTCGTTCAAGCTCTTGCCGGTCCTGCGCGCTCGTTCGCGGATCGCGTTATCGACGGAATGAGGAATGCGGCGAATCGTATACTGCATGCACTGAGTGTAGGCACTGCCTGCGAGACCTGCAAGCACCGACACAGCGCGGTCCAGTCCGTTGGAGCCTGTATAAAATACCAGTATACTCGGCTCCATGTCACGCGCGGACCGCCATAGCGTTCGAACCGGCCGCGGCGCGGAGTCGAACCCCGCGGGCCGTTTCGAGACGACGCGCACCGAGGCCGCGGACGACGGTTGGGGGATCCTCGAAGAGCCGCTGCCGGCTCTGGAAACCGTCGTGCAGGCGGAGGTCGCGCGGCGAATCATCACGCGCAATGCCTCCCCGGACATCCCGTTCACGCAATCGATCAATCCGTACCGCGGCTGCGAGCACGGCTGTATCTACTGTTACGCGCGGCCGAGCCACGCCTATGCCGGTCTGTCGCCGGGGCTCGATTTCGAGACGCGCCTGTTCTACAAGGCCGACGCGGCCGCCTTGCTCGAGAGAGAGCTGGCCGCGAAGGGCTACCAATGCTCGCCGATCGCCCTGGGCGCGAATACGGATCCGTATCAGCCCATCGAGCGCCGCTACCGCGTGACGCGGCAGATCCTCGAAACCTTGTCGGCGTGCAACCATCCGGCCACCATCGTGACCAAAGGCGCCGCCCTCATCGAGCGCGACATCGAGCTCTTGGCGAGCATGGCGGAGCGCAAGCTGATGGCCGTTTACGTGAGCGTAACGACGCTCGACAAGGCGCTCAAGCGCACGCTCGAGCCGCGGGCCGCGTCGCCCGCATCGCGGCTCGCCGTGATGGGCAAGCTTGCCGACGCAGGTGTGCCGGTCGGTCTGATCATGGCGCCGGTGATTCCGGTGCTGACCGATCACGAGGCCGAGCGCATCGTCGAGGCCGCCGCTCGAGCGGGCGCGACGACCGCGAGCTACGCCATGCTGCGCCTGCCGCACGAGGTCGCCGCGCTGTTTCGCGAATGGCTGGAAACACACGAGCCCCTCAAGGCCTCGCACGTCTTCGCGCGGCTGCACGAGCTGCGCGGCGGGCGCGACAACGACCCGCGCTTCGGGTCTCGTCTCAGAGGCGAGGGCATCTATGCCGATCTGTTCAAGAAACGCTTCGAGCTCGCGTGCCGCAAGCACGGCTTGAATCGCGAGCGGCGGCGGGCGCTCGACACGAGCCGCTTCACGCCGCCGGCGGCTGTCGGCAAGCAGATCCGGCTGCTCTAGCGGAAAACCACGTTCAATCGCTCGCGGGGGGAGCTTCCGTCGGCAGCGCGAACGCGATGAGCTCGCCGCCGTACTCTTCCTCCGCGTCGCCGATGGCCACAACCACGTACTGCTTGCCGCTCAACATGTAAGTCATGGGTGCGCCCGTCTGTGGCGCCGGCATGTGCACGGCTGCGAGCTCGTCGCCCGTCGCCTTGTCGTAGGCGCGCAGCATCGCGCCCCGGCCGAAAGGTGTCGTGGCGAGGCCGTGCTCGCCGGCGATCAGCAGCGTCGATGTGGTCAGCACGCCGCCCCGGCCCGGTCGGCCCGTGCGCGGGATGTCCAGACCTTCGAGCGCCGGGTGATTGCGGATCTCGTCCGGCGTGTCGCCGTGAGGAACCTGCCAGACGATGTTGCCGGTATTCATGTCGTAGGCCGTGATGCGCCCGTATGGCGGCTTGACGATGGGCAGGTCCCTCACGGTCGGCACGGCGCGGCCGTCCGTTGGGGGGCGGCCCAGCGCGGGATCGGTGGCCATCCCGCGGATGTAGCTCATGTCCGATTTCTCGCCGCCGGGGACCAGACCCAGCGGCGTCACCGCAGTCGACGACTGGATGTAGAACATATTGGTTTGCGGATCGAAGGATCCGCCGGGCCAGTTGGCGCCGCCGACCGTGGACGGCATCATCAGGGTCGCCAAAGGACCTTCCCAGCGGCTCGCCACCGGCGGCGTGAATAGCGGTCCGATCTTGTAACGCGAGACGATCTCGACGGCTTCTTCCCTGAGCTCGGGCGTGAAGTCGATCAGGTCGTCGTGCGAAACGCCCTGGCGATCGAAGGGCGGCGGCCAGGTAACGAAAGGCTGCGTCGGGCTGGTTCGCTCGCCCGGGGCATCCGACTGTTCGACGGGTCGCTCCTCGATGGGCCAGACCGGCTCACCGGTCTCGCGGTCGAACACGTAGAGCCAAGCCTGCTTCGTCGGCTGTATGAGCGCCTTGATCGGCTGGCCGTCGACGACGATGTCCGCGAGTATCGGCGCGCTCGGGATGTCGAAATCCCAGATGCCGTGATGCACGAGCTGATAGTGCCAGCGCCGCTCGCCCGTCTCGAGATCGACGGCCACGATGCTTTCGCCAAAGAGGCCGTCGCCGTGGCGATGCCCGCCGTAGTAGTCGCCCGTCGGTTGTTCCACGGGCAGGTAGGCGAGGCCGAGCTCCTCGTCGACGCTGATCTGGGTCCACGCGCCGGTGTTGCCAGTGTAGGAGGCCGAGTCGCCTTCCCAGGTATCGAAACCCGGCTCGTCGGGCATGGGGATGGTATGGAAGATCCAAAGCCGTTTGCCGGTGCGCGCGTCGTAGCCGCGGATGTAGCCTTTCTCGTTCCGGCGGCTCTTAGGCGCCGAGCCTGTCAGGTGGGCCGCGCCGATGATGATGACGTTGCCGGCAATGATAGGCGTGGCGTGCAGGCCGATCTCGCCCGTGATCAGATCCATCTGCTGATCCGCCTCGAGCTTGAGATCTACGACGCCGTTCTCGGCGAACTCGCGTACCGGGATTCCCGTGACCGCGTCGAGGGCCAGCATCCGGTACCCCGGCGTGACGTAGATGATGCGCTGCTTCTCACCGTCGCTCCAGTAAGCGAGCCCGCGTCCGGAGAGCCTGCGCGGGGCGGCCGCGCCGCGCTCGCCTTCATTCTCCCGGTGCATCCATAAGAGCTCGCCGGTGGCGGCATCGAGCGCTACGACCGCGCGGCGGCTGCCGACCGTGGTATAGATGACGCCGTCCACCATCAGCGGCGTCGATTGGAAACGGTACTCGGGCTCCGGACCGAAGGCATCCGTCTTGAAGCGCCAGGCGACCTCCAGCTCGCCGAAGTTCTCGGCGTTGATCTGGTCGAGCGGGGCGTAGCGGGTGTTGGAGAGATCGCCGCCGTAACTGCGCCATTCGCCGTCTGTCGTGCCGCGTTCCGCGGCAAAAGCGGAGCCGAGCGCTGCCAGGCCTCCGACCAAAAACGCAAGCTTTCTCATGCTCATCGGCGTGTCACCTCATCGGTTTTGGGCGGCGTCCAGCAGCGCCGCTCTTGGGGTTATTCCGATGACGTCGCGCCGACATTAGCGGAATCGGCTCCGCAATGAAAGGCTCGCCGACGCTAGTTCTCGGGCACGGCCACGGATGTCTCCTCCTCGATCGTAACGGCGACGTCCTCGATGCGCCGCGGCGGGTTGCCCTGCACGACGACCGCGTAGCTTCCGGTGTCCAGAGTAATCGCCGGGCCGTTGACCGTGCCGGTCGCGACGATCGCGTCGCCCGCGTCATGAACGGCGTAGGGCACCTCGATTGACTCGCGCAGGCTCGCGGCGAGCTCGGCGCCGTCGCTGGCGTTAAAGTACTTGCCGCGGCCGAGGCCTGCCCATTCGGCAAACGTCTCCTGGAGCATCAGCTCGTCGATGGCGAAGCCGACGATGTTGACGCGCACGTCGGTGCCCGCGGCGGCAAGCTCGCGGATCACGGCGGCCGGGTCGCCGTCGCAGGTCTCCTCGCCGTCGGTGACGAGGATGATCAGCTTGGGCCCCGCACGGTTTGCGATGTCCGCCGCGGTCAGCCGCAACGATTCTGCGATCGGCGTGCGCGCAAGGTTCATCGCCTCGATCGATGCGACCTCGGCGATCGCAGCGCCGCGGTCGAGCGGCGCGGCCGGAATCTCGAGGTCCGTCCGGCACGAGTCCGCTTCCCGGTGCCCGAAGACGCGCAGTGCCAGCGACACGGAATCGGGCAGCACGTCGGCGACGAGCTCGGTCACGGCGGCCCTGGCGACGTCGATTCTGCGCTCGCCGTCGAGCCGTTGCAGCATGCTGCCCGAGGCATCGAGCACGACGGCGACGGTCGCGCCGGCCAGCGTCGGCTCGGTACGGCTGTCGACGACGCTGAGCCGGCCCGGCGCCGGTCGCGGCGCGATCGTGATCGGCCGCATCCCGAGCGTGATCCGCTCCGCCGGCGTTACGTAGCGCAGCTCGTAGTCCCCGGGCTCTTCGGGTGTCGCGATTCGAAGCTCCGGTCCGCGCGAGACGTAGGCATAGTTCCCGCTCGCGTTGTTGTCGCTGCCGACCGGCAGCAGCACGACGTAGTCCAGCGAATTGGCGGGGCCTTGCCATCGGACCGTAACGACGTCGCGTGCCGGCGCAGTCGGCGGCGCATCCAGCGTCGCCGTGACCGCATCGACCGCCAAGGCCGCGGTCGCGAGCGTCGCATAGGTTTGCCCCGTCAGATATCGCAGCTCGTAATCGCCGGCGACCTCGGGCGCCGTCAACGTCGCCGGGCTGCCGCGGTCCGTATAGACATAGGCATCGTACTCGCGCTCGGGCGCACCGGCCGGGACGATCGTGATGAAGTCGCGCGGGTTGTCCGGGCCTTCCCAGTCGATCTCGATGGGCGCGCCCGCCGCGACGCGGGCGGGGACACGCAGCTCGGCGGTCACGCCGCCGACTGTCACGGGCAGCATGCCGATCACCGCGTACGGGGAGGCGCCGAGCAGATAGCGCAGCTCGTAATCGCCGCTCGCGTCGGGCGCGGTCAACGTCGCCGGGTTGCCGCGGTGCGTATACACGTAGGCCGCGTATTCGCGCTCCGGCGTGCCGGCGGGCACGATGGTGATGAAATCGAGCGGATTGTCGGGGCCCGTCCATTCGATCGAGAACGGCGCGCCCGCCGCAAGCGCGGTCGGCGCGACGAGCGTCGCTTCGACGGGCTCGACGGCGATCGGTTGACGCGCCAAGGTCGGGTAGGGCGAGGCGGCGCCAAGATAACGAATCTCGAAAGCGCCCGGTGAGGTCGGCGCGGTCAGCGTGACCGGATTCTGCGTCGCGTAGGCATAGGCGCTGTAACGGCCTTCGGCCTCATTCGCCGGAACGACGGTGATGAAGTCGCGCGCGCTCGCGCCGCCTTCCCAGCGCACCTCGAACGGCGCGCCGATACCGACGTTTGCGGGCGCCGCAACCGTCACGTCCTGCGCCGAGACGGGCGCAGCGCGAAGCACAGAGGCAGAGACGATGATCAGCAGCGCTTCGAGGCGCAGATTCGCACTCACGGTTATTCCTCGGCTAGTGTGGCGGCGACAGGATTGTAGTTCGAGAACTGATGCAATGCTAAGCGCGGCAATGGCGCCAGTTATGGTAAACACGTGCGTTCCGCACGACACGCGACCTCGGCGAGCGGTCACGCAATCAGGGTCCGTCCCTCCTGGCTTTGTGAGATCCAATTGACAAGCTAGTCAAGACTTGTTCCATTGTCGGGTGCCATGGCGAAAAAGAAGAGCCCGCGGCCGGCCGCCGGCGATGGCGGCAACGGCTGCGCGGAGACCGACGGGCGATCGCCCGATCTCGAGGAAACGAGCAAACTACACGTCGGTGCGGCGATGCAGCCGCTGGATGCGACTTTGTCGACTGACGGCTACGCCGACGATCTCGAGGATACAGGCGAGTTTCCGGCTCTGACGCTCAACGGCGCGGCCGACGCGGCGCCGCCGCCGCCCCAGATGGCGCCCGACGAGCGCGCGGCATATCTCTTGAGTCACCTCGAAAGTGAGATCCGGCAACTTCAGGCCAAGTGGGATTTTGTCGCAGAGCTTTTGCACGTCCGCGAGACGCAGATAGATGAGCTGCAGCGCGAAGTAAAGACCAAGGCGGCAGCTGCAGAAGACCTGCAGAAGGACCTTGCGGAGCACGCTGCCGCCCGCCACGTGTTGCAAACCGAGCTCGAGCAAACGGCGGAACGCACTGCCGAGCTCGTTGAGACTCGTGCCGCGCAGGACGCCGAGCTTGCGCAGCGGGAGCAGACACTCGTGGAAGAGCGCGTCAAGACGGCCGCTCTGGAAGACAAGGTCGCCGGGCTCACCGCAAGCATCGTAGATCTGACCCGAGCTGTTGAAAATGGCCGGCGAGACGTCGCCGAAGCCGAGCGACGTCACAAGGATCAGGTCTCAGTCAACAATGAGCTCAGAGTGACGATCCGGGAGCTCGAGTCCTATATCGACAGTCGCAAGAGCAGCTGGGCCACGCTCAATCAGAAGCTGGGCGAGTACCAAGGGGCGTTGGCGGGCTTCCGGCGCAGCATCGATGCCAAGGACTCGCAGCTCGCAGAGTACAACAAGGAGAAGCAACAGCTCGCGGCGAAGATTCTTGGCCTGGAACGAAGCTGCGCGGAGCACGAAGACCGCAACAAAGCTCAAGGGGCCGCATTCGCAGAGCTCCAAGCGCGCTTGAGCGCAGAAACCAGCGCGGCGACGCAGCTGCGTTCCGAGCTCGCGGATGCCTCGGCCGCCGTGGCTGAGACCGCCGGGGAGCTTGTCCGCCGTGACGAGTTCGTCGCTGCTCTCGAGCGCGACCTCGCGCAGCGTGACCGGACGATTGCCGATCTCTCGGAGTCCCTGGAGAAGCAGCGGGACACCGAGGCAGACCTTCGGATGCAAAACGACCAGCTCATGACGCGCGTCACGGACCTCGAGGTGACCGCGAACGAGAGATACGAGGAAGTGCAGCGCCTGCAAACGAGCCGCGCGGCCGCCGATCAAGCGCTCCGCGACGCCGAGCAGCAGCTCGCGAAGCTCGAGCAGCAGAGCGAGGAACAGGCAAGCAAAGTGCGCGAGCTTGACGATGCGTTCGACATTCAAGAAGAGCTCGTCGGTCGGCTCGAACGTGCCCTGAGGGCCAAACAGCGCGCGCTCGATTTGCTCGAGCGCAACGTGGAACGGCTCGACGAGCTCGGCGCGAGCGTTGCCGGACTCGATCGTAAGTTCGCGTCGGCATCGGCGGAAATTCTCGGCGCGGATTTGCGTCCGACGGAGGGTGTGCAGATGACTCCGGCTGTCGATGTCGGCACGCCGGTCGCACCCGCCGCGCCTTGCCACAAGATGCTCATTGCGGTCGATAAGCAGGGCCAGAAGCGCTATCCAGTGCGCAAAGCAAATATCATGATCGGCCGCGCGACCGAGAACGATATAAGAGCTCACAGCCGGTTCATAAGCCGGGTCCACGCCCGGATCTTCCAGCGCGACGCCGATACGGTGATCGAGGACCTGGGCAGCAAGAACGGGATCCTCGTGAACTCGACGCTCGTCAACCAGCAGACCGTGCTGCGCGCCGGCGACGTGATCAACCTCGGCGGCAGCCTCAAGCTCAGATATGTCGAGCTCGGCCTAACAACCCCCTCCGGTCAGGCCGGTATTGCGAGCGCGGAGACGCCGTCGCCGGCCGTTCCCTGATCCCCGGGCTTTCCCCGTCCTAGGGATTTATACTGGCCCGAGATCTCGTTGCCACACGTCATAGATGAGCCTGAGTGACATCCATCCGGTCGTGATCACGCGCGACGCCGCGCGTACGATCGAGCAGACGCTCGCGAGTCTCGCGGCATTTCCGCGGGTCACCGTGTACGACAACGGCTCGACGGACGCCACCGTCGAGCTTTGTGAGAGGTTCCCGAATACACGCGTCGTCACGGGCGAATTTTTCGGCTTCGGCTCCACCTACAATCACGCCGCGGATCTCGCTGCCGGCGATTGGATCCTGTCGATACACGCCGACGAGCACGTCAGCGGCGAGCTGGTAGCGTCTCTGGCTGCGCTCGAGCTTGCCGATCCTGCGACCGCTTACGCGTTCGAACGCCACAATCTGTTCATGGGCAAGGACATGCGCTGGGCGGGTTGGGGCAAGCATTGGATGGTGCGCCTCTACAACCGCCGGACCACTCGGTTCAACGATGCCCCGGTGCACGAGAAATTGCAGCTCCCGGGGAACGCCAAGGTCGCCCACGTGCGCGGAACCTTTTGGCACGACGCGGTGACCGACATCGATCAGTTTCTGCAGAAGGTCAGCCACCACACGGAGCTGCGCAGGCACAGCCGCGGCCGTACCCTCCGGCCGGGCGTGATTCTCGTGCGTGCCTGGTGGGCTTTCTTTCGGACCTACATTGTCCAGCTCGGCGTGCTCGAAGGTTGGCGCGGCATGGTCATCGCTGTATCCAACGCCAACGGCTCCTTCTATAAGCATATGAAACGCTATGTCGATGCCAATCTGGCGAAGGAACAGCGGCAGGCTGGCCTGGTGCCCGCGGCTCGATCCGCATCGCCGCCGTCGGTAAAGGTCCCGTAGCTGCGCCGCCCCCGCCGAGCTACCGCTGCATCAGCAGTCGACGGCTACGTACAAGTTCGTATGAACGAACGGCCGCAAGCCCGCTAAAGTTGGTTCGTGTGAAACCGATCGGAGGCTCCCTCCAGAGGAGTTGGATCATGAGTAAGTTCTTGTTGTTTTCCGTCTTCGCGTTGTTCTCGCTGACGGCCGTTTCGCAGGAGCCGGAGCAAGGCACGCAGGCGACGCCTGACACGGAGCAGATGCAAGAGATGCAGACGCGGATGCAGGCGATGCGAGAGCAAATGGGCCGCGTTCACGCCACCGAGGATCCCGAGGAGCGGCGGCGCCTCATGCAGGAGCACATGCAGAACATGCATGAAGGCATGATGATGATGGGTCGAATGATGCGCGGCCCCATGGCGGAAGGGCAGATGGCCGAGTGCCGGCAGGGCGACACCGAGTGCCGGATGAATCAGATGCAAACGCAACAGCAAATGATGGGCCGGCGCATGGGCATGATGCATCAGATGATGGAACAGATGATGGAGCGGATGATGCAGGAGGAAACAGGCGACCTGACGCCTTAGGGGCATGCCCGGATCTACCGCTCATCGCTCCTTGCGATACATTCGCATCGCGATGGGTGAGGCCACGAGAACGATGACGGCAGACGCCGCCAGCACCCAAGCCACGTCCGCCATCGCGACATCTCCGTGCATCAAGCCGCGCGACGCGCTCGCGAGATAGGTCACGGGGTTGCGGCCGACAATCGCCTGAAGCCAACCGGGCATCGTCGAGAGATCCACGAAGATGTCGCTCGCAAACGTCAAGGGCATGAGAAATATGAAGCTCGTCGTCATGACGGACTCGGCCGAGCGGACGAGCATGCCGACGATGATCCAGAGCCAGGACAGCGCGGAGGCGAACACCAGCACGAGCGCGAGCGCCAAAACCACGCCCGTCACGCCGCCCTGCGGGCGGAACCCGAGAATGAGCCCGACGATCAGTATCAACGACCCCGCGACCGAATACCTGAACAGGTCTCCGACGAGCGCGCCGAGCAGCGGCGAGGGTTGCCACATCGGCAGCGAGCGAAAGCGATCGTAGAGGCCCTTGTGGATGTCCGTGTTGAGCCCCACGCCCGTGTACACCGTAATGAAAACGATCGTCTGCACCAGGATGCCGGGCAGCAGATATTGAACGTACTCGCGGGGCGTGCCCGCCAAGGCTCCGCCGAAAATATAGGTGAACAAGAACGTGAACATGATCGGCATCACGGTCACGTCGAAGAGCTGGAAGGGAACGTGCTTGATCTTGAGCATCGCGCGCCACGCCAGCGTCAGCACCGCCGACAGCGCCGATGCCGGCCGCGCCCGCGCGTGCATCGCAAGGAGCTGGTGGGTCCGCTCGCCGGAGGGCAGGATGTCCCGCGTCACGGCGCGGCTTCCGTCGCCGCGGCTTCCGCGGGCTTGCCGGTAAGCGCGAGGAACACCTCGTCGAGGCTCGGATTCCCCACCGAGAAGCCGGCGACGTCGAGGCGCGCCTCGGTAAGCGCCGCGAGGACGGCGGCCGCCTGGGTGGAGCTCGCGAGCCGCGCGGTCACCTCCATTGGGTCCGTCGCCGGCAGCAGCCCGTCGCCGACGACGCGCTCGACCAGCTGCTGCACGGCCGCACGCTGATCGGCGCTGACGAGGCGCACGTGCAGGGCGTTCGCGCCGACGGAAGCCTTGAGCTCGCGGCTCGTGCCCTCGGCGATGACGCGGCCATGGTCGACCACCGCGAGCCGCTCGGCGAGCCGGTCCGCCTCGTCGAGGTACTGAGTCGTCAGCAGCACGGTCGTGCCCTCGGCGGCGATGCGCCGCACCAGCTCCCAGACCTGGTTTCGGCTGCGCGGGTCGAGACCCGTGGTGGGCTCGTCCAGGAATAGGATGCGTGGAATGGCTACCAGGCTGGCGGCGATGTCGATGCGCCGCCGCATGCCGCCTGAATAGGTCAGCACCTGGCGCCCCGCGGCCTCCGCAAGGCCGAAAACCTCGAGCAGCTCGGTGGCGCGCTCCCGAGCGGCGCGCCACGACAGCCCCAGCAGGCGCGCGACGAGCACGAGGTTCTCGTAGCCGGTAAGGTCCTCATCGACGGAGGCGTATTGCCCGGTCAGGCTCACCTTCTGGCGAACCCTGGCGGCCTCGCGCACGACGTCGTGGCCGAGGACGGTTGCCGTGCCTGCGTCCGGCCTCAAGAGCGTCGCAAGGACGCGGATCGTGGTGGTCTTGCCGGCACCGTTCGGGCCCAGCAGACCGTAAACGGAGCCTTCGCGGATGCGCAGATCCACGCCGTTGAGGGCGTGGGTGGCGCCGAAGCTCTTGACGAGCCCACTGGTTTCGATCGCGTTGGACATGAGCCACCTCGGGGGCGAGGGCCGCTCGGGGCCGTTACGCCTGCTCTCGCGCCGGGACGGGCGCAAGATTATGTCGCCGAGCGAGCACCGAAGATATACTGAAGATGCAGCGCGTGCCAGTCGTGGGCACAGCGCGATTGACAAGTGGCACCAGACTTGTTTCATTGCAAGCAGCCATGGCCAATAAGAACAGCGATAAATCCGGCGCCGCCAGGGACGAGAACTACGCCGCCGAGACCGGCGGGACGGAGTTCGATCTCGATGACACGAGCAAGCTTCGCATCGATGCAGCGGCGCTGTCACGGCACGCGACGGAGCCGATGGGCGATTGCGTCGACGAGTTCGAGGACACCGGTCAGTTCCCGGCGTTAACGGTTGAGAACGCGTCCGAGCCTGCGGAACAGACTACGCCGCTACAGGCGTCGCCGGACGAGCGTGCCCCCTATCTCTTGCATCACCTTGAAGGTGAGATTCAGCAGCTACAGGCCAAGTGGGAATTCGTCGCGGACATGTTGCGGGTCCGCGAGACGCGGATCGATGAGCTGCTGCAGGCGGCGCGCGCAAAGGACGCGGCGACTGCAGAGTTACGGCGAGAGATCGCGGAGCATGCCCTTGGCAAGCGAGCTCTGCAGGCCGAGCTCGAGCAGGCGGCCGCGCGCATAGCCGAGCTCGTCGCGACTCAGTCGGCCGGCGATGCCAAGCTCGCCGAGCGGGAGCAGGAGCTCGAGCAGGTCCGCGTGAAAGCCGTCGATTCGGAAGCCAAAGTCGCCGGTTTGTGCGCGACCAACGATGACTTGCGTGCCGCCGTCGACCACGGCCGAAGCAACGCCGCTGCCGCCGCACAGGTGCACGAGGGTCAAGTCGCGGCGAATAACGAGCTTCGGGTGACGATCCAGGAGCTGGAGTCTTATATAGATAGTCGCAAGAGCAGCTGGTCGGCTTTGCAGGCGAAAGTCGCAGAATACGAAGCGGCATTGGCGGGCCTGGAGCACGGCGTCGCCGAGAAAGATTCGCAGCTCGTCGAGCACGGCAAAGAGAAGCAATGGCTCGCGGCGAGAGTTCAAGATCTCGAGCGCGTTTCCACGGAGCTCGAGGAACGCTGCAAGACCCGCGAAATGGAGCACGCGGAGATCCAGGAGCAGTTGAGCGCACAAACGGCGGCGGCCACGCATTTGCGTGCCGAGCTTGCGGAAGTGTCGAATACCGCGACCGAAACCGGGGGGCGGCTCGCGCGCCGCGACAAGTTCGTCGAAACGCTGCAGGACGACCTCGCGGCCCACGATGAAACGATCGCCGGTCTGACGGAGTCGCTGGAAAAGCAACATCGCGCCGAAGCAGAGCTTCGGGCGCATCGAGACACGCTCGCGGAGCGCGTCGGCGAGCTCGAGACGCTGGCCGCCGAGAGGCAGACGCTGGTGGATAGCTTGCAGACAGACAACAGCGCTGCCGAGCAGTCATTGCGCGAATCCGAGCAGCGGGTCGAGAAGCTCGAGCGCGAGAGCCACGCCCGGGCGACGGAAGTTGCGGATCTCCGCGGCGCGCTGGCCACTCAAGAGGAGCTCATCGGCCGGCTCCGGAGCGACTTGAGGGCCAAGCAGCGGGCGCTCGACTTGCTGGAGCGCAATGTGCAAAAGCTCAACGAGCTCGGCGCCAGTGTTGCCGGGCTCGATCGCGAGTTCTCATCGGCATCGACCGAGATCGTCGGCACCAGCTTGCGCCCCTTGCGCAGCCGGGAGAGCAGTGCGCCGGTCGTCGAGATCGGGCTCGCGCCGGGGTCCACGGCGCCCAACCGCCGGATGCTCGTCGCAGTCGACGGCGAGGAGCGCACGCGCTACCTATTGCACAAAGCCGACATGACCGTCGGCCGCTCGGCGGAGAGTGATATCAGAATTCGCAGCCCCTTCATCAGCCGCGTCCACGCACGGATCTTCGCGCGCGACGCGGATACGCTGATCGAAGATTTGGGCAGCAAGAACGGCGTGCTCGTGAACATGGTGCCGGTCCACCAGCCGACGGCGCTGAGGGACGGCGACGTGATCAACCTCGGCGGCAGTCTCAATCTGATGTACGTCGAGCTCGACCGGCCGGCGCCGTCCGGTCAACCCGACACAAGCTCGAAGACGACTCCGCTGTCGGCCGTTCGCTGATCGCCCGGCACGAAGAGGCAGCCGTCC
>DASWKF010000048.1:0-10618 GCA_036396795.1 Gammaproteobacteria bacterium | reverse complement strand
AAGCTCCTCCTCGTCGCCGGCGTCGGTTATGCGCTGTTCGTCGGGCTCATCTATCTGAGCCAGCACCGTCTGCTCTATTTGCCCTACGTGCCCGGACGAACGCTGGTCATGACGCCGGAGGACGTGGACATGCCGTACGAGGATGTCGAGCTGAACGCGTCCGACGGCACGCGCTTGCATGGATGGTTCGTGCCGGGTGAGGGGCCGAATGTGTTGCTCTTCTTTCACGGCAATGCCGGTAATATCTCCCACCGGCTCGGGTCTATCCGCCAGTTCCGAGCGCTCGGCCTTTCCGTGCTGATCATCGATTACCGCGGCTACGGCCAGAGCGACGGCCGGCCCACGGAAGCAGGCACCTATCTAGACGCCGAGGCCGCCTGGGCATATCTGACCGGCGAGCGCGGCGTGCGTCCCGACGACATCGTGGTTTTCGGCCGTTCGCTGGGCGGATCGGTCGCAGCGAGACTCGCCGGGACACATCGACCGGCGGGGTTGATCGTCGAGTCGGCGTTCACCTCCGTGCCCGACATCGCGAGCGAGCTCTATCGCTTCATTCCCGCCCGCTACCTCAGCCGATTCCAATACGACACACGCGAGTATGTCCGTGAAGCCCGATGTCCGGTGCTGATCGTACACAGCCGCGAAGACGAGATCATCCCCTTCCACCACGGCGAGGCCATCTTCGCGGCCACCGGCGAGCCGCGCACGTTCCTCGAGCTACGCGGCTCCCACAACGAAGCTCCCTTCGACAGCGGTGGGCGCTACCTCGAAGGGCTGCGGAATTTCCTCAACAGCCTGCAATAGTCGGTGTCGCCGTTTGGGCATCCCATTGTGGCAGCCTCTCCTGCGATGAGCGGTAGCCAGGCACCGACTACCGCCGGCTCAGGCTCGCTGCCGTCAGCAGGGCGTTGCGACGTGCCCACCCGCTGCGGTCCTCCGCTGCCGGGAGCAGCGCCTCCCGTTCGCGAACGCCCTGCTCGAGCAGACGAAGCACGCGGTCGCTGCTGCGGAAATCGGTCAGGATCTGCATCCGCAAGCCCTCGGCGAGCTCGTCTATCACGTAGCCGATCACGATCGCCATGACCATGCCTTCTTCGGTACCGGTTTCGCGGAAACGGGCCTCGAACGCACGTAATGTCTCCAACACGGAGCCGTCATTCCAGTCCTCGACCGCGTAGCGCTCCTCGAGGCGCAGGAACTCACGCAGCACGGTCGCGTACTCAGGATTGGGTGCACGATGCCAGAAGGCCGTGTCATCTCCGAAATCGTCCACGTGGAACGGCAAGTACAGATTCGCACCGGCCGGGACCCTTTGGATCAGAGCCGGATTGAAGCGGCGAACCTCATCGACCGACAGACCCGTCCGGCGCGCGATCTCCTCGAGCGGAATCGAGCGGTCCGGACGCATCGCGAAGATCCGTTCTTGCGGTGTCGCGGCTTGCCGTCCGGCGACCGTGGACGTGTTGCCGAAGACCATCTCGGCGTACCGGAAAGAGCGCGGGCCGTAGCCGCCGACGACCTTGCGATACCCGGGCGGGCGCATCTGCCTCACGAGCAGGGTGAGCTCGGCGCCGAGAAAGTAGCGTTCGCGAATGTCGTCCCCGCCGGCGAACTGGCCGTTGATGATCGTTCTGCCAACGTTCACGCCGCCGGCGTGGTGCTCGGACAGGGCGGGGATAAAGCTGCCGTACTTGGTCGCGAGGACCGTGAGGTGCGCTGCGCAGTAAGGCACCTGCGTCGTCTGGTTGTAGGCCTCGATCACGACCGGGGAGAGCTGCTGAAGCCGCGCCCAGTTCTGCGGCAGCCATTGGCAGAAGCCGATGGCCTGCGCCTCGGAACGGACCCGGCCCCTCAGGCCCGATTCGACGAGGCCCTGGGCGAGACCGATCTCGGCCGGCACGCCGAACCGCTCGAAGATCGTGCCCCATTCGGCAAGGAAGTCGCCGTATCGCTCCGCGCCCTTCGCGACGAACGATCCACGCGTCTCGTGATAAAGGACTGGACCGGCTGCCCGCTCGAGCAGACGCACCGTTTCCTCGCGTCGCTCTGCGCGCCCACCGTCCAACCGCCGACCGGAGAGCAGCTCGGCGAACGCGGCGAGCCCACCGTGCAACGGGCGACCAGAGAGCAGCTCGGCGATCGAGCTCTCCTCCCAGTGAGCCTCCCGCGTCCAGTCGCCTTTGACCGGGAACGTCGCGAGTAGCCGTCCGTCGGCGGCGCTGCCGAAAGCAACCCGGCCATTCGAGACGGTGAAGACGTGGTGCCAGAACGGATACCCCGGCCGGTAGGTCCGCATCGCCTCGAGGTCCCGTTGGTAGCGCCGGCGGTCGAACGCCCGCGCGGTTTCGGCATCGCTCGAGCTCTTCCCCGAGGGCGGAACGTCAATGTTCCCGACCGCGGGCACCGCAGCGGTCGGTTTCGAGCTGAGATACGCGGCCGCCGGCGCGTGTACCGGACCGCTTGCCAATACCGCGAGGAATGCGACCGCAGCGATGTGCGCCTTTCCCAGTTGTTCCTCGAGCCTCTCGCGAACGGCCACGCGGGCGCTTTCCCCCTCTGTCGCGCTCGATTCCGGACGGCCGCGTCTGTGCTTAGCAGGCCAGCGGCTTTGTTATGGTGTCCGCTCCGGATCGAGTACGGTTAGAACTATACGGATACTGGATCTTCGCGGAAAGCGTCTGCTGTCCAGGCGCAAATGCGACTTGGATTCATTCCGATGTTTCAGCGGAAGCCTCGGCCAGCTCGAGGTCCTCCGATAACACGTCCGGCCGGTACTTCTCGATGAGCGCAAACAGGATGGCGGCCGTCTCCGCATCCGGTTGCCCGGACCAATTCGACGGCCTGTAGTGCGTCTGGAACGCCCGCAGCACGAACCGGGTTTGCGGATGGAAACGTCGGCCCCGGATCCACTCTGCGCTCGGGGGCGATATCGGCGTGCCCGACGACGTCTTCCGGATCCATCTCGGGATAGCGATCCAGTATGTCGCGTGCCAGTGCGATGACGAGCTCGATCTGCTCGGGATCGAAGTCGCGAAAGACGCAGCGCTGATTCTCGGGCGTATTCGGCTCGAGGTCGGGATCGATGTCGAGGCAGCGCGACTCATTGACGATCTCAATGCCGATGGAGCGCGCATTCAGCTCCGTCGCGTCGTCCCAGTAGCTCTCGCCGGCGTGCCAGGCCCGCTGGCGCTCGTCGACGAGGCGGTGCACGCGCAGTCGTCGCCGCGGGTAGGCGGGATCGCCGGGCGCCGGCACGAGGTAGTGTGCGCTGACCGGGGCCTCGGTGCGCTGCGTCAGCAGACGCATCGACTCGGCGTAGTTCTCACCCGTGAAATGGATGACGAGGTGGTCGATACGGCTGGTCTGGGTTTCCGCAAGCACGTCGACGAAGCGCAGCGGCCCGCAGGCCGCCAGCGCCACGAGCCCAGCGGCCGCCAGACCAATCCTCAGAGCCCGCAGCTTGCGCCGGTTCTTTCTCCGTTGATCCATGCAGCCAGCATCTGCCATTCGGGATCGTCCTGCGTGCGCCACCGCCGGACGCCGTTGTGCACGTAGTCGCCCCCGCCGTCGGGATGCAGGGGATGCATGAGCAGGCGGCTCCGGGTCGGGTTGCCCGGCTCGATCAGGCGTTGCACGTTGCGCCAGGATTCCTGTGGATCCGTCTGGGTGAACTCGGCGTTGTGGCAGCTCACGCACGCGAGGCCCCCGGGCGTAACCAGGAAGAAGACCGGGTGCACGCACGCCCTGAAGAACTCGAAGTCCACCTCGGTCGCAGGCTCAGCCGCCGTGGGCGTGCCCGTGCGCACCCACGCGGCGAGTGTCTGCCACTCCGGATCGTCTTGCGAGTCCCAGACTTTTCCGCCGGTATGGAGCGGGCTGCCGCCGGCTTGCGAGCTCAGCGGTGTCCGCAGCAAGCGGCTGTTGTCGGGGTCACCGGGCGACACGAGCCTCGACACGGCCTCGAAGTTCCGGCGCGACTGCGCCTCGGTCCAGTACACGCTGCCGTCGGCGTTCTCCTCGAGCGACTGCAGCATGAGCGGCGTGTTGGCCTGCCACGTATGACACATGACGCACGCAGGTTCCCCCGGATCGGGGGGCAGGAAGTCCCCGCGCGAGCGGTAGAACATCGGCTCGACGTTCTGCCGGTAGAAGTCGAAGTCGAGCCCCTGCGCGTCCGCGGTCCGGCCGAACGCCACGAGCGCCACACCCGCCACGCCGCATAGCGCGGCGCGGCAGATGCCGCGCGGCATCCGATCCCGGGCGCTCATCGTGCTGCCGTGGCCGGAAGGACGTGCGTGGAGTTGCGCTTCGGTCCGAAGCCCACCGGGATCCGCGCGACGATCTCGTGGGTTTGGGTGTTCACGGCGACGGTTTCCATCGACCCCACCATGCTGACGTAGATCGTCTGGCCGTCCGGCGTCGCCGTGAGCCACTGCGGCGACGGTCCGACCTCGATACCGCCCATGAATTCGAGATCGGGCAGGGACCAGGCGTAGACCCGGCTGTCCAGGCGGCTCGCATACCAGAGTGCCGACTGATCGGGCAGCACGAGGAGCCCGTGGCCCGTGCCCTCCTGTACGCCGTCGAAGTTCTGCCGCGAGACCGGCAGCGGGGGCGGGCTGATGAAGTCGACGGCTTTGCGCTGCGCCCAGTCGACGACGTAAAAGCCGTTCAAGCGCGTCGCTTGCGCGAATATCCGCCTCGGCGAGCCGTCGGTGTTGGACTCGATGGCCATCGGGCGCACGCGGTGGCCGTCCAGCGCGATGCTGAACGCGATCTCGTCGGTCTCGGCGTCGATGACCTGGATCGTCGGCTCATCCAGCGTGTCGGGGTTCTTGCCGAGCCCCGCGATCACGTACTCATCGTCCTTCGTCACGTAGACGTTGTGGATGCCGGCGTGCACCGGGAGGGTCTTGACGACCTCGTGGGTGTCGAGGTCGATCACCTGCAGATAGGCCGAGTCCCGGATGCCGACGTAGAGCTTGTTGTGGCTCTCGTTGATCACGAGCTTGTTCGGCCGGTCGATCAAGGGGATGCGTTTGACGACCCGGTGCGTCTCGGTGTCGACGACGTCGACGTGATCGTCGTGCTCGTTGGCGAAGTAGAAGTACGTTCCGTCCGGGTGATTCACGGCCGCATGGGCTTTCGGCACGCCCTCGATGACGTCGACGACCTTATTGGTCGCGGGATCGATGATGTGTGCGTTGCTGCCGGCCCAGTTGGTCTGGATGATCTGCACGACCGAATCCTGAGCCCCGAGGGACGATGCCCAAGTGAGGCACGTCGTGAGAATCGCTGAGAGCAGGCACCGCGTCTTGACGTTATTCATTGGATGACCTCCGACACACGACCCAGCTTTGTTAGCTTATACGAGACTTTCCCTGTCGGCACAACGGCGGAAGTGTTTTTGGGACCTTGTTGTAATGGCGGATGAGCCCGCACCGTGCGCTGACGGCAAGCAAGAACTTTGGAACGCCGGCCCCCCGCTTCCCCACTCACCCCCGCGGCGCTCGCCACCCCGCACTCTGCGCTTCCGCCTCCGAGCAGAACCAGCGTTCACCTCGCGATTCATCGATGATCGTCTCATCGTATGAGCTCGACCCGGGGACGTGATAAATGCGCTCGCCTCGGCGATTGATGTTGCCCTTGATCAGGCAGTCGCCGTTCACGACGGGCCTATCAGGCTCGGTCAATCCTGAATCCGACTGCGGATTTCTGCGCCACTCCCAAGGCGGCGTGAATTCGCCCGCCCAGATTCCGCGGCGGGCGGCCTGCGCCTGGGCCTCTTCATCCGCGTAGTCATCGCCGTACTGCCGGTAAGCGAGCGCGAGCCCTGCGAGCACCATCTCGGCGCCGAGATCCGCCGAGCCGTTGGTGCAGGCGGCGACGGTCCTGCCGTAGGCGTCGAGGTCCCTCTGCGTGCAGTCGAGGATGTGCCCGTCGACCAGCTCCTTAAGCTTGGCGGTCGCCGCTGCGCCGCAACGCCAGCTCGTGCCGCCTCGGCCGCAGAACTGCAGCGCCTCCGGCGCGTCGATCGCGTGCAATCTAATCGACGTCGCGCCGATCTCGAGCGAGTCTCCGTCGATGACTCTCGCCGAGCCCGTGACCCTCATGGGCGGCTCGCAGGACCACAGGGTAGCTGCGGCGAGCAAGACCAGAATCGTGCGGCTTTGCATAGTTAGGCCGATGCATGAGCCATGCCAGTATGCGTAGTAGCCTTCGCCTGGCCCTGTGTCAATCTATGGCGTCAAGTAACGGGAGGGAATCGGAATCCGGCCTCTATCGCCGCTGCGATCCCGGAGCGCGGGCCGTGTGAGATGGCGGAACGGCGCGTCTGTCAGGCACAATTCCACATTCAGTCGTTCTCCGGGCCCACGGCGAAATCCCGATCTCTGCACGAGGCGGCTCGCCACGCAAGCAGTGGCGCGTCTCGACCGAGCCTTGCTCGCTCGGCCTGCGCCATGGCTGGAATAGTAATGAGCAAGAATCGTTGGATCGAATACCTCAAGAACCTCGCGCACATCGAGCGCTATCCATTCTTGAGGCCGTTTCATCACCGGGCGGGTGATCATGCGCTGTGGGCGTGGAACCGGGACGCCGTTGCGCGAGGCGTCGCGCTCGGTGTGTTTTTCGGCATACTCACGCCCGTCGCGCAGATTGTTTTTGCGATCCTCGGGGCGATCGTGCTGCGGGCGAACATCGCCGTCGCCGCCGGCAGCACGCTGATCACGAATCCGTTCATACTGCCGTTCGTCTACTTGGCGGCTTTCAGGATCGGCTTGGTGTTGACCGGCCGTGTCGCGGACGAAGTTGCAGGCGCGGAGCAAGCGGAAGCATTGGCCGACGTCGCGGAATCGGAGGAGGCCGCGGCACGTGCGCTCGAGGTGACCGAGTGGATCCCCACGCTGGTCGATTGGACGACGTCGATCGGCCCGCCGCTCCTGATCGGCGTGCTCACGCTGGCCGTAAGCGCCGCGCTCGCCGGGTATCTGCTCGTGCACCTGCTCTGGGCTTTGTTCGCAGGGCTCCGCCGCCGGCGCCGCTGAGCACCCACTTTCCCGCGAGGCGGAACCGGCATCCACGCCCCCCCGCGCCAACTTCTTGAACCAGGCCAACGCGGCACGGTCAGTAATCCTCAGTAGCGTCTCCGCCCGTGGGAGCGCGGCTCGCGGAATCAAAGGGGCGCCACGTTTGCTCGCCTGCCTGGAAGGAATCGAGATTGTCGGTCCGCTCGGCGACGGTAGTCGATGCACCGCATGGAAGGCGAGGCGCGGCTTCGAAGCGCTGGCGGTGAAGCACTTCAAGTGTCACGCCGTCCTCAAGCACGCTTCGCGCCACGCAGTGCCGCTTGCCCGATTCGAGTTCGACCGAAACTGTCGCCTCTACTCTGCACCCGGTCTGCGCGCGAACATTGCCAGGCCCGTGGCCATGGTCGACGATGGGCCGCGCCAGATCCTGATCCAGGAGCTGATCGTCGGTGTTCCGATCACGGATTTCGCCAGCGGCGCCGGTGAGCGCGAGCGGCGGCGAATCTATGCGCAGCTCGGTCGGATCGTTTCTGCCGCCCATGACGCGTCCGTCTACGATCTGGACTTGCACTCGAACAATATCCTGGTCGCCAGAGGGTCCCGCGGCCGGCACAAGGTGGTTCTGTTCGACTTCAACAAGATCCCTTACCATGAACGGCCTCCGAACGTAGTCGTGGGCTATTGGGTAAAGCGGGGATGGATCGGCTCGAAATCGCGGGACCTGCGTCTCCTGCGTTCAATCAGGCGGATGCTCTCCGTCTAGGCGTCGAACCGTTATTCATAGATTCATTGAAAATACCGGGACCCCAAGTAATCGAGATAACGCGGCTCGACATCGCCGCTCCCACGGTCGATACTGCCGAGATAGCCCCGTGTATCCGGCTCCAGGCTGCGGGTCTTGGCCCACGCCGGTGCCGGAACCTCTTAGTAACGCCCGGTTTTCTATCTTTCCCGCCGCATCTGACTGCCTGAAAGTTGGTAACCCAACGCTTGAAGGCATACGCAATTTGCGTATAGTAGATGTGCGATTCATTTTGTTCGAGACACCGCTGTTCACGCGCCTGCTGCCGAAGTATCTCGATGATGAGGCGTATCGGGCCATGCAACAGGCACTATTGCGGCAGCCGGAACAAGGGCCTGTCATGTCGGGTACCGGCGGGTTCCGAAAGTTTCGTTGGAGTGATCGGCGGCGGGTAAGGGAAGAAGAGGCGGCTTACGTGTTGTCTACTACGTCTTGGCAGCGGAGCGCCAAATCTATCTCTGCACGATCTATGACAAGGGCGAGACCGAGGATTTGACGGCGGAGCAATGTCGACTACTGAAAAACGCAATTCGCGAAGGGCTCCGGGCACGAAAGGAGGGCGCGTGACGGGGAAGCGCCGTCTATTCGACGAATTGATGGAGGGCATCGACGCGCTGCGAGGTCAGCGTGAAGGGAAAGTCACGCTCCGTACGCATGCGGTTGCAGAACACCCGCCTTTGACGATCGATGCCCGTGAGATTCGCGAGACGCGCGAGCGACTGCGCGTGTCGCGGGCCGTGTTCGCGCGACGCTTGCGCGTTTCCACCCGCACGCTCGAGAACTGGGAGCAAGGGCGAGCGCGTCCGAACGCCCAAGCGGCTGCGTTGATACTCATGGTTCGCAAGTATCCGGACACGCTGGAGAAGCTTCAGGCGCTGGATGCCTGAACGGTCGGGATTGAGGAGTCAATATGCGCTACGCCGTAGTTATCGAAGAAAGCGAATCGGGCTTTGGAGCCTACGTTCCGGATCTGCCCGTTTGCGTGGCTGTTGCAGGAAGCCGCGAGGACGTGGTGCGCCTGATCCAGGAAGCCGTCGAGTTTCATGTGGAGGGATTGAAGGAAGACGGCCAGCCGATCCCTGCACCGTCATCGAGCGTCGAGTTCGTCGACGTCGCCGCCTAGCGCAGGCACTTCAGCGTGGGGGGAGTCCGCGGTCCCACGCTTATTCGGGTTCACGCCCCTCCGTTCCCCGCGATCCTCTCCAACCTCTGCCGAATCACCTCCGTCGCCAACCACCGCCCATCAACCATCACGCCGGCATTCCGCGCGACCGCCCGAACATCCTCGAGCGGATTCCCCTCGAGCAGCAGCAGGTCGGCATGCTTGCCTTCGGCGATCGTCCCCGCCTGATCCTCGATCCCCAAATGCCTCGCGACGTCGACCGTGCCCGTGCGCAGCACCTCATACGGCGTCATCCCGGCATCGACCATCAACGGCAGCTCGCGGTAGAGCGAGAAGCCCGGCACGCTGTAAAGCTGCGGCGCATCGGTGCCCATGAGTATCGTCACGCTGGCGTCGTGCATCGCGTTCAACAGTTGCTGACGCAGCTGCGCTTCGCGCAAAGCCGCCTCGCGGCTCGTCCGCTGCGCGATCTCCGCCGCGCGGCCCGCCCACTCCGCGCGTGTTCCCGCTGAAACATATCGATTCTCGGCCTGCGCTTCGAGCGTCGCCGAATCGCGCGCCCCGCGCAGCACTTCCCAAAGCTTCTGCGTCGGCACGACGGCGACGCCGGCCTCGTAGGTGTCGCGGGCGAGCTCGGGGATCAACGATTCGTCGGCGTGCAGCGCGAGCAGCCGGTTGCGCTCGGCGCCGTTCGCCTGGAACGCCGGCGAGCCGGACGGCTGCATGGCAATCAAGTAGCCGTCGAGATGATCGATGGTGCTCTGGCCCGCGGCGAGCGCATGCGCGACGCCGACGTGCTCGGAGACGTGCCCGCCCCACGGCAGCCCGGCCGCTCTGGCCGTGCGCGCGATCGCATCGTAGACCTCGCGCGTGAGGCCCGAGTGGACCTTCAAGAGATCGAAGCCGGCCGCATCGGCCTCGCGCACGAGCCGCTCGGCCGTGGCGACGTCCGGCACGTTCTCACCATTCATCGCCGGCGCCGCGAGCCACATCCGCGGGCCGACGATCTCGCCGGCTTGCACGGCGCGGCGGAACTCGAGCTGATTCGGATGGCCCTGCATGCCGCGCACGGTCGTCGCACCCGCCGCGACGTAGAGAAACAGCACGTCCTCGGCCTCGGCGCGCGACACGGGGATGTGGCCGTGCATCTCGGCGATGCCCGGGATGAGGTACTTATCCGTGCCGTCGATCTCGGTCGCCGATGCCGGCAGGCTCATCGACGCGGTCGGGCCAACGGCAGTAATCCGGCCGCCCTCGACCACGACGCTGTGGTTCTCGAGCACGCGCTCGGAGTCCATCGGGATGACGTTGACGTTGGTGAAGGCGTAGGTGCCTTGCGCCGGGACCTGGGCTTGCGCGGGGGCGAGCACGCCGAAGCTCAGCATGCCGAACGCCGCGCAGGCAAGCACCACAGTCGATCGGCGACGCGCTTTCGTGTTGCTCATGGCTCTCTCCTTCTTATCTGTTCTAGGCCGCGTGCAGCCCCGCCTTCGGATCCCCGCCGAGCCGCCGCAGGTAATCGTCGTACACCGGGATCGAAGGCTCAAAGCGCGCGACCTCGATGAGCCTTCTGACAGCCGGTGCCGCATCGAGTGCCCGCGCATAGCGTTCGGCCGGCTCCGCAAGCGCAACGCCGTAAGTGCGAAAGCGGGTCAGCACAGGGTA